>JADKBB010000001.1 GCA_016715195.1 Candidatus Villigracilis proximus
AGCCTGATGACAGCCTGCTCAGTCATCTTATCCATGACCCGAACACAAACTTGAGTGAGCGCGAGATCATCTCGAATGTTTTTGTCATCATCTTTGGCGGTTTGGAAACAACCGCCGCCATGTTTTCAAACACGGTTTGGGCGTTGCTCAATCACCCTGACCAATTCGACGAAGTGAAACGCGACCCTGCCAAGTTGATGAAGTCCGCTGTGGAAGAAACCCTGCGCTGGGAATCCCCCGTGCAGACCGCGACCCGCCATGTGACTCAACCCATCACCGTCCGCGGCGTGGATTTTGCAGTGGGCGACACTGTTCAATGTATGTTGGGAGCCGCAAACCGCGACCCCAGAATTTTTCACCGACCCAGACCGCTTCGACATCCACCGAGCAAATGCTTCTCACCATCTTGCCTTCGCTCGCGGACGACATCACTGTCTCGGCGCTTCGTTGGCACGTTTGGAAGGGGAGATCGGCTTGCGCGTGTTATTCGAGCGTTTGCCGCATTTGCACTTAAAATCAACTTACCCTTCCGCGCCGCATGGACATGAATTCCGCGCCGTGCCCAAACTCATGGTGGAATGGTGAAAGGATAGCAACTATGCCAGCCAAAAGTAAACCTGTAGAAGAGAAGAAGACCTTCATTGAAGAAGCCCGCCGCAAACAGATTATCGATGCGGCGTTGCAGACGATTGCCGAGCAAGGCTATACCCAAACGTCCTTTGCGGAGATCGCCAAGAGTCTCGGAATTACCAAGGGACTGATTGCCTATCACTTCAACGGCAAGCATGACCTCATCACGTCTGCCATTCACACGATCTTGAATCGACAAGGCGCGTACATCCGCGGGCGGGTGGAAGAAGAGACCAAAGGCAGTGACAAACTGCGCGTGTACATCGAAGCCAGTTTTGAATACATCTCACAGAACCGTTCGCAGTTCGTGGCGTTGGTGGATCTGTGGGGCAGTTTTACTTCACCCGAAGAAAAGAAAGCATTCAGCGACTCCGCATATAACCCATGCCGCGCTCATCTCAAGAAAATTTTCCGCATTGGAGTGGAGCAAAAGGAATTCTCCAAGTTCGATGAGCAGGCAATGGCGTCTGTGATTCAAGGCGCGATTGATGGAATTATGCTGCAATGGGTCTTTGACCCGAAGGCGGTGGATTTGCAAGAGTCGAGCCGTGAGTTGAGTGAGATGTTTGTGAAGCGGGTGAAGAAAGCATAACCACAAAGGGTCACAAAGGTACACAAAGGTTTTCCTTTGTGACCCTGTGCTACTTCGTGGTTGAGAAATTAACCAAAGGAGAATCGCGTATGGAGTGGAAGAGTTTAGGGCATTTGGTGGAGAGCGCGGCGGAGCGGTTTGGAGAGAATCCGCTGTTCATCTTTGAAGACAAGCCGCTTTCGTTCGTGGAAGCGAATCGATGGGTGAACAAGACCGCGAATGCGCTGAAATCCGTCGGCGTGACGAAGGGCGAACGCGTGGCTGTGATGTTGCCCAACGGCGTGGACTTCCCCATCGTCTGGTTTGCGCTGGCGAAGTTGGGCGCGGTCATCGTGCCTGTCAACATCAACTACCACGACCATGATCTGACCTATACACTCGACGATTCGCAGGCGGGATTCTTCGTCGTCCACGAAAATTATCTGGAGCAATGGGAGCGGGTGCGGGCGCACTTGCCGTCAGTGAAGGAAACGCTGCTCGTGACTGAATCAGGCAACGGGTCAGATTGGATGCGTTTGGTGGATGAGTCATCTGACTCGTTCGAGTCATCCAATGTCACTGGCGAGGATTTGGTCAACATCCAATATACATCGGGAACGACAGGTTTTCCGAAGGGTTGTATGTTGCAGCAAAAATATTGGCTGGGCATTGGGCAGATCGCGGCGAATTATTTTGAGCTGACGCCCGCCGAATGCAACCTGACCGCGCAGCCGTTTTATTATATGGATCCGCAATGGAACACGGTGGCGAGTTTGATCGGCGGCGCGCCGTTGGTGATTTTGCCGCGCTTCTCGCCGTCGCATTTTTGGGGCGAGGTCATTCGGCATAACGTGACCGTGTTGTATTTGATCGGCACAATGCCGTTCTTTTTGTTGAAGATGCCCGAAGACCCTGCGCTGGAACGCGGACATAATTTGCGTGTGATTTTGTGTTCGGGGATTCATCCGAAGTTCCATGCGGAATTTGAACGGCGTTGGGGCGTGCCGTGGCGTGAAGCATTTGGGATGACCGAAACAGGCGTGGATTTGATCGTGCCGTTTGATGATGGATTTTCGGTGGGCACGGGCGCGATGGGTAAACCGATTGCGACAAAAGAAGCGAGAGTGGTGGATACGAATGGAAACGATGTGCCTGAAGGCAGTGTGGGTGAATTGATCCTGTGCGGTGAACCGATGATGACGGGCTACTGGAACAAACCCGAAGCGACAGCGGAGGTCATGAAAAATGGCTGGCTGCATACAGGCGACCTGGTGACGAAAGATGAGAAGGGATATTTCCATTGGAAGGCACGTTTGAAAGATACGATCCGACGCGCGGGCGAAAATATTTCATCGGTGGAAGTGGAAGGTGTGCTGATGGAACATCCCGCTGTGAAAGTGGCGGCGGTGGTGCCTGTCCCTGACGAGTTGCGCGGTGAAGAAGTGAAGGCGTATATCGTGTTGAAGGATGGATACACAAAAGAAAACACTTCGCCTGAATCTATTTTGGATTATGCGCGGGAGCAGTTGGCGTATTTCAAAGTACCGAGGTTTATTGAGTATGCAGATGACTTGCCGAGAACGCCATCAGAACGGGTGGAGAAGCATAAGTTGGTGAAGATGAAAGCGGACTTGCGCGTGGGAAGTTATGACGCGGTGGATAAGATATGGAAATAAAATCTACAACAGGTAAGGTTGCACCAGTTTACACGGGATTTTTAAAAAGAAATCTTTGTTCTTTCTTAGTGACACTTCGTGGTGCAAAAAAGGAGACTTATGAACACACAACAACTCAACGAAACAATTTCAAAAACTCTCACCGCATGGAATATCCCTGGTGCGGCGGTGGCGGTTGTACAAGGTGATGAGATTTTCACCCAAGGCTACGGCGTGCTCGAAGCGGGCAAGCCTGAAGCCGTGAATGCGGATACCATCTTTGCGATTGGTTCCACCACAAAAGCATTTACATCCGCACTGATTGGCATGTTGGTGGATGAAGGCAAACTGGGATGGGATGACCTCGTTATTCAATATATTCCTGAGTTTGAGCTATACGATGATTGGGTCGCTCGTCATGTCACCGTGCGCGATTTGCTCTGTCACCGTCTCGGCTTGGAACGTGCCCAGCGCCTCTACTATCATCGCGGATACGACCAGCGCGAACTCATGCGCCGCATGAAATATCTCAAGCCTGCCGTGGGTTTTCGCACAGGCTTCAACTATGCCAATCAACAATATGGTGTGGCGGGACTCATCGTCGAAGCGGTCACTGGCAAGTCATGGGACGATTTCATCACCGAAAGAATTTTCAACGCGCTGAATATGTCCCATTCATTCAGCGGATACGACCGAATTACCGACCACAAAAACTTCGCCTCACCTCATGCTGTGCTAGATGAAACCTATCCCGCAGGCGTGCGTTTTCTTGGCGAGATGAGTGCCATCGAAAACTTCAAAATCGTGCATGAACCTGCTGGCTCGATTCACACTTCCGCGAACGACCTCGCGCAATGGCTCAAAGCATTACTCAACAACGGTGCGCCGCTTCTGCAACTCAACACCTTCAACGAACTCACCACGCCGCAAATGGTCATGCAGGATGTGCTCAACTCCGAACTCGCGCCGCTCGCCTATCTTCAACCCGCCACCCATTTTTGGACGTACGGTCTCGGCTGGTGGGTCATGGATTTGCACGGCGAAAAAGTTCTCATGCACGGCGGTCAAATGCCTGGCTACAACTCCGCCGTCGCGTTTTTCCCGCAGCGCAAACTCGGGCTCGCCGTCATGGTCAATGTTCATCAAACGCTTTCGCACGCTGCGCTGTTTTACGCCATCTCCGATATTCTGCTCGACAAACAAGGACGCGACTGGTCATCCGAATTTCAGATGGTTGCGCAGGGATACATGGCAGAAGTCAAAGGTCAAGTGGACGAAATGCGCCTCAAACGTGACCCGAACCTGCCTCCGTCCAACAAGTTGGATTCCTACGCTGGGACATTTTCCAACGACCTCTTCGGCGAGATGACTGTAACTATCAAAGATAACTCTTTGCAAATCACCTATGGAGTCAACACCGCCACCCTCGAACACTGGCAAGGTGACACCTTCCTCGCACATTGGAATCTCAAAGCATTTTTGGATGACACAATGATTGCTTTCTCGTCCGATGGCAAGATGATGACCCTGCTCAACGACAGAGCGGAATACAAAAAGAAGTAATGCAATCCATTCTCTTCGGTCTCGCCTCGGCGCTATTTTGGGGAGCAGGTGACTTTGCAGGCGGACTGGTTAGCCGTCGCGTCAATGCTGTGAGGGCGTCGCTGTATGTTCAAGCAGGCGGATTGATTCCCGTCCTTGCAATTGCGCTTTTCACCAGACAATTGAACATGCCTCTTGTTGATTGGTTGTGGTGCAGCGCCGCAGGTGTCATTGGCTCGTTGGGTTTTCTTGCGTTGTACCGTGCCCTTGCAGACGGGCAAATGTCCACTGCCGCGCCGATTGCAGCGGTCACATCTGCGGGGTTGCCCGCCATTGTCGGCGTCGTGAGGGATGGAGTTCCATCCGCTTCAATTGTCGCTGGTTTTATTTTTGCACTGGCAGCCATCTGGCTTATTTCACAAAATGGGGCTGGTGCAATAAAATTACGGCTGAAAGATTTGCTGTTGCCTTTTCTTGCAGGGCTGGGCTTCGGCATTTATTTCATCTTTGTTGACCTCGGCGGGCAGAGTAGTATTTTCGCTCCGCTTGTCGCTGTCCGTGGCGCAGGTGGGTTGACATTAATGATCCTTGCCGCCTTTAGCAAAGAGTTACACCTGCCATCCCGTTCCATGCTGCCGCTTGTCCTTCTCAACATTAGCGTGGATGTGTTGGGCAGCGTGTTTTTTATCCTTGCCGTCCAATCAGGGCGCATGGATATTGCCGCAGTCCTCGGCTCGCTATACTCTGGCGTAACGGTCTTGCTGGCATGGTTGATTTTGCGTGAAAAGATCAGTAGCGTTCAACGCATTGGCGTGGCAATTGCCCTGCTTGCGATCATCTTGATAACGATATAGGAATATACAATGAACCCAACCGAACTCATCCTCAAGAATTTTGAAAAAGTATCATCCGTCCCGCGCGGTTCGAAGAACGAAACAGCGATTCGTAACTGGCTCATCGAATGGGCGGCTGAACACAACTGCACCTCCAAGACAGACGCGGCGGGGAATCTCGTCATCTATGTCCCTGCCAGTGCAGGCTACGAAGACCGCCCAACGTTAATTTTGCAAGGTCACATGGACATGGTCTGCCAGAAGACGCTTGAGTCCACGCATGATTTCACGAAAGACCCCATTCAACTCATCCGTGATGGCGACTGGATTCGCGCCAACGGCACCACCCTCGGCGCAGACAACGGCATTGGCATTGCGTTGATGATGTCGTTGGTTGAAGATGAGTCCGTCAAACATCCGCGGCTTGAGTTGCTGCTGACCGTCGAAGAAGAGTCAGGGCTTGTCGGCGCAGATACTCTTGACCCAGCCTTACTCACAGGTAAAACACTCATCAATGTGGATTCCGAAACTGAAGGCGTTTTTACAGTGGGGTGTGCAGGTGGCGGCAGTGTATATATGACCTTGCCCGTCACATGGGACTCACAAAAGCAGAATGAAGTTGCTTTTGAATTGAAGGTCCGCGGCTTGCAAGGTGGGCATTCTGGAGAAGATATCAACAAGTTTCGCACGAACGCAAACAAACTCATCGCCCGCATACTGGACTTTATTCAACGCGATATGGAAATTCGCCTATCCACGCTCAAAGGCGGGACGGCGCGCAACGCCATCCCACGCGACGCGGAAGCGGTATTCGTTTGCGCAAGGAAAATGCGACTCTGTGCAAAGAAAAATTCTCTGCCATTCAAGCCACCGTCCAAAGTGAACTTGCCAAAACAGAAACAGGGCTTGTGCTCACGCTGAACGAAATCAGCGGCGAGCCTGTCCTTGCCATTAGCCCCGCTGAAACACAGGCGGCAATCCGCTTGCTGATGGCGTTGCCGCACGGAGTCACATCCATGTTTGCAGATATGCCTGCCTTCGTCGAAACGTCTAATAACATTGGCGTGATGGAATTGAAAGAGGATGGGCTGTCAGTCGTCTCTACAAATCGCAGCGCGGTCTTTTCGAGATTAGATGAAATTACCAGACGAGTCGAAACTGTCGCATGGCTGGCAGGCGCAAAGACCGAAAGAACGAAGATGTTCCCGCCCTGGCAGCCGAACATGGAATCGCCGTTACTCAAATAATGCGTCGAAACCTATCGGTCCATTGTCGAAGAAGACCCAAAGATCGAGCTCACCCATGGTGGACTCGAATGCGGAATCATCAGCGACCGCTGCGGCGGGCTGGATACCATCTCAATGGGACCGACCATCAGAGATTTGCACTCGCCAGAGGAGCGATTGTATGTTCCGTCACTGGCAAAGACCTGGGAGTTTTTGAAAACGTTACTGGCTATTTAAGTAATTTTGACATGCGCCATCTATTGAGTTAATTCCGAAATCGATACGGGTAGACAGTGATAAATAAGATTTGTTGTGTTCCTGTCTACACCTCCGTTCTGGTACTGTAGTAATATCAGGCCTGATTAACCATGGTTTCAGAAAGGGGGGAGGAATTTAAAGTCATCCAGACAACACGCCTAATGGGCTTTTTGGTTATAATGTCTTTTCTGAACTTACTATGTTTTATCTCGTTTTTAGATATGGCCGCGATTGACCTCGCTGTGCCTATCGCAGTGCTATAATTCACAAAATCTATGTTAGAATATGGATTGTGTGAAAATTCACAAACAAATTAAATTTCTTTTTAAGGAGAATTAAAATGACAGTAAAAGTTGGTATTAATGGTTTTGGCCGCATTGGTCGTCTTGTTCTTCGAACACTCAAGGCTCGTTACCCGAAAGATATCGAAGTTGTAGCGGTTAATGATTTGTTTGACCCCGCAACAAACGCTCATCTTCTTAAGTACGATTCGACCTATGGTAATTTCGACGGCACAGTAGAAGTAAAAGACGGCAACCTCATCATTGATGGCAAGACAGTCAAAGTCTCAGCTGAAAAAGACCCGGCCGCCATCAAGTGGAGTGAATCAGGTGTGGATATTGTCATCGAAGCCACCGGTTTCTTCACCGACGCCACCAAAGCCAAAGTTCACATCGAAGCCGGCGGTGCAAAGAAAGTGATCATTTCAGCACCTGCCAAGAACGAAGACATCACCATCGTTTTGGGCGTCAACGAAGACAAATACGATGCCAAGAAACACCACATCGTTTCCAACGCATCCTGCACAACCAATGGTCTCGCACCGGTTGCCAAAGTGCTCAACGACAAATTCGGCATTGACCGTGGTTTACTCACCACAGTCCACGCTTACACCGGCTCACAGAAATTGCAGGATGTTGGCGCAAAAGATTTGCGTGATGCCCGCGCTGCTGCCCAAAACATTGTGCCTTCTTCAACCGGCGCTGCCAAAGCAGTGGGTCTCGTCATCCCTGAATTGAAAGGCAAATTTGCCGGTATGGCTTTCCGCGTTCCTACGCCTACCGTTTCAGTGGTTGATTTCACCGCCATCTTGAACAAAGAAGCCAGCATCGAAGAAATTCGCGAAGCCATGCTCGAGTATGCCAATGGTTCCATGAAGGGCTATCTCAGCGTCACAGACGAACCTCTCGTCTCCACCGATCTGCGCGGCACAACTTTCTCCAGTGTCTTCAGCGCACTTGATACAATCGTTCTCGGCAACATGGTCAAGGTTGTAGCCTGGTACGACAATGAATGGGGTTATGCCTGCCGCACCGCCGACCTCACCGCTTTGATGGCAAAAAAACTTTAATATAAAATCAATAAACAGGTACACAGGTAGATAGATCACTTGTGTACCTGTTTTCATGTGTACGTTCGAATATGGAGCAACAATGAAAAAGACAGTCAAAGATATTGACATCAAAAACAAACGCGTGCTCATGCGCGTGGATTTCAACGTGCCGATGGCCGATGGCAAAGTCACCGATGACAAGCGCATCAAAGCCGCACTGCCGACAATTAAATACGTGCTCGAACAGGGCGCATCTTTAATTTTGATGAGTCATTTAGGGCGACCAAAATCCGCATCTGACTCAGCCTTTAGCCTGCGTGCTGCTTCGGAAGCATTGGCTGCGCTGTTAGGGACTCCCGTGCAGATGGCGCCTGATTGCGTTGGCGCGGAAGTTGAGAAGCTTGCGAAGGCCATGAAGCCCGGTGACGTGATGATGCTGGAAAACACCCGCTATCACGCCGGCGAAGAAAAGAATGACCTTGATCTCGCCAAGCAAATGGCCGCTCTCGGTGATGTATATGTCAACGATGCGTTTGGTTCTGCGCATCGCGCTCATTCTTCCACGGAAGGGATTGCACGCTTCCTGCCCGCTGTTTCCGGCTTCCTGATGGAACAGGAGCTTGAATATCTGGGCCGTGCAGTTGCAAACCCCGAGCATCCGTACATCGCCATTCTTGGCGGCGCAAAGATCAGCGACAAGATTTTGGTTGTTGAAACTCTACTTTCCAAATGCGATAAATTGATCATCGGTGGGGGAATGGCAAACACTTTCCTCGCTGCGCAGGGACTGAATATGCAAGACAGCCTTGTGGAAGCCGAATCTTTGGAATTGGCAAAAACTATTTTGGCGAAATCAAGCGATAAATTAATTCTCCCTGTGGATGCGATCATTGCTGATAAATTTGACGCCGATGCCAACACCCAGATCGTGGATGTGGATAAGATCCCCGCTGGCTGGCGTATGCTCGATGTTGGCCCGAAGACTCTCGAACTGTATAAGACCTCCTTGAACGGAGTGAAGCTTGTAGTGTGGAATGGTCCTGTGGGCGTTTTTGAAATGCCAAAATTCGCCGAAGGGACGTTTGCCCTGGCGCGCATGTTGGCTGAATCCGGTGCGATCACAGTCATTGGCGGCGGTGACTCGGCCAGTGCGGTGAAGAAGGCTGGCGTTGCCAAGCAAATGACCCACGTCTCCACTGGCGGCGGTGCGTCACTCGAATTCCTTGAAGGCAAAGAATTGCCCGGCGTGGCGGCTCTGCTCGATAAATAATTGTTAGGTTGAATGCGGTGCAAATTTTTATTTGCACCGCATTTTGTTTCCTCTCACAGGGTGAGAATATATTTCGAAACAGAAGCAGGAAAAATTTAAGTGAGATACGTGGTTTTTATCCCACTTTTTGGGGTTTGGAGTATTGACCTGTCACTGATAAAATCCAAAAAATATTAATCAAACAGGAGCATTGAATGGAAAGTCCGAAAAATGTTTTGCCGAAGCCCAAGAGAACGATCGCGCAGATGATCATGATTGCTGTGATTGTTTTTTTATGCTTGTTGCTTGTGGCCGCGGCGGGTATTGTCATTATTCCCAATCTTGGAAAATTTTCCATACCAGAGGTGCCGGACGGGTATCGCTATAATGGGATTGCGAGTGCTGAACTTCAGGAACAGGCTATCAAATTAATTGAGAAGGAGGAAGGCGCTTTAAGCTGTGATACTATTTTATTAACTTCAGGGGATGTGTTGAACCTGCCGCAGGATGTGATCGATGCAAGTTGGGCGGAGTTATGGCATTTGGATGCGTGTGGTGAGGAGCATACCTACGCGGTGAGTTTTTCTCCTGAACCTGCCGGCGGTATAAATGTTGTCGTATTACGAGTTGAAAATTAAATTTTTAATGTAGAGGAAAATCATGGAAAATTCAATGGAATCAGATCAGGCTAAATCAAATTCAAACCGCAATATAATTATTGGTGTGGTGGTTGCTGTCGTTTTGTGTTGTTGCTGTGTGGTTACTGCTGCGGGGGGCTTTTATGGTTATCAAGGATATGTGGCTGCGCAATCAACTTATGAGCAGCTTCAAAATTTTGAAATTCCCACCGGGATTCCTTCGGATCCCAATGACCCAAACAGCCCAACGATTCCGATCCCTAATTTTGACAGCAGTGATGCTCCGCAAGGCGGGCTGACAGATGATTCCACGCGCATTGTGGCCTGGTCAACGGTGCAGATATTTGCGGCGATACAGGGCTGTGCGGCTCCAACGGCAGAGGGAACGATAATTTCCATCACTCAGGAACCGGATTCCAGCGGTGTCTGGCAGGAAGAATGGACTGTAAATTGCGGCGATGGTACCTCACAGCTTTTTAATTTAACGTTGACGCCTGAAAACGGAATTGTGAATGTAAGCATTGACCTTAAATAGGGTATGGAAGGCGGGCGGAGATTTTTCTGCCCGCCTTTTAATGACCTGTTGTTTTTGTGCTATTACGTGATGACCGATTTTGAAAAATAATTGCTCTCTGTACACGAGGTTTTTAATCAGACTTTAGGGTTTGTGTGCGGGCTAGAGAAAAAATAAAAATATGAATTTTTCACAGAAAATAAAGAGTAACGCCCTTTGGGATATTTCAAAGAATGGGGATTTGATTGCGCTGTTGATCTTTCTGATTCAAATCCTTTTTATGTTGTATCGTTTCATGCCGACTTTGCAGGATATTAATCTTTGGGATGAGGCGATTTATATCAACGCGGGCAGGGAGTTGATCAATGGAACCCTGACTCCATTTGAGTGGAATCCCTTTGTGGCGATATTCTATGCGTTCACTTATCTGCCTTTTAAGAGTTCTCCGTATTGGATGATGCAGAGCGCAGCTGTGGGGCGGGTGCTGCTGTTCGGGTTGATGTGGCTGGGTAGTTTTCTGATCGCAAAACGGTTGAGCAGGCTGTCTTATCCACTGGTGATGGCGGGAGTTTTATTTTCCATGACCGTTTTGACCGACATATTGGACAATCCGACGGATGCTTTGTTCGCGGCCATGTCCGGTTTTGCTTTTTGGAAGTTAATAACTTATTACGAAACCAGAGAAGAAAAACAACTCGGATGGATCTCATGTTTTCTGGGTTTGGCTGCGCTGTCAAGAAATGATGGTCTGGTTTTGTTTGTTATTTTTGTGGTTCTTTCTCTTTTGTTCCTGCGGTCTTCCGTTAATAAAATTAAACATCTTCTTTATACTGCGCTGCCCTTTTTGATTTTTGTTTTTGGCTATTTTCTTATTTACGGATTTGTTACCGGAAACTTTTCTTTGGGAACCAGGGAAAGGTCGTATATTGCTTTTGAGCAGGGACAGGCCGAGCTTTATCAGGAAAACGAATCCTGCCAACAGAGTTTTTCACGATGCGCGATCCTTGAGGCGCGTGAATTATATGGCACGCCCGTGGATAATAATTATTCGGTATTTACTGCGATTCGCAATAATCCCGGTGCGATGCTTGAGAGGGTCGTTCACAGCTTGAAGGTTTTGCCCGAGTTGATCTATTCAGCATACGGCAAGCGGACCGCTTACATGGTATTCTTTCTTGCCATAACCGGTATATTTGAATTGGCGCGGAAACGTCAATTTTTACTGCTCGGCTCTTTGTTGATATGGACAGCATATCTGGGAGTTTATTTCCTCACGTTTTTCCGCGCGGGCTATTTACAGACTCCGTACTTTGTTGTTTTTGTATTGGCCGCAATTGGGGTCACTTCACTGGTGAATTCGATTATCAGTGGACGAAAAGAATATTTGATCTGGACTGTGTTTCTTTTTATTTTGTCTGTGATCGGTGTATATAGGTCTCTGAATTATCTTTATTTCAATACTTTGGTTTTATTGGGAATCATTTGGGCTGGAAAATTGGCAAGTCGCAGCCGTGTAGAGGAAATTCCCATAACGCTTTATCTCATTTTTCTAGCAGGCGGCATGATCGTGAGGGGTGCCTATAATCCTCCACAGATACAGATTTGGGGGGAAATTCCCGAAGAGCAGGCGATTGTCTTTTTGCAAGAAACTTTCCCTGAAGACTCTCTGGTTGCGGCGGGCGCTCCGGGGGCTGTGTATGCTGCTCGCATGGACTATTTTGAAATAGGCGATCTAGACGGTGTTGTCACTTCTCCAGAGGATTTGTATGCACAACTTTCGAGCCTTGGGGTGCAGGCAATTTACGTAGACAGCTTTTTATCCAGTAGAAACAGCCATATCTATGAGTTGATCGATGCCGGAGTCGGAGATGAATTTGAGCAAATATTCTCGGGTCGGGATGGTTCCATTCAAGTTTTACGAGTCAGACCGTAGTATTCTCCTATGACAGCAATCTTCGTCCCGCTTACCATGCATGGCGGGACGTTATACATTTCAATTTACAGACAATTTACAGCGTGAGCAACTGAAATTAATAACACTCGACTATAATCGGGGAAATTCGCAAGCGGAGATTCAAGTATGTCCTTCAATATTGGTGAGAACGTTGGTCCATATCGGATCATCGAGCAGCTTGGTCAAGGCGGCATGGCAACTGTCTACAAAGCCTATCATGCCGCGCTTGACCGTTACGTTGCTTTAAAAGTTTTACACCCGGCATTTCATCAGGATCAGACATTTACAATGCGTTTCCAGCGCGAAGCACGTGTGGTTGCACGTTTGGAACACCCGAATATTGTCCCGGTTTATGATTATTCAGAATATGAGGCGCGGCCTTTTCTTGTAATGAAATACATCGAAGGCGATACTCTAAAAGCCCGCTTAAATAAAGGCCCGCTTACTTCAGAGGAGATCGAACGGGTGGTTAATTCGGTGGGGTCTGCTCTGGCATACGCCCACAGGCAGGGAATTCTGCATCGTGATATAAAACCTTCCAACGTTATGATTGCAGCGGATGGAACCATGTATCTCGCAGATTTTGGCCTTGCGCGAATTGCAGAAGCAGGTGAATCCACCATGTCGTCTGATTCGATCATGGGTACACCGCAGTATATTTCCCCCGAACAGGCAATGGGCAAAAAAGACCTCGATGCCGGAACAGATATTTATTCCTTCGGCGTTATGTTATATGAAATGGTGGTCGGACAGGTTCCTTTCAGTGCTGACACGCCGTTTTCAATTATCCACGACCATATTTATACTCCATTGCCTTTACCGATCAAGGTCAACCCCAAGGTGCCCGAGCCTGTTCAGCGTGTTTTGTTGAAGGCGCTAGCAAAAGACCGGCTGGATCGTTATGAAAGTACCGAGGAACTGATCGAAGCGTTCAAAGATGCTTGGCTTGAAGCCGGTATTCCGATGCAAGGCACAGCCATTACCATGCGTCCCGGAACTTTAAAAACAGACCGGACAAATTCTAAAAAACAAATTGCCGCGCCTGCCGCCAGCGAATCTAAAAAACGTTCTCCGTGGATGTGGGTGAGTGTGGCTCTCGTTGCTTTGCTTTGTTTGGCAGTTGCTTTTGCCGCTGTCTTAAGAAATCGGGCTGCTCTTTTGGTTGAGGCGACTTCTGTGCCTACCGTCTCATTAAACACAGCAACGCCCATTCTTCCCAATCCTTTGCCTACCGTACCCGGCCCGGGCGGCCAGGGCGGTCCTGGTGGAAATTCCACAATGCCCACTGTGCAAAACGCTTCCCCTGAAGTGCTTGCTAATATGGAACTGGTTAGAAAAAACCCGGGTGATCCGGCTGCGCATCTACAGCTTGCCATTGCCCTATGGGATATGAAAGAAACCATCCCATCCATGTCAGAACTCGTGCAAGCCGCCAATTTAGCCGGCCCCGGTAATAAGGAATTTTTCATCCGCGCCGCAGAAGAATTTAAGGATCGTGAAGCCTGGATTCCAGTTGCAGGAATGTATTTACGCGCATCCCAGATCTATCGTGAGACAGAGATGCCTGTTGAACTGGAACATGATTTTCATGAAGCTATATATAAGGCTTCAGAACAAAAAGATATGCCCGGCTTCGTTTTCTTTGACCGTATTGATTCCGTCAGCCAGCCGCTTGGTTTTATTGCGCGCGCCCGGCACGCTTTATATAATGTTTCTTTGGAAGAAGCAAAACGGCAGTTATTACAGGCCGAGCAAGCGCAGCCCAATATGTCTGAATCGCTGTTATTAAAAGCAGAGATTGCTTTAAAAGAAGGCGAAACAGAAGAAGCAAAAAATATATTACTTACCCTTTCATCAGATTCTGACGCGCCCGAGTGGATACGCCTCATGGCTGATGAATATCTCAAAACAATATTATAAGGATCACATACATGCGAACACCATTAGTTGCCGGGAATTGGAAAATGAACAAGACCATCGCCGAAACGCGCGATCTGGTCTTCAAGATGAGCCTTCAATTACGCGAGATCAACGGCGTCGACAAGGTTCTATGTCCGCCGTTCATGTCACTCATGGCCGCCTCAGCGCTGCTTGAAGGATCTGGCATCAGCCTCGGCGCTCAAAATATGCATTGGGAGGAAAAAGGCGCATTCACCGGCGAAATTTCCCCTGCAATGGTAAAGGAATTATGCCGTTACGTGATTCTTGGACATTCCGAACGGCGCGCTTATTTTGGCGAAACCAATGAAATTGTGAATCGGAAATTGATCTCCGCCCAAACCTTTGATCTGACCCCGATCGTTTGTGTTGGCGAGACGCTGGAACAATACGAATCAAACCGTACCCGTGAAGTTGTTTCTGCTCAAACCAGCCAGAGTCTCAGGGACGTATCTCCCGCTTTTGCCTCCCGCATAATCGTCGCCTACGAACCCGTCTGGGCGATAGGAACAGGCAAGGCGTCCAATGGTATTGAAGCGAATGCAGTTGTAAAAGATATCATCCGCCCCGCGTTGACAGAGTTATTTGGCAGTGAAACTGCTCAAGCCATTCGCGTACTTTACGGCGGCTCAGTCACTGCTTCCAACGCTGCCGAATTCTTCGGTCAACCTGATATTGACGGCGCACTTGTTGGTGGAGCCAGCTTGAAAATAGATGAGTTTGCGGCAATTGCCAAAGCCGCTGCGTAGATCGTCAATACAATATTTATAAGCATCATCATCCACCCTGCATAGCTGCGAATATGCCCTTTTCAGGTCTGCTCTGGTTTATTCTATTACTTCTGCCGCTGGTATTTTTCCAGCGGCTTTTGCATCGTGAAATACAAGCTGTTTTTCTCATTGTCACGCGCAATGCACAGTTGACAATTGGGCTGTTCTCGATCCTGTTTTTCCCCGGTGTATTTTTGCATGAACTTAGTCATTTTTTGATGGCGAAACTATTAGGTGTGCGCACTGGCAGGTTTTCACTTATGCCCGCCAGTCTGCCTGACGGACGTTTGCAAATGGGATATGTGGAAACCGAGCAAACAGATATCGTCCGCGATTCATTGATTGGTCTCTCGCCGCTGATCGCAGGTAGTTCCTTTGTCGCCTACGCGGGGATCAATCACATGCAAATCCTCACTCTGTGGGATGTGCTGCTTCACGGCCAGATCAATTTGTTTTGGATGGGCCTGGGACTTCTTCCTACGGTGAAGGACTTTTATCTCTGGTTCTATTTTGCTTTTGCAGTTTCCAGCACAATGATGCCTTCTGAATCTGATAGGCATGCCTGGCTTCCGCTTGGTCTATGGGCTGCGGTTTTGCTTGCCCTGGCGATCTTTGCCGGTGCAGGGACATGGATGTTGGAAAACCTTGCCCCATTTCTAAATAATTTTTTAAATGTAGCGGCAACTTTATTTGGGCTTAGTTTGATTCTGCATATCGTGCTTTTGCTGCCGATCGTGCTGGTTCATCGTATCGTATCTCGCATCACGGGTTTGGATGTGAAATAATTTTTTTAAAATTACCCCTTAACATAGGAAAGTTTTTCACAGATGACGCCATCCCTTACCTGGAATATGTCAACTCCTCGGACGTCTCTGTTCTTTCCTGCTGTATCGACCCAATGGTATCTCCAGCGCATAATACATCGAATCCCAAAGCCAAAAACTTCCTCGATTTCGATATGAGCATGAGGGGATGCATGGAAGAAGTCTTGCCAGTATTGGGTGATTACTTCCTTTCCCGAATAGACAGCTCCGTTAGGAGCTGGTTCAGCATGTTCGATCACACAATCGTCGCTCATGAGCAGTATCATATTGGCGACATCATGACGGTTAAAAGCCTTGTTGAATTCAAGTACAACACGAATCGCTGACTCTATTTTTGACATGCGGGTTGGACTCATATGGAAACACCTATTTTGTTTTTATTGTTTGAAAAAAACTTCAAGCGTTTCATTTACTAATTTCGGTTGTTCATACATGGGCATGTGCCCAGCATTTTCAATAAGCCAGAATTGATCAGGGGAAAGCCATTCAGCAATAAATCCGGCCCAGCTTGCGGTCAGAGTCCGATTTTGTGCTCCCCAGCCCAGTAATACAGGCAAAAAGTGAGCGGGCTTTTGCCGGGGCTGACTGAAAACATTAAAACTATCCAATCCCATTACCAGCCAGTATAGTGAGGCTCTTAACCTGGGGTCAAGGCGCTGTTGTTGAATGAATTGATTAAGTGTTGGATGTAAATCAGGTTCATTGTTTGCATAGATCAAGTGTGTACTTAATTGTTGCAAGTCAGGATGACTTGTAAGGTCAATCATATACTGAAGGAGCGCCTTCCCTAAAGCCGTATGAGGACGTAAATCTGCCCAGAATTGTAAATACGGATTGAGCATTGGCGTACCGCCACAGATATTGAACAAAGCCAATGAGGTTACTTTTTGCGGCTGATGTAAGGCAAACTCAAGCGCAACCGAAGCCCCGATACAATTCCCGACCAAAATGGGTTTGTGACAATCCAGGGTTTCGAGCAGCGCGGATAACCCTTGTACATAGGCATTTAGGGTGAGCGGTTTGAAAGGCCGATACGAACGCCCAAATCCCGGCAAATCAGGAGCGATGACTCGGTATTTGGAAGAGAAATGTTCAAGTTGATGTGCCCAATTCCACAGTGTGCCGCCCCCGTTGTGTAAAAAAATGACAGGTGTGCCCGATCCCTTGTCAAACACATTCCAGGTTTGACCATGTATCACAGTTTGAATCTGATATGTTTCGAGCAATTCTTCTGGTGAAATTACCTGGCCGTTGGTTTGCATTATTTATTGTTGATCCATGTACCCGTCCATCCGCTGAATAATTGTTGCGCATTTTACTGGACGTTTTGACTGTTTGTGCTTGATTTTGCCTTGCGTTAAAGAATCGCGTTTCCCTGATAGGTAATAAATAGAATTTATCTGTATTAGGAAAAACGTCCCAAAGGTTGCCATGAGGCGGCCAAATTCTCGAAATAAACCTTCGGAGCGGTACTTGTATTTTATTTTGGCTAAAGTCTAATCTATGTGTATTCCTATAAACGCATCCTGAGCGAGGCTGAAGGACGCACTTGTTTTTTTGCTCAAGATGTACTTCCTTAAATTTTTACTCCCGCTTTTTTATTAAAACCACTCCATGCGCTGGCATATAGAATGTGCTTGCGAGCCGGGACTTTTTCCACACGTTTTAACCAATCAATTTCAGCGGACAGACTTTCGCGCAGGCATTCAGCAGAGAAATCTGCACGTTCCTGTTGCGAAGCATGAGATAGATTCAATGCGCCCTGTACAAATTTTGTTTCAAGTTCATCACGTTCAGCCGCATAGGTTTTGAGGCGTTCAGGATAATTTAGCAATGTGGCACGATGTAGCTTTTCATGAGTCCAAAACAGGGAGGCTGAATCTGTTGTGGAAGCAGGAACAGGCCCAAAGTTAAGAGAAGAAGCGGTGTCCATCCACATCGGTTTGAAAATGCTCGTGCAGGGGGCAGATGTGCCAGTGGCGAAAATGATCGGGGTGTTGCCATCCAAATAAGTGACCATTGATGCCGTGCTTTGACTGATGTGGATCGGGCCAAAGCCCGCATGCATACACACATCCACTGATGCGATGCCGGTGGTTTGTGGATCGAAGTTTTCATCGTTGTGATGGCGCAGCGTGCCCATCATGGATTGAATATTGAAATTGCCTTTATCTTGTTCGAGCAGGTGGGTGGTGGTGGCGCGGCGTGTGCGGCCTTTGCCAAAAGTGGTAAAAAGAAAATCGGAATAATCCTTTGTGTAATTAAAACTTCCGGCTGATTTGGCAAGGCCTTTTTGCAAAGCAAGATTTACAAGATCAGAAGAAGCCATGTCCCATTGACTGCCAAGCGTGAAGCAATTTGAAATGGAATACACATCCTGCACCTGACGCGCCGCCCATTGCTTATCCACCGTTTCGAGCACCCAGGCATCATCAGCGTTGGCGATCAGGAAACTGTTGTGATAGTACATGCTCTCGCCATGTGAAGCGCAATTGCCGCCCTGGCCAAATTTTTCGAGCAGGTCAATGATCACTTGCATGGCTTCGCGCGGGGTAACGGCGCGTTCGAGCGCGGCACGTAACAGATCCATGCCGAGCAGCGCCGGTTTTTGTTGGCCGGAATTTTTGAATACACCGCTTCATTGCCGATCACGAGTCCGTGCTCGTTGATTCCCATTTCTGCGCCCCACATCCAGAAAGGTTTGGATAAAAGTACTGCGTGTGTTTTCTCGACCTGTGGAATTTCGATATACGTGCATTTCAATACGCTTCCCGCGTTGTAGGTTTGAGCAGGGAAGTAGACCATGGATTGACCTTCATTTACGGGTCTATCGGAGTTTTTGCCAAAGATGGCAATGCCGTTTGATGTGGAGAGTTTGGTGGCGATCAGAGTGTCACACATGGTTCACCTTCAATAACTTATGGAATGTTGGCTTGGCTGAATTGATTTTTCAGAGTATAGCATATAAAAAATCCCGACATGGATATGCCGGGATTTTTGTTCTTTGTAAATATCTTATGGGCTAAAGTCAAGAGTGAAGATCGGAATAATGATGATAGGTGTAGGTGATTTAAAGATGAGGATGGGAGTAAGGATAATGATCCCGCCCCTGGTTGAGGTGGCAGATGGAACCGGTGTTTGTGTTTGGGTGGCGCGTCCCCGGGCAGGTTACAGGCCAGTACAGCAAGGGTGATGAAAACTACCGATAATAAAATATTTTTTTGCAAACATTAAATTCTCCTCCGAGAGATTGATGCTCGCATTATAGGCGCACTTGATAAAAATTTAACTCCACTATTTCTCCCATAGTGTGATCAACATTTTCACACGCACCCGAACGCGCGCATCGGCGTTTGCAACAGCCCACAAAGACTTTGTGTTTTGAAAAACATCGTCTTCCAATTTCTCAAAACCATCCCACTCGTCCTCCATAAAATCCTTCATCTCGGAGGGTGTATCCCAATAATAAAAAAAGGCAAATTCTTCTTCTTCTTTTTTGACATACCACCTGCGGGATTCAACTTCCCGCATCGCCTGAAACGCCGCTTCATCATCTGCCACCGCCGCAGGCAGATCGGTCAATCTACCTGCAAGCTGATACCCCGTCGAAGAAGAGACTTCCACCGACCAGTTTGACTCCACGGGCCGCAGATCGATCAGTATTCCCTTTGGCTTGAGCGTTCTTCGTATTTCATCCAGAGCATGGACCATGCTCGCATGTTGCATTCATCACAACGACCATGCCAGAATGGCGATATCAAAAGATTCGTTTACAAAGGGAATATGGCTCGCGCTCGCCTGCGCAAAGTGGACATGCCCCTGCGCAGTGGCGGGGGTTTCTGCACGAGCCACGCGTACTGCGTCGCGGTCAGGATCAAATCCAACGGTAAAGTTGGATGCGTTGGCGTATTTCCATGTCAACCGGCCTTCGCCGCATCCCACTTCGAGAATGCGTTGATTTGAAAATCCTGCAAATTTATGCAAAATCTTTTTTTCGAATCCTTCCGGGTCTCGTTGCATGGTTATTGAGCCTGTTGAAATAGGGTCATTTATTACCCAGCTTCTTCATTGTTTTTACTGACACAGTTACCAGCTCTTTTAAGACCTTCTTATCCACATCATCCAGTTTCTTAAGATACAGACATCCAACACTGGTTTTATGCTTGCCCAGTTTTTTTAACAGGTCTTTATGCAGATCGAATCCGCTCATCAGATACAGCGTCAGGTTTTGTTTGCGCGGCGAAAAACCGGTCAACATCCAATCGCCTTCACGTCCACCGGAGCTTTTGTAATGATAGCTTCCAAACCCGACAATACTTGCTCCCCACATTTTCGGCGCTTCCTTTGTAACCTGCTTCATGAGCTTAAGAATTTCAAAGCAATCTGCGCGCTTTTGCTCATCTTCGATCGAGTTAAGAAAACTTTCCACGCTTGCATCATTGACTTTCGTCTTTAATTCAACCTTCTTTGCCATCTTATCCTCCAGCCTCTAAAGATCAACCGCGTACCCGTTTAAAGGTTTGCACCAAACGAAAGCCTTACCTGGAGTGACCAGCTTTTTTAAATGATTCGTTGATCAGTTCCTGTAAAACATTCGTGTCAACATCTGTAAGCTTCTTTATATACAAACATCCCTTGCCTGTCGTATGTTTACCGAGCTTCTTCAAAAGCGGATTTTCAAGATCATTGCCCAGACCGATATACAGGGTAATGTTCTGCTTACGCGGCGAAAATCCTATTTGCATCATATCGCCTTCCCGTCCGCTTTCGTATTTGTAATGATACGAACCGAACCCGATAATGGCCGTTCCCCACATTTTGGGCTCTTGTTTTGAAGCCCGTTTCATCATCTTAATGATCTCCAAACAATCCTTGCGTTTTTGCTCATCTTCCACAGCATTTAGGAATTCTTCCACGCTCGCATCATTGATCTTTGTTTTTAAGTCAGCCATAAGAGTCTCCTATCAATAAAAGATTTTGATTTTCGTGCTTGGGTTTTTTATCATAATACCAATTTCTCTACTGCACATGCAAACCCTAAAAGCCTACCTTGCTTTCGTAAAAGCCTGATTCACAAAAAGCCCTTTAGAGTTTTTGCGAAATAAATATGTGGTAGCGAAATATCAGTTACAAAATCTTGTAATACACCTGCGGCTCTTTTCTTTCCACTGCCTGCTCTGCATTGACAGCCAGACGCAGTAATAAACTTTCCTCCCAGGCACGTCCCATGGCTTGCATACCGATTGGCATCCCGCTTTTGGTGTAGCCAACAGGAAAGGAGACAGCCGGCAGACCGGTCATGTTGGCGGCTGTTACAAAACGCATGATCTCAATTGTGGTTGATAGGTCTGATTCTCCATTGGGCAGCGCACCTTTTTTTATTTCCGGCGCGGTGATGGCGGTGGTTGGTGTTAAGACCATATCCACCTCTTTGAAGACACGCTCAAAGTTTTTGATGATGCGTGTGCGGGCGCGTTGTGCCAGAATATAATCCTGTGCTGAGAAGGCGCGTCCCAGAGCAAGGTTGAGGCGTACATCCAATCCATGTTGACGGTGATGCTCGGCGTAGGTGTAACTCATGGCTTGCACCATTTCACTCACAATCGAGACCGTATGCGCGATGCGATTTAATTC
The DNA here is from genome assembly GCA_016715195.1 of Candidatus Villigracilis proximus. GTDB lineage: Bacteria > Chloroflexota > Anaerolineae > Anaerolineales > Villigracilaceae > Villigracilis > Villigracilis proximus. Next base: position 21,570 of record JADKBB010000001.1, read on the forward strand.
CAGATCAGGGATGACGATCTCGCGGATCTCTGCGCCCATATCTGTGAAGCGGTTAAGCATTGTTTCGCAGGCAGTGACCACTTCTGCGTCGGCATGTTGGAACCAGGCTTTATACACGCCGAGTTTGATGCCGCGTAAATTAAGTTCATTCCAATTTTCCAGCGTGGGTAATGGTTGATGCAATGATGTAGGGTCGTGCAGGTCGGGGCCGGCCATCACAGCGTAGGCTAAAGCCGTATCGGTTGCAGTCCCCGCTAACGGGCCGATATGAGCCACGCTCCAATCCAGTGGCGCGGCGCCGTGTTCACTGATTCGTCCGAAAGTGGATTTCAATCCGAAGATTCCACAGAATGAAGCGGGGATGCGGATCGAGCCTCCGCCGTCTGCGCCAATGGCAACGGGGACAAGCCCTGCGGCGACAGCTGTTGCTGAACCACTGGAACTTCCGCCGGTGAAGTGGCTTGTGTGATATGGATTGCGCGTCGTGCCGTGATGTGGATTTAATCCAGTCACGTTGATGCCGATCTCATGCATGTTGGTTTTTCCGACCAACAACGCACCCGCAGCACGCATCCGTGCTACAACACTCGCATCTTCTTTGGCTGGAGATTTTCCCAGAAAGGAAGTGCCAACCGTGGTGTGATAAGGCAGCATGTCCATTTCATCTTTGACTGCAACTGGGACGCCGTCAAAGATGCTGAGCGGTTTGCCTGCTTTTATGCGCAGCGTAGCTTCGCGCGCCTGTCGCATGACATCTTCACGCTGGAAGGCGATCACTGCCCGCAAAGGTGGAGTGGATGTGTTGCTGGCTTCAATGGCGTCCAGTAATTTTTTTGCAACTTCTTCAGGTGTGGTCTTTCCATCGCGATAGGCTTTGGCATAATCGAACACGGTGGCGAAGTGAAATCCGCGCGATTCTGTTGCCGATTCTTTCGGCCATTCTTTTTCTGGAACCGCCGAATCTTTGTGCGCAAGTGTGCCTGTGAAGTGGATCGGATGGTGTGTTGGATTTTCATTCAGTACTTGTTTGCGCAGCCAGCTAATGCCCGAGCTTTCAAAAAGACTTGGGGTTAACAATCCACCCAGTGGTCCTTCGACCAGTGAAACGAACAGGCGTAACAATCCGCCGGAGAGATAGGGGAGTTTGACAGATTTCAGATCGTAAACGTTTTTGTTTTCCATGTTCATCCTGTTCCAAATTGTCTATCACCTGCATCACCGAGGCCGGGGACAATATAGGCGCGTTCGTTAAGATGATCATCAATTGCGGCGAGATAAATATCAATATCAGGATGTGCTGTTTGCATGGCTTTTATGCCTTCAGGCGCGCCGATCAGTCCGACGAATTTTATTTTCTTCACGCCCCAGCGTTTAAGAATATCGGCCGTTGCTGTAGCCGAGCCGCCCGTTGCAAGCATAGGGTCAAGGATCAGACAGACAGAAACACGTGGATCGATCGGGAGTTTGTTGTAATACTCCACGGGCTGAAGCGTTTTTTCGTCACGATACAATCCAATATGCCAGACTTCGGCAGACGGCATCAGTTCCCAGATCCCTTCCATCATGCCAAGCCCCGCGCGCAGAATGGGGACAAGCCCGATCTTTTCCTTAAGTTCCTGTGCGGTCATTTTGGTGAGTGGGGTCTCAATTTCAATTGGCATTGTTTGCAGATCGGCAGTGGCTTCGTATGCAAGAAGTCCCGCGATTTCTCTGACGAGTTCGCGGAACTTTTTGGGTTCGGTATTTTTATCTCTTAATCGTGAAAGTTTGTGAGCAACAAGCGGGTGTTTGGATGCGTAGACAGTGGACATGAAATGCTCCTATTTTTGAAGTTTCCCTATTATAGCGTGAGAATGTGAGTCTGTTTTATTTCTTGACAAGGGAGTTGGTTTTATGTAAAATAGTAAACACTGTAAACAATTGTAAACGCATAAAACAAAAGGTGGCTGAATGGCACAGACAAGACGTGAAAAATTACGAGATGCGACCCGCGAAGAGATCATGTCTACAGCGTGGAAGCAGATCGGCGAAGTGGGCGCTTCGGGACTTTCCCTGCGCGGGATCGCCCGCGAAATGGGGATGACCGCGCCCGGGCTGTATCGCTACTACAAAGACCGCGATGCACTGGTCACTGCTTTGTTGATGGATGCCTTCGGCTCGTTCACCTCCGCGCTGGAAACTGGTCGCGGCACCCGCAAGGCAGATGACCACGCTGGAAGATTTTCCGCGATGTGCAAATCCTATTTTCAGTGGGCGGTACAAAATCCACAACGCTATATGCTTTTGTTTGGGACACCCATTCAGGGATACATGTTTGCCGAGGAATTGGGGCCGGTTGCGCGGCGAAGTTTCCTTGTGCTGCAAGGCGTGATAGGGGAGGCGTATGTGGCAGGAAAAATAAAAGGGGAGTTAACTGCTCTTCGGCTGCCGACCAGCCTCAAAGTCCAGTATGAGGCGCTTGGAAAATTTGGAATGCCGTACACGGGAACCGTCACACAGTTGGCGCTGTCCGCCTGGTCAATGATCCACGGGATGACTTCCCTGTATCTCTATAATTATTTGTCGGGATTTTTACAAGGCAGTGTGGATGCCTTTGTTGATTTTGAGATCGAAAAAATGAAAAAAATATTGGGGCTGGAATAAAGGAGAAAATATGGCACGTCAACTTCCCATGCGGCAGCGCATTCGCAAAGCACTCGTAATCATTGCGTTTTTGTCTTTCCCTGTGACGATGAATTTTCTGTCACCTTATGTCATTATCGATGGCGCGATGAACGGCGTTGTGAATGGCAGTTTGATCATGTTTGGATTGATGTTTTTGTCTTCGCTGTTCTTTGGCCGGTTGTGGTGCGGATGGATTTGCCCGGGTGCGGGGATGCAGGAAATGATGGAGCCGGTGAATAACAAAGCGGTCAACGGCGGGAAGATCGATTGGATCAAATGGACGATCTGGGTTCCGTGGCTTTCGTTGATCGTTTGGTTTGCGGTGAGCGCGGGCGGATATCAACGTGTGGACTTTTTGCACCTTACCGAAAATGGGATCTCTGTCGCTGGCACGCCTGACCGCCCGATATTTTTTGCCTACCTGATCTATTACATTGTGGTCGCGTTGTTTGTGGGTCTGGCAATTTTTGCGGGGAAGCGGGCGGGATGTCACACCATTTGTTGGATGGCTCCCTTCATGATGATCGGGCGCTGGACACGAAATCTTTTTGCGTGGCCTTCGCTCAGGCTGGTCGCGGACTCGTCTGCCTGTACGAATTGCAAGTCGTGTACGAAAAGCTGCCCGATGAGTTTGGACGTCAACGCAATGGTGCAGATCGAAAAGATGGAACATGCTGAATGTATTTTGTGCGGCACCTGTGTGGATGGCTGCTCAAAGAAGGCAATCCGCTATTCGTTCTCGGCCGGAAAGTAATTAAATTTTCCCGCGGGGGGGGGGGGGGGGGGGGGAAGAGGAAAAAAAACCGGGAGACCCCCCCCTCTGCGGTTCAAAATAATTTTGCAAGTATTCTTGTATTAAAGTAAGAACTTGGGTAATTATGGGAATAGTAAAAAAATGAACACAAAAACTTCGTGGCTTCAAAAAAATTCTTTGCTTGGATACTTCGTTTTGGCATATGCAATTTCGTGGACGATCGGCATTCCGCTCGCTTTGATTGCTCAGGGAAAAGTTAACTGGCAGATTCCCTTTCCTGTGCATTACTTGTATGCCTACGGCCCCATGCTTTCGGCTTTGATCATGACCGGGCTTACAAAAGGCAAATCTGGCATTGCTGATATTTTCAAGCGCTTATTCAAATGGCGTATCGGTTTCAGTTGGTGGATGATTTCCCTTTCTCCGTTGGCGGCATATTTTGTGATCGCGTTTGTTCAGCGCATGATTCAAGGCGAGTGGGTGGATTTCAGTCTTTTGGGCGAAGTCAACTTCCTGCCTAATTTGGGAGTCGGTGCGCTTTTCCTGTGGATCTTCACCTATGGCATTGGTGAGGAAGTTGGCTGGCGCGGATATGCCCTGCCGCGCTTGCAGGAAAAAATGAGCGCATTGAACGCGACTCTGGTATTGGGTGTGTTGTGGGCTTTATGGCACTTGCCGATTTTCTTCTACTTGTTCGACCCCGCCATTGCCATCGGCTGGTTCTTCGGTCTGATGAGCGGCGCAATCCTTTTTACATGGCTTTACAACAGCACAGATGGAAGTCTGCTGGCGGTTGCGCTTTGGCATGGCGCGTTCAATTTCATCACGGCTTCTGCGGCTGGTGAGGGACTGGGCGCCGCGATCATGAGCACGCTTGTGATGGTTTGGGCTGTGGCGTTGATCTTTGTTTACAAGCCCGCGAATTTATCCGCACAGGAAAAGCAGGTTATTAAGTAGGGGAGACTGCAAAATGAAAAAGAAACCAATTTCCATTGCAGTTGCTTATTTTATTGCGGTCATCGTGCTGGCGCATTTCTTCGTCCCGCCGCTGTATGATTGGACGCAGAACACCGTCAGCGACCTTGCTTCGCAGGGGCACACCTACAAGTGGATCATGCAAACTGGCTTCATCGGCTTTGGTCTGCTGTTGACTTGGGGAGTTATCTTTCACTTCAGTAAAAACAGGCGCGCATATTTTCTGCTTTTTGTGGCGGTATATGGATTGTCCATTTTGATGTCTGGAATTTTCTGTACTATGCCAATTGATCCGTCCATGTCTTATTCGGTGAGTGAATCAAAATTACATTCCATGTTTGCTACAATTGCTGGAGTCGCCATGAGCCTTGGGATTTTCTGGCAGGTGATCGTCTCTTTAAATCAGCGTGAGCGATGGACGCGCATTGCCTTTTTTGTTTTGGTCATCGGGATTTCGGGATTGTTTGGCCTCGCAGAGAATCACATCCTCGCGCTTGATAAAGGAATCGTTCAGCGATGTTTGTATCTGGCTGGTCTGGCGTGGCTGATTTATGAAGAACAAATTCTATTCAAAGGAAAGGTGAATTCAAAATGAACGGAAATGATTTTATGGCATGGGTACTGCGTTCGCCGTTGCATGGCATGTTGAGCAATGGCATGATGTTAATTACCATCACAGGCCGCAAGACCGGAAAAAAATATACAACTCCGGTTGGGTATTATGTGGAAGGTGATTCCATGTGGGTCATCACCAGCCGCGAGCGGACGTGGTGGAAGAATCTGCAAGGCGGCGCCAAAGTGGACTTGCTGTTGAAGCGCAAGCCTGTACAGGGATTTGCAGATACGGATCTGGATGAAAAGTCTGTGGAGGCAAGAATGGTCGAGTATTTGCGCCATGTGCCGCAGGCGGCCAAACCAATGAAGATTCGTGTGGAAGATGGCAAGCCTAATCCACTGGATATTGCTAATACGGCGAAAGAGCGGCTGTTCGTCAAAATTAAATTGAATGCGTAAAAAAGAGACAGTCACCGGTGCTATGCAAAGGTGACTGTCTCTTTTAGTTTATTTAAATAACCCTAATACAGACGGCAGTGCGCCCAATGCCACACATGCAATACAACCGATAACAAAGAGCGTCAGGCAGGTGGGCAGCAGCCAGCGGAGCCATGTCCACCCTGCATATAAGTTCCATGCTTTTCTGGCGATCGGTTCAGCTTTGCGAAGTAGATCAGGCGCTTCTTTTTCCAGACGGATAACGGGTTTGGCCTTCGACGAAATTTTCTCCACCCTCGGCCTTGCCGCCGTTTGCAGATTCTCAGGGATGGTTAAGTTGGTGCCGCAGTATGTGCAAGCCATGCGGCTTGTCCCTGCTTCGGGTTTGTTGGGTGCTCCGCAGGCAGAACATGAAAAAGTGGGGTTGCTGGTCATATAATTCTCCAATGGGAATGATTATATAACACCCACAGTCACGATTCACGTATGGAGTTCATCAGCTTGCTGATGGATTTTTAGCCCGTTTTTTTTACTTACGCAGGCGTTTATTTGATCTCCGTATTCATCTCTGTTTCATCTTTTACCCAGACAGCAAGCTGTCTGACTCCAAAGTTGTCCATCAGCTTGCTGACGGAATTTTTTGTGCGATTCGTAAATTGCATAACAAGCGGTAGAATCAGCACAGCCAAATTCTGAGGAGATTTCCATGACCGAGTCATTCGCATTCGGGGGCAGTATTGTTTGGAACCCCACACCTGAACACATTGAGCACGCAAACCTGACCGCTTTCATGCGCGCGTATTACATCAAGGATTTTGAGGAACTTATGCAAAAGTCCACGAGAGATGTGGCCTGGTTCACAGACGCGGTTCTGAAATTTCTTGATATTCAATTTTATGAACCTTATTCAAAAACCGTTGACCTCTCACGTGGAATTCAATTTCCAAAATGGTGCATAGGTGGAAAGATGAATATCGTCCATAATTGTGTGGATAAATGGACGATGGACGGCGGACGGCGGACGATTAATACGTCAGGCGCAGATGTGGTCAATGGTCAATCGTCCGCGGTCATTTTTGAAGGGGAAGAAGGTGTGACAAAATCACTAACATATGCAGAGTTGTATAAAGAAGTAAATAAAGCCGCGAATGCACTGCGTTCGCTGGGGCTTGGCAAAGGCGATGCGGTTGGAATTTTTATGCCGATGACGCCTGAGATCGTGATCGCTTTGCTGGCCATCGCGAAGATCGGTGGAATTATTTTGCCGTTATTCTCCGGCTATGGCGCGGGCGCAATCGTTTCCCGTTTGGCTGATGCCAATGCGAAAGCACTCTTTGCCGCTGATGGTGCCTTTCGGCGCGGCAAGTCTGTGGAGATGAAATCCATTGCCGATGAAGCAGCAGAACAGGTTGATTCTTTAAAACACATGATCGTCTTAAAGCGGACGGGGCAAAGTATAAATATGAAAGAGGAAAGAGATCATTGGTGGCATGAGTTGGTTGATGCACAAAGTGATATTGCAGAAACAGAAATTACCTCCGCTGAAGATCCGCTGATGATTATTTATACATCCGGCACAACCGGCAAGCCGAAGGGCGCAGTCCATACGCATTGCGGATTCCCTGTCAAAGCGGCGCAGGATATGGCATTTGGCACAGACGTCCACGCTGGTGATGTGATCTACTGGATGACCGATATGGGCTGGATGATGGGACCGTGGCAGGTCTTCGGGAGTCTGTTGTTGGGAGCCACGATGTTTCTTTATGATGGCGCTCCTGATTTTCCCGCTCCTGATCGGTTGTGGAGTCTGGTTGAGAAGCATGGAATTAACCAAATGGGCGTCTCGCCGACTTTGATCCGCTCGTTGATTCCGCAGGGTGATGAGCATTTCAGGAAGCATGATCTTTCTTCACTGAAATGTTTTGCGTCCACGGGTGAGCCGTGGAATCCTGACCCGTGGATGTGGCTGTTCGAGAAGGTGGGTGAGAGTCGGCGCCCGATCATTAATTATTCAGGCGGCACAGAAATCTCCGGCGGAATTGTGATGGGTAATTTTCTCTTGCCTTTGAAGCCCTGTGCCTTTTCTGCGGCCTGCCCCGGCATGGATGCAGATGTCGTGGACGAAAATGGAATGTCCATTCGTAATGCGGTGGGCGAGCTGGTGATCAAGGCGCCGTGGATCGGCATGACGCGCGGCTTTTGGAATGATAAACAGCGCTATCTTGATACGTACTGGTCGCGCTGGGAGAATGTTTGGGTGCATGGCGATTTCGCCGCAATTGATACTGACGGGCTGTGGTATATCCTCGGTCGTTCGGATGATACGATTAAGATCGCGGGGAAGCGGCTAGGGCCGGCTGAGGTTGAGTCGATTTTGGTGCGGCATAAGGATATTGTGGAGGCGGCAGCGATCGGGGTGCCGCACGATGTCAAAGGGAGTGAACTGGTCATTTTCGCAGTGACCAGGCCCGAGTTAAGTCCGACCGATGCACTTCGTCGGGAATTAATTGAGATGGTAATTGCCGAAATGGGCAGGCCGCTCGCGCCGAAGGCCATCCTCTTTGTTTCTGATCTGCCAAAGACGCGCAATGCCAAGGTCATGCGGCGGGTGATCCGCTCGGCGTATCTGGGTTTGGAGCTGGGAGATACGTCTTCGCTGGTCAATCCGCAGGCTGTGGATGAGATCAGGCGCGCAAAATGAATCTTTTGCACTGCATTATAATAAAATGGCTCGTGTAGTTCGCGAGGAAGGAGATTTAATGAAAAAAAATAGATATATGATATTTGCATATGGTTTGATCTTCGCATTTGTTTTGGCAGCTTGTGGTTCACCTACACCGGTCGTGATCGTGGTAACGGCCACATCTTTGCCGCCGACTGATGCTCCACTTGTTGAGCCAACGCTTACTTTAGCGCCTGTGGCTTTATCGGGTCCGCAGAGCGGCGCGACGATGACATGGATTGACGGCAGCACGTTGATTTATATACCGCCTTCGGAATTTACGATGGGAAATAATGGTTTTGATGCGCCCGTTCATGCGGTGACTTTGGATGGATATTGGATGCAGCAGACAGAAGTGACCAATCGTATGTTTGCGCAATGTGTGGCGGTTGGTTCCTGTTCCACGCCGACCCAGGAGCTTGGCGGACTTGTGTATAGTAATCCCCAGTTTGCAAATCATCCTGTGGTGGGTGTCACCTGGGATCAGGCGCAAGCCTATTGCACTTGGGCGCAGGGAAGTTTGCCCACTGAAGCGCAATGGGAAAAGGCGGCGCGCGGTATTGAAGGAAACATATACCCGTGGGGTATCGAAAGCCCTGCCTGCGAATTGCTTAATTTTGCATTTTGCAATGGCAGCACCTCAGAAGTGGATTCTTATAAAAATAGCGCCAGTCCATACGGTTTGTATGACATGGCCGGTAATGTTTTTGAATGGGTAAGTGATTGGTATGGTGAAGCGTATTATACGAATGCGCCGTCTGTAAACCCCACCGGGCCTGATAGCGGAGAGTTTCGCTCCATTCGCGGCAGTTCATTTGAAACCTATCCAGATCAGGTGGATTCTGCCATTCGCCATTTTGGCGGGCAGACGTATCACAATCGTGATGTAGGTTTCCGTTGTGCGGTTCCCACCCCGCAGCCGTATGCGCCGTACTGTCAGCTTTCGGCGTTTATTCCTTCAGGCGCCATTTCTGCAGAAGGTTGTCAATTCCCCAATGCCGAAGTGGTTGCTAATTATTGTTCGGTGGGTTTTGGCTTTGCCACGGTGGATATCCCTGCCGGCTCGGTTTATGAGATCAGTGACAAACTTACATGTTCAGAAGCTGTGGTGGATGGTCAACGCCGCCTCACTTGTTATGGGCCAAAGGCGCAAGAGTCTACAAATGAGATTACAGTATGTAACCCAACTTGCAGTAATTCACCCGTTGTTACTGGCGCCGGCCCAACCTGTGCCCCGGGCTATGTGCTAGATTCTGTATCAGGCTTGTGTAATTATGCGCCGATCATCGGGCAGGTCAGTGTGGCGGGTTGTCCCATTGGATATGTTTTAATGGACCGCGGCGGTCAACAGACTTGTGTGCTTGGCGCAGATGCAAATGGGCAATGTTCTGCCGGTTTATATTTCGATAGCCTGGCAGGCATGTGCGTCCCGCCGAATGGTTTGGTCGAAGCGCCGTATGGGATTGATAACCCAACCCTGGCGTCGCAATCTTATGCTGGATGTGCGCCGGGATATTCCTATAGTGACACCTTCCAGTGCTGCCAGGCAGCGACAGGCGGAACGTATCCCGGCTGCTCCCCCGGCTCCACGTTTAATGTGGACCTCGGAGCCTGCTCGCCCGGCGAGGTGCGACTCAGCGGCCCCGGCTGTGTCATACTCGATGTAACCACCAACAAATGCAGTGATCCGATTGATGTGTGTTCCAAGATTAAAGGCGAAACCCAGTGTATCCGTAACCCGGCCTGTGTCTATAATGAAAAAGGTGATACTTGTGATATGAGACCGTAAAACAAGTTAATCAAAAACACTCCATAGGAAATTCCTATGGAGTGTTTTTTGATTCGGTAATTTATATCACCGGTTTTTGTAAGTGCCACTCAGTGACTTGTTGATAGGCATATCCGGCACGTAAGGCTCCAGCTTCGTTCCATGCGCGCGAGATGATTTGCAGGCCGATGGGCAGGCCTGCTTTTGTAAATCCGCATGGGATGGTGAGAGCGGGCAGGCCTGTCAGGTTGAAGGGCGCGGTGAAGCGTGTCAATTGGCGCGCGCGTTCTATGGCATTTTCGCCTTCGAGTAACGGCGCTGCGATGGGTGTGGTCGGCAGGATGAGTACATCATATTCATCAAATAGCAATTCGCATTGACGCTTAACTTTGGTTTGGGTATGTCTGGCTGTTATATATTCACTGGACGTGAAAGCTCTTCCTGTTTCCAGTCTTTGGCGGACGTCTGCGCCGAACCAGTCGGGGTGTTCCTGCAATCGCTCGCGATGAAAAGCTGCGCCGTCGGCTTGTGTCATCAGGGAATTTGCAAGCGCAGCTTCTTTGAGGAAATCCACATTTACTTCTGTGATGATCGCGCCTTGTTCGGCCAATATTCGCACGGCCAGATGCACCGCCTCTAAAATTTCTGAGTCTGCTTCTTCTATAAAATTCCCAATGGCAAGCGCGATCTTGCGGTCTTTCATGGAATCTTTAATGTGACTGGAGTAATCGCCCGGCAAGGTTTTCATGGATGCGGGGTCGAGTTCATCGTATCCGCCGATGGCTTGTAACATGAGCGCGGCATCTTCCACTTTGCGTGTGATCGGACCTGCGTGATCAAGATTCCAGGATAGCGGCAGAATACCGCGCAAGCTGACGCGTCCAAAAGTGGGCTTGAAACCAACGACGCCGCATAATGCAGCGGGGATGCGGATCGAGCCGCCGGTGTCGGTTCCAAGTCCGGCGAGCGCCATGCCGGTTGCTACAGCTACCGCGCTTCCACCGGATGAACCGCCCGGAGTGCGTGTAATGTCCCAGGGATTTCTACAAGCGCCAAAATGGGGATTGTTGGTGGTCACGCCGAGTGCGACCTCATGTGTGTTGGTTTTTCCAATGATCTGTGCGCCTGCTTTTTTTACTTTTTGAATTACAAATGCATCTTCCTGTGGAATATGATCTGCAAAGAAACGCGAACCTGCGGTGGTACGTATCCCTTTTGTGTCGTAAAGGTCTTTTACTGCAAGTGGAATTCCATAGAGCAATCCGCTTCCGTTGAAGGGTGGCAGGGTTTCAGGCGGGATCACGGTGATGAATGCGTTAAGCGTCGGGTTGAGTCTCTCAATTTGCCGGTAGCAGGCTTCGGCTAGGGCAGATGCGTTCATTTCATTACTTTTCATAAGGTCTCGTTGGTTGGTGAGTGACAAAGATGCAAGGTTCATGTAAGGTCAATTATAACGAAATAGGACAATACTCCCATAGCCTATCTGTACTGATACTGTACAATGAAATAGTCTTATAAATCACCGACATAGAAGGAGTATTATACAAATGAAAAAGACAACCTATTTATTGCTGGCGACGACTATTTTTGTGGTCGTGTTCGCTTCAGCGTGCGGCGGTTCAGCCGCCCCTGCAACACAAGCTGCCCCTCCCGTGGATGTTCCCACTCAGTCAGCTCCTGAGGCTGCCCCTGTGGATGCTGTTGCGCCTACAACTGCACCTGCTCAAACATTTGCTCCAGCCTGTCAGGCAGCTGCTTCTTGCGCCGCGCCTGCGGTAATTGACACTGTTGCGTCAGACACATTCTGTGTGGAAAAAGTTCCTTATCAGAATATCAGCGTTGAGCCCGGCACCACTTTTGAGTCACTGGATACAAGCGGCGAATTGAAGTGTCAGGATAGCGGAACTGTTGTGGATGGTAAAAGTGTGATCACCTGCTCCGGTAAGGAATTGTGGACGTATGAACTTAAGTTCACGAATTCGGCCTGTGCTGCAGGTGCGCTTACCACTGGAACGGGTCAGTGTCAGGATGGTTTGGGTTATGATGCCGCGCAGAATTGTTGTGCGCCTCTCACCGGCGGTGACGCTGGCTCGACGATCATCAAAGTTAATATCGGCGCCTGCCCGCTTCCACATAATTAAATAGCTAAAATTTTTTTCTAAAATTATTCCCTGCCAAAAGGCGGGGAATAATTTTATTTTAATGAGAATGCGGTAAACTTTTGTCTATGAAAAAAAACATGTGGTTCTTAATTGTAGTTATTATGTTTTTAGCGCTGTCGATGTTTATGAAGATGAATAATTTTCGCGTCTGTCCTGATGGTTCATGTCAGGCGGGCGGCACAGTTGGGAGACAGGCCGTTTTTGTATCCAGGACAGTGTCAACGATTGCCGCACCAGACCGCTCAGACGTGCAGCGTGATCTTATTTTTTTGGAATTCTTTTCAGGCCTCTGAAAGGAATGTGTTGAAATGCAGCCCATCGTGAATGGGATAAAAAAACAATTCAATGCTTGTTTGCGTTTTGAAAGAGTAAATGCTCATTCTGAATCCCAATGGCAGATTTTGATCTCGCCGATCGGTACTCCTGAATTCGCTTTGCTTGATTCTTCAAAAAATATACTTTATCGCTGGATCGGATACACAGAAAAAGCGGAGTTTGTTGAAATCATGGGGCCGCTTTGCGATGGATAAAAACATACCCTGAAAATTTTCAGGGTATGTTTTTTTATGCAGGATTAGAATAACCCAAGCACCTTGCCGGTCTTCAAGTCAAGATCAATATCATAGAAGGAAGGCCGGGTTCCGAGACCGGGCATGGTTCTCATATCGCCGAGGATCGGGTAAAGGAAGCCCGCTCCAACCGAAGCGCGGATCTCGCGCACGCTGACGCGGAATCCTGTGGGCGCACCTTTCTTGGTGGCGTCGGTGCTGAATGAAAGATGAGTCTTTGCCATACAGATCGGGAGACTGTCAAAACCGAGGCGGGTGTAGCGTTCGATCTGTTCTTCGGCTTCGGGGGAATAGTCCACGCCGTCTGCGCGATAGATTTCGCGTGCAATGGTTTCGATCTTCTCTTTGATGGATATATCCAGCGGATATAGAAACTTAAACTTGCTCGGCTTCTTCGCGGCTTTGACAACAGCTTCGGCCAGTTTCTTTGCGCCTGCGCCGCCATCTGCCCAATGTGTGGAAACGACCGCATCCATCGCGCCCATTTGCAGCGCGGCCGCGCGGACAACTTCCACTTCGGCAGGTGTATCGTTTGCGAAGGAGTTTACGGCCACAATTACATTCACGCCATACTTGAGCGCATTCTGAACATGGCGTTCCAGATTCGGAAGACCAGCGCGCAACAGATCAAGATTTTCATCAGTGTATTCTGAAGCGAGCGGTTTGCCGGCAACAACTTTTGGTCCGCCACCGTGCATCTTCAACGCGCGGACAGTTGCTACGAGTACAACCACCTGCGGAATCAAACCGGAGTAGCGGCATTTGATATCGAAGAATTTTTCCATGCCGATGTCAGCACCGAAGCCGGATTCTGTCACAACGAAATCAGCGAGTTTGAGCGCGATCTTGTCTGCGATGATCGAGGACTGTCCGTGGGCGATATTGGCAAAAGGTCCAGCATGGACAAAAGCCGGCGTGCCTTCCAAAGTTTGCATCAAGTTTGGTTTGATGGCATCTTTCATTAACACGGTGATCGCGCCAGCCACGCCGAGGTCTTCGGCTGTTACGGCTTCACCGCTTTTGCTGGTAGCGACAACCATCTTGCCAAAACGTTCGCGCATATCTTCGAGGCCAGTGGTCAGCGCCAATACCGCCATAATTTCTGAAGCGACGGTAATGTCGTAGCCAGAGCGATGTTCAAACCCAACTTCATCCTTGCCCAGGCCGACTTGAATTTCACGCAGCATACGGTCATTAATATCCACAACGCGGCGCCAGGTGATGGTGGATTCGTCAATGTCGAGTCGCGCAAAACGTCCGCGTTCTTCTGCAGAGAGATCGTTGGGATTGGTCTTGGTGATGCCGAGTTTCTTCAAACGGCGGATCATGGTGGGGGAGAATCTGCGTTCGCCTTTTTTATCAGGCGGGCAAAGCGCGTTGAATAATTTCTCATCATCCTGTTGTTTTTCGTGCATCACACGCGCATCCAAAGCGGCGGCGGTTAAGTTGTGTGATGCAGTGATTGCGTGAATATCGCCAGTCAAATGCAGGTTGAAATCTTCCATCGGGATGATCTGTGAATATCCACCGCCGGCCGCGCCGCCTTTGATACCAAAGGTCGGTCCCTGTGAAGGCTGACGAATGGCTGTGATCACGGTCTTGCCCAAATGCGCGCCCAAAGCCTGCGAAAGCCCCACTGTGGTTGTGGTCTTGCCTTCGCCAAGCGGTGTGGGAGTGATGGCGGTCACATCTACATAGATGCCATTCTTTTTGTTCTTAAGACGATCAAGGATTTCAAGTTTTACTTTTGCTTTATATGGGCCGTACAATTCAAGCTCTTCAGGGCGGATTCCCAACTCGGCGGCGATCTGCGCGATCGGCTTAATATCTGAAGCCTGCGCAATATTAATATCAGAAGGAACAGGGCGGAGAAGTTTTAATTTTATAGCTTTGAATTTTTTTGCTGGAGCAGCTTTCTTAATGACCACTTTCTTTGCGGCAACTTTCTTCCCCGTTGGTTTTGCTTTGGCAATTTTCCTGGTAGGTTTTGCTTTTGTAGCCATAAAATCTCCTTGTTGATTATATATAATTTATTATCCCTATTATCAGAAGGTTTCACAAAAAAAGCAAGAGTTTTTCGTCACCTCTTTGTCATTCCAGCAAAAGCGTGCCCACATTTTCACCTTGCAGCGCGCGCGATAAATATCCGCTTTCCTCTGCCGAAAAAATTTGCACGGTCAGATTTTTATTCTTTTGGATTAATGCAAGCATTTCCTCCACTTTGGCTTTCATCCCGCCAGTGACATCTGTACTGGCCGAACCGCCAATGCCTGCCCGCATCTTTTCATAATCTGATAGTTGAATCTGTTTCACCAGCTTTGTCCGCGCTGGGAAATCTTCCCACACGCCGGCCTCAATGCCTGCCAATAAGATGCGGGTGGGCGGGAATTGCTCCACAAGAAACCCGAACACATCCTCGGTCGAAAGGATCGTGCCGCCGAGAGTTTCATCGAAGGCAACATCGCCATGCACCACCGGCAGCATGTGGACATCTAACGCCCTGCGTATAGCCATTGAGTTGTGTGAGGTTACTTTTCTATTGTTTGAGACCATCGAAGCAGACGGTGAGAATGGCATTGCCAGTACGCCCGCATTGAGCAATGCTTCCATCACATAGCGGTTCAACTCTGCCGCCTGAAAGCGGACTTCTGCGAAGCCGTGCCATTGCTCGCTTGTTTTCACACCATCGCGCGTACCGTGCTTCTTCGCGGCGGTGTGTCCGAATGAGCCAGAACCATGCCCGAGAATCAGAAGCAGGTTGGGGGTTGAGTCCAGAACCGTTTTTATTTCCAGGGCCAGGTCTGCGAGTTTGTCTACTCTTGGGGTGTAGGGCTTGTCCTTATCGGTGATAAGTGATCCGCCCAGTTTGAGGAAGATGAGTTCGTGTGTCATGCTCACATTATAACGGTATCCATTAAACGTTTAACGTTATAATCTCAAGCATGGATATACATGCTGGAATTATCGCCGCTTCACTACTGATCGTTGTCGCCGCTTTTTTTGTGATACGCGCCGCCATTCGGGTGATGCAAACTGCGCGGAAATTATCGTTTTATAGTTTGCGCCGGATGCACAATGCAAATGCCTGGAAGTTACTTTTATTTGCTTTGCTTTTGTTTGCTTGCGCGATCTGGCTTCCGTTTTATGGCGAGCCGATGGTGTTTGAAATTTTCCCGCCATCGCCCACGGCTTCTTTAACCCCAACCATTACACTCACACCAACCATCACGTTGACTCCGACCATTACCATTGAACCAACGCAAACCTTAACGCCTTCGGTCTCTGAAACTCCCACGCTGACTCTGACTCCATTTTTGCCGGTTGCAATTGAAGCCTTGTTTGAAGGCCAGGTGACTCCCAACCCCGATGCGGTTTTTACCGCGATTCAATTTTCAACCGAGTTCGATGGTACGAATCCGATCGACCCGAAGGCTGTTTTTGAGCTGCCGATTCAAACCATGTATGGCGGATTTGATTACAACAACACCATCCCCGGCGTGCAGTGGACTTCACTTTGGTATCATGATGGCAAATTGATCTGTTACGAAACCCAGCCCTGGGACGGCGGCACAGGCGGCATTGGCGGTTACACTGAATGCTCAGACCCGGTCGGTGGCTGGCAGCCTGGTCAATACGAAGTGCAGATTTTCATGGGCTACGATTGGAAAGTGATCGGGCGCTTTCGAGTCTTTGACAATCTTTCAACGCCGACAGCCACGGGTACACCTATCCTAATCATTCCCGAAACACCCACGCCGTAATCGATATAAAAATGCAAGCAGATGTAAAGTGGTTTAACCACCAAGGCACTAAGACACAAAGACACGAAGTTTTTTCTTTGAGTTGTGCCGATCTAAAATCTAAAATCGCAAATCGTAAATCGTAAATCAAAAGGACTCTCCATGACCGAAAAAGCCTTCCAAGATTACTATCCCGAATACTTCGCGCATTGCTATGGCTGCGGAAGTATGAACGACCTCGGACATCAAATTAAAAGTTTTTGGGAGGGTGATGAATCCGTTTGTCACTTTCAGCCCAAGCCGTATCACACCGCCATCCCCGGCTATGTCTACGGCGGGTTGCTCGCCTCGCTGGTGGATTGTCACGGCACAGGCACAGCCGCCGCCGCTGGGTATCGCGCCGAAAATCGCGCGATGGATACCGAGCCGCCTTTGCGTTATCTGACCGCTTCCTTACATGTGGACTATCTCAAACCCACGCCCATGGGACCGATTCTCGAAGTCCGCGCGAAGGTGAAAGAAGTGAAGGGACGTAAGGTAGTGATCGAAGAATGGATCGTGGTAAACGGCGTGATCACTGTCCGCGGGGAAGTGGTTGCGGTGCAGGTGCCGGAGAGTTTGGTGAAGGAATTGCTGAAGGATGGGGGATGAAAAGTGAGAAGTGAAACGTGATGGGTATAAGCGAGAAGTTTTTTTGAAAATTGTAGGTTTATGAAAACATATAAACATCTACAGACCTGACAGGTTTTATCGTGGCGCTTGCGTATCATAACTTTTGCGTGGACAACGACCTGAGTTTGTAAAGGTTTCGCGGAAACCCGTCAGGTCTTTTCGTTAAAAATAAAAAAATCTCGCGTGTTCCAGTGATCTTCTCAGACCACCGTCCACGCGAGACAACTTCTTACTTCTCACTTTTTACTTATTGCTCGTTACTTTTTACTCATTACTTCTCACTCATCCCCACTCCCTAAATTGCCCAAACCTTCTTCTTGGTTGCCATCTCTCCTGCGATCTGCGCGGCGAGGCGGGCGTTGTTTAATAATAATGCCAGATTGGTGCGCAGGACTTGCCTTCGGTCAACTCGCTGATGCGGCCTAATAAGAACGGAGTTAATTTCTGCCCGTGGATTCCCTGCTTAATCGCCTCTGCTGACGCTTTGGCAATGATCGGTTCCATTTCTGACTTTGAGATGGCATCTGCTTCGGGGACAGGGTTCGTCACGAGAATAGCGCTGCGCATGCCGAGATCCCAGTGGGCTTTGGCGTACTCGGCGATTTCTTCGGGCGAGTCCAACCGTGCGCTGACGTTAAGTCCGCTTTCACGGGAATAGAAGGCGGGGAATTCGTCAGTTTTGTAGCCGATGACCGGTACGCCCATGGTTTCAAGATATTCAAGTGTAGCGGGCAGATCTAAAATGGCTTTTGCGCCAGCGCAGACCACGATCATCGGGATGTTTGATAAGGCGTGCAGATCGGTTGAAATATCAAACGCTGATTCTTTGTGGACGCCGCCGATGCCGCCGGTGGCAAAGACTTTAATGCCGGCCATGTTCGCGGCGAACATCGTCCCGGCTACAGTGGTTCCGCCGTGAGCTTTTTTAACAATGGCAGTGGCGAAATCACGGTGACTCACTTTCAGCACAGAGTCTGCTTCAGAAAGCTGAACCAGTTCTCCGTCTGAGAGTCCGATGCGGATCTTTCCATCCAGCAATGCGACTGTGGCAGGGGCGGCTCCTGAGTCGCGCACGTTCTTTTCCATGTCGCGTGCGAGTTCCAAATTTTGCGGGCGCGGCAGGCCGTGCGTGATGACGGTGGATTCGAGTGCAACAATGGGCGCGCCAAGATTCAGCGCTTGTTGAATTTCAGATGCAATGGTGAAGTTGGGATGTTTCATGATGGTTTTTTGATCCAGTGGTTGGTGAGATAGGAGATGTCGTAGAGGGCCTTTTCGATTTTGGCGAGTTCGGCTTGTTTTTCTTCGAGCGGGCGGCTGTCGTTTTCGATCAGTAACTTTGCCGCGATCATTTCCTTGCGGAATGTTTTTAAGATTTCCTGGGCAATGGTGATTGCGTCTTTTTTGCTGGCATCGCGCTGGGCAAATTGGCTTTTCAATTCGGGATTCATTACCAGAATGGCGCCCAGTTCGTGCAGGTCTTTTTCCACATCGCGGCCTTTGTGAGGCATGTGACCTTTTTCGTAGTTTTCGATCACCACGCTGTTGATCAGTTTGATGACCTCGGCTATTTCATGTGTCTTTTTTGATTTTTCCACGGCGCTGCGTTTTTTGGCATTGTCGCGTGAAAGATTTAACGCATCTTTGAGTTTATCGTGGATCAGGTAGGAGGGAAGCTGCCATGTGCCGATGTCGATCCATTCAACAGATACGCCGAGCAGCGCGGCTTTTGTTGTAAATTTTTTCTCAAAGAATTGCGCGGTGATGGTGGAGCGCGATTTGAAATGCGGCAGAGTGGATTCTTTTTTCTCTCCGTTGAGTGAGTGCTGTCCGGTTAATTCCACCCGCATCTGTGCGATGGTTTGATCGTTGTTGGAGGCATTGTCCACTTCTTTTTGGCTGATGCTCGCCAGTATTTCACTTAAGGTATGTGATTTGATCAACTCTTCCAACTCTGAATTGATGAGCGGAATAATGGTGCTGTCCCAGGGGAAGGTGATACCCGAAGGGACCGACGCTTCAGGGGTGATGGTGGTTTGGTTATAGACCAGAGCTTGCACAGCGCCTTCTGCAAAGAGAAGCGTATCGTTTTGCGTGGATGCAGTTTCGTTTGTTTTTTTGCGAAGAATACTAAAGATGATCTTGATATCCTGCGCTTCGATCGGGATGCCGTCTTTGGTGCGCGACTTGAGAGAAAGTCCGCTGGCGAATTGATCGCGCAAATTGATGATGGCATATTCGCGTTCACCGGCCTGGTCTGATTTTCCGATCTCGCGCACCCGTTCAAATCTGCCAAGTTTCCAGGGTTCGCTGCGCGGATGAATGACTTTTGGTTCTCCGTTTACTTTTTCAAGCAGCGCCACGCTGTCCAGGTTGACTTGAATGGAGCCGGGGCCGCCGATCAGGATCAGTGGTGACATTTCGTCTGCTTCGGTGATCTTCCCTTCGTCGATCACGATCTTTTCGTTGCCATTGCCAAAGGCAATATCTTCAATAAATTTAGAGGCAAGTTCTTCATCATCCAGTTCATACACATCTTCCAGATAACGCGCCGCCATTTTTTTGGAAAGACTGTAGGCGACAAACAATAAGGGAATGTATTTCAGAAAGCTTAAGACGATGACGATTACGGTGCTGTATTCATTGCCTCCCGCGCCGAAGCTGGTAAGGATCATGGTGAAGCCGCTTAAGACGAGCCAGACGGCCGCGATTGCAATGATGCGCCATTTTGTTCTGAACTCCACGTTCTCATCTTTCAGGCCAAAGATCATTTCCATGAGGTCGTTGTTTTGCATTTTTTTTCTCATGGCTTGTCGCTCCTTTGCGGAGCGCGGGGAATTCCGTCTGAGCTATTATCCAATACCCACTTCCAGATCTCGTCCAGTTTTCTTAATTCTTTTTCCATGTCGCTATTGGCGCTGCTTTCGTTAAGGATAAATTCCTTTAAAGGCAGGATCAGCAATTGCAGCGTTTTAAATGGATTTTGCTGCGGCTGGGTGGCTTTTCCGCTAAATGGCTTGGAGACGATCTTTGCGAAGGCTTTGCTGCCTTCATCGCGTGATGCAGTTTCGATCAGCGTTTCCTTGTCTTTTAAGTAATCTTCTTCCTTCTTGGCAATTTTCATCCACTCGGTGCTCCATTGCTGGATGGTCTGATCTTCGATGGATGCTTCAAAGAGCACATTATGGATTCGCACTTCCATGATCTCAAGTCCGCGGGATTGGAGCTGCTTGAATTCGAGGCTTTCCATCAAACCTTGAGTGGGCGTGCCGGTGTCGTCTAAAGATTCTGCGTATTCTTTTTTGACGCGCTGGTTGATCATATCTTCGATTAATTGCAATCCGCTCAACTTGCTGTCTGCGCCGGATATAAACAAGTCTCCCAGTTTGAACTTGCGGATATATTCGCGCCAGATGTTGACAACCAGATGGGCGGGCAGTTGATTCCACTCCAGACGAATTTTGCTGTCTTCTGATGTGCCAAGCTGGATCACTTCGCGTGTGATCGCGTTGCGCACGGCTTCCGGGTCAAAGCCATATTGCGAGCGCACGCCGCTTTCAGAAATCGTCTTTTCATTATTCAGCGGACGTTTGATGCTGAACTTGATGCTGATCGAGGCTGAAATATCAAAGCCGTCTCGTGTGGCTCCGCTGGTTTGCTGGCGGCGGCTTTGCATTTCATCGTCATCCTTGGTTGAGGAGATCAACACAGGTTTAAGGAAGGATGGATCGGTGGGCAGCGGCCCGATAAAATGCTGCTGCGCCCGAAGGTCAACGCTCCCCGCGATATATTCATTACGGATTTCATTATTGTGCTTATAGCTTTTTGTGAACACAACCCCCGGCCCAACAGTATCTCTGATCTCAGTATCGGTGCGCAGAACGGCAGCGCTGGCGGTATCCAAAACAATGACGCCCGGGCCGTGTTTATCTTCTTCGCCTTCGTGCGTGATCACACGTCCATTTTTGATGAACAAGGCAGGTCCACGGTCATTGGTTTCAAAATTCTTTACCCGCGAGTAGATTTCCTGTCTGTGCTTCGGGTTTTGGATCGGAAGAATAAACTGCGAGAAAAAAAAGATCAGGCGATCCAGTAAATAGTAGGCGACAAAAAGATCCACGCCCAGCAGAAACAGATTCACCAGGTAAGCGTATGAATAGCTGTATCGAATCCCCGCCAGATAAGCCACAACGAACCAGACCGCATTGGTGGAGAGTGCCACACCAATGGGGCTTTGCAGGAAAGCGCCAATTCCGCCGGAGTTTCTTCGTATCATAGTCGCCTGATTCTAAAGCAGAATCAGGAAATTCGGCAATCAGTATTTAGGTTGATATTTTCAGTCGGGGATCGGCTTGGCTACGGCATAAACGATACCGATGATTTGCATGTTTTCTTTCTGAATATCCATTGGCTTATATTCAGTGCCAATTTCATTGGTTTCGGAGTAAAGTGTATTTTCATATTTTCGAAATCGTTTTACGTGCAGATGCATCCGTAAAGGTTGGCATCTTTGCGGACAGCAATCACAATATCATTATCGCCCGCGTTAGGGTTTCTTTGAAAGAAGATATAGTCTCCATCATTAATGGAAGTGTTGCCTTTCATCGCATCCATACTTTTTCCTTTTATTTTTATCCACCCCCATTTGCCGTCTTGGATTACGTTGACTTGTTTTGTGTTTGATCTTAATGAGTGAATGATGTACTGTTTTCCGTCAATACTAACTTGATGAAATTCTGCAAAGTGATCTTTGCTGGTGTTTAGTTCTGGTCCATCCTTATTCCCGGCACGCGCATAATCATCAAAGACTGGGATAGAGTGAATCACCAAATACCCGTCATCATCCGTGCGGGTTTCGTGCGGCCTTTCCGGTTCGTATTCCTGCTGTTGCTCCGCTTTGGCGGTTTTGGGCTCTGGGTTGGGTGATGGCGGCTGAAATGAAATTTTATTAACCGGTGAATTCTCATTATTTACATTGACCGGAACATTGATCGTTGGGTAATTTTCATTCGTGACCGAAATGGGCATGTTGAATGAAGTGGAGAACGCATCTTTCTCATCTGTAGGTGGATCCTGCACAGGGAAACGGTCAGCGCTTTGAGCGGGATCAGGCAAAACGTTACGAAAGAGCGGTTCGTTGAAAAGTCGATCATGTGCATCTTTGATGTTTTGTCGAATTGTTTGACGTGATCTATATTCCTTGTCTGTACGCGGTGAGTTATTGCCGATGTGGGTTGCCAGCAATTGCAGGGCCTCCTGTAATTCGTTGCGCGCCTTTGGAAAATCCTGCATATTGGCGTGACACAATCCGATCAACCAGCGCGCCAGCGCCTTGTTGACTTGCGCTCCCCACAGTTCATTTACCGCGCTTTGCAGACTGGTCACTGCATTTTGATATTGATCCTGTTCATAGTATGCGCATCCTAAAAATAAATAATAATAGCCCGCGTATTTGTGGCTTTGGATATTGGTTTGCTTGATGGCATCACGCAGACTGGCAACGGTCTGCGCTAATTCTGCGGGACGTGATGCGCTTGATGAAAGAATCTGGTCTCGTAAAAGAACCATCACTTTCTCGCCATCCAGGTAATTGAGGATTGTGTTAACTTCGTTTCTCATGTGCCCTCGCCAGGCAATTGCAGCGGAAACTTGATCGCCTCCTGCATTTTTTCAAGGGTCTCCAGGGATTCTTTTGCCAGGTTTGCACGTACCATTGGGTCTTTCATATTTTGGTCAAGCAATACAGAAATGGACAATAGAAGCGGTTCAGGAAAGTTGTTTGAATCGATCCGGTCAAGTCCATTGGCGAGGTGAATATCAAGTCGCGCTGGATTTCTGCGCGTGCTTTTTCACGCATACGGATCTGGTGCGCTTTTACTTCGCCGTCTGTCACCACCTCAATGTTTTTGTGATGTGCCTTCCAGATTTCAACCCTTAACTCTCTCACTTTTGGCGGAAGGATGACATCAAAAATCTGGAAGTTGGAAAGGTACACACCATATTGCTGTAATCTGGCGTTGATCGTGTTGTGTAATTCTTTAATATTTGCATTGGAAAGCAAAGTAAGGCTGCTGTTATCTTTTAGGAATAGATCATCCAGAAATTGATTTGAAATATAAGATCCAAGGATTCCCTTGGTTTGCAATACGGCAGAAACTAACCATTCATTCGCCTCCTTGCCGGTTTTGAAGGTATGTTCCACTGCTTTGCGAATGGCTTCAGCGTCAAAAGGAATCAGGATATTGTCTTCATCTTCGGTTCGTGAGTGACCAAGGAAGTATTCTCCCTTTGCTTTTACGTCAACCTTGATCCCTTCTTTTGTCCATGCGGTGATGGACATTTCCTCACTATGCGGGCCTACATTTACAACCGCACTGATGCGTTCATTCCAATCGAGAAAAGCGGAACCCTGCCCGACCACCCTTGAAAAATAACCGCCGCGCTCAAGATAAAATGCATGACCCGTGCTGATATTTAATTTTGCAGGTCCGCCCACGCTGGTTGACCAGTGATCGGGCGGGTCAAGTTTTTCGCCTTTTAGGGAAACGGCCGGGAATTTTATCCACGTGGAAAGCGGTGGGGGGAGAGGGGGAAGTCCTAATACACGCAGACGCACCAGACTGGCCGCGTCGTTTTCAACAGTCAAGTTATGAAATTTTTCTAAAAATCGCGCGGCGGTCTTAAATAGATAACGAATGCAAAGTAAGGTAAAAATAATCAGGACGATCATTAAAGTGATGCCTTGCGCTAAACGCCATTTTACAATTTCTTGTGTAGGCTGGTTCTCCAGTAAACGTGCCGTGTATATAATGAGAAAAAGAAGCGGTGGAAGCAGAGCGCTTAAGACTGGCAGGATGAGTTTTCCGGCTTTTTTTAACGAATCGCGATGCGCCCGATTTTCTGAATATAGGCTTTGCCAATCTTTGGGGTCGATATGTGGAGTAGTGGACATGGGAAATTACTCTCCGCTCGGTCTTGTTAAGAAGTGCGCTTTAACATTGCCAAGGGTTGCGCGGGCTTCCAGTTTGTCGACTGTTTCGGGTTGCTGCTCGATCATTTTTTCGAGCGCGCCCACAAATCGCATGGCGATCACATAGCGCGGCAGATTTGGGTGTATTAAACGCGCTTGTTGCAAGCCTTCCGCGATGGCGGTTAATAAGATCGAGTGCGCGTACGCGCGCGCTTCGTTTTGGATTCGTTCAGATTCGGCCAGTCCATTTTCCAATGTGATCGCTTGTTGTCTTCTCCATTCCACGCTCCAGGTGGCAAGCTGCTGTTCTGTCACATGGTCTTCCTCTTTTTCGTTGATACTGCCTTCTTTGAAGGAAAAGTTGAAGGCTTTTGCGTGGATCAGGTTGATGCCGTTTGCAGGTAAATTCTCATTGATAAGGGTTTTCATTTCACTGATAATTTCTTCTGCTGCGCTGCTGTTTTCGTTTTCCTGGGCTCTCCACAGGTCTTCGATGCTTCGCTCAGCCAAAACCTCACGCGCGGCTTCTTCGGCAATGTTTAATACATGGTCGTTCCAGCGCTCTATTTCCTCCCTGCCGTCGGCTGTAATTTTTTTGCTTCGATAGCTTAATACAGATTTGACGCGCGCATGCGAATATGAAAAAGTTCCGTTTGAATTTCGGTCAATTTCCCTCCCTTCACGCAGTATGGGATTTGCACGCCGCAGGTTTTGATGCTTTTCCTTTGACCAGATTTCGCGGTCTACGTGAAAGGAGGCGGTCACTTCCGCTTCAAATGAAATACCGTCTCTCGACATGGCTTTGATCGTTGATTTACACGATTGATCGCGCAGATCCACAACATCAAAAGGCTGTTTGCCTTTCTTAAGGAAGATCAAGCCGGGCCCTTCCACGCTGAATTTTGGGCCTTCGGTAATGCCGATCACTTGATGGGGTTGCGTCCACACCATGCCCGGAGCTTTTATAAAACTTGGAGCGCCGTCAATTCTTTTTTCAGCTTCCTGCGCTGTGTTGGATGGCGTTTTCCATATCGGTTGTTGCAAGCCCCAGGTATAGGAGAGAAAAACATTAAACCTGTTATATTTTTCTTTTTTATCATTCAGATTGGATGCAGGCATAATCTCAAGCGCAACACGCGACATCACATAATAGTAAATGAAGAGCAGCGGCAATGCGATGATAATAATGCCAGACCAACGGTCAATGTACCAGGCGAAGAAGAATAAGGCGTAGTGACCGAGGAATGAGATCAATCCGCGCGTTTCGGCGTGTTTTCTTGATCTGATAAATAAAATGCCGGCAATAAAAATTTCACCCCAACGAATCCAACGGGCGAGTTCCTTGATCGGGAAATATTTTCCAGATAAATTTTCAAGTTGATTGGGAAGCCAAAAAAATAATGCAATGGGTATGCTGAATTCAATAACATAAACAATCAAAAAAAATACGCCGTACAACAGCCCATCATCTTTTGCTTTTTTGTGGGATTGAAATATGATGTATAAAATTATCGCCAGTAAAAAAGCCCCAGTGACGACGATGCCGATGTTTTCATTTACCATGCCTGTCATACTAAAAAGAGCG
Source organism: Candidatus Villigracilis proximus (assembly GCA_016715195.1). Taxonomy (GTDB): domain Bacteria; phylum Chloroflexota; class Anaerolineae; order Anaerolineales; family Villigracilaceae; genus Villigracilis; species Villigracilis proximus. The sequence goes on from JADKBB010000001.1 coordinate 47,144, forward strand.
CCCACCATATATGACCACCTGTGATTAAATTGACTAAAACAGTATATACTCTCTGAAAACTCTTTGTCAAGAACAAATGTCATGATTAAACTTGAATTCCATTGCCATACCCACGCATCAAAAGACTCGCTGACTCGTCCCGTTGATCTGGTTAAGGCCGCGCGCCGCAAGGGAATTGACCGCGTGGTGGTAACCGATCACAATTCAATTGCTGGCGCGCGCGAGGCACAGGCCATTGATCCTGAGCTGATCATTATCGGCGAAGAGATCATGACCACCAAAGGTGAGATCCTTGCTGCCTTTGTGCAGGAGGAAATTCCGCGCGGACTTTCGCCGCAGGAAACGCTTAAGATATTAAAGGAACAGGGCGCGTTCATTAGCGTGTCGCATCCGTTTGATGAATTGCGTGAGGGCGGATGGAAGGAAAATGATTTGTTGGACATCCTTCCATTTGTGGACGCGATCGAAGTGTATAACTCGCGCTGCATGTTTCCGCGCTTCAACCGTCGGGCGGGCCTGTTTGCCCAAATGCACAATCTCGCCGGGACAGTTGGCTCGGACGCGCATGCAGCTTTCGAAGTGGGGAGATCTCTCTTGTTGCTGGACCAGTTCACAGGTCCGGAGGGGATGCGGGGTGTCATCCGCGGAGCAAAGATGCAGGTGAAATGGTCGCCCTGGTGGTTCCATCTCACTTCCAGATACGCATCGATGAAGAAGAAAAAATAATCTTGACATCAATAATTCGCTATGATAATCTTGCGCCCGAAATGCCGGGGTGGGCGGCATAAATTTTTCTCAGCAGGAGTATAGTGAAGATGTCTGAGCGTTTTGTTGGAACCGTCAAGTGGTTCAATGCGACCAAGGGCTATGGCTTTATTGGGCGCGATGGTGGTGAAGATGTGTTTGTTCATTTTTCCGCCATTCAGAGCGATGGTTATCGCAAACTTGAAGCCGAACAGAAGGTGGAGTTTTCCATCGAAGACGGCCCCAAGGGTTTGCAGGCCGCCAATGTAATTCCGCTCTCGTAAGACTGGCCTGACGGCTGAAGTTTTGCGACCAAACAGAGCTGCCACACGGCAGCTCTGTTTTTTGTTGTTTGGGGACTGTAAAGAAAATGTGTGACTTCCGTTACTACCCTCGTTTTTGTGAACGGCCTACAATAAAAGTCTGCCCGTAACTTTTTTTCAATTTCAACGACTGATAGACGGAGGGTTTTCCTGTGTCATTTCTTAATATTTTCAAGAGCGATGCCAACCGGCGCACCGCACTGTATTCAGGCCATGTCGTGCCTGATTCTGCGCGTTGTGTGCAATGCGGCATTTGCACTTATAACTGTCCGATCGGGATTGATGTTCGCGCGCATGTTTGGCGCGATGAAGCGGTTAAGAACAGCGAATGCCTGACCTGCGGCGAGTGTGTGGCGCGTTGTCCGCGCGGGGTGCTGCGTTTTGTGCAGACAGATCTATTTGAGCGGAGGGGCGCATGAGATACGTCATTATTGGCGCGGGTGTGGCTGGATATGCCGCGATTGAAGCGATCCGCTCGGTGGATAGGGTTGGGGAAATTATCATGATCAGCGACGATCCGCATGGATATTACTCACGTCCCGGGCTGGCTTACTATTTAACAGGGGAATTGCAGGATAAGGCTTTATATCCGCGGACTTTGGAAGATTATAAAAAAATAAAATTTAGTTTCCACAAATGCCGTGTCACACGAATTCTGCGTTCAGAGCACGCTTTGGAAATAGAGGGCAAGCCGCGATTAACTTATGACAAGTTGTTGATTGCTGTTGGTGCGCGCGCTTTGCCGTTGAAAGTTCCGGGTTCAAAACTTGAAGGTGTTGTGAAATTAGATCATCTCACAGACGCGAAAAATATTCTTAAACTGGCGAAGAGCGGAAAGACTGCCGTGGTTGTTGGCGGTGGAATTACCGCACTTGAGTTGACCGAAGGTTTGCTGGCGCGCGGCATGAAGGTTCATTATCTTTTGCGTGGTGATAGATATTGGAGCAATGTGCTCGATCAACGCGAATCAAAAGTGGTGGAAGGCCGTTTACAGGCTGAAGGGGTGGACCTTCATTATCATACTGAATTAAAAGAAATTGTCGGAAAGAAAAATCGTGTTTCTGCGATTCTTCTGGAGAACGGGCAGACGATCAAATGTGACATGCTGGCCTACGCGATTGGAATTCATCCATGCCTTGAGCTTGTGCAGAATACTGATTTGAATGTAGATCGCGGAATTTTGGTGGATGAACATCTGCAAACCAACGATCCCGATATTTACGCGGCGGGTGACGTGGCGCAGGTTTTTGATCCGCTATCGGGGCGCGCTGTTTTGGATAGTCTGTGGAATCCGGCGCGTGAGCAGGGTCAGGTGGCGGGGATGAATATGGCCGGACGCAAGACGGCTTATTTAAAGTCAGCACCGTTTAATGTGACACGTCTCGCCGGCCTGACCACCACTATTATCGGCACCGTGGGGCGCGGACGTGATGAAGATATCGTAGGCATTGCGCGCGGCGATAGCGAAACCTGGCGTGATATGCCCGATGCCATCGCGGCGCAAAGCGGCTTTGATATTAATCACATGCGCTTGATGATCGGCGAGAAAACGTTGATCGGCGCGATTGTGATGGGTGATCAGACTCTTTCGTGGCCTTTGCAGAAAATGATCGCAGGCGGCGCGGATATTTCTCCCATTCGTGAAAAGTTAATGGAACCTGAAGCGCCAGTGGCCGACCTGATCGCTGATTTCTGGATCAAGTGGAGAGAGAAAGTATCTTTGTAGAAATACGACACAGAGCCGTAAAGACTTTAACTTTGCTAAAAATTATAAAAAAGAAGAACGGGAGAGGGCATCATGCTTCGTAGCAATAGAGAACTCTGGTGGGCTTTTTTGGTCGGTTTGTTAATTACGGGGTTGTACGGCGGGGTGTATTTCGTAACGCGGGAAGTCCCTGCGGCTGGTGAATTATTTGGCCATGCACTCGGCATCTTCGGCTTTGTTTTGATGCTGATGACCGAAATCCTTTACAGTTTGCGGAAACGCACTCGCAGCGCCAGTTGGGGCAGAATGTCATCCTGGCTGCAATTTCATATTTTTACAGGATTGGTGGGACCATACATGGTTCTGCTGCATACTTCATGGAAATTTAACGGTCTGGCTGGAGTGACCACTTTATTCACGATCGTGATCGTGGTCAGTGGTTTCATTGGACGTTATATTTTTACGCGTATTCCACGCACGCTCGATGGGCTGGAAATTGAGGGGACACTTTCAGAGTCCGCGCTTAGGCAGGCGCGTCAGCTCATGGCGCTTTGGCATACGATTCATATTCCGATCGGTATGGTGTTGTTCGTTTCAGCCTTTGTCCATATGGGCGGGGCGCTCTATTACGCCACACTTCTCAAATAGGATTCCATTATGCATAGCAATCGACTTGGATGTTTTACCGCCACTGGAATAATCGCAACCCTTATTACACTGGTTGTGATTATTGGCTTTGCGTTTATGAATGGCAGTCAGATGTTTTCGGCGGGGGCGTTGAATGCCCAGCAGGGAGATATATATGGCGGTGTGAGTTCACACGCAGAGATCACTGAATGTTCTGCCTGTCATGTGCCTCCGATCGGCGCGGATAAAATGGCTGACCGCTGCGCGGATTGTCACACCGACATTGCCGCGCAAATGCTGGATGTGGCAAAACTACATGGCACGATCACACAAAATAATCCAAACCTTTCCTGCCGCGAATGTCACCCTGAACATCGCGGGGCCACTGCTTCACTGACGGATATGGGTGAGAACACATTTCCGCATGAAGCGCTGGGATATTCATTGGAAGGGCACCAGCTAACAGTTAAGCGTGAAGCGTTTACCTGTCAGGATTGTCATCATGAGGATGTAGCAACCTTCGCATCAGACTCGTGCGACAGTTGCCACCGTCAAATGGATATTGCTTTCGCCCAGGCACACGCTCTGGCCTTCGGGACAGATTGTCTGGCCTGTCATGATGGCGTGGATATATTTGGCGATAACTTCACGCATACTATTTTTGAGTTTCAATTAAATGGAAAACACGCCGATGTAACTTGCACGAAATGTCATCTTGATGCGCGCACCGTTGCTGATTTGCAATCTGCACCGCAGGATTGTTATTCCTGCCATAAAGATGACGATGAACATGACGGCAAGTATGGACAGGACTGTGCCGTGTGTCATTCGCCCGAGGGTTGGGAGCCTGCAAACTTCAACCATGATCTTTCAGATTTCAAGTTGGAAGGTGAGCACAGGGAAGCCGCCTGTGAAGATTGCCATAAGAATGATGTTTTTGAAGGCACGCCTCAGTGATTGTTATTCATGTCATCAACAAGATGATGAACATAACGGAAAATTTGGAACTGATTGTTCGGTGTGTCATAACCCGAATAATTGGGATGATGCAAAATTTGACCATGACCGTTCCAACTTCCCGTTGACGGGAGCGCATGTTCAGGTGGAGTGTGAAGCCTGTCATAAGAACGAACAATTTACAGGCCTCGATACAACCTGTCTTGCCTGTCATGCTGAGCCAACTGAGCATATGGGACAGTTCGGTACTGACTGTGCGGCCTGTCACACAACAAACGCGTGGACTCCCGCCGAGTTCAATGGAAAGCACACCTTCCCATTGAATCATGGCGAGAATGGAACTGTCTCCTGTAAGACCTGTCATCCTGCTGGATACACAACTTATACCTGCTATGGATGCCATGAACACACGGAAGCGAATATCATCGGCGAGCATCGCGAAGAAGGGATTTCCAACTTTGAGAATTGCGTTGAATGTCACGCAGACGGCCGCGAGCACGATGATTAACTAAATAGAAAAGACAGGTCATGGAAAGTTAATGACCTGTCTTTTCTATTATGAGTAGTTCACGAAAACGAATCTGGATTCGGACAGATCACTTGATCTGTGGGCGCTGTTTACGTGAAATGTGAAACACGGAATTTAATTTCAAATCATCAGCAAGCTGATGGACTCCAGAATCGTGAACTGCCAATTATTTTTTCTTTGGCGTTTCTACTATATATTCACGTGGTTCCAACATTCCCCAACGGCTGGCGCCAAGATAAAGAATGTCAAGCACCAGGTCTTCATAGCGAATGCCTTCTGCTTTGGCTTGCAGACATAGGTCACTGTAATCAGGGGTAAGGCCAGGCAGGGTGTTAATTTCCATGACACGCGGGTTGCCATCTTCGTCGAGGCGGATGTCTGTGCGGGAGACATCAAGTGTGTAAAGTAATTGGTGAGCGCGCAATGCGAAATTCTTTAGCTTTTTCTCAAGATCGGGTTCAATGTCTGCGGGGCAGAAATAACCGGGCGAACCATCTGCACCAACGTCTTTTGATTTGGCTTCAAGGCCATAAACCCAGGGAGTTACTGAGCGGGTGGTGTCTAACTCTAATACCGGGAAACGATGGAAGCCGTCTTTTTCATACCATTCAGGATGACGGGAGTATAGTTTTGCGTCTGCGCGGCCAAGAATGCCGACCGTGAATTCACGCCCCGGCAGGAAGGTTTCCACGAGCGCGGGTTGTTGATAGGTGTTGATGATGTACATTGCGCGTTCGCGCAATTCTTTTTCGTTGTTGACGATGGCTTTCATGTCCACGCCCATGCCGGTGCCTTCGCGTGCAGGTTTAACAAAAAGCGGAAAGTTTAATTCTGCGCGGAGGGGTTCGTCACCGACAATAAATTCTTGAAAGGGGGCGACCGGCAGACGGCGGTCACGCCAGATGCGTTTGGTGAGGGTTTTATCAAGCGAGATGCCGTTGGTGAGTACGCGGGAACCCGTGTAAGGGATGCCGAGCATCTCAAGCAGGGCAGGGACTTGGGCTTCGCGTGCGTCGCCGCCTAGTCCTTCGGCGATGTTGAAGCAGATATCCGGCTTTATTTCGCGTAGCGCGTAGGGCAGGTTTCTGTCAGCCTGGATAAAGACTGTTGAATGGCCATCAGTTTCGAGCGCGGCGCGAAGCGAGTCTATTGTCTCGATGTGGTCAAAGTCGGCGAAAGCGTCTGGTGGGACGCCTTCCGGTTTGGGGTGTTCATCATCCTTGATGTTTGCAAGAATGGCGATTTTCCAATAGCGTTTCATACGACGACTGGGAGGTTCTTCTTCACGAATAAGAGACTCTGGCATTTTTATTTGCTCCTTAATATGAAATGACGGGCGTTAGTATAGTATATGTTGTGTAGATAACAAGGGTGTGCAGCATTTCTTAAGGTATTTGGTGATTGTAACTAGACAATCACCAACCTTTCAGGTATCATTGGCACGCTTGTACTCTCGCTCACGAAAGAAAAAAATGGGTGAAGTGCATGAAAAAACTACACATATACCCGGATAAAGCCCTTATCCGGGTTCTTGTACCTAATACGAATTTTTTTGGTGGAGGCTACCTAATGTCAGACTTGATCAAGCAAATCACAGGTGATTTGCAGAAACAAATTGAAGGCTTTAATCCCGAGCTCAATATCAGTGATATCGGTATTGTGTTGGAGGCGGGTGATGGTATTGCCCGTGTAAGTGGTCTTGCGAATATCAAAGCGCAGGAACTTGTGCAGTTCTCCAATGGCGTTATGGGTACAGCGTTCAACCTCGAAAAAGATAGTGTGGGTGTGATCGTGATGGGTGCCTACGACGGTATCGTTGAAGGCATGACCGTGCGCGGCACAAATCGTATTGCTTCCGTTCCTGTTGGTGATGCAATGATCGGACGTGTGGTTAACGCGTTGGGTGAGCCGATTGACGGCAAGGGCCCGATCGCAACCACGGGTTTCCGCCCGGTGGAGCGCATTGCTCCCGGCGTGGTTTATCGTCAGGATGTGGATACTCCTGTGCAGACTGGTATCAAATCCATTGATGCAATGATCCCTGTTGGTCGCGGTCAACGTCAATTGATCATCGGCGACCGCCAAACCGGTAAGACTGCCATTGCGATCGATACGATCATCAATCAAAAAGGCAAAGATCTGGTTTGTATCTATGTGGCGATTGGTCAGAAGAAAGCGGCTGTTGCTCGTACACTTGGTATTCTTGAAAAAGCTGGCGCGATGGAACATACGATCATCGTTGTTGCTGCTGCTGATGAATCGGCAGCTTTGCAATACATTGCTCCGTACTCTGGCACAGCCATTGGTGAAGAATTCATGGAAACAGGGCGCGATGCTCTGATCATTTATGATGATCTTTCCAAGCATGCTTGGGCGTATCGTCAGGTTTCCCTGCTCTTGCGCCGCCCGCCCGGACGTGAAGCGTATCCTGGTGATGTGTTCTATCTCCACTCCCGCTTATTGGAACGCTCCGCACGCCTTGCGAACAAATACGTTATCGTTAAGAAAGATTACAAAGAAGCATTAGCGTCTGAAAAAGACGGCGTAGATGGAAAAGTTTATACCGGCCCGATCTCAAAAGACGAAGCCGAAGAAGCCCGCAAACATATGGGCAATGCAGATGATCACAAGATTATTAAAGTTGCAGGTACGGGTGGTTCACTCACTTCGCTGCCGATCATTGAAACTTTGCTTGGCGATATTTCTGCTTATGTTCCCACGAACGTAATTTCAATTACAGATGGTCAGATCTTCCTTGAGAGTAACCTCTTCAATGCAGGTATCCGCCCTGCGGTAAACGTAGGTGTTTCTGTTTCCCGCGTAGGTGGTGATGCCCAAACCAAAGCCATGAAACAAGTGGCTGGACGTTTGCGCCTCGACATGGCTGCTTATCGTGAGTTGGCTGCGTTTGCTCTTATGGCTTCCGACCTTGATAAGTCCACTCAACAGCAGTTGAGTCGCGGTCAGCACATGCAGGAAATCCTCAAGCAGCCCCAGTATCAGCCTGCTGAACTTGTAGATCAGGTGATCTTGCTTTTTGCGGGGACGAATGGTTTTGCTGATGGCGTGCCTCTGGATAAGATGCCTCAATGGCAGACGGACGTTATCCGTTTTATGGCAACATCCTACCCTGAAGTTGGCAAGGATATTGTGGCGAAGAAAGCCATTTCTGACGATAATCGCGCCGCACTTGTGAAGGCCCTCGAAGCTTTCCGCACAGGCTGGGTAGCTTAGGCTATCCTACTAAGGAATAAAGGACTAATCTTATGGCTTCCGCTCGTGAAATGCGGCTCCGAATTAAGAGCGTAAAAAACATTTCGCAAGTCACACGCGCATTGGAAACGGTGAGCGCCAGCAAGGTCCGCAAGGCAATTAATGCGGTTACGGCGACTCGTTCCTATGCGACAAAAGCCTGGCAGGTATTACGACATGTTGCGGAACAACCGGGACGTGACAGCCTGCATCCGCTTTTGGCGAAACGTAAATCAGTGAACAATACATTGGTGCTTGTTGTTACAGGTGACCGCGGACTCGCGGGCGCGTATAACTCCAATGTGATCCGTTTTACGTCTCAACGTTTTGACTCGAATGCTGTTCCTGTTAAATATATAGCTGTTGGCCGTAAAGGCCGTGACCTGTTGATCCGCCGCGGGAAAAAGGTAATTGCAGATTTTAGCAACCTGCCTGCCGCGCCAAGTTTTGCCGATGTTTCTGCAATTGGCCGTCTTGCAGTTGAAGAATTCAATACCGGCGCTGTGGATGAGGTTTTCCTCGTCTACACAGACTTTGTCAATATGGGACGCCAGATCGCAACAGTTAAGAAACTCCTTCCGCTTGAACTTGAGGGAGAAGGATTGGTGGAGGATTTTGGAAATAAATCCACCGGCCCGGCTGCAGCGTATGAATATGAACCTGATATGCGTGTGATCCTTGATGAGATCATTCCGCGCTTTACTGCTTTGCAAGTCTATCAGTCAGTATTGGAATCCCAGGCCAGTGAACATGCGGCTCGTATGATCGCCATGCGTAACGCCACCGATAATGCAAAAGAATTGGTTGGCGCTTTGCAATTGGCTTATAACAAAGTTCGTCAGCAAGGCATTACGAACGATATCTTAGACATTGTAGGCGGCGCTGAAGCGCTGGCCGCGAAATAACTGGAGGAACTCATGGCAAACTCAACAGGCCGTGTCGTACAAATTCTTGGTGGTGTAGTAGATGTGGAATTTTCTGAAGGAAACATTCCCGGGCTTTTCGAAGCGATCTCAGTTGATCGTGAAGGCAAGAAGCCTTTAGTGCTCGAAGTGCAAAAACACCTTGGTAATAACTGGGTACGTACCGTATCCATGGACTCAACTGATGGTCTTCAACGCGGTGTCCCCGCGATTGCAACCGGCGCACCGATCATGGTTCCCGTTGGACCTTCCACTCTTGGCCGCATTTTCAACGTGCTTGGTCAACCTGTGGATGAGAAAGGCCCCGTCAACGCTTCTTCTTATTATCCAATTCACCGTTCCGCCCCTTCCTTCGAAGAACAGTCCACCCGCGTGGAAGTTTTCGAAACAGGCGTAAAGGTTGTAGATTTGATCGCTCCGTTCACCAAAGGTGGTAAGACAGGCATCTTCGGCGGCGCAGGTACAGGCAAGACCGTTATCATCATGGAACTCATCCGCTCTGTTGCGACCGAACACGAAGGCAATTCTGTGTTCGCAGGCGTAGGCGAACGAACCCGTGAAGGTACACAGCTTTATCGTGAAATGCTCGAATCCGGCGTTATGAAAGATACCGTCATGGTGTACGGCCAGATGAATGAACCTTCAGGCGTGCGTCTGCGTGTGGCTCTTTCTGCGCTTTCCATGGCTGAATATTTCCGCGATCAGGGCAAGGATGTTCTCCTCTTCATTGACAACATCTTCCGCTTCACCATGTCCGGTTCCGAAGTATCCGCGCTGCTTGGTCGTATGCCTTCCGCTGTAGGTTATCAGCCAACGCTTGCGACTGAAATGGGTGAGTTACAGGAACGTATTACATCAACTCGCACCGGCTCGATCACTTCCATGCAGGCGATTTACGTGCCCGCCGATGACTACTCCGATCCTGCTCCAGTAGCGACCTTTACACATTTGGATGCGACGATCGCTCTCGAACGCTCCATCGTGGAAAAAGGTATTTACCCCGCCGTGGATCCGCTCGCTTCCACCTCCCGAATTCTTGATCCTAACATCGTTGGAGAAGAACACTACCGGACAGCGCGTGAAGTTCAGCGTATTTTGCAGCGCTATAAAGACTTACAGGATATCATCGCCATTCTCGGTATTGATGAACTCTCTGAAGACGATAAACTCATCGTGTCACGCGCCCGCAAGATCGAACGTTTCTTCTCCCAGCCTTTCTATGTGGCTGAACGCTTCACCGGCATTGACGGACGGTATGTTCCTCTTAAGGATACTGTCAGTGGCTTCCGTGAGATCCTTGATGGTAAATGTGATGATCTCCCCGAACAGGCTTTCATGATGGCCGGTACGATCCAGGATGTTCGTGAGCGCGCCGAAAAACTTTCCAAGAGTGCGTAAATAAGTAGTGTCAAGTGTTTCAGTGTCAGGTATCAGGTTTGACCTGACACTTGACGCCTGACACTGGAGAACTCAAATGACCATTCGTTGTGAAATTGTTTCTCAAGACCGCACCGTATTTGCGGGTGATGTGGATATTGTTGTTCTTCCTGGCGCTGCCGGGGAGATGGGTATTCTTCCAAAGCATGCACCCGTTCTCACCACTTTGAAATTTGGCCTTATCAAAGTCCGCAAAAGCGGCAAGGAAGAAGTATTTACAGTAGCTGGTGGGGTTGCTGAAGTGCAGCCTGATATTGTTACTGTTCTTGCAGATTCCGCAGAAAATGTGGAAGAGATCGATGTAGCCCGTGCAGAAGCTGCGCGTGTACGTGCTGAAGAAGCTCTTGCGAAGGGTGTGCCTGCAGATACTGATGCCTACCTTGCAATGGAAGCCGCATTACGAAAATCCAACTTACGTCTCGACGCTGCCCGTCGTTATCGCAAGAACACCCGCTCTCCCTATTCGGAACAATAAACCCCTGTGGCTATGTTTTCCAAAGACCTGGGTATTGACCTGGGTACAATGTTCACTCGTCTCGCCGATAGTGCTCAAGTGCTATTGGAGGAGCCGACGATTGTTGCCATTGATGTAGATGACCAGAAAATGGTGGCGGCAGGTCTCGAAGCGCGTGACATGTTTGGAAAAGTTCCAGATAGTATTGAAGTCGCGCGTCCGCTTCGAAATGGCGTGATCGCTGACTACGAAATTACAGAAACTTTACTGCAATATTTATTGCAGCGTGTAAGCGGTTCGATGCGCATCTTCCGTCCGCGTGTGATGATCTCTGTTCCTTATGGAGTCACCAGCGTGGAGCGTCGTGCGGTCTATGAAGCGGTGATGGAAGCAGGCAGCCGTGAAGCGTTCCTGATCCAGCAGCCTTTGGCAGCGGCCATTGGCATTGATTTGCCCATTAATTCCCCATCAGGAAATATGATCATCAGCCTTGGCGGCGGTTGTACTGAAGCCGCTGTGATGGCAATGTATGGTATTGTCGCAGCGGATACATTGCGCGCCGGTGGCATGGATCTGGATGAAGCCATTGTTAATTATGTGCGTCGTAAGTATGGTGTCATCATTGGGCAGGGAACAGCTGAACAATTAAAGATTCGTATCGGCGCCGCAGTTCCTCAGGATACTGAAAATAGCATGGAAGTGCAGGGACAGGATCAGGTCACTGGTCTGCCGCGTCCTGTTACATTGACAACCGGCGAAATTGTTGAAGCTTTGCAGGAGCCGTTGAAGCAGATCGTGGAGACAGGCCGCAAGGTGCTCGAAAAGACCCCGCCTGAATTGGTCTCCGATATTATTGACCGTGGCGTTGCGTTGTGCGGCGGCGGAGCGCTTTTGCGCGGTGTTGATAAACTCCTGACAAAATCACTTGGTATTCCGGCTTATCTTGTAGATAACCCATTGACTTGTGTGGTACAAGGTGCGGTAAAGGGTTTCAGTATGCTGAATGTGATCCGCAGAAATTTGCCGCAAGTTTAATGTTGACTTAATCAGAAAATAAAAACGGGTGACTCACTGTTGAGTTACCCGTTTTTTGATACCTAAAACTTGTCTACTAATTTATAAAATAACGGGACTCTCCACTTTTTGCCTTTCTTGCGAGGCCTTTCCTCCCAAATATGCCAGACCGGCGCCGGCTGTAAATAAAATGATGTTGATAACAAAGGGCAGATCTTTGTTTAGAGTAGAGAGTGTTCCTGCGATCCAGCCAAATGGAGATGTAAGCAGAATAACGCCAACGTATAAAATGGATTGAATCCGGGCGCGTTCCTTCGGGTCGATGGTTAAGGCGATCAGCCGATCAACGAGCGGACTGACTGCGGCGAAACTACAAGCCTCCAGAAATACGCTGACCAGGAGCATGAAATAACCCTTCTCCGGCGCAGTGATCAATAATATCTGGCTGATAATAAAACCCAGAAATCCAATGGTCATGGGAAGCTTGAAGTGCAGTCTGTTCAATACTGGATTGATCAGGAAAAAGAAAACGAGCATGATGGCTGTTTTCACAAAAGGAAATAAAGCCAGGTTTTGCGCCGGAACATTCAGTTTCTCTGTGACAATAATGCCCCAGAAACTACCGCTGATCATGGCAGAGATGCTGATGACGAGCATGATGCCGGCTGTATACAGGGTTGCAGGGGATTTAAGTAAATTTTGAAAAACTCCCTTGTATTCACCCAGTACGCTAAAGACACTTTGATGTCGTGTTTCATGCAGGCGTATGATTCCCTGTTTGGTTTCCTGAGTCATTTGATAAGTGACCACAGCTTTTAAGGTAAACATGAACGCGGCGAAAAAATACAACCCGCGGACTGTGGGTACAAGAGAGAATATGCCGATCAATATCCCCGCCAGCGGCGCGACAAACCCGACGATTTGATTGGCGATATAGATCCAGGTGTATATATCCACCAGTTGGTCTTCTTCGGCATCCTCCACCAAAAGGCAGGACCATGAATTATGAGTGATGCGCCAGACACTGTTGATAATCCCTGCTGCGAGGAAGTACCAAAAATTTTGAGCGACTGCCGATATAAGCGAAGGGATGGTCCACGATAATATGTCAAAGATCAGAGTTGTGAGGCGGCGGCCTAATTTGTCAGTGACAACGCCGCTTAATAATGCAAGAAGAACCTGAAATCCCCAACTGACGCTAACGATCAGGCCGATCTGTTTGTCGGTTAATCCGATTGCGACCATGTAAATGGATGCGTAAGGTGCATATAAGTTGAAAGGAATTCCCCATAATGGTTCAGGGTAGACACAGCCGCGCGGATTTCCAGTCAGGTTTTTTAGTGTGGTAATTAGTGAGTGGTTTTTCAAGGTGATACTCTCGTGAAAAGAAATGATATTTTAGAGTTCTGATTTCCAGCCTGCGTATACAGCGAAGCGAAAGGAGTGAAAGAAGGATGCTGCGTTTTGAAATCCGATTTCTTTAAGCCATGATACCTGGTCTGAAAGTGTGGCGCATTTATCGTAAGTCATGCGTTCCTGAGCAGCGCGGATTTCATCCTCGTCGCTGCCTAATGCACGGGCACCGTTAAGATGCATATCTTCATAGAGTTGCTGCTGCCATTCGTTATCTCCCAGAATTTGTTCGCCGTTGATGAAAATCCCGCCCGGCGCAAGAGATTGATAAATGCGCTTGAACAGATTGCGCTTATCTTCATCGCTGAGATGGTGGATCGCAAGCGATGAAATGATTGCATGAAAAGTCCCAGCGGGGAGCGGGTCTGTCATGGGTTGGATGAAAACTTTAGGTTGGTATTGCGCCAATCGCTGTTGTGCTTTTGAAAGCATGTCTGCTGATTCGTCTAATAAGGTTAGTGATGCAGATTTAACCTTTTGCATGACAAACTCACTCAGCAGGCCGGTCCCTGCGCCAAGGTCGAGAATGGCGGGGGATGGGGTTTTGATCGAGCGCGCAGCCAGGTCTGCGGCGGCGGCATAGAATAGGTCGTAGCACGGGATGAGGCGACGGCGTGATGTATCGTATTCAGAGGCATTCCATATTTTGCTCATGCGCGTGATGTTACCATAGAGAGGATGATGCTTCGCATCCGGATGCACTTTTAGCTGATTCTGCTTCGAGCACTGACTCTGTTTTTTGGGCAGGAGCAGGTTTGGGTGAGTCTGATGCGAAGCGGCGTGGGGTGCGAACATTCATGAACCGGGGAAGTTCCGCCGCTTTTCCAAAAAAAGACCCGTCATTGTTTGGCGGGTCTTTTGCGTTTTATGTATTTCTATGTTTATAAATAATAGGTCATGCGCTGCAAGTGGGTGGCGGGGTCAATGTATTGTACTTTTACGTTGTTTGGCACATTGAGGCTGATCGGGGCGTAGTTCAAAAAGGCTTTTACGCCGGCTTGCATGAGTTTATCTGTTACGCTTTGTGCGGCGGCAGCCAGGACAGTGAGCATGGCAATTTTTACGCCCGCTGCTTTTACCCGTTCGATCATTTTTTCGGTATCTTCAACAATAAATTAATCGATTTTTTGTCCAACCTTTTCTTTATCATTATCAAAGATCATGACGATATGAAAACCGCGATTGGCGAAACCCTGATAATTTGCAAGCGCATGGCCCATGTCACCTGCACCAACCAGTACCACGTCCCATTTGCGATCTACTTTCAAGATTTCGCGTAGTTTGTCTAATAGGTAGGCAATGGAATATCCCGTACCTTGTTTGCCAAATTCGCCAAATTGTGAGATGTCTTTGCGAATTTGTGCCGCAGAGATGCCTACGTGTTCGCCAAGTTCCTGTGAAGAAGTGGTCTTAAGTCCATTATCGGCCATGCGCTGTAGAGCACGCAGGTAGACCGGCAGACGACCAATGATAATATCAGGGATTTTTTCTGCGTTCATGTTATGCCCTCGCATTTTTGAAATTTTCATAACTCTACCATAATTTTTAGTTTTGTACAATTAGACACAAGTACTTCACAATCAAAAAACAGCGTAAACCTGCAAATTTCCGCAGTTTTTTGCAGTAGACTGAACTTATTTTCCCCGAATTAAAGTTGTGTATTTTTGGAGCATTTTTTGGGTCGTCAAGCCCGAATTGGTTTTACAGCCAATTTTTGGCAATTATGAGACCTTGTTTTCGCATTATTCCGATGTCACAGAGAATGGCCGGCTTAAAATTGTTTGTCCCTTTACAGGGTGAATATGGCAGCCTTGTTCTGGTGGTACTCATCTCAGCGCAGACTTTCCAACTTCAAAATATAGCTTGTATATTGAGATTCGCCTGGGCTGGGTTCTGAAAGACTCAAAAAATATAAATTGTCCGGTATGGTGGTCAAGGTCAATTTTTCTCCACAGGCAAGTAAAAACGTTTTTTCAAGCACCTCGCGATTCCATACTTCCATTTGCAGTGCATTGTTTGAGCATATTACCTCTATCACAATCATCCTGCTGTCTGTTGAAAATTGAATCCAATCCTTTGTATCTCCACTGGGCGCGGAAACATCTCCTGTGATCTGTAAGACACGGGTATTTGCGGCTGAAAAGGATGTTATCGCCATTGGAGCCTGCATCGAATCCCCGTCTTCCATTGCTGAGAAGGTGGTTATTGGTGTTGAAAAAGCATCAGCTGGCAATTCCTCTGCCGGTTTCGTTTCACCGATAATTGGCAGAGAATCAAGGTTGCTTATTTGTAAAAATTCTGAGGCCGCCCAGCCAACTCCATTGGGAGCGGTTGAAAATTCAATTTGAATCCATGCGCCGCTGGAATCTTTTCCAGTGGCAAAAACAACATCGTTCGGACTCAAAATTCCAAGCGATTCAAATGTTGTAGCTGGACCACTGCGGACGTTTATTTTCTGGATGACAAGCCCGCTTCCTGCCGCCCTGGAACCTGCCACAGCCCCGATGACGGGGATCTCCGCTGCGGCATCCACTTGCACATACTCTGCGCGCACCCAGCCGTTTCCATTTGTCGATTCCTGGTAAACGATCTGATACCAGCTTCCGCTGGCATCCTTGCCGTTGACCTGAACACTCGTGAAAATACCGATCATCCCCAATGTCTCGCTTGCCGTGGATGGTTCTGCGCGGACGTTGATCTGTGTTGTCGTTGTCCCAGCGCTAGGCGCAATACCCGGGGCGCTAGTTTCACCAGACACAGCCTCGGTTGATAGCAGCGCAAGTGTTGGAGTTGAAACTGGCGTTGGTGTGAAAGGCAAAACCGCGGTTGCAAAATCAGGCGTTGCTGTTTGACCAGCAGGGTTTGCGCCACAGCCGGCAGACAGGATTATGATAAAAACAAGAAGTAGGATGCGAATATGATACACAACTCTATTGTATCTAAAAAGCATGTTCTTTGTGATGTGCGAGAAAAATAATACACCTTTCTTTGTGCGGTGTATTATTTTATTTGAAATATAATTTTTTGTTCGCAGTCCATGTTGATTATGCAAGTTGTGGAATAAATAAAAAAACCGCCAGGAAGCGGTTTTTTTGTGTGCCCTCGCGCAGGCTCGAACTGCGATCCTCGGCTTCGGAGGCCAATACTCTATCCATTGAGCTACGAGGGCGAATTAACAAATTTTACCATAGGGGGTGTGTCTTCATCATAAAGATGAGAAAAGGCTGGTGAAACAGTCACCAGCCTTGCGTTAAGTGAGAAGCGTGGACTTTAATTCGCCTGTGGAGAAAGCCAAGCGAGTTCAGCGCGTAGTTTGTCTACTGCGGTCAGATTGCCGCCTTCGTCGCCGTGTTTTGCCAGTTGTTCTTTTTTGTGAGCCAGTTCACCGCAGACTTGATAGAAGCGGGCGGTGGACTTTCCGTGCAGGCCGGCTGTGGTCATGTTCCAGGGGGAAAGTGCTTTTTGATATTGCGGCGGCGTGATCAGGCCGGATAGCATTTCTGAGTGCAGGTGATGCTTGACGAGGTTGCGTTCGTTATTGATCATCCATAGGATAAAGCCCAGCATGAATGACCAGCCGATCCAATCTATAAATGTGCCGGCCGCGAGACCGCTGAAACCGCCAATCAGGCCTCCAAAAGTATTGTGGAAAGCGTGAGTGGTCACCGCTACTCCGAAGCCGATCAGGGGTGCAATTAATTTAATGAACAGATTTTTATTTGTGCGTGCAATGGCAAAACCGATGCCTGTGAAGGCGGTATAGAATGGATGCTGCCAGCCCACGATCACAACGCGGATAAAGACAAGCAGGAACAAGCCGCCCCATCCGCCTTCCTGGTATCCATTGCGGAAAATATAAAGCGTATTTTCCGTGGCCGCGAAACCCAAGGCCACGATACCACCATAAATGATGCCGTCTAAAATGGAATCGAATTCTTTATAGAACATGAAGAACACGATCGCAACAGCAAGTCCTTTGAGGAATTCCTCAACGAGCGGCGCAACGATCGATGTGGTTCCAACATCGGCGGCAACTTCCGAGCCGGTGAAAATATAGATGCCATAACCAAACGCGGTGTTGATAATAAAAGCACCGCCAGCCGCGACCACCACGCCCCAAAAGAAGGCCGCTCCGAGCAGCGCTTTGGGTTCTTTTTCGTAACGGTCCAGCCAGTATACAAAAACGGCAAACATAAACATGGGAACAAAACCAAAGAATAAGGATACGATTAGCGCCATATAGCTTCTCCTATTTTGTTTTTGCCTTCAGCCAGGCATGAGGATGGTTTTTCGGGTTATTGTTTTTACCCCTGAAAGATCAGACGGGTTCTTTCCACACGGGTGTATTCTGGTTCGATCCCCAGCACACTTAATACTTCTTCGGGGCGGCCTGTGGCGCCATCGCGGGCAGAGAGAGTCATGCGCAGCCAGACCTTGCCATTGGCTTCTGTGACCACGCTTAACATTTCGATCAGCGGACGAAGATCATAAAACTTGCCCCGCCGTTCACGCGGAAGTGTTTCGGTCATCATGATTTCTTCGACTTTGCGATTCAATTCCGCCCCGACAACTGGTTCTGTCAAATGGATATCATACGCCGCTGAGAGCACCTGAGTTTGCAGCGCGGGCTGGCGCTCATCCACGCTTTCGATTTTTGTCACCTGAATATCGGGCGGAAGATTATCCTTCAAGCGGATAGCGATCTCATCCACTGGAATATCTTCGTTGAGGCGCACATCCAGCACTTCGCCGCGTGAAGAGAATCCCAACGGCAGGGCGGCGGCCAGACTGATCTTTGGCTGTGGATGAAATCCGAGTGAATAACTAATGGGAAGTTCCGCGCGGCGCATGGCGCGCTCCCATAAACGATGCAGGTCAAGGTGACCTGTGTAACGCAGTGCGCCTTGTTTTGTAAATGTAATGCGTGCTCGCATATTTAATTTGATTCCGATGCAATGGATTTTAGCCAGCGGTTAATTTCAATACTGGCGCGGCGATAGGATTTGTAGGTATGTTCTGCAATGCGATGAAAAATATCATTATCAAGGCACTGGTCGTGCGACAGTTTTTCAAGCACAGAAACGATGTTTGCGTATGCCGCGAGTTCCAGTTCAACAATATCATCCACGCCGATGTTCTTGTATTTGTAAGTCACTACTTGATCGAGTTTTTCCTTTTCGATCAGCGGAGATTCATAATCCGGGTAGCCGTGATCACGCCTGAAATTTTCCAGCGCGATGAGGGAGGTGCTTGTCCAATAGGATTCGTTGTGCAGGATCTCATTCAAACGATCTGCGATGAATTGCTCACGTGTGAGCACATCAGCCAACAGGTCTTTGATCGACAAGCTGCCAACAACGCCGTTCATCGTCATCTGGTGCTTAAAGCCAACCTGATTGAGCAGGATTTCAAATTTATCGCGCTCGCGCTGCAAGCGGGGGAGAAAGGTGATCTTGTCCACTGGATTCTTAATCACCCACAACTGACAATTCGTTACTGATGATCTGAGTTGCCGGGCTTTTTACATCAGGACACTTCCAGCCTTCGCCGGGATTTTCACGTCTCAAGTTCGCAAAGGTTGGCAAAATTCCACAGGCAAAACAATTCAACCTGCAATCCACGCGGATCTGGCCTTCGAGCGATTGACGGAAATCTTGAAACAGGAAGTTCTTGCGCACTGCGGCAGTAATATGCTCCCACGGGAACACTTCATCTGTGCGGCGCTGACGATGGGTATAAAAGGCATGGTCAAGTCCATGCTCTGCAAAGGCGGGCATCCAGGCAGTTTGTATTTTGACTTCATCGCCCCAGGCATCAAATTTTGCGCCGTTCTTCCACGCCGTATAAATTACTTCTGCCATGCGGCGGTCACCGCGCGTAAGCCAGGCTTCGAGCAATGTGTCTTCGGGTTTTGTCCAACTTAATTTGATGCTCTTATCTTTGAGTAATTGTCTTTTGAGCAGCGCCTGCTTTTCCAAAATATTATCGCGTGTGTCGCAGGAAACCCATTGGAAGGGAGTTTGCGGTTTGGGTACAAAGGTGCTGACACCCACATTTAATTTAACTTTCCAGCCCGCCACTTTACGTCCTTCGGCGATGACGAGTTTGGACAGGTCAACAATTGCCTGCACATCTTCAATCGTTTCGCTGGGATGTCCGATCATGAAATATAACTTGATGGTCGTCCAGCCGCGGCTGTAAATATCGCGTGTGGTATTGATGATCTCTTCGTCAGGAATGAATTTATTGATAATGCGGCGCATGCGTTCGCTGGCGGCTTCGGGGGCGAGCGTAAATCCGCCGGAGCGATGTTGTTTTAGTTTATCCATCAGATCCACTGAAACAGATTCAATGCGCAGCGATGGAAGTGAAACGGTCAACTTGCGGCCTTCAAAGCGTTTGCTGATCGCATCCACCAATTCATTGATGTAGGTGTAATCTGAAGAGGAAAGCGACATCAGGGCGAGTTCTTCAAACCCCGTAGAGCGGATGGCCGCGTCTGCGGCATCCACTACCTCTTGCACGCCTCTTTCTCTAACCGGACGCGTGATCATACCCGCCTGACAGAATCTACATCCGCGGGTGCATCCCCGCATGATCTCGACCGAAACACGATTGTGAATGATCTCAATATTCGGCACAATGAATTTCACGGGTGGCGGAAGCAATTTGGCTACGATGCGCTTGTTTATCACCTTGGGTACATTGGGCGTGATGGGCAGTGTGTGCGCCACTGTGCCATCTTCAAGGTAGGTAGCTTCGTAAAACTTAGGAACATAAACCCCGGAGATTTGAGCCAGCGCGAGCAGTAGCTCTTCACGGTTATAATTCGGCGAGGCTTTGAACTTCTGAATTACGTTGACAATATCGTGAATGACTTCTTCACCCTCGCCAATTGCAAAGGCATCAATGAAGGCGTGCATTGGCTCAGGGTTCGTGGCGGAATGTCCGCCGGCGATGATGATCGGGTGTGATTCGTCGCGGTCTGCCGAGCGGACGGGAATGCCTGCGAGGTCGAGAATGTTGAGGGTGTTTGTGTAGAGAGTCTCGTAGGGCAGGGTAAAGCCGATTAGGTCGAAGCAGGCCAAAGGTCGCTTTGATTCGAGGGTGTACATCGGAATCCCATGCTCGCGCATCAGCGCTTCCATATCCACCCAGGGCGCATAGGCACGTTCGGCAAGTGCGTCCTCCCGCTGGTTGATCTGGTCGTAGAGGATCTTTAATCCAACGTTTGAAACACCGATATCATAAATATCAGGGAAGATGAAGGCAACCTTGGTTTGGACTTTGTCCCAATCTTTAATGGTGCTGTTGAGTTCACCGCCGACATAGCGACCAGGCTTTTGTACCTTTAAAAGAATACGGTCGAGTTTGGTTTCTATCTGTTCTGGAGTTAACATGGCCGAAATTATACTAGAGTTGTCAAATTAATAGACCGAGGACTCTCATCCTCGGTCTATTAATAAGTTGGGTGTTTATCAGGCGACGATCTTGCGTGCTGCCCAGGATTCACGGCCCCAGATCCAGATTGCGCCGAGGCCGATGAACATAACCAGCATTCCGAACAGCCAGCCGATGTAGGGCAGGGCAATCAGCAATGCGATCAGTACCACGCCAAGAAGCAAAGGCCAGACTTTGTGTTCAGCGAGAGCAGGGTTGATGCGAGAGAGGATCAATTTGCCGCTTAGCCAGGCCACGATGATCTTGGTCAGGAATGCAGTGATGAGTATGAAGCCAATGATCATGGCAAAGATGGAAAGAATACCAACCCAAATAATTGTGCCGCTTACGCTGCCAAGAGTTAGCACTCCAAAGAGGATGCCGCCCGCAATCATTGCCACGAGAATGACAAGGATCGCAAAGAAAAATGCTGCGTATGCGACCAAGCCCCATCCTAGGGAAGCCACGAGTTGGTTCTGTACTTTTTCTGTCAGAGTTTTCATCAACGCGGGCACGAGCCAACCGAGCAAAAGCCCGAAAATTAACAGGGTGGCGATTGAGCGGAACAGGTCGAAGGTCCAGTTGGTTGCGATTTCAGCGCGTGTCGGTTCGCTGTATTCAAATTCTGCGTTCACGACAGGCTCTGATCTGGTGATTTTTCCAGACACTGCGTTGGCAGGGATCTTAATATCTTTGTTTGGGTGTAATCAAGATTGCCTTTGATCTTCGCATCCTTGCCGATGTTGAAGCCCGGTTTCACGGTTGGGAAATCAATTTCAGCCTGTGGCATATAAGTGGATGGGGGCGGGCCGCCTTCTTCGGGGTCGCCGACCTGGGCGTTCACGTCTCCGCCGAATTCGCCATTCAATTCCAGCCGAACCGACACCTGCGAGTACATCACCAGTGACATTGCCGTCAAGCAAGGCTTGACCGGCGCCAATGACCAATTCGCCCGCGATGGCGCTGCCTTTTTCTGTTTCAAGGCTTGCGCCGGCTGATACAACGTCTCCGCCGACCGAGGCTGTTTTACTGATCTTCAACTCCGCGCCTGCGATACGCGCATCATCTGTGACGGTGCCGTTGATAATGACACTTTGTCCGGCGGCGATCAGGTCGCCTTCCACGGTGCCGTTGATGATGATGGTCTGACCGAACACAATCAGGTCACCTTTGACGGTTCCTTCAAGGGTGAATTCAGTTGCGGTGACGTATACATCGTCTTCAATAACTTCGTCCGCTTTGATTTCAACGGTTTCACCTGTGCGGCCATCAAAAGCCTGGGCAGGTGTGGCAAAAGTGAGAGCCAGAAGGGCAATAAGGGAAAAAATGGATAAAAATTTGTATGTGGTTTTCATGGGGTCTCCTTTGAATAAAAAACTTCCCAAGGTAAGTATACGGCTTTACCTCTGGGAAGTTGCTAATTTATTGACTTTTTATCAAATTGCTATTGGATGTCGAGCTGTACCCGATTCTCTCTAAACCGACGCGTGATTCCCTCTTTGAGCAATGCTGCCGCCTCGGCATTTCCCACATCCAATGCCATATCGATTGGCATTTTTCCGCTATGACTGCGGATGGTCAGATCGGCTCCATTGAAT
This sequence comes from Candidatus Villigracilis proximus, assembly GCA_016715195.1. Taxonomy (GTDB): domain Bacteria; phylum Chloroflexota; class Anaerolineae; order Anaerolineales; family Villigracilaceae; genus Villigracilis; species Villigracilis proximus. The sequence goes on from JADKBB010000001.1 coordinate 69,560, forward strand.
AACAATGAGCGGATCATTTGGGCATTCCCGTTTTGCGCGGCGGCATGGAGCGGGGTAAGGCCGTTATTTTCACGCACGTTAGGATTGGCGTTGTTATTAAGCAAAAGCATGACGATCTTGACATGCCCGGCTGACGCCGCCGATTGAATGGGAGCGACGCCGAATGAATTGTGAGAAGGTGTGTTGATCTGCGCACCGGCTTTGATGAGGTATTCTGCTGTGTTGTAATGTCCAAAAAAACAAGCGAGCCCGAGAGGTTGAAATCCATCACATGCATAGGCATTGACCAGCATCGGGTCACGCGCCAGATGACGGACGATCTGGTTGGTTTTTCCGGTGGCGGCGGCTTCAAAGATGTTGAGGCTTCCAGCTTTGTCGCTGAGGAAATCTGTTACTTTTGGCTTATGGTTGTACGCAGCAACCATGACCGGACTGAGACCCTCCTCTCTTTCGTGGATCAGGCTGGAGTTTAAAGAAAGGAGGCGTTGAACTTCATCCAGATTTCCTTGTTTGATGGCGTCAAAAAATTCTATGCTCATTTAATTCTATTTCCCATTTTTAGTATAACTCGTCTACAACCATTTGGTTTTGTATTTAGTTTTCCGATTATACGTCTGATGGATTGTTCATGTGCTTTCAATCCTGTTAGTTATGAAAATATAATTCTGCGATCTTCAGGGCGATGCGCGGATCATCGGGGTAGTCATAGTCGCGATTAAGCAGGACGATTACCGAAAAATGACGGTCTGGGAAGCGCACATAATCTGAATTAAATCCCAACCATGCGCCAGAGTGCGCCACGTAATTTTCATTGTTCCATTCTTCAAGCTCCCATCCGAAACCATAGGGTTCACTGCTTCCATCATTTAATTCGGATGGTTGAAAAGCTTCTGCGAGTATAGATTGCGATACAAGTTTTTCTGTATAGAGGTATTCATCATAACGCGCCATGTCGCCGATGGTGGTATAGATGGAACCTGAGCCATATAAATTATCGAGATCGTCGCTGGGATAGGCTTCGGGTTCGCCGTATTCGCCTGTGTAACTGATTGCAACCATTGGGTCAGCGCGGCGGGATGCGTTGGGAAGTGAGAAGGTATGAGTCATGCCTAATGGGTCAAAGATGCGGGTTTGCATAAACTCTGGAAATGATTGGTTGGAGACTCGCTCAATGACAATCGCAAGCAGATCGTAACCGGGGTTGCTATATTCAAACGCATCGCCGGGTGTTGACGGTAATTCTTCCATTTCAGAAAGCACAACTGCAAGGTCTTCGTTGGTCGGTTCGTCTGCGCGCGCATAGAGAGCTTCCTGAATGGCGTCATCGTAATCAGGCATTCCGGATGTGTGAGTCAACAGCCGGCGGATCGTGAAGTCGTCGCCGAATTGTTGAACTTCAGGAACATAATTTCCAACGGGGTCATCGTAATTTAAGCTGCCTTCTTCAGACAGTATCATGATGCCAAGGGCTGTCATTTGTTTTCCAACCGATGCAATATGAAAAATATGATCGGTGGTGAGCGGCGTGCCATCATCCAGATTCGCAAGACCATAAGCCGATTGATACAGGATTTCACCATCCTGCAAGATAATGACCGCTCCGCCGGGCGTCTCTGCATTTGTGAAGCTGGCAAAGAAATCATCCACTTGTTGATTGGCATTACTGTAATCCTGATTGATTTCAGGGTTGGATGGCATGGAAGTATTGGGGAGTTCCTGTTCGCTCAGGTTTTCTGTTCCGAGGCCGCATGCAATTATTGAAAACAGTACGGCTGTCCATAATAAGGCTTTGATTTTTCTCATGAAATTTCCTGTAATATTATTTTTTTTATTACCTCTATATCGTACAAAACCTTTTTTGGACGCTGAAAAACGCTGACTTTCGCTGATAAAAAGAAAAAATCTGCGTTTTCTGCGTTCATCAGCGTCCTAATCCTTAAATGTACGGTAGAGAATTTGTTACTAGAATATAAAACTCATTTGTGTTGGTTTGTTCAAATATCAGTTTAGCAACTCCACAAACCAGCCGCAGAATTTTACATTATTGTCTTCGATCATTGTTTGTAATTCATCCAGACTGTAGTAATTGATCTCTGCAATTTCAACCGGATCAAAGCGGACTTTGCCCGGGTCAACCACGCCTTCATATAATACGCTGATCTCATTGTCATTCACGCCATAATTCATTCTGAATTTTACAAGCGGCTTGATCTCAATGCCGTCCACGCCCATTTCTTCCTTCATGCCGCGCATGGCCGCATCGAGATAACTTTCACCCGCTTTGACATGCTCTGATACCGAGCAATCCAGCGCGGAGGGGGAGGCAGCACGGTCTGCGCTTCTTTTTTGCACCAGCATTTTTCCATCTGCTGTAAATAAAAATACATGTACGCCGCGATGCTGTAATCCAAGCTGATGGACGGTGGATCGCATTTCCTGGCCGGTGACAATGTCTTCGTCATTTACGATATCGAGTTTTTCATCCATGATTGCTCCTGTCAAAAGTCAAAGGTCAAAAGCCATAGATGTTCGACTTTTGACCTTTGATGATTTCTTTTTGTTGATTTTATTTATCCGAACAATTCCATCAACTGTTTCACATGGACAATGCCATCGAAGCCGTTGATATCACCTTTGCGAAGTTCGGCCTTCTCGCCGTCAGCGTCACCCAGACAGGAGACGATCACATCACCGGCGCTGACATCTTCCTTTTCAGTGTAGTGATTGGTGGTGACGATCACTTTTGCGCCAGAGGCTTTTCCGGCGGCGAGTCCATTTTTGGAGTCTTCCACTACGAATACTTCATCAGGTGTCAGGCCAAGTTTGGAAAGCGCCAGATTATAAATTGCGGGATCGGGTTTCTTCTTTTCGACCACATCACCAGCCAGCACGACTTCAAATTTAATATCTGCAAGCGGACCTTCGGTGATGGCTTTCGCGGCCTGTTCATTGGATGTGGTGCAGATGGCGAGTTTGAGACCCGCATCCATCGCTTCTTTCATAAACCGATGAATGCCCGGGCGAAGGGGCAGTTTGCCTGTCTCGATCAGTTCCACGAACAAGGCGGTCTTGCGCTTGTGCATATCCTTGACCAGACTATCAATTTCTTCCTCGGTCAACGGTTTGGAAAACCCCTTGGTCTTCCAATGTTGTTTCATGCGTTCCTTGCCGCCGCCAACTTGAAGCAGTTCGTGATAATACTCCACGTCCCATTCGTCGGTGAAACCGAATTCCTTGAAGGTCATGTTGAACGATACGCGGTGACCGTCACGCTCGGTATCAATGATCACGCCGTCCTGGTCAAAGAACACTGCTTTAATTTTGACATGATTTACTCCTTTCAAAAGTAAACAAAGGACACAAGTACACAAAGGGGATCTTTATCTTTGTTTGGTTTTCCTTCGTGACCGTTGTGTCCTTTGTGTTTAAAATGTTTTTATTTCTTCATCCCAAAGAATTCAAGGACAGTATCTACGAACAACTTGTTTTCTTCCGTAGACCCAACAGTCACACGGAACCAGCCATCGCTGCCGTATTTCTTGCTCTCGCCGCGCAGGATGATACCTTTGGTTTCTGCGTAAGCCAAAACTTGTGCGCCCGTTTTGCCGGTTTCACCGCAATCAAAAAGGATGTAGTTGGCTTTGGAATTCATGATATGGAAACCCGGAATTACACTGAGTGACTCGGTAATGAAATCTACTGCATCATTATTGAACTTGACGCGTTCTGTGAGTCCTTCGGTGTCTTCAAAGGCGGCGAGTGCAGCCCACATCGGGATCGTGCCTACATTCCACGGGAGCAGGGAACCGGCGATCTGGTCAATGACTTCCTTGTCTGCGATGGTGTAGCCGAAGCGCATACCCGCCAGACCATAAGCCTTGGACAAAGTGCGGGTGATGAGTACGTTCTTGTATTTCTTGGTCAACTGCACCTGTGACATGCCGAGTCCGGCATATTCGACATAGGCTTCATCCACAACGAAGGGAATGCCTAATTCGGCGATTGTGACAAAATGCTTCGCATCCATGAAGTTACCGGTGGGATTGTTCGGGTTGGCAACGACAATGATCTTGGTCTTGTCAGTCACAGCCTTGATGATGGCTTCGGGATCGTATTCCATTTTGTGATCTTTGTAGATCATCGGCACAGAAACCATCTTTGCGCCGAGCAAAGTTCCGCGCAGACCGTAAATGCCGAAGCAGGGTGTGTGCTGGATGACTTCCTCGCCAGGCTGAAGGAACATACGGAAGATGTTGTCGTACACTTCGCTGGAACCATTGCCGATCATCACGTTTCCGGGACCATCGACATTGTTCATTTCAGCGATCTTGCTGCGGACAACCAATCCCTGATCGGGATAGCGGTTTGCCATCTTCGCATATTTGACCATTGCATCCAAAACTTTATCGGATGGCGGAAGTGGATTTTCATTGGACATCATGCGATGCAATGAGGGGTCTCTCCACGCTTTTTCAATATGATCCGAAATGTACATCGGGATGCCCTTCACCCACGGGGCGTAATATTCTTCAACTTTTTTCATGCTGTAAAACTCCTTAATTTTTTATTTAGTATTCAAATTTGTGTCTCAACCTTCAGGTCGGTTTGGTATTACGAATTACCTAATACCTAATCACTAATTCCTAATTTTTACGCCTTACCCTCACAACCCAATTTGTCCATCCAATGGATTACAGCCTTGCGTGTTGCATCGCGGACGAAGACATCCAATTTACCAGGATCGTACTCATCGCGGTGTGAAGAGATGTATTCGAACTTCGCATCAATCAGCACGCGCTTCAACTCAGTGGATACGTTGAATTTCGCGCCGCCAGCCGCTAGCAGCTTAACGATGTAATCATCAGGCAGGCCGGTTCCGCCATGGACGACGAGCGGAGTCTTGATTCCGTTGCTGTTCAACATCTTGTGGATGACAGCCATGCGCTCAAAATCGATCTTCGGATTCTTGGTCTTGTACACGCCGTGCGCGGTACCGATGGCCGGGGCGAAAATGTCCACGCCGGTGCGTTCTACGAATTCAACAGATTGTTGCGGATTTGCCAACTGCGCTTCATCTTCCGCCACGATAACCTGGTCTTCCACGCCGCCTACAGTTCCCAGCTCACCTTCAACAGAGATGTTGCCGATACTGTGACAGTAATCCACAACTTCCTTGGTCTGGCGGATATTCTCTTCGTAGGACTGTTTGGAAGCATCGATCATGATGTTGGTGTAACCAGCATCCGCAGACTTCTTGCAGTAATCGACGGTGGTGCAGTGGTCGAGATGCAAGCAGACAGGCACAGGCGCAGACTCGGCCAATGTGCGGTAGATATTCACCATCATTTGAGTCCCCAAAAATTGTGACGGTTTGACCGAGGTCTGAACGATCACCGGCGCTCGTTTTTCGATGGCGGCATCGATCACTGCTTCAAACTGGAGCAAGTCTGTGATATTGAACGCACCCACAGCCCAGCCGTTTTTTGCGGCATCGATCATGATTTCTTTTGCATTTACGATAGACATTTGTTACTCCTTATGTTTAGGTAATTTCGAAAATTTAGGTATGTTCTTAAAAAGGATGAATGATGAATTATGAAGGATGAATAAAACCTAGAAAATTTTAACCTTCAGTTTTTGACTTTGACCTTCTTTCATCTTTCATCCTTCCACCTTTATCCTTTGCTCTTCTTCCCAGCTTCCTTCAGCCACTGTTCCCAGCGGAAATCTGTCACATGCTGGCGGAAACGCGCAAACCACAGATCTGCGTATCCCTGAAAATCCTCTTCCAGTTTGGAAATGCCCGTTTGAGTCGTGCCCCACATTGACTCGTGCAACTCAGACATTGGCCACATTAAGCGCAGGCGAGCATATTGTTTGTCTGTCACTTCGCCAAAATATTCATACAGGAAGTTGTCCACCTGATCTTCATTCAAACGATGGTGATGAGAGAAATTGCCAAGGTCAAAGAAGATATCGCCCATGCCCGCATATTCCCAATCAAGCAAGCGGATCTCTCCAATATCGCCGGCCACTTCCTCTTCAAGCCAGTTTAAATTAAGCAAGTCATTATGTGTCGGAGTGGGCGTGTATGGATCTTTCGCCAGCGCCTTTTCCACTTCCTTCATTTTTTGCATGATCCAATCCCAATCATGCGGAAACTTTGCGTTATTTCTTTTTGAAACCTTTGTCAACATTTCAACGCGGCGGAAGACGTTGAACTCGCCTTTTAGTTTTGGCCCGCGCATGTGAAAGAGACGTAATTTTTTAGCCACACGCGCCAGATAATCAGGCTGTTTGATCACATCAGGCGGAATCGGCTTGCCGGTCACAAAGCGCGTCACAATGTAATTCTCAGGCTCGATAAAATATACCACCTCGGGCGCGATCCCCATTTGTCCCGCCGCATAATTTGCAGCGTATTCCACATCACGTTTAATACCGAGTTGATCCGTCCCCTCGCCCGCGAGTCGAATCACATATGACCTGCCGTCTGCTTCAACTTTGAAATTCAAATTTGTAATTCCGCCGCTCAAAGGAATTTTTTTAATATTCTTCGACCCGGCGAGAAACGGAACTTTATCAATGGCTTTATCAATTGCGAGTGTTGACATGGCATTTTCTCCAAACAGGATTAGGATTTTTGCTTGCGAGTAGGCCTTCCATTAAATTATCCTGAACCGACAACCTCCTTTGGCGAAGTTTGGATGACGTATCTTTCTTAATCTCTAATTTGATTCTGTTTACTGACGAACTCTCTCAGCCTTGGGATCCCACAGCACAGCCTGCGCCACCTCCGCGCTGACTTGCTCTCCGAAACATTCGATCTGTAATTTTGTTCCAACCTTCGCGTGCTCCATCGGAAGATACGCGTAAGCAATGGACTTATTCACCGAGTAGCCAAATCCGCCCGAAGCCACCCAGCCGACAATATCATCTCCGATGCGAATTGGTTCCTTGCCAAGCACAATGGTGCGATCATCAGCGAGTGTGATGGTGCAGAGTTTGCGCTTAATGCCTTCGGCTTTTTGTTTCACCAAAGCATCCTTGCCGATGAAGTTCTCTTTATCAAGTTTCACTGCAAAACCAAGACCCGCTTCATAAGGAGTGTAATCAGGAGAAATCTCACCGCTCCAATAGCGATAGCCTTTTTCAAGACGCAGTGTGTCTATCGCTTTATAACCGCCTGCCACCATACCTTCAGGTGCGCCGGCTTCCCAGAGTGTGTCCCAGAGACGCAGTCCGTACTCCGTCGGGCAGTAAAACTCCCAGCCGAGCTCTCCTACGTACGTTACGCGCGAAGCGAGGACTGGGATGTCGCCAATGTTGATGCGCCGATTCGTCATGTAGGGGAATCCTGCATTCGACACGTCATCCGAAGTGACTTTTTCGAGAATAGTGCGTGCCTTCGGTCCCCACATGCCGATACAAGCGTAAGACGAGCCGACATCTTCAAGTGTGACGGAGCCATCTTCGGGCATGTTGAGCGAAAGCCACGACATATCATGCTGACCAAAGGCCGTGCCTGTAACAATGAAGAAGCGATCTTCCGCAAGGCGGGTGACCGTGAAATCGCATTCGATGCCGCCGCGTTTGTTGAGACATTGGGTGTAGACCAAATGTCCAACCGGCACATCAATTTGATTCGAGCAGACGGTGTTGAGGAAGTTCAAGGCGCCAGGTCCGCGCACTTCAAATTTGTTGAATGAAGTCTCATCGAAGAGGCCTGCGTTTTCGCGGGTCATCAAATGTTCGTGACCGATGGCGCGTGACCAGTTATGGCGTGCCCAGCCTTTTGGTTCGTGACCGTGCGTGGCGAGTTCTTCATATTTCTTGAACCAGTTCGGACGTTCCCAACCCATCTTTTCGCCGAAGTGACAACCGAGGTCGCGCAGGCGATAATATGTGGGGGAGGTGCGCACATTGCGCTTGGACATTCTTTCTTCGCCGGGATAGTGAATGTCGTAATATTGAGTGTAGGTTTCAAAGGTGCGTGCAACGGTGTAATTAATGCTGTTGTAGTTCGGACCAAAGCGGCGCACATCCAAACGCCACATGTCCCATTCGGGGCTGCCGTTGATGATCCACTCGGCCATGACCTTGCCGATACCGCCCGCACCGGCAAGTCCATGCGCACAGAAGGCGCACGCCACCCAGAAACCTTTGACGGTTGTCGGGCCAAGCAAAAACTCGCCATCAGGTGTGAAGCCTTCAGGGCCGTTCAATAACATTTTGACTTCGGCATTTTCAACCGCTGGCACACGCCGAATTGAATTTTCCATTAAGGGGGTGAAGCGTTCCCAATCTGGCGGCAATAACTGGAATTTGAAATCCTTTGGAATGCCGTTCATGCCAAAGGTCGCGGGCTGACGTTCATAGCCGCCGGTGATCAATCCGCCGACTTCTTCGCGCCAGTAGACTAATAGATCAGGGTCGCGCAGATTTGGGAATTTATTGGTCACGCCTTCGATCGGCTTGGTCATAATGTAAAGATGCGCCATCGGTACAACGGGCAGATTCAAGCCGACCATCTTGCCGATCTCACGTCCCCACATCCCTGAGGCGTTGACTACGATCTCAGTTTTGATCGTGCCTTTATTTGTGACCACTTCACTGACGCGGCCATTGGTGAGGTTGATACTTTCAACGGCTGTATCTGTGAAGACTCTTGCGCCGCGATTCTTTGCGCCGATAATCAAGGCGTTGGTTAATCCGGTTGGATCAATACTTCCGTCGTTGGGAGTGTACGCTGCACCGAGCACACCGTCCAATGACATGAGCGGGAACATATCCTGCGCTTCTTTGGGCGTGATCAATTCCATGGGAACGCCGAAGGAACGCGCCATGCCGACCAGACGCTTGGTTTCTTCCATGCGTTCTGGAGAGCAAGCGAGGCGAATCCCGCCGACTTCGCGCCATGAGGTGTCTTGTCCGGTTTCTGCTTTCAGTTTGCGATACAAGTCGGTGCTGTAGTGCATCATGCGTGTCAGATTTGCATCTGAACGCATTTGGCCAACAAGCCCCGCCGAGTGCCATGTTGAGCCGGATGTGATTTCGTGTTTCTCCAAAATCACCACATCTTTCCAGCCCATGAGCGTGAGATGATAAGCGATACTCGCTCCGCCCACGCCGCCACCGATGATTACAACTTGCGCTTGTGTTGGAAATTCTGTCATGTGCGTTGTCTCCTTAGAACTTATTACCACAAAGGGTCACAAAGTTGCACAAAGGGAAAGAAGGTTTTGGCTTTTTCCTTCGTGACCCTTTGTCTCCTTTGTGGTTAAAAATCTATTTCTGCCAAACTGAATCAGGCATTGCCATTTCTGCCACAATATCGAAAGTGGAGAGTGCGCCGATGGGGAATGAATCGGGGTCGTCTTTGTCGATCACGACAAGGCGGTGATGATGATTTTGGATCAGCATATCGGCGGCTTCGCGCAGACTGGCTTGACGGTCAATGGTCAGCGCGGGGTGCATCACATCGCGTACGATCAGATTTTCATCCACGCCTTCTTTGACAAAGCGCAAAAGATCGTAGCCGCTGACTACACCGAGGATTTTCCCTTTGATGTCTACGACCAATACCGAGCGCCATCCAGCGGATGTCATTGCGCGCGCGGCGGATGCGACAGGAGTCTTTCCGCGGCAGACAAGGATCGCGTGTGACATCACATCGCCAACGGTTTCACGTTTTGATTTAATTTCATTGGCAATGCTGGCTACAAAATCGGAGAGGGAAATAATGCCGACAGGTTTTTCGTTTTCAGTGACCAGCAAACGGCTGATCCCTTTTTCGATGAATTGGTCTACTGCTTCAGAGAGGGGAATGCTTGCTTCAACAGAATCAATTGGCCGCGTCATAAGATCCGCGGCTGTTAATTTTCGCATGGCTGTTAAACTTTCAGAATCCGAAGAAAGCCATTCGCCCGCCATTAAGTCAAAATCTGAAATTAATCCCAGAATGCGCCCATCACGATCGGTAACGAACAAGGCATGCACTTGATGTTGATTGAGCAGCACAGCGACTTGCCCCAATGTGGCTGTGGGTTTGCAGGTGATGATGCCCGGGTGCATGAGATCTTTTACAAGTTTGGTCATGTATGACTCCATAAAATCATCGTCCCGCAGGTTTGAAGGATTGCTGTTGCTTCGTAAAAACCTGCGGGACGTTTCCTGAAAGGAAGTGTGCAGATTATAATAAAAAGTCAAAAACTTGCAAATTCCTTCAAATTCTTATATAATCCTTCGGATGAGCAAACCTCTTATCCCAGCCCAACGCCGCGAAAGAATTCAGGAATATTTGGCAATTCATCAGATCGCGCGCTCGGTGGATCTATGTGATCTAGTGGAAACCTCAGAGGCCACTGTCCGCCGTGATCTGGAATGGCTTGAGCAAAAGGGAATTTTGGAACGCACACATGGGGGCGCGATCTTAAGTCAGCGCATGATCTTTGAACAGGAATATCAACAGCGCGCACAGCATCATCCCGAAGAAAAAAAACGCATTGGTGAACTCGCCGCATCTCTGATCGAAGACGGCGATATTGTTTTTATTAATAGCGGCACAACAGCCACGCAGGTTCTTCAACACATCCGCAGGGATTCGCGCATTACCGTGTTTACGAATAACGTCAGTGCCATTGCGGATATCGGCGACCCGGGCTTTCACTACTATTTGACCGGGGGCGAATTCCAGTCACGTTCCAACTCTTTGGCAGGGCGCTTCGCTCTCGACAGCCTGAGCATGGTCTATGCCAATAAAGTTATCCTTGGCGTTGACGGGGTCAGTCTTAAGCACGGCTGCACGGTGCCGACCGATCCCGAAGCGGAAGTTGTGCGGCGCATGATCGAACGCACCAAGGGACAGATCATCGTCGCGGCGGATCGCAGTAAATGGGGCGTGGTATCCAACTTTCAGATCGCGAATATTAATGAGATCGATAAACTGGTTACAGATGAAGGTTTTAGCAAGTCTGCTGTGGAAGATCTCGCGGAACATTCCATCGAAGTGTTGATGACGCGGAACGAAAGTATGTAGGCGGTAGAGTTTATAAACACGTACACAAGTAAGCATAGGTCAGTTGGTTTACTTGTGTACGTGTTTTACTTAAAATACTTATCTCATGGAGCGAACATGAAAGATCAAGCAGAGATCGTTATTATTGGCGGTGGAATTTACGGAGTTAATATCGCGTATCATCTTGCGAAGTTGGGACGTAAGGATATTGTGTTGTTGGAGAAAGGTGAGATCGCCAGCGGTGAATCTTCCCACGCGGCGGGACTGGTGACTCAGTTCGCCACGTCACAGGCCATGTTGAAGTTTCGCATGTATAGTATTGAGCTATACAGTGAGTTGGGATTGTTTAATCATGTCGGCAGTTTGCGAGTTGCTTCCAGTAAAGAGCAATTGCTTGAGATGGAACGAAGCGTCAGCCGCGCAAAAGCATTGGGTTTGGATTGTGAAATTATTTCACCTGATGAAGCCTTGAAGATCATGCCGCAGATTTCAAAGAAAGATCTATACGGCGGAATTTATCTGCCGCGCGATGGTCAGCTTGACCCGTATACAACAACGACATCAATGGCGCGCATCATCAAAGAGATGGGCGTGGAAGTCAACACCAACACGCGAGTGACGGGGATAAAACTCACAGCGAAAGGTGAAATTGAACGAGTAGTAACAGATAAGGGCGAGATCAGAACCGCGATCGTCGTCAATGCGGCAGGAATGTGGGCGCCGCGCATCGCTGCCATGGCAGGTCTGCACATCCCAACCACTCCGGTCGATCATCAACATATTGCATTGCGTGCTGTGCCTGGGCATGAGTTCGCGGCTGATACGCCTTGTTTGCGCGACCCTGATAACTTGGTGTATATGCGTCAGGAACAGGGCGGACTTGTGATCGGCGGTTATGAACCGAATCCCTTGCCGCGCTGGATCGATGGCACGCCATGGGAGCATGGCAGTAAAAGTTTCCCCGGTGATTTTGATCAGTTTGAAATGCTGCTTGAAGGCGCGATTCGCCGACTGCCATTTTTGGATCAGGCGGGCATTATTACTTTGGTGCGTCATCCCGGCGCGTACACACCAGATTGCCAACCTTTGCTTGGACCAATGGCCGGTGCGCGCGGCATGTGGATTTTGGCAGGCATGTCATTGAATGGATATGGCGGCGCGGGCGGCATGGGCAAGTTGATGGCCGAGTGGATCGTTGACGGTGAAGCGCCGATGGATGTGTATGGTTTCCGCGCCACCCGTTTTGGAAATTATTATTCAGACCCTGTCTATGCCGCAGAAAAAACACGCGAGAGTGTGAAGTATTACTATCGTTTACGTTTCCCGCATGATGAACATGAATGGGCGCGTCCGCATCGGGTGAGTCCTGTGCATTATCGTTTGCTTGAACATGGCGCAGTCTTTGGTGAAAAATTTGGCTGGGAGCGTGTAAATTATTTTGAACCCGGCAAACCGTCACGCCGCATGGGTGAAGATCAACGTCAATGGGGCTGGAGCAAGCCTCCGTTCTTTGATCGGCTTGGTGAAGAACACAAAGCCACACGTGAACGTGTGACACTGTTTGATCTAACTTCATTTGGAAAGATCGAAGTGAAAGGCAAAGGCGCTTTGCCTTTGTTGCAGCGCCTGACCGATAGCGATATCAACAAACCGGTTGGCAGCGCAGTGTATACTCAATTTTTGAACACGCGCGGCGGAATCGAATCTGATCTGACCGTCACTCGTTTGGGCGAGGAACATTTCTGGGTCATCACGGGTTCCGGTTTTATCGGCAATGACTTTGCCCGCATTCAAATGCACGTGGACGAAAAAGATGGCGAAGTATCCATCCGCGATATTACGCAGGAATATGCCTGTCTGGCATTGTGGGGGCCGAAGGCGCGTTTGGTTTTAGAGAAAGTCACACAGGATGATGTTTCCAATGCGGCGCATCCATTTTTGATGACACGCTTGATTGATATTAATGGTGCGAAGGTGTATGCTCAACGTGTAAGTTACGCGGGCGAGCTTGGCTGGGAGCTTTACATTCCCAATCAGCAGGCCACGATGGTCTTTGACATGTTGATGGAAGCAGGCAAGGAATTTGGCATCGAAGTCGGTGGTTACAAAGTGCTCGACTCACTGCGCCTTGAAAAAGGTTTCCGCTATTACACCACCGATATTACACCGTCAGAAACTCCCTACGAAGGCGGTCTCGGTTTTTGTGTTCATCTTGATAAAGGTGATTTTATCGGACGTGAGGCGCTCATCAAGCAAAAGCAGGAAGGTCTCAAGCGCAAACTTTGCACGCTTGTATTAACAGACGGCGATGACTTTACGCAGATATACGGCGGTGAAGCCATTTATCACGAAGACAAAGTTCTTACCCGCGTCCGCAGCGGTGGACATGGTTTTACATTGAAGAAGAATATTCTATATGCCTATTTGCCGATCGAATTGGCTAAACAAGGCAACCGCTTCATTATTGACCTGATAGAGGGCCGGCGCGAAGCGGAAGTGACTGCCACTGTGCTATTCGACCCGAAAGGCGAAAGAGCGCGTGCATAATTCATTAACCACAAAGACTCTCGAAGGCACAAAGTTTGACGGCCTTCGTTCATGGTCCTTTGTGAAACTGTGTGGTGATTAAATAAATGCCTTCCATTCATAAAACTCCTCCCGCCTATGTTGGCTTTGGCATGTTGACCCCCGTCTACATCATGGCGTTGGATAAACTTCCCAAACATAATACCGGCGCCATCGTGCATCAGGTCAGCGAATATGTTTATGATGATGCGGCGATCATCGCGTGCAACCTGCGTCAATGGGGTGTTCCTACCGGCATGATCGGCACCGCGGTTGGTGATGATCTGCTTGGGCATTATGTGTCAGATACCTTGGAAGATATGGGTGTGCAGGGAGAGGTTCGATTTACAAATAAGTACAAAACGCCACTTGAAGTGAATGTCTCTGATAAAACTGGCGCACGCACGTATTTCTGGCAGCGCTCGCCTGAGATCTTGTCCACGCTGGACACGGCAGATCTGTCAATGCTGGTTGGGGCGAAGTTAATGTATGTCGATTGGTATGATGGCGATCACATTATCCGCGCGATGAATGAAGCCCGCCGGCGTAATGTGCCTGTCTTCCTCAACCTTGAGCATGGACATAACGACCCCGAGATCATGGAAAAATACGCCAGCCGCGCCACGATCTGTCAGGCTGTGACTGATGCTGCGCAAATCGGAAAAAAGGGCGCCATGCTTTCAGTGGCGAAGAAATTACTTAAGGCTGGTATTAAGACCGCGATCATCACCATGGCGAGTCAGGGCTGCATGGTAGTTCAGGATGATGAGATTGTCCGCATTCATGCGCCGAAGGTTAAGGCTGTAGACGGCTCGGGTGCGGGCGCAACATTCTCATCAGGTTTTATTTATGCCTATCTGAAAAAATGGAGTTTGGAAGATTCTGTCCGCTTTGCGATCGCTGCTGCTTCGATGAAGGTCACACGTTCGGGTTTGAAAATGTTTCCCGTAAAAGATATTAAGGCGCTGGCTGCCACATTGCGCGTTGACCGTATGGTCTATCGTGACAACCGGTTCTTTGAAATTGACAAGTTGATCTCGCAGGCACAGCAAAGTCCGCTGATGACAGAAGGTAAAAAACTTGCGGAAAAACTATTGCTAAAAAAGAAAACTCAGCACAGAAGAAAGATCAAAAAATCATTGGTAGGATAACTCCGCCCGCATCTTGCCGTCATCATGTGTGGCGGAGAGTGCAGGAATTTATTAATAAAAGGATGTGAACCATGTCATTTGCAGAACTTCTTACCCAGGAACAGGTACAACAAATTCATGATGCCTCGCTTGAAATTCTTGAGGAGGTTGGTTTAAAGGTTCGTTATGAACCTGCACGTGATATTTTTGCAAAACACGGATGTCTTGTGGATGGTGAGCGGGTTAAACTTCCGCGTGAGATCGTGGAAAAATATCGCAAGATGGTTCCGCCTACTTTTACCTTTTACGCGCGTGACCCCAAATTTGATAAAACGATCCCACGGGATAGCCCGGTCATTGTAACGGCGAGTTCTGCTCCAGATATTATCGACCCGGTTACAGGTCAGGAAAGACGCGCTGAGTCAGGTGATATCGCGCGGATTGCGCATCTGATCAATGAACTCCCCGGCTATGATATGTTCTCCATTTCCACTTTGGCGGATGACGCGCCGGCGGATCAATTCACAATCTCGAGACTGTATCCTGCTCTCAAGTATTGTCTCAAACCGATCCGTGCCACCACTACCGATCACAAAGATACGCTTTCCATGATGCGAATGGCGTATATTGTTGCCGGTGGAGAAGAGGCGTATAAGGAACATCCATTCCTGACACATCATTATTGCCCGACCGTTTCGCCGCTCTCGATGGATAATCTTTCTACTGAAAATGTAATGTATTTTGCAGCAGAAGGTTTGCCCGTATACCCGACGATTGTTCCGAACGCGGGGCTGACATCTCCCATGTCGATGGCAGGGACGTTGGCGCAGGGCAATGCTGAATTTCTTGCCACTGCAGTTTTGATGCAAATGGTGAAGGAAGGCACGCCCACGATCTACGCCACATTGGCTACTGTTGCAGATATGCGTTCGGGCGCGTATACATCCGGCGCGATCGAGTGCGGTATGCTGCATATGGCCTTTGCGCAAATGTCCCGTTTTTATAATGTGCCTTGCGGCGGTTATATTGGCCTGACAAACGCCAAGATAAACGATGCGCAATCGGGATATGAAACAGGTATGTCTGGCATGGGCGGTGTATTAGGCGGCATGGATATGTTCAATATCGGCGGTTTGATCGACGCCTTGAAGACTTTTGATTTTGCAAAGGCCGTGATTGACGATGAAGTTGCGCAAATGATGAAACGTGTTAAACATGGCATTTCATTTGGACCGGATGATCTGGCGCTCGATCTTATTAAACAGGTCGGGCCGGGCGGTTCGTTTATCGTTGCCAAACATACGATCAGCCGCATGAAGACCGAAGCGGTTATGACCAAACTGGCAGACCGTGATGCGCGTACGGCCTGGGTCAAGAAGGGCTCAATGGATATTCAAGCGCGTGCGATGAAACGCGTGAAAGAGATCATGACGACCCATACAGATTCACTTCTCTCACCTGAAATTGAAGGGAAACTTCGTGCTGAATTTCCCGGTATGGTGTCGGGTGAGTTGAAGCCGATAGAATAGGTTTTAAATCAAATTGGAGATTTTATGTTAAGGTTTTTTAAGCGCAGGGAAGATGTGTTTCAAAAATTAATCGAACAGCAGGCCTCGATTACTTATGAAGCATTGCGGCTGTTGGTTAAATATTTGGAGACACTTGATTCAGAAGTTGCTGAAGAGTTGTCCATTAAGGAAAAAGAAGCAGATGAAGTACGGCGTATTTTGATCGATGAATTAAACCGTACATTTGTCACGCCGTTTGACCGCGAGGATATATTCTCCCTGTCCCGTTCCATTGATGATGTGATTGATTATGCTGACAGTACAGTGATGGAAATGGTTATTCTTAATGTAAAGTCCACGCCGTATATGTTGAGAATGGCAAATTTACTAAAAGATGCAGCGTATGAAATTTGGCACGCAGTGCAGCGCCTTCCGAATCATCCGAATGTCGCCACGGACCACGCCCAGCGCGCCAAAGCTCTGGAGAACCGCGTGGAGGCCGTCTATCGTGAAGCGGTAGCCGATCTGTTCAGCGGGCCCGAGGATATTCATCATGTGGTTGAGATGTTGAAGATGCGCGAAGTTTATCGTCATTTATCCAATGCGGCAGACCGCGGCGATGAAGCCGCGAACACAATTGCAGATATCGTTGTAAAGAAAACTTAACAAGGTGTTAATGTCTCCTCAACTGATCCTTGTTATTATTCTGGCGTTGATCTTTGAATTTCTTAATGGTATGCGCGATTCGAGCAACATTGTGGCGACGATGATCTCCTCAAGAGCGTTTCGCCCTCAGGTTGCACTTGGGATGACCGCCGTCGCTGAGTTTTTTGGCCCTTTTTTATTTGGCGTGACGGTTGCCAAGACAATTGGAAGCGATGTTGTCGATTCGCATCTTCTCACACTTGAGGCATTGATCGCCTGTTTGATGGGCGCTGTAATTTGGAATTTGATCACCTGGTTCTTTGGGATTCCGAGCAGTTCGTCTCATGCTTTGATCGGAGGATTGGTGGGCGCTGTCTTTGTATCTGTTGGATTGAATGTGATTAAGGTACAAGGGCTTTATAAAGTGTTGATCGCCTTGTTTGTTTCGCCTCTGATCGGATTTGTCATTGGGTTCATTGTTTTAAGGGTTATCTATTTTCTCTCAAAACATGCGACGCCGCGCATCAATGATTTATTTAAAAATGGTCAATTTTTTACTGCAATTGGCCTTGCTTTTAGTCACGGTACAAATGATGCGCAAAAGACAATGGGTATTATTACATTGAGTTTGATCATCGGCGGACAATTAAGTGATTTCGACATCCCGTTTTGGGTGATTTTGCTAAGCGCTTCAACCATGGCGCTGGGCACTGCACTTGGCGGCTGGAGATTGATCCGTACGCTGGGCGGTAAGTTTTACAAGATCCGCCCGGTGCATAGTTTTGCCACACAGTTGACTTCAGCCTTCGTTATTTTGACGGCGTCGTTGATCGGTCTTCCCGTCAGCACCACTCAGGTTGTTAGTTCGGCAATTATAGGTGTCGGTGCGTCTGAACGGTTTGGAAAAGTCCGCTGGGGAGTTGCCGGTGATATTCTCATCGCGTGGATCATTACGATCCCTGCCAGCGCTTTATTTTCTGCAGGAATTTACTGGTTGATATTTCTTGTGAATCGATGAAACCTGCGGAATGTTATTTTGATCAATCAATTCGAAGTTGGATATGTTTGACTTTGAATATTGATAATGCTACAATATTAACGATTTGTTAATAGATTGGAGGTGTCAGGAAGAGATACTGTTTATGGAATGTGTTCCGTTTGTCCAATCAAACAAAAACCATATAGGAGAGAGAAAAAGAAATGCGTACTAAAAACTTTGCTTACCATTTGCTCGCCCTGTTCGTAATTGCGGCAACTTTGTTGTCTGCCTGTGGTGGTGCCCCCGCCGCTTCTGCTGAAACTGAATTGAACGTTATTGCTTTGCCGCATGATTGGTGTAATTATGGCGGCGTCATTGATGCGTTCAAAGCCAAATATCCCAACATTACAGTCAACGAATTGAATCCGGATGCTGGCTCAGGCGATGAGATTGAAGCCATTAAAGCCAACAAGGAAAACAAAGGTCCTCAGGCCCCTGATGTGATTGACGTAGGTTTCGCGTTCTGTGAATCTTCCAAGGCTGAAGGACTTATTCAACCTTACAAAGTCTCCACCTGGGATTCGATCCCTGACGATGCCAAGGATCCGGAAGGATACTGGTATGGCGATTACTACGGCGTGTTGTCTTTCCTTGTAAACACAGACGTTCAGCCTGATGTTCCTCAAGATTGGGCTGACTTGCTTGATCCGAAATACAATGGTCAGGTTGCAATGTCTGGCGATCCCCGCACTTCCAACCAGGCGATTCAAACTGTTCATGCTGCCGCACTTGCGAATGGCGGTTCTCTTGATGATGCCCAGCCCGGCCTCGATTATTTTGCTGAAATGAATACCGCTGGAAATCTCGTTCCATTGATCGCCAATAACGGTTTGGTTGCTACCGGCGAAACCGCAGTCCGCATTACATGGGACTATAACGCCCTTGCTGCCATAGATTCCTTTGAAGGAAATCCTGCCGCTGAGGTGGTTATCCCTGCCACTGGCCGTTTCGCTGGTGTATATGTTCAGGCTATTAGCGCTTACGCGCCACATCCTGAAAACGCCAAACTGTGGATGGAATTCCTATACTCGGACGAAGGTCAACTGCTATGGATGGAAGGTTATTGCCATCCGATCCGCGAAGCTGATTTGCGCGCCCGTGGTGTCATCCCTGCTGAATTACTTGCCAAATTGCCCGATGTATCCGGCGCAGTATTCCCAACTCTTGACCAGCTCAATGTTGCCAAAGAACTGATCACAACCCAATGGGACTCAGCCGTTGGTGCAGATGTTCAAGCCGCTCCGTAACAAATAGATTTTGATGTAATAACGCGAGACCCTGCCATTTGGCGGGGTCTCGCCACAGCAAGAGGCACTGCTCATTGTATTTTTAAATTTTCAGATGTGAAAATACGGGCAAAATGAAGTTTTGGTTTTGTAAATTATGCAGTACCATGGCAAGTTGAGGTAATTAAATTATGGCGCAAACTGCTTTTAATCCAAAAGTTTCACCCCCTTTCTCCGATTGGAAAAAATGGCTTGGTGTCGCGCCATTTTTCCTTTTTGCAATTCTTTTTCTTGTGTTGCCTTCTTTTCGTTTGTTCATTGGAAGTTTTACGAATGAAGAAGGACAGTTTACATTCGCAAATATCCTTCAATTGTTTCAGGAAAAATTTATCCTTGATGCGTACTGGTTGAGTATTCGCATCAGCGCGGTTACCGCTCTTGGCGGCGGTATTTTTGGTTTTTTACTTGCATATACTGTGACGGTGGGTGGGCTTCCGAAACCGTTACGTTCTGTGTTGATCACATTCTCAGGTGTGGCTTCCAACTTTGCGGGTGTTCCACTTGCTTTTGCTTTTATTGCCACACTTGGGCGTACAGGGTTTGTGACAGCCCTTCTTGAAAGTATTTTCGGGGTTAATTTATACAAACAGACAGATTTTGACTTATACAGTTTTTGGGGACTGAGTCTTACATACATGTATTTTCAATTTCCACTTATGGTGCTGATTATGGCTCCTGCTTTGGATGGATTGAAACGTGAATGGCGCGAAGCTGCCGAAAACCTTGGCGCAAGCACCACGCAGTATTGGCTTAGAATTGCATTTCCAGTTTTGCTCCCATCCATTCTTGGCTCCATGATCTTGTTGTTCGGGAATGCTTTTGGTGCGTATGCCACTGCTTATGCTCTTACAGGCGGCAGGCTTGGTATTATCACGATTCAGATCGGAGCGCAGATAAGAGGCGATGTTCTCCATAATCCAGGGTTGGGTTATGCAATGGCTGTAGGCATGGTGGTTATTATGGCGATCTCATTGCTGGGGTATTCCTGGCTTCAGAAAAGATCAGAAAGGTGGCTGCGATGAAAATACTCAATCGAATTCGCCAAATTCCCTTTTGGAGTTGGTTCTGGTTTATATTGGGCGCGCTCTATTTTATTTTGCCGTTGTATGCAACTCTTAACTTTTCACTCCGCATGGAACGCGATGTAATTGGCTTTAAGGCATATACCAGAGCGTTTGAAGATCCTGATTTTCTGAAGACCTTCCTTTACTCAAATATGCTCGCATTAATGACGATCATTGCCAGTATTATCCTGATCGTACCGACCGCATATTGGATTCGACTGCGTTTGCCTGAAGCTCGTCGCATCGTTGAGTTCATTACACTTTTGCCTTTTGTTGTCCCCGCGATCATCCTTGTTTTTGGTTTGATCCGCATCTATAGTTCTCCCGTCAATATTCCATTTACAAATATTACGATAATACAACCACTTACGACTTTTGAAGTGGGTACCGATATTTTGATCGTTGCCGGATATGTGGTTTTAGGTCTGCCCTACATGTACCGTTCCGTGGATACCGGTATGCGTACCGTGGATGTGCGGACTCTTACCGAAGCTGCGCAGAGTCTCGGCGCAAGCTGGTTTACCATCATTATGCGTGTGATCCTGCCTAATATCCGTTCAGCGTTGTTGAGCGGCGCGTTACTTACATTTGCCATTGTGGTAGGCGAAGTTACCCTTGCCTCTTTTCTTGGCGTGCCTGCTTTTGGCCCCTACCTGTTTTTGCTTGGTCAGCATCGTGCATATGAACCGGCTGCATTATCCTTTGCCAGTTTCCTGTTAACATGGGTTGCAATGGGGCTGATTCAATTGTTTACAGGCGGACAGGGGCAAGCTGCAGGGGCGCATTAAATCTTTGATGGAGAATTGATATGACACATTTGGCGCTAAAAAACGTTTCCAAACATTTCGGCGATTTCACAGCGGTTAATGATTTCAACCTTGATGTAAAAAAAGGCGAGTTCGTTTCCTTTCTCGGTCCTTCTGGCTGTGGAAAGACAACGACTTTGCGGATGATCGCAGGGTTTGAAATCCCAACAACAGGCGTAATCTCGATTGATGGTGTTGATATCACCAACAAGGCTCCAAGTCAGCGTAATGTAGGCATGGTGTTTCAGTCTTATGCACTTTTCCCCAACATGACCGTGGCACAGAATATCGGGTTTGGTTTGCGTATTCGAAAAGAAAAAGAAGCAGATGTCCAGGATCGTGTAAAGGAAATGCTATCCATCATCAACCTTGAAAAGAAAGCGGATAGTTACCCTTATCAGCTTTCTGGCGGACAAATGCAGCGCGTCGCTCTGGCCCGTGCGCTGGCCATTCGACCCGAAGTTTTGCTTCTCGATGAGCCGCTTTCCGCTTTGGATGCAAAGATTCGCATTTCCTTGCGCGCCGAAATCCGCAGCATTCAACAAAAACTTGGCATCACTGCCATCTATGTGACTCACGATCAGGAAGAGGCGCTCTCGCTTTCAGATCGCATCGTCGTGATGAACATGGGTGAAATGGAACAGGTAGGCACTCCCTTTGAAATTTATAACTTCCCGACCACTGTATTCTCCGCCAACTTTGTGGGAACATTAAATAACGCATCCGCTGAAGTGGTGGACCCTGCCAAGGGCACGATTTCAATTGACGGCGTGCAATTCGAGTCTGCTGTGGATTTGAAGGAACGCAAGAAAGGCGATAAGGTTCGGGTTGCCATCCGTCCCGAACGCTTAAGCTTTGCCTCAGAACAGAAGAAAGCGAATGTAGTGGATGCGGTCATTGAAAATGTTACCTTCCTCGGTTCAGTGGTTCGCATTAAAGTGAAGATCGGCAGCACCAAGTTCAACATGGATACGTTCAACAATCCGTTTCTTGAGCTTCCAAAGATCGGGTCTGTGGAGCAGGTGACCTGTTCCCGCGAAGCCGTTCTGGTTTTGGATGAGTAATCTACTGTTAATTTATTGAATCAATCACAGGGGCGGCTCTATAATGAGCCGCCCCTGTGATTTTTAAGAGGAATAATGAATAAAGTAATTCTCGTTCTCTCTGATGCCTTGCGTTACGATGTTGCTGTTGATAACATGGGATATCTAATGCATCTTGTTGAAAGTAAAAAATCCTCTCTTTACAAGATCATTGGCGAATTGCCGAGTATGTCGCGCCCGATGTATGAGACCATTCACACCGGCCTGCCATCCAGCGAGCATGGAATTGTTGCCAATTCCATTGTCAGGCTTTCAGACCAGCCGAATGTTTTTCAAGCGGTGAAGGCTGCTGGAAAGGTCACAGCGGCTGCGGCATATTACTGGTATTCCGAGTTATATAACCATGCACCGTATAACATGATTAATGACAAAGAAACAGATGATGTTTCCTTAAACATTCAGCACGGACGTTTTTACACTGAAGATGAATATCCTGATAAAGAGTTATTTGCAAGCGCCGCATCTCTTGTGCGCAGATTTTCCCCTGATTATTTATTACTTCACCCAATGGGCATGGACTATCATGGTGAGACCTTTGGCTCCGACACAAAGGAATATCGAAACCATGCCACGCATCAGGATATGTGGCTTGCTCCTTAATTCAAGAATGGACTGCACTTGGTTATACTGTTTTTGTCACCGGCGACCACGGCATCAACAAAGACGGCTCGCATGGCGGAGCAGCCTCCGAGCAGCGAACCGTCCCATTTTTTGTGATCCAGCCCAACGTTAAAGGAAGAGGCGATACCGGTCAAATCGTTTCCCATTTGCAGATCGCCCCAACCATCCTGCGTCTGCTGGAAATCCCCATCCCTTCAACGATGAAACAACAACCTTTATCCTTCGACTAAAGCCTTAACCAGCTCGCGATTGAAATCAGGAATATCCGCCACAACCCGCCCCCAAACCTGATTGCCCGCACGAAAGGCAGCTTCATCCGCCCAAACAGCGCCGGCATTGACGAGGTCATCTTTAATGCCAACCGAGCCCGTGGCGTGTTGACCTTGCTTGATGATGCCCGCTGAAATGGCGATCGATCCGCCGTGACAAATAATGCCAATGATCTTGTTGGCATTATTTATTTCCCTTACCAGATTCTTCACCACATCATACCTGCGGATCTTATCAGGCGCCCAGCCGCCGGGCAGGATCAAGCCGTAAACTTCATTTGGATTCAGTGATTCGATGGTGACATCAGGGGTGATGACCAATCCATTCTTACCTTTGACGGGTTTTAAATCCATGCCTGCCGATAAAACTTTTGCGCCTTCTTCCTGTAAGCGCATCAACGGGACATAATATTCAAGGTCTTCCACGCCTTCGGCGATCAGGGTAACGATGGTCTTGTTTTGTAAACGCATGATTGACTCCTTTGGTTTATGAATGAAATAACGATAAATGTTTTGCAAGTGTATATCTTGCAGAACGCTCAACTTCAGTTAAAACATTTTTATGGTTGGCGCTGGTTAGTAACTCTCCAAATGTAACACGCGGGGTCAATCCGAACAACTGTTTGCCGCTTTGTATCTGGCGGATCATTTGATACATGAAGGCCAGTCGTTGTTTATCCGGGCGGGATTTTTGCAGGCGGGTAATGGGATGCCGCATGATTCTTTCTGAGATGACACCGCTGACTGAGGTGATAAGCACTTGAGTCTGTGGGACGCTTCGCATAAAAATCTCAAGACTGCGCGACCACTTGTTAAATTCTGCATCGGGGTTTGGCATGAAGGCCGGGTCAGGCTCAATGCCGCCGCGCGGGAAAATTAACAATGCGCCGTCATTCTTTAGATGCCGAATCGCATTGCGGACAGTTTGCATCCGCCCGAATGTGTTTTTTGCATTGGGTGAGAAAATGGCGTGCTGACTAACATGCGGCAGATAGTGATAAGGCGGAATCTCGCCGATGATAATCTTGTAATCTAGCCGGGAGATATGAGCCGTGATCGCAATCGCATCATAAGATGCAGGATGATTGGATGCAATGATCAACGGGCCTTTTTCTGGAATTATTTCCGTGCCGCTTGCTTTGTAGCCTGCGGTGAAATATGGCAGCAGCCAGCGCGCACCGGCCATTGCGCCGCGTTGTTCAACTTCACGATCAAATCCAAGGATGATTTCTGAAAAACGAAGTGTGGCCCTGCCAAAGAGTAGACGGGTTAAGAGTTGCGTGTTTTTCGTTTGGGGCAAGGCCATTGCCTTCGTAATTTCAAAAAGAAAAGATTCATTTAATGGATGAAAGTTTGTATTCACACCCGGTGTTAATAATGTTTCGTAATTCATTTGGTTTTATCGTTTTATCCTGCTCCACTCGAACCGCCGCCAGAGGCTCCGCCGCCGCCACCTCCGCCTGCGCTTGTGCCTGCTGAATCAGATGCCGACATTATGGCAACCATTGCGCCGAAGTCAGCGTCACCGCCTGCTGTGGCATGAAACCAGATCGGCAAAGGCACACCGCCAAGATTTTGGAAGTACTTTGCCCAATGGGCGCCCAGCCCGAACACAGCAGAATATGCCAGATAGCGTTCGAAGTAATCTGGGCGGATGGCAGGCTCTTTGCCTTTACTCACCTGTTTGAGATATTCTGCAAAACCTTTCCAGCGCGCAGACTGTTCTTCGCCCAACGGCGTGAGAATGGAATATAGGCTCGCATAGATCAGCAATGGAATGGATAGGATGAAGAGACTCGCACTGATGCCAGCCACTGTGGCAATTGGCATCAGCCATATTGAGCTTTCTGAAAGATTTACTCCCATCCCGATCATGCTGAGAACAAACACGAACATGGTAATGATCAAAACTAGAAAACCTGTCACCAAAAGACCGTTCGTTTTTGTTTTCGCTCTGCGTCAAGCCAGCCGCGCTGGATGAGTTCCTGCTCCAGAGGCTCATCGAAAAGCTTGTTTTTCGATGCCAGTTTTGTGGCGATTTCGTTCATGTTGATCTGCATTTCATTGGGCTTGAATAACGCATTCATTAAACCTTGTTCATGTGGTTGTAACGCAGCGATGTTTTCCTTGCGAATCAGAACATAATTTTTGACACCCCAAATGCCTTTTTCCTCTTTCACTTCCAATAGATTGCGTGCAGCCAGATCAAAGATTGCGCCCATCAAACTATGTGGCTGCCCGGTTAGTTTGCCAATAATGGCTGGCGAAATATCGGCAGGTGGGTTGGGTGTGGGAGTTGCAGGGCTGATGTTCAAGTCGCGCCCGTTGGCACGCGCATAAGTAAACAATCCCAAACCACCAAATATTAATGTCATGATGCCTGCAATAAAACCGATAGGCAAAGCCTTTGCACTAGCCGCATCTGCTTGTTCTTTTTGAGTCTGCCATTGCGGTTTAACTTGCGTTAAAGAGTTGGAAGAAAATCTCGCAGTCACGATCAAATCTTCATCTTCAGCGAGTCCGCTTTGGGTGAGAATGATGCGGTTGTCGGTCGAAGCAGATTCATGCTCCCGGCTGAGAGTCGGCTGTTCAAGCAGAGTCGCATTCGGCGGGTAAATCAGTGTGATAGTGGAATGCGCGATTGAATAATCGTGGTCTTCGGGGATGGCGCGCCAGATCAGCGCATCGGCATTGCCTTTGCGGATAACGCCCTCTGCCCGATAGCGGACGGTAAACACATGCGCCGTATCAGACGCAGCCGGAAAATGCCATGTCACCTTGAGTGGATTCCCAGTCTCAACTTCCACCTGCCCAGCCTGCGTGCCTTGTGACATTGCAACGCCATCCATGCTGGCATCAAGAAACGTAATTCCGTCGGTTTCAGCGGCGGAGATTTCTCGAAAAGCAAAAGTGAATGGCCCACCATCAAAACGGAATTCGACTGTTTCTGTGACAATTGCAGAACCATCTTCCTGCAGATCGATCAGAACGTCAAACCGTTCGGCGTAATAGGACTTTGCTGCCAGTACAGGATTGACAAAAGAAAATGAGATTGCCAATGCAAGGATCAGGGGAAGTGCGGATTTTCGTATCATAAGTTCCTCCAATGATATCTACGTTAAATGTACTCGAATGTTGACAGAAGTATGTAAATGTTTACCAGACCTTAACAATTACATACTTCCTTCTGTTTGGCTGTTCCGGAAGTGAGGATAGACGGATCGAATCCTTTCACGATCAACCATACCACCATAACTGTTTCCTGCAAGAATATTAAAATCCCTGAAATGGACTGAATCGTTGAGATGGAATTGGTAAGCCCGAACATGCCCGCCAATCTTGTTGCGAATAGATGTAGTCACAAATTTAAATAAAATATCCACTGCTTAATTAAGCAGTGGATATAACGGCTGGTAATTTTTGATCATTCATCGAAAACCCATTTCTAAATCAGCGATGTTTTCTCCAGATCTGCATCGAATTGTTGCAACTCTGTTTGTTCCGTCTGTAGGACTTGCAGCAATGGTGGGACTTTTACTTCGACTTGTTTTGTGTCCCGGCCTTTTAAACCTACAACCCCGGTCACAACACTATCCACAGCATTGTTTGTGCCGGTCAATTGTGCCTCAAAGCGTGAAAGTAAGGTGCCGATATTTTTCATTTGAATTTTGCGCTCTTGCAGTGATTTGAGCGTTTCTTCATACTCTTTTTTTCCAGATGAATCGGCTGCTTTGCGGATATTCTCCTGCATGTTCTCAATTTCATCGTCGAAGTTATTTGAGATCTGCTGAACCGCAAAATTATTTTCAAGTGCAGTCATGTTTAAACACAGTTGATAGGCATGTTCTGTGAGATTATCCAGTGTGTCTTGAATCGGCTGGACAGTTCTACGAAAAGACGGTGGAACACCCTGCAATGAGTTGAAAATGGAAATGCGGGCGCGGTCAAGGCGGTCAAATCTATTTTGAAAGCGCTGCGCCAATGGTTCGCGCGATTGACGTGTGAATGAAATTTGCAGGCCGGGATCACGCGCAACGATACCAACCATGATTAACCAGAAAATAAAACCAACTGGAGCCAGCCACCAGGCTGAACACAGGCCGGCGGCAACCGTCAGCGCAAGCATGGATAGATTAAGCGGATGCAGGATCGAGGTAAGAAGAGGCGGGCGGTTTGTCATATTGAGTTAGAAGAAGGTTGATATTTCATCGTAGATTTTTTGAATGGTTTCAGGCAGACTGTCATATTGTTTGCCGCCGCTTGGCTCCGCGATGCTTTTTAGAATACCCGAATCTGCATCTTCTCCGAAAGCGATGGTAAATACCTTGATGGCGTTTCCGCCTTCATTTTCCGAGCCGGTGATGCGGGCAATTACCTGATCGAGCGTTGCGACAGATACGGTATCGTCTCCATCGCTCAAGACCACAATGGCGCGGATGTGACTAGGGTCGCCCTCGGTTTGCATATCTTCATAGGCATGAAGCGTGGCATCATATAAACTGGTGTTGTTTTGCTCGAATATCCCGGAAACACTATCAAGTACCTGTTGGCGTTTCTCGCCGATGGGTGTCAGCGGGGTGAGGGTTGTAATTTGATCGTTGAATAGATCAATGCGCAAACGGTCACGGTCATCCAGCTTGCCGATAAACTGCATCAAACTTGCGCGCGCAGATGTGATCTTATCACCGCGCATACTGCCAGAAATATCCATGACGACGATCAGGTCAACCGGCTTTTTCGTTTCGTGCCACAAGGATTGAATCCCTTCAATAACCGGCGCGCTGGGAACTTCCAGGATGGTTTGCGGCTGGGTAATATCAATTCCATGTTCGGCATTGAGCGGCGAAGTTAACGGGATGGATGGGTCTGCGGGGCGGAACCCATATTCAAGCGCTTTTAATTGCTGCGGTTTATCAAGCAGGAAGGTTTCAAATAATTGAGCCGCTTCTTTTTGTTCAGGTGTAACCCAGACCGCATTCAATATTGCGTAAGGATGATTCGACCAGAACGTACCTTCCTTCGGGTAGATCGCAACCACTGGAATTTGCGAAGATTGACCGCTTATACGTTTTGTTTCCTGTGCTACGATCAGATTTTCGTAAAGCACAGCCGCGCTCAAATAAGAAGGTCCGCGCTCAAACATACGCTCGCCGAAGAAGCCGGTGCTGGTTCCATAATGGATCACACTGCTTTCCACATTGGTCATGAATTCTTTTAGCTCGGGAGATTTCAGATCGTTTTCGGTCAGACCGCGTTGTTTTCCCAGTCCCGCATATGTTTCTGCGATGATCGAAACAATGCCGCTGTTGCTATATGATGGGTGTGTATGCCCAAATTTGAAAATTCCCCATTCAGGATGTTCGTAAGCCGCCCAACCCTCTTCAGAGGTTGCCACTTGCGCGATATCCTGCCAGCCCAATGCTTTATCGGGCCAGCCCAGGGCCTGAGCCATCGGTCGCCACATCGCGATCACCACCGGGCTTAATACCAGATCATTGGGCGAACCAGTCACCAGGTCATCGGCATGGGCCTTTTTCCATTCTGAATTTGCAACCGGAATATAAACCGATGAAGCGGGACTCCAGACTGTGGGCTGGAGTGTGCCATCGATGATGCCCCGCACCGATTCAATCGACCCCATGGCTGTTGCTTCCACAACAATCAGTTTCCCATCTGACGTTTCGTTTCGCGCATCATTGTATTGCTGCACCAGCGGCTCAAGCCACTCTTTCTTTTCAGAACCATATACAATGCTGACTGTTATTTTTTCGCCGGGAATGAATTCCTGTATTGCGCCGCACGCGCTTAAAAGCAGCGAAAGAATTGTCAAAATGGATAATATGCGAAGTTTCATTTTTATTCTTCCTCAAAAAGCTTTTCGTTTATCTGCTTACATTTCGAGACCAAAAATCTCTCAAAGTATTTAACACATTCCCTGCCGGGATTTCCACATCAGGGATGCCGGAAATATCCGCGCGAAAACCGTTTGCGGCGTACTGGTCAAAAGGTGAGCCAGTCTGTTCGAGCGGAATGGAAGAGTCTACAGGCCGGAAACCATATTTCAGCAGAGCCAGTTCCTGCGCCGGTTTACTTGTTAAATAATCCATGAATAGTTTTGCAGCCTGAGTTTGTTGTGGTGTGACCCAATCTGCATTAAGCACACAGAATGGATGATCGCTTAATAAAGTTGCTGGCGGATAATACACGCGCAGTTCTCCATATCGGCCAACGGCATTTTCGGCTTGTTCAATGGCGGTCGCTTCGTACACCGCGACAATGTCAAATGTGCTTGGTCCGTACACAACCATTTTTTCCATCAAAGGGCCTGTGCTGTATTCAAACTGTCCAATGGATGCTTCAGTTTCCAAAAACCAGGTCTGGTATTTATCATTGGAAAGGATGTCAGATGCGTTTAAGTCAGAGGTCTTGTTGTGATAGCCGTAGGTCATCAAAAGGATGGTCATAAATCCGCTGTTGGATTTTAGCGGGTCGGTATGTCCAAATTTTACATATCCCCATTCTGGATGATTGTACGCCGCCCAGCCTTGTGGATCGGTCAGGGCGTCGTGCAGGTCTCGCCATATTGACTTTCCAGGCTGGCTGCCCCAAAGTACATCCGCGCGTTCCTTCCACGCAACCAATACGAGCGGCGTTGTAACCACCGGACGACAGATTGATGAGTCAGCGGGGTTAACAAGCGAAGTGCCAAATTGTAAAGTGGATGCATCTTGAAAAGCTGCGATTTGCAGCGAACTCGCCGGGCTGATAATCACAGGCTTGTGTGTGCCATCCAAGACAGCGGCTGTGATTTCCCAAGACCCCATTTTTTCGAGTTCAATTTTTATAGGGTGGCCGTCAATCGCTGCGTTGGTGTTTTCAAAATTAATGATTGCTTCGTTCAGCCAGGCTTCCTTCTCTGTGGAGTAGAGTATGGAAACCACGATCGGTTCCGGCGGCGGCATGATTGCTTCGCGCAGCGGTGCATAAGCGAGAGTGCGGATTGAAGGGGAGATCATGGCGGCAATTAACACCCCGACTGCTGCCACCGAAAAAAGGACAAATAGAAACCAGTTGATTTTTGGTGTATGCATTTTATTTTCCGTACGCAACTATACACGAAAAGAAATACACACTATTAACAACTTGTTAAATAAGATCACTCCCCGATAATTTTTACCAATACTCTTTTCTTTCTTTTCCCATCGAACTCGCCGTAAAAGATTTGTTCCCAGGTGCCAAAATCAAGTTGACCATTTGTCACGGCCACAGTCACTTCGCGCCCCATGATCTGACGTTTCATGTGCGCATCGGCGTTATCTTCACCCGTGTCATTGTGACGATACTGACCGACCGGCTCATGTGGTGCAAGTTTCTCCAGCCATTTCTCGTAATCGTGATGTAAGCCAGATTCATCATCATTGATAAACACAGAAGCGGTGATATGCATGGCATTCACAAGACAAAGCCCTTCTTGAATGCCGCTTTCCTGCAAACAGGCTTCAATCTGCGGAGTGATATTTACAAATCCGCGGCGCGAGGGGAGGTGGAACCAAAGTTCTTTGCGAAATGATTTCATGGTTATCTAAGGAAGGTCCCCGCGTGCATGAAGATCTCGCGCAAAGATTCCTTCTTTTGCACATCATCAATATAAACGCCATTCTGTCCGCGTGAAGAGTGGATCATCTTCCAGCCGCCGAGGCTCATGCCCACATGAGTCACATGGCGGTTACTGTCTCCTTCTCCGAAGAAGAGCAGGTCGCCGATCTCGAAGGGTGGTTCCACACGTTTTGCCGCCGCAGATTGCATATCTGCATCGCGTGGAATTTCGACTCCGTTCCAGTGATGCAGAAGACGGGCAAAGCCTGAACAGTCAATGCCGTTGCCGCTTGTGCCGCCCCAAAGATAAGGAATACCGATCATCCGCATCGCATCCTGCACCATGCTTGCACGGCGCGTTTCGAGCGTTTGCGGAATCTCCGTCACAGCACGCAAGGCTGAAGATGGAACCCAGCCGGTTTTGTTGGCGATGATCTGAGTCCACTCGCCGCGCGCTTCGTGCAGGACGATGCCCGTTCCGCTCATTACACGGGTGATGACTTCGCTGTTGAGATCAGGTTCTGCGCGCACTTCGACCACTGGTGCAATGACAAGGTGGGTGGCCGCGCTGCCTGTGTCACTTGAAAGATACGGCTTGTAAGCCCAGCCCAGATATCCGTCTGTTTGACGAGTCAATACCCAGCGCCCCTTTTCTTCCAATATATCCAACTCGGTGCCAAAATATAATTCGCTGGAGAGCGGCATACCGAAGGTTGGCTTTTCGTACAAGCCGGTTAAATTCGTCGCCACACGCAGACGGGGGGAATCTCCACGGTTGAGAATGTGGATCGAAGCAGTATCAAGATGCAGGTCGGGAAAGATGCGGTGCAGTTCATCCACCTGAGACTGATCGTAGACACGTCCGCATAAAGTAAGTGTCGCGCCTTTTAGTGCGGTCACTTCCACTTCGAAAACAGAGGTGCGATTATCGCATAGCGATGCAAGTTCATTTTAATTTATTTTGGATGGGTGTGCTCATGGATTGATTTTACACGATTTGTGTTAAGATTGCGCTATGCCAAATATAACCATAAACAATGCGAATATTTTTTACGAAACCTTTGGGGATGACAAACCGGATCGTGCGCCCGTTTTGCTGATCCACGGTTCGACAATTGACGGCCCGACAGATTGGGGTGACATCGCTCCGGAGTTGGCCAAACACTATAAGGTGCTTGTGCCCGATTGCCGCGGACATGGTCACTCGAACAATCCCAATATGACCTATTCATTTAAAGAGCTTGCCGATGATGCGGCGGCGTTTATTCGCGCGCTGGGATATGAACGCGCGCATGTCATCGGCCATAGCAATGGCGGAAACGTGGCACTGGTGACGTTGATGGAGCACCCTGATGTGATCCAGACTTGTATTCCACAGGCAGCGAATGCGTTCGTGACCCAATACTTGATTGAACGCGAACCGGTGGTCTTTGATCCGGAACGTGTTAAGAGCGAAGTGCCTGAGTGGATGAATGAAATGATCATGCTGCACGGTGAAGTGAATGGACAGGACTACTGGCGTGATCTGCTTCAAATGACAATGAAGGAAATTATCTCTGAGCCGAATTACACGCCCGCCGACCTTGCTCAGGTGACGAAGCCCGTGCTGGTTATCATGGGCGCGGAAGACACGGTCAATGCGCCGGACAGGCATGGTCAATATATCGCAGAGAATATTCCCAATGCTGAAATGTGGATTCCCGAAAAGACGGAACACAATGTTCATAAGGATCGCCGCGATGAGTGGCTGGCGAAAGTTTTGGGTTTTATGGAAAGACGGGGGGAGGGATAAGGATGAGGGATGAAGGATGAAAGTAAAAAGTAAAAAGTGAGAAGTGAGAAGTGAAAAATAATTTATGTTGTTGGTTAAAAACTAAAAACTAAAAACTAAAAACTATGAAACTTACCTGGGAACCGATCACACTTGACCTGAGAACTACTTTCCGCGTGGCGCATGGTGCGAGTGACCAGCGCTTTAATGTACTTGTCTATTTGGATGATGGCGTAGGCGAGGCGGCGGCTGTGCCGTATTACGGCGAGACGCAGGATGGAATTATTGCCTATCTTAAATCTGTGCCTGATCTGGGCGACGACCCTTTCGATATGGACAATATCCTTGCGCGCCGGCCTGCCGGTTCACGCGCCGCGCGTTCTGCCATTGATGAAGCGCTGCATGATCTGTGGGGAAAGAAACTGGGTCAGCCTTTATATAAATTATTCGGCTTGAATCCAAACAACCTGCCGTTGACCTCCTTCACGATCGGCATGGATGAGCCTGCGGTCATGGCCGAACAGGCCAGGGCTTCGGGGCACCCTGTGCTCAAAATTAAATTGGGAAGCGAACGCGACGAGGAAATAGTCGCGGCGATTCGCAAATCTACAAACGCCAAACTGCGCGTGGATGCGAATGCAGGTTGGAGCCGTGAACAGGCTTTGCAGATCATTCCGCGTTTGGCTGACTATGAAGTTGAATTTATCGAGCAGCCGCTGGCTGTGGACGATGTGGAAGGATATTTCTGGCTCAAGGAAAAATTGAAAGCACAGAAGATCAAGACGCCGATCTTTGCCGATGAAACTGCCAAGAACTCACATGATGTTGCCAAACTCGCCGGTGCGATTGACGGCGTGGTGGTGAAGACCATGAAAAGTGAGGGGATTCGCGAAGCCCTGCGGATGATCCACACGGCGCGGGCGCATGATATGCAGATCATGTTAAGCTGCATGGTCGAGTCGTCGGTGGGAGTGACCGCTGCCGCGCACCTCGCTCCGCTGTGTGACTATGCCGATCTGGACGGTCCGCTGTTGATCAAGAACGATCCGTACACAGGGCTAAAATACGACGGCGCAAAAATGTCCCTGCCAAACGGGGCGGGATTGGGTGTGGTAAAGAAGTAGGCGCATGTGGTGCAGAATTGCATTGTATTACCTACAACCTTTAAGAGAAAATTCCAGCCAATATTTAGATATGTCCCTCGATGAGATATGTGAAGAAAATAAAAAAGAGGCGTGAAATATTATGTGGCATTCGGCTGAAGTACTGTTTCGTTGTAACGTACAAGACGAATTGAATAATATTTTGTATGAAAAGAAAATATTGTTAGTCTATCTAGATGAGACGAGAGAAATTTCTGAGAAGACCGAGCAATTAACTCAGTTATTTGAAACTAAATACAAGAATTCTGAAGGTATTGATGTGTATTGGCAATTTGTCAAAGTACTAGAAGTTCAAGAACTTGGTAAAGAAGAACTCTATGACGGAGTAGAGGTTTTCTCTCGATTGATATGGGAAAGCGAGTTGTAGATTTTTTCAGCCTTGAAAGTTTATTTTATAGAGTCGAGTTTGCTTTGTATAGTAGAAATAAACAGCGGAGTTTGCCTTATATTACCCACTCGCGGAGCATCCAGCCGAATACGATCATTCCCAACCCAACCAGTCCACTGGCTAGTTTGTAAAACTAAAATCGCCCCTCAATTTTGCGGGCGATTTTTATACTTATCTTTACTCTTTTATTTTTTCAACGCTTCTTCAATTTCTTTGAAATGATATTCCCGATGGACATGTCTCTCAAACTTGAATTGCACTTTTGCTGCCAATATCTTTTCAACATATTCATCAGTTGTCTTTTCGATTTCAGTGTCTATGGCTTCGGCGGATTGCAGGGCCAGTGTGGCGGCAACACGCGGGGATAACGCCAGCAAAAACGGTTTCTGTGCTTCGTTGATCGCGTCCACATCGTAGGGTGAGGGCGCGATTTCGTTTTCCTTCCAGTGATTCAGCAGATACAAAATGCGATTGTCCCAAAAGGCAATGTGGGCGAGGGTCGAGGCGATGGTCCAGCCGGCCACGGTGGGCAGAGCAAGCTGATCGTCACTCATGCTTTCAATGAGCGCGCTCAATTTCTCACGCGAGGCTTTATTGGCGAGTTGAAAATCACGATTCATGGAATTATCTTCCTTTTGGGAATACAGCGCCTGTCTTCTTCATGTATTCGCGATATTCATCTCCAAAAGTATCCAGCATCATTTGTTCTTCCGCGCGGACGCGCATGGCATAGAAAAAGATGAACACCAGCAGATTGGCAAAGCCCGCGATCCAGTTTTGCAGAAGCAAAGGCTGGGCAATGACCCAGATCCATTGTGACGCATACATCGGGTGGCGGATGTAACCGAAGATGCCGCTCGTGATGAGTTTGTGCTCGGTGCGGATCTCAAGTGTAGGCGACCAGTTTAATCCCAGGTCTTTATGTGAGCGCCAGAAAACCAGCAAGGCCAATCCCATTAATAACACGCCCAGCCAGCCTGCCCAAACTGGCAGTGAATAATTTGCAAAGTCAAGCCAGTTTGTCGCGGAATAAAACAGGGGCAGGAAGAACATGCCAAGAAATAACAAACCCAGCATAACTTTTCCTGTGTGCTTACTCGCTGCTCAGATTTGGCTTCTTTTCTTTGTTTTCTGCTGATCGGCGCGCGAATCAGCATTTCCGCGATGATCGCCGCCCAAAACACAAACGTAAAAACGTTCATGTTTACTCTGCTTTTTCAACAACGATGGTTGCCTCGGTCAACAGTGCGGCGATGGCGCCGATGGCAGCGAGCTGCGGTGCGATCAGTACTCCCACCACACTAAAGGTCATCGGGATTTCCATCAGTGTTTTACCATCTTTATCTTTGATGATTACCTTGCGGATATTTCCTTCGTGAATCAACTCTTTGATCTTGCTGAGTATTTTTTCACCTTCCACTTTGAATTCTTCAGTTCGAAAATTTTCTGGCATGTTTGCCTCCATATTATCTTACGTTTGAAACCAGCGATGGTTGCTAAATCAACTTGAAATCTTTGAAAACTCCGCTCATGGCCTGCCTGCAATCCTGCAACGCTTTTTCGCGCCATTTGATTTCGGCTGGAAAGAACAACTCGCCATATTCCTTTTTGACTGACTCTTTGATCGCATCTGACTTTGCGCCGTGTTGGTGCAGGCGGTTTTCCAAAATTGTAATGCGCATACTGCGGATCTGCGCGGGGAGTGAATCGCCAAAGGTGCCGAACTCAAAACAGGTTGCAAATATTTTTTTGGATGGATATTTTTCGTCGCGCAGTTGATAAAAATATTCTGTAATATCGCCTGTCACAGTATAAAACTCGGATGGATTGGCTGAAACGATCAGAGGATAGTTAAACCGCCGCTTCAATTCCTCCGCCGACGCCTGTTCCCGCTGCGAGTTAACAAAACTCATCTGATAGCGCGGACCGTACCCCGTGTGCATGTCCAAATGAATGACCTGATCGTACTCTGATAGCGCTTGTTCAAAAAGTCCGCGCACGAGGGAGGTGCTTTCTTGTGTGGCCTGCCCGCCAAATTGTACACCGCGTGCGTGACGGTACTGTCCGCTTAACATGCCCTGACGGATGCGTAAAATTCCCAGCTTGATAATGCGCGCGATCAAGCGTGAGATAAATGCCGCATCGCTGGCCGGCAAAAAACCGATCGGGCGTGCCGGATTCAAAAGCGGAATCAACGGCTCGTAATCAGGATTCGTTTCTGGGCTGAATGTTTCATCCCAAACGAAATTACGGTTTAAGTCCACGTTGTTTTCGTTGTAGCGCCGGCGATTTTTCATGCCCAGCGGATTAATGGTATGGATCAGCAGTAAACCGGTATTTTCATGATCGAGAAGCGGCGCGAATTCGTCCATAAAAATTTTGAGCATGGCCGAACCGACATAACCTTCGATGCCATGCAGCGCGGTAGAGATGACGATCAGATTCTCTTTTTTGCGCGGCTGTGCCCAGGCATAGTCAATGCTGACATCGGGCGATGCTTTTAGGGGATGCGTTTCCAGCGTAGTCTCAGGCCATTTGGCGCGAATCAATTCCACGTCACGAATGAAACGTGCGCGAGAGTCGTGATATGAATCAGGGAAGGTGATGTCCATTAGAAAACTCCGATTCCAGTTTTGTTGGGATGGAGTAATTGTACTGCTTTCGTAAGTTTATTCCGGCGCAGTTTTAGATATGCATAAAGAAAAGGAAGTATTACGCTCGCGCATCTGCGGGGATATAACGGGGCGTTAAATTAATAGACGGTGGACAATATTTTATTGTCCACCGTCTATGATTTGCGGTCGGGGTTATCTGGTGAATTTCTTACCTGTAGCGAGTTCTACGCTCTTATACGCGCCGTCGTAGATGCCGATGCTTTTGTTCTTGACGATGCAGTCGCAGAACATGGCGAGCAGGTCATCGGCTTCGGTGAGGAGGTCGATGGCTTGCAGGGTTTGCGGGATGGTGCGGGTTTCGACGGTACTGTCGCCGATCTCTGCGCCGCGGATCGCGCCCCACATTTCATGTCCACCGACGCGGGCATTGAAAATTTTGGGAACAGGATAGAAGGCGAGTTCGCTGGGCTTGGTGATCATCACGTCCATGACGCGCATGAGATAGTTGGTGGCATAGACCGCGTGGAAGGTGTTGTCGTGCAGGAAGATGTGCAGACCGTGCGCAGGCTTCTTGCGGATGCTGTCGGTGAATTCTTTGGTGTCTTCCCAGGTGAAGTGCGTGTTGATCAGGTCTTTGTGTTGAGCGAGTTGTTCCTGCAACCAAACCCAATTGTCTTTGTGATCGCCGAGGTTGATGAAGAGCGCGATCTGATCTTTCTCGATCATCGGGATAGCGTGTTCGATGATGGCTTTGAAGAGTTCACGCTGCGCGCCTGCGCCGCCCATGGTGACGAGGAAGCGGCGGGGTTCTTTTGCCTTCATGCGAGTCAGGCGGTCAGCGCAATCGACTTCGATGTTCTCAACGAGTTCATGGTCAACGTGATGACCGGTGAAGAAGAGCGCGTTGGCTGGCGTGGGCTTGAGGACTTTGCCTTTGTCATCAAATCCGCGCATGGCACGGAAACCGTAATAGCCTGACGGAGATTGAACCGCGTGCTTGGCGCCTTCGGTGAGTTGAAAGCCATCGGCCAGTTGTCGAACATCATATCCACCACGTTGGTCATACCGCCCGCGACAGCGCCCATCGCTGTCCACATGTGGGATGTGAGTGTGGGCATATCAGATGGAAGCGCGCCGTAAAGATTATTGAACAATTCGCTCATCTTGTAATCTTTGACTTCGGTCTTGAGGAAGCGCCACGGCCAGGTGCTGGTCATGTAATTGAAGAGCGCGTCCAACCCCGGGAGAGTTGGTTCGCCCGTGGTGAGAGATTCCCACACGTATTTATCGAACCACGGATAACGCTGTGAGATGCGCGAATATTTGCTG
Source organism: Candidatus Villigracilis proximus (assembly GCA_016715195.1). Lineage (GTDB taxonomy): Bacteria > Chloroflexota > Anaerolineae > Anaerolineales > Villigracilaceae > Villigracilis > Villigracilis proximus. The sequence goes on from JADKBB010000001.1 coordinate 107,475, forward strand.
TAGTTGGTGTTGCACCAGTTGATCACGTCTGTGCTGATGCCGGGGATGCCGAGCAAGTCAAGCCAGTATGGAGTGAAGCCCATTGCCTTCGCTGCAGAGACACCCGCCATGGCGATGCGGTAGTGACCGAATCCCATGCGAATGGTGCTGACGATGACGCCGTTTGTTTTATCTAGCGGTTTTCCATTTCCGTCGCGGACGATGTTCTTGAGGCCAAAGATACCTGAATCATAGGGGTGATCTTCGACGGTCAGGTTGAATTTTTCGTTGGGATCGTAATTGAATTTCTTCGCCAGCATGGCCTTCCATTGATCTGCTGCGCGGGTTTGACGTTCTGTGATTGGGTTACCGTAGACTTCGTATCGGCCGTCTTTCTTCTGTAACATGATGCACTTTCTCCTTGAATGTAAAATAATTGCCGGGAAGATCCTAAAGGTTTTAAAACCTTTAGGATCTGTCTGTTATATATTTTTTTGAAACCGCCAGCCGTTTGAGGCTGGCGGTGCTACATTATAAACTTTTATCAGCCTTTGATATCACTCCTAACAATTTTGCTATTGAGACTGCAATACCTTTTCCATAAAACGCACAGTCAAATCTGCGACCGTATCCAGTTCGCAATCGATTGTGATGGCGTGAGAGGATCGTTCCATCCAATGATGTTCTTTGAGAGTGGAATTGACGCCCTGCAAAATAATATTACCAGCCGTTGCATCTACAGTTGTGTCTTTGCGTCCCTGAAAAACAATGACTGGCTGCTTTATCAGCGGCAGGCGTTGTCGCACTGCGCCTTGCATTTGCAGTAATTGAATTGCACCTTTGAGCGGTAAGCCCGGGTAGCCCTGCCACTTGTCGGATCCATCCAATGATTCACGCGCCACTTCAGATATAAACAATGAGCCTGCGTACAACTTGATTTTATCCAGGGTTGTCATGGTCAACTTGATGGCTGGGGCATATAGCAGAATGCCTGCTGCCTCTGGGTGTTGACTGGCAAGCTGCAACGCAACCACTCCGCCCATGGATTGTCCACCGATGAAGACCTGCTTGCAGCGAGTTGCAAGCTGCTCGTACGTTTTTTCTGCACTAGCCACCCAGTCACGCCAACTGACGTGATTCAGGTCTGCGGGCTGAGTGCCGTGGCCAGCCAATAATGGCCCAGCAACGGTATAACCTTTTTCATGCAAGCTTTTCGCCAATAAACGTACTTCCGCAGTTGTGGCGGTATATCCGTGGGAGAGTAATACACCTACAGGTCCCGCTTCCCAAAAGAATGGGCCGCCTTCGAGATGCGGATTGTGAAGCGCGGGATTCTGCATATTGCCCTTTCGCAATTAGCCTTTGACACCGCTGCTTGCCACACTTTCAACAAAGAAACGCTGACCGAGGATAAAGACGATCAAGGGCGGAATGATGGCAATGGCCGCGCCTGCCAGAATTAAGTTGGGTGTGTCGGATGCACGTCCGCGCAAGACGTTGAGCGCAAGGGTGAGTACATGATTCTTTTCATTGCCAACGTTGATGATAACCAGCGGCCAGATGAATGAGTTCCACGCGTATAAAAATGTGAATGTGGCTTGGGTCGCCAAGGCTGGCACACTGGCAGGGATGAGAATCTGCGTCAGGATCTGCAAGCGTGATGCGCCATCCAGTAATGCTGCTTCTTCAATTTCCTTGGGGAAGGTGATGAAGTGCTGACGCATGAGGAAGGTTCCGTAGGCGGTGAATATCCACGGGATGATGAGGGCTGCGAGCCGGTCTGTCCAGCCGATGAGCACCATCAATTGATACAACGGGACGATGAGCATCACAAAGGGAATCATGATCGTCCCAAGATAGAACACAAACACTGTATCGCGTCCGGGGAATTTCAAGCGCGCAAACGCATATCCGCCGACCACCGATGTGACCAATTGTCCAAGCACCACGAGGATGGTGACCAGCGCGGTATTTGTCAACGCGCGCGCCATATTGTTCAACTCAATGACTTCAACGTAATTCTCAGGATGTCCGCCGAGAGTTTCCACAGGTGTACTTAGACGCACGTTTTGAAAGATCTTATTCTCAGGATTTTTCGGATCAATGAACTCGCCGACAGTTGTCTGGCTGACGAGAATCATCGGGATGACCTGACCGTCCACTTCTACATCGAAGAGTTTTACCTCTTCGCCGTTCACTGTGACTTTTTGCTGGTTCGTCGCTCCGCCAGTCGGTTTCACCTCTGTTAGATAGCGTTCCACGGTGGCGGTGAGATTATCGGCGGGGGCGTAGGTGCCAACTTTGATATTGCTTTTTGCGAGCGCATATTCCTTCTGTGTGCCGTCCACATCCACAAAGTAGAGCGGAAGCGGTTCATCGTAACCGTCCACTACAACAGTCTCAGGGTTGCGCGGCAACATGCGCGGCGGATAACGGAACGTGTCCGCTGGAATCTTGAAGGAGGTGGTGAGCATGTACGCGAAGGGGAAGATCATCACCAGCGCAAAAAAGGTCAACACGAAGTAAGTAATGAATTTATTGAGAAATTGCAGAAAGCGATAGGATTGGATTTTCATGAGTTTGCTCCTGTTTAGCTTTCGTAAATACTGGATTTGCGCTGACGTTGGAACTGGATCAGTGTCAGTCCGAAGATCACAATGAATAAGACCCACGCAATTGCAGATGCGTATCCCTGTTGGAAATTCTGGAAGCCGCTGCGATACAGGTAAAGCACCAATGTGATGGTCGAGTTGTTCGGTCCCTCGGCTGGATTCATCAAAATGAAGACCTGCTCAAAGACCTGCATGGCTTGAATGGTGGTGGTGGACACGACATAAAAAGTTGTTGGGGCAAGCATGGGGAGCGTGATGCTCCAGAACTTGTCCCATGCGCCTGCGCCGTCCACTGTGGCGGCTTCGTACAGTTCGCCGGGAATATTTTGTAGACCCGCCAGAAAGAGCACGGTGTTGAATCCCATGGTTTGCCATGCGGCAATTAATACGACTGCGAGCAGAGCTGTCTTTTCATCGGATACCCATTGAATTTTCGGATCAACGATCGCGAGATTGAAGAGGTTATTCCAAAAGTCTATGCCGAGGGTGATGAAATAGTTGATATAGCCAACGGTCGCATTGTAGAGCCATTGCCATACAAGCGAGATGCCAACGACTGCGGCAATACTTGGCATAAAATAAATGGCACGGTAAAACTTCATGCCCGGTAATTTGCTGTTTAGGACGTTCGATAATATCAAAGCGGGGATAACACTCAAAGGAACAGCGAACAGCACAAAGGTCAGTGTGTTGCGCAGCGCGAGCCAGAAAAATTTATCGGCGGCGGCAAAAAGAATCCCGCGGTTCCCAAAAATGAAGCGTCCAACTTCGTCGTAGACTTTAATATTTACAACGTCACGTGCCAGTTGATCGGGAGATGTCAACAGTGCAAAGCGGACGTTGAGGATCTTTGCGTAATTTGCGAAGCCGACCCAACTGGGTGTGTTGAAGGCGTCTGAATCGGTGAATGAAAAATAAAATGAAAGCACGAGCGGACCTGCAAAAAAGATGAGGAAGCCAAGCAGGTTTGGCGAGAGGAAAAGCCAGCCGTTTAAAATTTGTTCGTGATTGGTCTTGACGTGCAAGGCTTGCGCAGTGGCTGCTCTGCCCATTGTCCAAAGGGAAAGACCGAAAATTACCACGCCTGTCACACTGACAATACCCGCGGGTTGAGCAAGTTTTCCCAGAAAATATAAGATGCCATTGATTGCGCCGACTTGAAGCAGGAACAAGGCAAAGCCGCCAAGCATGACCCAGCGACTTGCGACTTTCAGGCTGGTTTCAGAATTTTGTTGTTTTTGCGGGAAGTATTCATCGAGTACGCCGAGGAAATATCCAAGAGCCACGATGCCCAAATAGGGAAGTCCGCTGGTGAAGGTTTCGGCCAGTGCATCAATGCCGATGAAGACTTCACCGATGGTTAATGCCGCGACGACACAGATCACAAATGCAAGATAATCCACCACGAGCGAGATCATTCTTCCGCTGTGGTTGCGGCGTGAAATTTGAACAGCGCCGATTCCGCTGAATACGGAAGCTGTTACCAGCGTAACGGTGATGATAATTTTTTGCCAGAGGGGAGAGTCTGGCAGCAGAGTGCCTGTCCATAGGAAGATTGCGCCTGCTGCGGAGAGCAGGGTGAACAGTCCGCGCCAAATAATGCTGATGCGCAGGAGGTTTTCTGTTCTGGGATCGGTTGGCAAATGAGTGGTCATGTTCACCTCTTTGTGGGGTTGAATCAGCGGGCCAATGACACTACAGGATCACGAAAACACAAACCGGAATTTGTATCTTGGGGATATCGCAGGGTGAATAATAAACAAGGGAGGGACAGGCAGAATTCTGCCTGTCCCTTTTTTATTGCAGGGTGATTATTGGGTAAAGACTTTGTTGGCTTCGTCACAGATGGTCGTGCCGAAATCGTCAACTGTTGTTGCACCGGTCAACACGCCCTGAATGGCAGGGCCCATAACCTTGTCGAACTCAGGCCAGGAACCAGCCCACAAAGGACCTTCAGCGGTCGGGTTTGCATCAGCTGCAATACCGTTCAAGAAGGCTTGATTGTTGGCAGGAGGTGTGAAGGTAAGGAAGGAATCGAGTGCTTCCTGGCTTACGCGGCTGGGGATGTTTGCGCCGAGAGCAGCAATCTTGCCTTGAGTCTGGGCAGTGGTCAAAGCTTGAGCGAGAGCCCAGGCTTCTTCAGGATGTTCGGTGTTGGCGTTGATCACATAAGCGCCCCAGAACAACCAGTTACCAGCGGTGCCGCTTGGGCCATCAGGCAATTGAACGACATCCCATTCGAAGTCCACAGTGCGGACGCCGGGGGTAGCCCAACGGCCATTCTGGAACATGGCAACTTTGCCAGCGCGGAATGTGGGTTCAGGATCTTCGCCGTAAGGAGTGGCGACATCATAATCCTGATAGAGTGAGCGTTGGAAATCGAGACCAGCGAGGGACTCAGGAGTGTTGAGGGCACAGGCAGAGCGATCTTCGGTAAAGAAGCCGCCGCCGGAAGCATTCAACCAAACACCGTAAGGACCCCACCAGGCGCTCGCGCCGTAGCCGTAGATGTCAGAGCCGAGGGCGCGTGTCTTCTGGGCAACATCGAGGAAAGCATCCCAGGTCCATTCGCCATTGGCGGCCAGTTCACGAGGATCTGGAGCGCCGGCTTCGTTGATCAAGTCCATGTTCAGGTACAAAGCGAAGGTGGACACGTCACGAGGAATACCCCAAACTGCACCAGAGTCAGCGCCAGCAGCGCCGGTCTCGGGATTGTAGGTGAGGTGGAACATTGGGCCGGCATAGAAATCGTCAACGCTGAAATCAGGTGTGGCAGCAGCGAGGTCGGCAGCATTCAGGATCAAACCGCGGGTTGCGAAATCAGCAACATCGGTTCCGGGGATCCAGAATACATCGGGAGCGGTACCGGCGGCAATTTCAGCCTTCAATTGATCCTGATAGTTGGCGCCTTCTGAACCACCGGGTTCGTAGGTAAGGGTAATGCCATCAAGTTCGCCATCAAGGTCAGTGCTGATCTGGCTGTAAACATCAATTTCTTCCTGATTGTCAGGGCGGGTGCGCCAGCGAATGGCAACATCTTCCATGGCAGGGGCTTCGGTCATTGCGGCTTCGGTGGCAGGGACTTCGGTAGCTGCAGGTGCTTCAACAGGTGCTTCGGTTGCAGGGGAACCGCAAGCGGCTAAAGCGAATGAGGCAATTACCAAAACGCTAATCACCTAAAAAGAAAATTCTTCTTCATTTATTCTTCTCCTTGGAAATATTTAAAAAGATAGGTCTACAAAGTGATTTGATGGGAATTTTTGAGAATGGGCTGTTTTCAATCACCTCCTTTTTCAGATGTGGATCGTCGAACGATCAACTGTGCAGATAATTTCATATCATGCACGGTTGGATTCTTCTTTTTGATAATTTCCAGTAACATGCGGGTGGCTTCCTGCCCGATACGCGGCATGTCCTGCTGCATGGTGGTGAGCGGCGGGTCAAAGTACGAAGACAAAGGCATATCGTCCACGCCGATGACTGCCAGTTGAGATGGGACTTTAATATTCGCATCCCGCGCGGCACGCAGCACGCCCATGGCCATGCGGTCATTCTGGGCGAAAACTGCCGATGGAACCCGACCCTGTTCGATCAAAGAAAGAAGCGCGCTTTGTCCAGATGTCGCAGACCAATCACCTTCGATCACCATCGATTCCTCGAAAGCGATTCCCGCTTCCTGCAAGGCGCGGCGATATCCATCTGTGCGGTCACGCGAACAATCTTCTTCCATCGGGCCGGTCACCAAAGCGATCTTTGTATGACCGAGAGTTATTAAATGTTGTGTGGCTTCGTAGGCCACTTTTTCATCGTCCAAAGAAACCGAGCAGACATTTTTTTCATGAGCGCTCGCGCCGACAAAGACCAGCGGAAAATCTTTGGGGATGTATTCAAAACGTTCATCGGAATACGGATTGATCACGATCAACCCGTCCACGCGGCGATGTCCCACCAATTCATCCACCAGTGCGCGGAATGCTTCCGGGTCAGATGCAGAAGACGAAAGGATGAAATAATCATGCTGACGCGCCTCCACCTCGGCGCCTTCGATCACACTCGCAAACGTGTAGTCAGTCAAATTCGGAGAGATACAGGCCAACGTGTGAGTCTGACCGCGTGCCATCGAGCGCGCGATCGCATTGGGGCGGTAGCCCATCTCCGCGATGGCAGCTTCCACAGTTGCACGGGTTTCCGGAAAAACATCCTCGCTCCCATTGATGACACGCGAAACGGTCTGGTGTGAAACACCAGCGAGCCGAGCGACATCACGAATGGTTGGGCGGGAAGTTGACATTTTTAGGGGAGGGGTTTGGTATAATGTGACCGTTCACATGACCGGTAACATTAGTTTACAAGAACGATAACACTTTGTCAATAGGCAATTTATGAGGATTTGGGTAGTATGACAGTCAAAATTCAAGTAAATCAGCAAAAAATTCAAGTTTCTTCCCCAATTTACACCTGGGTTTGGGATGCGCAGACCGATTTTTTCCATTTGTATGATTCAGAAAACCGCCTGATTTCCCGTGCGCGCTATCAACCACTGATCATCACCACGAACGATCAAGCGGAATTACAACTCCCAAACCGTACCTTCGAAATCAAAGATGACCGCATCTCGATCACATACCACGCGGAAAAAAGCGCATCACACCTAACTGTGAGCTGGCTCTTCAAAACAGACTTTATCTCCCTCGAACAGTTACACTACGAATCCTCCGAAGCACAGGATATTATCCAGATCGTCTATTTCCCCGAGATTGACGGCCGCTCTTACAAACCGTCAATGTACAGTCATTACGCAGTTGTGCCGGGACTTTGCATGAGTTCCAGCATCAGTCCCATCGTGGACTTACATTCCAGATTATCAGTCACCACCATCCTCGGCTCTGGCGCCATGCGCGGACCCGGACTCACGCAGCAGTGGGGATTACCCGCGCATTACTTTTGCACATTCAATACTTCAGATCAATGGAATGCGATCGGCGCAAAAAAATTACAATCAGGCGCCGCCTGTTGGGGACTCTCTGAATTACCGCAAGGTGATTTCAGGCTCGATATCCGCGAGATCGCATTAAGTCCGGTCTTAAATCTGCGGGGTGATATTTGGAAACATATAAAGACTCCGGGAACTCTAAAACTTGGCTTTTCTTTTTTGATCACTTTCGGCACACAATATCATGAAGCCATTCGCAATTACTACAAAATCTTGCGGCGTGAAAAGATCATTTCACCTAAAAATGCATCGCTGACCCAAAAGAAAAAAGATATTTTACTTTCGCCGCAATACAACACCTGGGGCGTAGAGTCATCTCTTGCCATGAAACCCGAAGCGTTGACAGAAGAAATCGTCAAAGACATCTTTAATAAATTTCAACGTTCAGGCATGAAGGCGCGTACCTTTGTCATTGACGATAAATGGGAAGGTCACTACGGTGAGTTAAAGCATGATGAAGCCCGCTTCCCGCAATTTGAATCCCTGCTTGAAAATATTCGCAAGCAAGGCTTTTACATCGGCCTATGGGCGGCCTTCCTGCGCTGTCAGGATCCGTCTGCTTTGGGGTTGGACGAATCGAATCTATTGCAAACCCCCGAAGGTAAACCTCTCTGGCTTGCGCATCAAACCTCACGCTATGGCATCTTTGATGTGACTCAGCCCATTGTCCAAGAAGTGTTAAGCGAACGCGCCAGACAGTTCATCCGCCGTTATAACCCAGACCTGATCAAATTTGACTTTGGCTATGAACTGCCATCGCTAGACATCGCCGCTCCCGCCGACTTGAATTGGGCAGGTGAACGTCTGCTCCAAAAAGGCTTGGAAGTTGTGGTTGGCGGAATGAAACAGGAAAATCCAGACCTCGTTATTATGTATTACGGCCTTTCTCCTTTGCTGATCTACTATTACGATTTACACACCCCCGATGACCTTGTCTACTGCATCGGAGATTACGATCTTGAAACCAATCGCCGCATCTTCTTCAGCAGCCTGTGCGGTGAACTCGGTATGCCAACTTATAGCTCCTCCGGCTATGACTGGGAATCTGCGTTGGACATCTGGTTTGACTCCGCGCCGTCCGGTACACTTGGCTCGCTACACTGCTTCGACGGTGATGAAAACAGCGACGGTCCAAAAGATGAGATCATCGCAAAATTCAACGGGCTTTCTGCCATCCTGCGCAAGCAAGCGGACTTTCATACCTATCCAATCGATGTAAAATGGCAGGGTGGTTTGCGTGCAGGGTTTTCCCCATCCTGGGAGCGCATCGAAGATGATAAAACCGTTCTCATCGCATTACGTACACATCGCTTCGATGGCAAGCCCTCCATCAAAACCTACAAAGATATTCTCGATACTGATATTATGCTGGTCGTCGCATCCATGACAGACTCAAGCATCGCCGAATCGCATCGTCTGGGCATTGTCCCGTTTGGAGATGGAGTCTGCACGATCAAACATATAACGCTGCATCAAACCGCAAAACTTATCGAGCATTATTTCAGCGGACGTCAATTTGAAACACAAGTCACATGCTCAAATAATGAGCTGCAGATCGCGCTTCAACAAACACGTAAAAACGAAATCCTTGAATGGATCGAAATCATTTTCTAAAAAGGAATCACCATGTTAAATAATCCGCATCGCCGCTATAACGCCCTCACGGGTGAGTGGGTGCTCGTCTCACCGCACCGCGCCAAACGCCCCTGGCTTGGGCAGGTCGAAAAACTTTCGCCCGAAACGCTCCCGACCTATGACCCAACTTGTTATCTTTGTCCGCGTAACGAACGCGCCGGCGGAGTCTTCAACCCTGATTACACCGGCACATTTGCTTTTGAAAACGACTTTGCAGCTTTGCTTCCCAATCCCGTAGAGGATGAGCCACTTCGACTGAACTCAGTGCAGGCTCCGCATCTTCCCACCCGTTACTTGTTTCTGCTCCCGAGCAGGGACATTGTCTGGTGGTTTGTTTTTCTCCCCGTCACGATCTAACCTTACCCGAGCTGGATCTGCCAGCCGTTGAAAATGTCCTCTCCACTTGGGCTAAACATTCCGCAGACATGGCCGCAGAAGATTACATTCAGTATGTGCAAGTCTTTGAGAATAAAGGCGCCATGATGGGATGTTCCAATCCGCACCCGCACAGTCAGCTTTGGGCACAGTCTCAACTGCCAAATGAGATCGTCAAAGAACTCGCCACACAAACGGAATATTTCAAACAGAATAACCGTCCGCTTTTGGTGGACTATGTGCAGGAAGAACACAAACGCAAAGATCGCATTTTATTTTCCAATGACCATTTCACAGCGCTTGTCCCATATTGGGCGGTCTGGCCGTTTGAGGTGTTGGTCACCGCGCATCGTCCGTCCGCATCATTGAAGGAATTATCTTCAACTGAAATCTCTGCTTTGGCTGAAGTCTTCAAGCAGGTCACCACCCGTTACGACAACCTGTTTGAGATTTCCTTTCCCTACTCAATGGGATTCCACCAGGCTCCTGCCGATGGACAACCGCATCCCGAGTGGGTCTTGCACGCGCATTTTTATCCGCCATTGTTGCGCTCGTCCACCGTCCGCAAATTTATGGTGGGATACGAAATGCTCGCCATGCCCCAGCGTGATATCACGCCCGAAACCGCCGCCGAACGATTACGCTCCCTTTCAGATGTCCATTACAAGCATAAGTCCACCTGCGATAAAGATTAAAAACAACCGCCTGCATTTTTTGCAGGCGGTTGTGATTCTACTTAAACCATTCTTCACTTAAGGCAGGCCATTCATCTGATTGGTCCGCCCGTTCTGCCCAATTCTCTTTTCCGCTCCAGGATTCGATCGCAACCGCATAGATGGATGTGGCACGCAATTCTTTTTCCGTGATGCCGCGATATTCCTTATCTACGGTCATCGTGGGAAAATATTTACCGATCAGTCCGTACAATAACTTTTTTGCTTCTTCAGGGTCAGTCACGATGCGCGCTGTCCCAAAAAGGACAACACTGCGAAATTGAAGCGAGAACTCAATCGCAACATTCGACGGGAGCATTTTCCCTAATTCGCTCGCTTCCATACTGACCTTTGGGTTGGTCTCAATATTCGAGCGAACCCGCCCCGCAACATTGGAATGAAAGACGATCTGATGATTTTCCTCATCGTACCAGAAGGTGCTTGGGTTAAGGAAAGGCTGCCCATCTGCAGAGGTCGCGAAATGCCCCACCTGTGCTTCCTTGAGAAAGGCGCGGATCCAGGCATCGTCTTTGGTAAGGTGCGGTCTGCGTTGAAAGGCTGTAGGCGGTTGATTCTCATAATTGCGGGGCATGATGTTTTTCCTTGACATTGTGTAATAAAAAGCGCTTGTAAATATAAAGTTGAGAAATGAAGCCGAGCAGCGCGCCGCTGACGGTGTAAGCCCAGTTGCAGGAAGTGCAGTAATAACCGACTCCGATCTGGAAGAAGTAGATCGCTGCGCCGAAGGTTAATCCGCTTAAGATCGCAACTTCAAGGGTTTGTTGATACGAGACACTGTTGACCTTGTAAAGCGGGGGCATGCTTTTGTTGCGCCATAAAAATGCGTCAGCAAGTTCATTGTCCTTATTGATCGCGTATTCCTTGATCTGATTCAGCGCCTGCATGGATTCGTACCATGCGGCCCGCAGACGCGCGAGCTGGATCACGGTCAGCCCGCCGAGCAGGGTGAGCACAAAGAATAATCCGCTGAATAGAATACTAAGCGTGGCGAAGTTCGTACTGGTATCGAATATCTGAGTGCTAAAGAGTGCCGCCACCAGAGAACCAACGGCTACCAGATAAAATGAAGCGACTCGTGCGCGGTCTTCATTGGCCTGGCTGGCTGAGTTGGCGATGTATTCATATTCTGCCACCAGGATTTCATTACTAAGTTCGGGGGAGGAAGTTTTTTTTGCAGGCATTTCCCCATTATAACGTGCTAAAAAACAAACCCGATGGAATTTATCTCCATCGGGTTTGTTTTGATGATTCAAGTCCTATAGATCAATTGCCCATTCACCCTGACGCATAACAGGCTCACGCGTACCGTCTTTCTTGATGCCGTCAATGTCCATTTCTGCCGAGCCGATCATAAAGTCCGTGTGGATCAAGCTCTTGTTTCCGCCATGTGACTGGAATTCTTCATCGGTCATATCTTCGCCGCCTGCAATTGTGTCGCGGTAGGCATTTCCGAGTGCAATGTGACACGAGGCGTTTTCGTCAAACAGGGTGTTGTAGAAAAGATGTCCACGCTGACTGATGGGCGAGCTATTGGGAACAAGTGCAGCTTCACCCAAACGACAGGCATTTTCATCGGTCTCTATTAATTTGCGCAGATCGCTTTCGCCCTTTTCGCTGTGACTTTTACCGCACGTCCATTTTCAAAGGTCAGGCTGAAATCTTCGATCAGGGCACCCATCAAATTAAGTGGACGGGTTGCACTCACCACACCGTTGACTTTATCCTTGTCCGGCAAAGTGAATACTTCCTCGGTGGGAATATTTACGATGCAGGTGATCCCATTTTTGAAGGATGCTTCCGCGCCCTGCCAGACATGTTTTTCAGGCAGACCAATTGTCAGGTCTGTGCCGGGTGCCTTGTAATGTAAGGCAGAGTAATGTTTGGCAGAAAGATAATTTTTGTATTTGATCAAATTATCCCTGTGGTCATACCATGCCTGCATGGGGTCCGGCAAGTCAACGCGGCAGGAGTTGAAGATGGCTTCCCATAATTTTGCCTGTGCATCTTCGGTCGAAAGCCCGGGGAATACTTTTCTGGCCCAGGCAGGTGACGCAGTGGCGACCACGCACCAATTCGAAACATTCTCGTACTTTCGCAGGGGTTCAAATTTTTTAGCGCGCGCTGTTCTTTCTTTGGCAATTAATTCCGGGTCGATGCCCGCCAGCAAATCGGGGTCTGTGGAATAAACTGCAAGTTCCGCTTCTCCATTTTGATAATGATCCTCATACCGCGATAACAGCCAGTTTGGAACTTCGCCTAGCGTTTCCGGGTCAGCATGTTCAAAGCGGATGCGCGAGATGCGTTCGTCATTCCATAATACATCCACATATTTTGCGCCGGCCTTGTATGCGCTTTCTGCTACTTTTCTGATGAATGGCGCATCATCAATGATCGCGCGGATGGACAACTTCTGTCCTTTGCGCAGATTCAAACCGACTTTCACAACCACGTCGGCATACTTCGTCAGCATTCTGTCAAATTCCTGTTCGTTCATGCGGCCTCTTTATGTTAATAAAAAAATTCCTTTCAGAAATTATATCCTGAAAGGAATTGTGTGACTAAAGTTTGAATGCCCACTCGCCTTGACGCATCACCGGCTCATGAGTTCCGTCTTTATGCACGCCGTCAATATCCATTTGTGGAGAGCCGATCATGAAGTCTACATGATTGAGGCTCACGTTTCCACCAGCGGCGATAAACTCCTCGTCGTTCAACTCCTCTCCACCCGTCAGAGTGAAGCGGTAGGCGCGTCCAATGGCGATATGGCAGGATGCGTTCTCGTCAAATAAAGTGCTGTAGAAAAGATGTCCGCGTTTGGCGATGGGGGAACTGGCCGGTACGAGCGCCACTTCACCGAGACGATGTGAGCCTTCATCTGTATCCACCAGTTTTTGCAAAGCGGCTTCGCCCTTCTTCGCGTTGACCTTTACAATGCGTCCGTTTTCAAATGTGACTTGGAAATCTTCGATCAACGTTCCGCCATAGCTCAATGGGAAAGTTGAAGACACAACACCATCGGCGCGGTTGCGGTCAGGCAAGGTGAACACTTCCTCGGTGGGCATGTTGGCTGTGAAGGCAACGCCATTCTGTGCCATTGATTGAGCGCTGATCCACTGATGTCCGCTGGGCAGGCCGAGGGTAAAGTCTGTGCCGGGGGCGGTGTAGTGCAGCGCAGTAAATTGTTTGGATTGTAAATATCGGGCGCGTTCACGCAAAAATAAAATATGTTTTTCCCAGGCCGCGATCGGATCGGGCTGGTCAATGCGTGTGGTTTCAAAAATGGCTTGCCATAATTTTTCCTGCGCTTTTTCAACCGATAGATCAGGGAAAATTTTCTTCGCCCATTCCTCACCAGCTGCTGCAACCACGCACCAGTTAATGGCGTTGGTTGTCACTCGCTCGCTGATCTTGCTGGCGGCATTTAAATGTCTGGTTTGCATCATGCCAACGATCTCAGGGTCAAGCCCGCCAAGCAGGTCGGGGTTCGTGCCGGCGATGGAAAGCAGGGCATCTCCATTATTGATCATGCCCATAACCGCATCGACCATGTGGGTTGGGTATTCATCAAAAGAGTCGCGCGGCGCATGTTGGGCGCGCAGGCGCATCATTTCTTCATCGCCCCAGATCACTTCCACGTATTTTGCGCCCGCGCCATAAGCGGCTTTTGCCACTTCGCGCACCAATGGCGCAAACTGATGCGGCACACCGCGCACAGCCATATTATTGATGATCAAACGCTGTCCAGCGCGAATATTTAAACCAACTTTTACAATTGCTTCGGCATACTTTCGCAGCATTTCCTGATGGGTTTTGTCAGTCATAAGGCCTCAATGAAACAGAATAAACCTAGTATAGCACGGAGGATTAATTTTCGCCTTGCATTTTCATTTTGGATGAAACCCCGCTTCACTCTTAACGTTGATCCTGCTCTTACAACCCAAACAGAGTCAGCGCCGCAAGCGACTTTCTCATTAAGTTTGGAGATATACTGTGCATACATTTCAACGGTTTGTATTGCGCAGTCTTGATTCTTTGACTTTCGATATGGAGGTTTTATGCAGCACCCACTCGAATTTATTCCGCAGTATGTACGAAAACCAATGTTTTACACATTCTTTGCGTTAACCGTTTTGATCTTCGGCGTCTTTAGCGCGGCCGAGCCATTTTTACGTACGCCCGCCGCACCGAGCGGAATTGTCTCATTTGAACTGGCGCGTGATGTGAACACCGCCCAATCCATGATCGATTCGTGGGATGCCAATGCGCGCCTGTATGCCGCGTTTGGCCTCGGCTTCGATTATCTTTTTATGCCCACGTACGCACTTGCTCTTTCATTAGGGCTTTTACTCGCCAGTAGTAACAAGACCGGGTTTTATCATACCTTTGCCGCATGGATGGGTTGGGGCGCATTTGCCGCCGCCTTATTTGATGCAGTTGAAAATTATGCGCTTTGGAAGGAATTGATCAACGGCGCCTTTTCACCTTATCCAGAGATCGCAGCATTTTGCGCAACAATAAAGTTTATGTTGTTGATCGTTGGGTTGATCACTGCATTATCAAGCCGCTTGTTCCGAAATTAAATTGCACGATACAGAATCAAAAAGAGAGGAACGTAAGTATCCTCTCTTTCATATCTTCCTTATTACTTATTACTTATTACTTATTACTTTAAACCTGAAAACTCAAAGGCGCACTAACTTTTTGCTGTTCATTTTCTTCAAGTTTGCTGAGCGGCAGAATCACATGGAACTGACTGCCGGGGAAATTGATCTCATCGTAGCCGGGACTTTCCACATAGATACGTCCACCGTGTGCTTCGACGATGCCTTTGGCGAGAGCGAGTCCCAACCCTGCGCCGCCGCCTTTGAAGCGGGTCTTGCTGGTGGAGTGTTTGCCCAATTCGCCGGGTTGATAGAATTTGGTGAAGATGATCTCGCGGAAGTTCGGGTCCACGCCCACGCCGGTATCGCTAAAGATCAACTCAACACCGCCTTGCGGCAGGTCAAGGATCGCAGGAATGCCATGCCCTGTGATGGTGATCTTTCCATTGTTATCAGTGAATTTAACTGCATTGCGTAAAAGATGGTGGAATAATTTACGCAACAGGTTCGGGTCCGCTTTGACATGCGGCAATGTGGGGAGGTTGATGGTAAGCGATTGTTTGCGTTCCTTGATCGAGCTGGCTTGCTCAATGCAAATTTCCTGGATCAAATGACCTAATTCGACCGGCTGGATATGTGGTTTAAGCGAGCGGGCATCAATTTGCGCGATGTCAAACATCGAGTCCATAACTTCGTGCAAGCGGATCGTGCCATCGTGGATCTTTTCCATGATGAACTTGAAGTTCGGGTCGAGGCTGGAATCTTCCATCAGCATTTCGCTATAGCCTTTAATGACAGTCAGCGGTGTGCGAAGCTCGTGTGATGCGATACTGATAAAGTCTGATTTGGCTTGATCGATCCGTTCGAGGTCGCGGTTATTTTTTTCCAGTGCGCGGCGCGCGTAACGCAGTTCATTATTCAAACGCATCAGATTATCTACCAGACGGGCATTTTCCAATGCCACGGCCGTCTGGCTGGCATGTGAACTCAAAGTGACAAGATCTTCCTTGCTGTAACGGTTGCCGCTTAATTTTCTACCGAAGGCCAAAAGTCCGATCCACTGGCGTTTGGCAAAGATAGGAATGTACACTTCTGCTTGTAGTTGGTTAAACCAGGCCCGCTCAATGGGAGATGCTGCCTGAAACGCCGGAAGCAGGTCGAGGTCATATTGAAGAAGCGGGCGTTGTTCCCGAATAAGATAGGCGGCGATCAGTCCGTTTTCATCCAATTCAGCCGCGATCATTTGCCGCTCTTCGGGGCTGCGCGCTGAGCGGAGTCTGAAAGTTCTGTGACCATCTGCTTCGCGGTCTGAATCCACAAGAAAAAGAAATCCGCGCTCGATTTGCATGGCTTCCAGAATGATGCCGACTGCAATACTTGCGAGACGATCCATGTCAAGGATGTTACTGATGCTTTCGCTGTATTGATGAATGGTGCGGCTCGCATCGTACTGATCGCCTTTCATCAAGATGTTCATGGTGCGCGAGGCTAGTGATAATAACGGTGCAAAAAGCAGGGCAACCAATAATGCCATGAATGCGCCGATAAATAACGGATTGAAGTTAATATTGTTTTTGAATGCAGATTGTAATAATAAATATCCGCCGAGATAAAACCCAACAATAATGACAGCGATCAGTATGTACGCCAGCACGCGCCGCAGAATCAATCTAAGGTCTGGCAGGTGATGTGTGCCAACCACATAAGCCATCATGACAGCAATTGCAAGACGAATGGGCTGCCCTAAAATTAAGATATTGGAGAAAAGTAAAATATCGTTGACGAACATCAGGAAGATGACAGGCCACCAATAATTTAAACGATTACGGAATAACTGCTGGCGTGCATCCCTGTGCGCGTTTGCAATATTAATGATCAGGCTGATCGCAAAAATAAGCCAGCCTAAAGTTGCCCAGGCTGGGCCAAGCCGTGTGCGTTGTAAGGTGAGATTGCCGTTTGTCCAAAGAATATCGGGCAGATTGATCGCGTTTGTCAGGATCAATGCAAGGCCGAGCGCCCAGACCGTCCACAGCCCAACCCAGCCCCACCACATTTCACGTTTAAGAAAAGTTTGCAGCGTGATCATCAAAACGGCGATGAGAGTCAACGCGACATAAATTTGTAATTCCTGAAATAATATGTTGCCGCTTTGTGAGGTTTCCCCGTTGCGCCAGGCGGCTTCAGCCACATTGATGACCATTGCCAGCAATGCATATACAGCCACCAGCCAGGCTGCGGCTCCATGCCCGTCATCGCGGCGTTGTACTGCAAAAAAAATTACAGGCAGATACAATGCGGCAAGCAGGAGTAATAAAACGAATTGAGTCAGCGATGTATTCATATGTACAAGTCAGGATTTTACCCGAAAAAAATAGTTAATCGGTTATCATTGTTGTTATGCTAATTACCCGAGCCTCCCGTCTCAAATATAATTTCTCTGTGGATTTCTTTCGCCCGGACGGGCACGTGATCTTTTCAGATCTGGCTGCCGCCCGCGCCTTTGCCACCCAAATGTCAGCGCTTCGACCCGACCCCGTATCTGCCACTGACCTATATGCACTTTCCCTGCTTGATGAGGCGTACCATATCCTCCTCAAGCATTTTTATAGCAGATATACCGGTGTCATGGGCCGCGCCATGGGATTATTGCAATCCAGTCTTGGCTCAAAATATGATCTGACACTCAGTAAATTTACCGAGGAATTTCCGCCTCTATCGGTTTTTCGCGGCGAGACAACCGCAGGTGTTTATCTTTCCACCAAAGCCCCCAGTGTCGGTGATTTCGGACGCGGTGTGCGTGCAGCCGCCATCGAAGAAATGTTATTGGTTAATAATTCAAACAATAACCCGGCTCTGAATCGCTATAAGGATTTATTTGACGAATCCGTAATGAAAGGCACTGCCTACAAGGAATTTTTGCAATCCCTATTAACTTTCTATTCCCGTCAGCCTGGTTTTGGAAGTGGAGAAGCGGGATTGGGCGAGACGCTTACCGAACTTCTTCAAGCGCCGATCAAGGCCTCTCCCGATTCTTTGGAAGGTCAGTTACGTTTTATTATCGAAAAATGGGGCTACCTGCTCGGCGAGACATTTTCCATCCACGTCCTGCGTGGATTGGACTATTTGCGCGAAGACATTATCCGCACGGGTCATGGTCCAATTGACTCGCAGAAAGCGGAAACCCATGTGCCGACTTTTGGCGGCCATGAATATGCAGAATACGAACGTTACAGCATGGACAAGGAATGGATGCCGCGCCTTGTTTTGCTCGCCAAGAACACCTACGTCTGGCTGGCGCAGCTCTCTAAAAAATATCAACGTGACATAACCACCCTCGACCAGATCCCCGATGAAGAATTGGATTTACTCGCCTCGCGCGGATTCACCGGCCTGTGGTTGATCGGCCTTTGGGAACGCAGCCGCGCATCCCAGCGCATCAAACAACGCATGGGACAAAAAGATGCAGTTGCCTCAGCCTATTCCCTTTATTCTTACGACATTGCCTCCGACCTCGGCGGTTGGGATGCGCTGAATAGTCTCCGTACCCGCGCCTGGGGGCGAGGCATCCGTCTCTCCGCCGACATGGTTCCCAATCACATGGGAATTGATTCAACCTGGGTCGCGGAACATCCCGATTGGTTTTTGTCCTCTTCGTTTTCTCCCTATCCATCATACTCTTTCAAATCCGAAAATCTATCAGATGATTCGCGGGTAGGGATTTATCTCGAAGATCATTACTACGATAAGACCGATGCTTCCGTTGTTTTTCAACGCCGCGATCAGCAAACAGGTGACGTGCGTTATATCTATCACGGCAACGACGGCACATCCTTCCCCTGGAACGATACTGCTCAATTGGATTACACCAATCCCGTTGTGCGTGAAGCGGTCATTCAAGTCATCTTGCACGTGGCACGCAACTTCCCCGTCATTCGTTTTGACGCAGCCATGACTCTCGCCAAGCGGCATGTTCAACGCTTGTGGTTCCCTGAACCCGGCGCGGGCGGAGCGATTCCATCACGTTCACAATATGGCATGACCAAACCGGAATTTGATGAAAAAGTTCCCGAAGAATTTTGGCGTGAAGTGGTTGACCGTGTTTCCAAAGAAGTTCCTGACACACTTTTACTGGCAGAAGCTTTCTGGATGATGGAAGGGTATTTCGTCCGCACGCTGGGTATGCACCGCGTTTATAACTCTGCTTTCATGCACATGCTGCGCGATGAAGACAACGCCAAATATCGCCTTGCCATCAAGAACACACTTGAATTTGATCCGCAGATCCTCAAGCGGTATGTCAACTTCATGAACAATCCCGATGAAAAAACTGCGGTTGAACAATTCGGCAATGGCGATAAATATTTTGGCATCTGCACGCTTCTCTCCACCTTGCCCGGTTTGCCCATGTTCGGCCACGGACAAGTGGAAGGTTTCTCTGAAAAATATGGGATGGAATTCCGCCGCGCACGCATGGATGAAACCCCAAATGACGGACTCATCCGTGGTCACGAATGGCGCATCTTCCCGCTTCTTCACCGCCGCTACCTGTTCGCTGACGTTGAACAGTTCCTACTCTTTGACTTTTATTCCCCCAATGGCAGCGTGGACGAAGAAGTCTTCGCCTATTCCAATCGCTTTAACGATGAGCGCGGACTGGTGATCTATCACAATAAATTTTCCAATACCCGCGGCTGGATCAAAACCTCCGCCGCTTTTATTGAAAAATCTTCCGGCAAAACGATCCGCAAAAACATTGCCGATGGACTTGGCCTGCCGCGTGTTGGACATGTCATCTTCAAGGATTATGTTACCCAGTTGGAATACATCCGCTCCTGCAAGGAAATCTGGGATAAGGGCATGTATGTTGAACTGGGCGCCTATCAATGCCACGCCTTCATGGATTGGCGTTTCGTAGGCGACAGCGAATGGAAGACCATTTGCGACCAATTAAACGGCGCTGGTGTCTCATCCATGCAGGATGAGTGGAAGAAATTATTTAACGTTGTAGAAGAAGTTGAAATTGAAGAGAAAGCCCCCGCCAAGAAGAAACGCGCAGTCCGCAAGCCTGCGGTGAAAACAACCAAGGAAAAAGGAAAGAAGAAGCAGGTGGCTGCCGCGAAAAAGAAAGCACCGGTGAAGAAGTCGCAGCCCAAAGCAAAGAAACTTGTGACAAAAAAGGTTGCTGCAAAAGTTAAAGTCAGCCCTGAAAAGAAAGTTGCTGTAAAGGCAAAGCCGGTCAAGAAGGTTATAAAAAAGGTTGCGCCCAAGAAACTCGTTATCAAGAAACCTGCGGCAAAGAAAACAACAGTAAAGAAGACTGTTAAAAAGAGTACGGTTGCGGGTAGAAAAAAATAAGGGACTTGTGAAACTCAAACTTTACATTCTCACTTTTATGATCTTCCTCGCCATCGACTCATTATGGCTGGGACTTGCAGCCCCACAGTTTTATCGGTCACAGATCGGTCATCTCATGGCCGATCTGCCGAATTTTTTCGCAGCGGGTATTTTTTATTTGATCTTTGTTTTTGGCATGGTTTTCTTTGTGATTGAACCCGGAATGAATTCAGAGTCCATGCCTAAAACTGTAGTACGCGGTGCGATATTTGGTTTTGTCACGTACGCAACGTATGATCTGACTAATCATGCCACACTATCAGGCTGGCCGATACTGATGACTGTTGTGGATATGGCTTGGGGAACCACGCTCAGCGCCGCGGTGACGTTGGTTAGTGTTTGGGCGGGGAAGCGTTTGATTAAGTAGAATCAGATAACAGCTTAAGTGAGATGCGTGTAGGTTAGTCGCAACCTACAGTTCCCATACGACTTCCTGACAATCTGCCATTTGTTATTGACTCGCATTTTGAAAAGTACTATACTCATCACATCGAGGTAATGCCCATATGCGATTATTTCATGAAGTTCCCAGGTTTGTTGACTAAATACACGCGGATGTCTCCGCGTGTATTTTTTTATATTCTCGCAAAAAGGAGATCAATACAATGGATTCAGGATTAATAGGCAAGGTAGAAAAAGCAAAACGATATGCAGAGGATCGGCACCGCTTCCACTTCAATCAATTTGACCTTAATTTTCACGGCGATAATAGCGAACATCATGTTTCCTACAATAACGGTGTTTTTAACTGCGATTGTGAGTTTTTCATTACCCACAGACGATGCGGCCATACCATGGCGCTTGAGATATTGCTCAAGGATATGATCGTGGAATCAGTGGAAGCGTAAATAAAGCATACATAAAAATGAATACCAGACTGCCTTGCCGTTCAAGCGAGGCAGTTTTTTGTATCGTGGCGGCAGGTTTCTCAAGGCAGGCTGGTGTGTCAGGAACTTTGGAAAAGCCATGCCCGCATCGAATATTCTCATTACAGCTTAAAGATTATGGTGTACAATTTTAAATATGAATTCAAAATTTTCAAGACGCGACTTTTTAAAACTTGGCGGCCTCACACTTGGCGGACTGGCCTTTTCACCTTTCCTGCCCGGTTTGACCAGCTTTGACGATAGTTTTGTCGTGCGCATTGCCACCACTGAAATGCCCGTGCGCAAACAACCAACCGATGACAGCCGGGTTGAGCTGACCTGGTATCGCGATGATCTCGTACACGTGTATGAAGAAAAAATTGCCGATGAACCAAAATATAATCCTGTTTGGTATCGGGTATGGGGCGGTTATTTGCATCGCGGCCGTTTACATCGTGTAAAGACTATTTACCAGACCCCGCAGGAAGTTCCAACTGGAAAAAGACTATTAACCGAACTCACAGTTCCGTTTACCACGCCCTATCGTTTTTCAAAGGCGCGCGGTTGGGAAGCGCTTACTCCGCCGATGTATTACGGCTCGATCCACTGGGTGGACAGGGTGGAAGAAGGCCCCAAGATGGCTGATTACAGCGGTCCGTGGTATCGCATTTTTGACGAGTTGGATTCAAATGTCCCGTATTTTGTGCCGGCCATTCACATGCGTGTTTTACCATCCAGTTACATGGAGCCGATCACACCTGAAGTTCCCTTTGACGATAAATTGATCGAAGTGAATCTCACCACACAAAAAATGGTCGCCTATGAATATGGCAAGGCTGTTTTTCAAACCAATATTTCCTCCGGCATTCCCGGCGGCGGACAGAGCGGCGCAAATGGAATTTCCACAACAACGCCAAATGGTTTATTCAATGTGATGGATAAAGTCCCGGCCAAACACATGGGCAACAGTTATTTTAGCATTGCTCAAAATGGCAACCTGCTCGCAGATGCAGATGGATATGTATTGCCTGGTGTGCCGTGGTCAACCTTCTTTACACCTGTTGGTCACGCATTTCACGGCACATACTGGCATGAAAATTTTGGCACACCCATGAGTCACGGCTGCATCAATATGCGCAGTGATGAAGCCAACTGGGTTTTCCGCTGGGCGCAGCCTACTCACTCCGCAGACGCGATCTCCAATCACCGCGGACGCGGTACAAATGTTGAAATTCATTATTAACTCTTTTTTTGGATTTCCTCCTCACGTGCCGACTCATCATCTCAAACATTTGACAACTCCCCATGCCGATACTTAACTGGAAGGGGAAGCATCTCGCCCCGCCCGAGCCTGCTTCTCTTACCCAAGACACAATCCTCTACCCGAATGGGCGCGGCTATCCCAAGGCACGTCCCGATGGCCGGTTAATTCTCGGTGATAACCTGGCTGTCATGGCCGGGCTTCTTCCTGAATACGAAGGCCGCATCGATCTGATCTATGCCGACCCTCCATTTTTCACCAACCGAAAATTTTCGGCGCGTGTTGGCCGTGGAGAAGATTCTCGTGATCCATCAAAATGGAAACTGGTTGAGGGGTATCATGATTCCTGGGATGACCTTGATGCGTATCTGCAATTCTTATATGAACGCCTCGCGTTAATGGTTCGTTTGCTTTCCCCGAACGGCACGCTATATCTTCATCTCGATTGGCATGCCGATGCTTACGCACGCGTGATCCTTGATGAGCTTTTTGGCTCTGAAGGTGTGTTCATTAATGAAATTATCTGGGCGTATCATGGACCATCTCCGATCAAAAGCGCATTTAATCGCAAACACGATACGATTCTGTCTTACGCAAAAAGCAAAGATTACACATTTAATGCGGATGATGTCCGTGAGCCATACAGCCCGAATACGATCACTACGTTTAAATCATCAAGTAAAGCCGGGTTTGGCAAAGTGCCGAATCTGGAACGTGGAAAAGTTCCAGAAGATTGGTGGTATTTTCCAGTAGTGGCGCGTTTGCATAATGAACGTACCGGCTATCCAACTCAAAAACCTGAAGCTTTACTCGAACGTATTATCCGCGCTTCATCAAATAAAGGTGATCTCGTGGCTGATTTCTTTTGCGGATCTGGTACCACAGCACTTGTGGCTGCAAAGACAGGAAGAAAATTCATTACCTGTGATGCAACTTTGCGCGCCCTGCATACTGCACGAGGCAGGCTCTCAGAAACCACTGCCGTCTTTTCACTGGAGCATGACTCGTCTATTGCGCTTGCTGTTTCGCAGACGGCAAAGAATATCAAGGTACATGTCTCTGAAGATTCTGTCCGCCTGGAAACATCTCTCGATGTGGATTTTTGGGAGGTGGATTCTGATTGGGATGGGAATCTGTTCAAGAGTGTCGCGCAGGCTCAACGTCATGTAAGAAGCGGGGAACTTCCTCTTGAGTTAAAAATAAAAATCGGACGGAAGCGCGAGGCATGCGTCCGATTAGTGACAGTTCAGGGAAAACAGTATCAGTTAAATATCCAGGCGGTAGCCGACGCCGCGAATGGTCTTTAGTAATTTTGGATTATCAGGGTCAAGCTCAATGGCGCGGCGCAGCCATGAGATGTGGACATCCAGTGTGCGGGTGTCGCCTGTGTAGTTGGTTTCCCATGCTTTTTTGAAGAGGGGTTCACGTTCCACAACTTCACCATGTTTGTCCATCAGTAAATGTAAAAGAGTCACAAGGCGCGGGGTGAGCTTTGTGCTTTTTCCAAGGCAGCGCACGCGGCGTTTTTCAAGGTCAAGACGGATGGGACCAACATGCAAAACATTTTTACCGTCGCCGGGCAACAGCGGTTTGATGCGATTGACCAATTTTTGCACAGTGAAAGGTAATGCAAGCACTGCGTCTGCAGCATCCTTGCTGACTTCATTATCATTTTCCAAAATAAGAATGATCGGAAGTTTCGGATCTTTCTCGCGAATGGATTGACAGATACGCAAGCCGGTACTGCGCAAGGATGCGGCGTTAATGACAACAAGACTTGGACTTATTTCTTTCAGGCGCGCGACGGCTTTGCTTCCGTTTTGTGCCAGTTGAACATCAAATCCCTTCTTTTGCAAATCTGAAGCAAAGGAAGGGATTTCTGCGTGGCGGCTTTCGATGACTAGAATTGTGGCTGTTTTCATAAGTAGGTGAGTGGTGGTTGATGTTGCTAATAGATGGTGAATGATTGCAAAAAAACAAGGTCAACCTTTTATTAAGGTTCCTGCATTATACACTAAATCTTAACAAATGTTTTTAATCATCAATACCTGTTTTCATTAAGGTGTTTTGCGTATGGTTTTATTGAGTACGATTATCAAAGATTGCTTTGTGCCTTCGCAGCTTTATGTCTTCGTGGTTAGCCCGCAAAGTTAGCTGCCCTCCATTAAAATATTGCTTGACGATTTCATGCGGGTTATGGTAATATCTTTGTTCATCGATGCGGGGTGGAGCAGTGGCAGCTCGTCGGGCTCATAACCCGAAGGTCACAGGTTCAAGTCCTGTCCCCGCTACTAATCAAAAAAGACCATGTGAAAAACATGGTCTTTTTGTTTAAGTGGCTTGTGCTTTGAAAGAAACGCTTAAACAAAAAGAGAGAACCTTTATGAGTTCTCTCTTTTTGTTATTCACCTTACGCAGTCCATTTTTTGTGTGCTGTGAGTTATTGAAAATTACCACTTGCAATCTGGTGTGGTGTTAAGTCCTGCAGATTTTCCAACTCGTTTGTACATTGTCACGTTGGTAAAAGGTTCGCCGAGAATGCCATCGTGGATGGCCCATGAGCGTTTGCGGATTCCGTTTGCGGCTTCGGGCTGACGAAATGGTGTGGAACCGTCAAGCTGCGCTGATAGATCTCCGCCGCTTTGAAAACCCGCGTGGATGCTGTCCATCAGGCGTTTGCCCACTTGATATGAAAATCCATAACGTTCAAAGATGACTGCATTGTGATAATACAAAGGCTCGACGAAATACATGTCGTGACCAAGTGCTGTGACGAAGACTTCGAATGCTTCAATCGCCTGACCCAGCAATCTTAATCCGCGTCGCACCTGACCGGGAGCCAGACCCGCTTCGAGAGCTGTTTTTTCCGCTTCGATATTTCTTTGCAGTGTTCCGAATTTTGTGGGTGAGCCATCCGGCATTTTATCCACATCAAAGCGCGGAGACGCAGGGTCGTTAAGGATGTAAAGCAGGACATGGATCTGTCCGTTCATGGTGTCGGTGATGTGGGCGTATAGGATCGGGTCTGGAAAACTGACTTCATGAAAGAGACGCATTTCCACATCGGTGGAGCCGGTGGCAAAACGGAATTGCAGAAGATTGTGACCAGCGGCAGAAGTTAAAGGCGGGATATTGTATTTTTCAAGCAGCGCTGTGGGAATATAACGCGCATAGATGGCACGCTTTTCAGGTTCGGGCAGCAGGTTGATTCCGCCAATGGTTGAGGGGGGCATGGTTTTGGTTTCCTTGTTTGCATTCCCGAAACTTAACCACAAAGTCTCAAAGACACCAGGCCACAAAAAATCTTAGAGTCTTTGTGGCTTTGCGCCTTAGTGGTAACGGTCTCAGGTTATCTGACTCTGCTTGCTCTTTCGTTATCGCGCGCTTCATCTCGTTTGGCGATGGTGGCGCGTTTGTCGTAGGCTTTTTTGCCTTTGGCGAGGGCGATCTCGATCTTGGCGCGTCCGTCTTTTAAGTAGACTTTGGTTGGGACGACCGTATTGCCTTTGATGCGGATGTTGTTCCACAACTCAAGAATTTGCTTCTTATGCAGGAGCAGGCGGCGTTTGCGTTTGGGCTCGTGGTTGAAATGAGTCCCGGCTTGTTCGTAGGGAGCAATATGCGCTTCGACGAGCCAGGCTTCCTGTCCGTTGGGGATATCAACGTAGGATTCCTGGATGCTGATCTGCCCCGCACGAATGGATTTGATCTCCGAGCCTTGCAGGACAAGCCCCGCTTCGAAAGTTTCCATGAGGAAGTATTCAAAGCTGGCTTTGCGATTGCTTGCGATGATTTTAATGTTTTCTGTCACAAGTTGATTTTACCGCTTTTCAGAGCAGACTTTATCCCCATTTGAGAATAGCCATGCCGGCGAGGATGCGCAGCACGCCGAAGACGATCAATGCGTTGACAAGACCGGTCATCTCGGCGATGGCGGGGCCCATGAGAGAACTGCTAAGGATGGCAACGTTGAGGACAATGCTGTACCACGCAAGATGCGAGGGACGGTCATCGGGTGGGATTTTTTCGAGCATGTAGTTGATGTATGCGCCGTTGACCATGGCGAAGAGGAATCCGCCGAGAAAGGACAGCACGTAATAATTCCAGACTGTGTGCGCCACCGCAAGCATGAAGGGATAAATTGCCATGCCCGCCACGCTCCAGCCGGTGACGATCTTGTTGCCATAGCGATGCGCGACTTTTCTGAATTGAGTTGATCCGATCAGAACGCTAAGGTAATAAAGCGCGGTGCCTGTGCCGAGGTTGTTGTCGTTGAGATTTAAGACGCGCACATTGAAGATCGGATAAACCGGTGCGGACATGTAATGCGCCAAATGAAAGGCGAACAGCACCAGTAAGACATTCCTGAATGGAGTGCGCCAGATATCAAGACGCAGTGCCGCCTTAATGCCACGGGGAGATTCTGCCCGGGGTGTTGAATCAAGTGTCGGCGCGGATTGAAGCGGGGAGGTTTCTTCCAGAGGTGTGACGTGATAAATATGGTAACTACTCATCGCCGCGCCAAATGCTCCGATCGCAAAAATAATGGTGTAGCCCATGTCAAGCTGCATACTTTTTAGGATGTAGCCTGCGCCAAACGAGGTGAGCATGTAGGTGATGGCGAAGGTGATGTTGCGTGTGCCTGCCACTTGTGCGCGGAAACGGTCTGGGACGGATTCTGCGAAGAGCGCGTTGAAGCCCACGCCGAGCGGTGTGAGCGGAATTGCCATGAAGAAGGCGAGTACGATCAAGGCCCAGATCTGACCTTGCGCGTCGAAGAGCCAGGGCAGGGGAATCCAGAGCACGTAGCCGAGGCGGAAGACAACCGATGACCAGAAGACTGCGCGGCCTGTGTGACGTTTTTCGATCCAGCGGCCGGCGGGGATGGCGAGGAAGAGATTGACGACTGCGGCCATGGCGGTTAACAGGCCGATCTGTAAGCCTGATGCGCCAAGTCGTGTGACGTAGACATTCAGAAAGTTGACGGCTGTGCCGCTTAATACGCCAAACCAGGCAATGTCGAAATATAAATGCCAGAAGTTGGAACGGTATTTTTCGGGGACGTCTGATTGTTGAAATAAGTTAAAACGCATAAGATGATTATAACCACTAACGATTGCGGATTTATGATTGATGATTTTGGATTTGTGATTTACGATTGCATTCTGGTCTTGGAGAATTTTTTATGCACTCAAAAAATGCCGATAACGTGATCGCAGAACTTGATAAATTTCTAAAGTTTAAACATCCTTCTTCGGTGTTGCAATTCATCACAGGTATGATGGTTGGGTGGACGCATTTTGACAGGGAGAATAAACCAGATCATTCAGATATAGACCGTGCCTGGGATCAATATTTCAAAGCACTCAGAAGCAGCATTGACCGAAGATTGCTATCTCCGTCTGATTTGGGTACAGGAAGGAGGAAAAGAGTGTTCTGTCTTCCAGCGCATGTTTATCAGAAGAAAAAAATAAATGAGGTAATTGCCTTGTTGGGAAGTATGCCGCCGGATGATGCGATCAATTTTATGGCCGAGGTGACAACGAACTGGTGTTTTTCCATCCCTGAGAATTATCTATCCCTTTTGCCAGATGGGCCTGCTAAGAAAACGGATGAAGCGATTGCCAATGCAATTTACACATGGCTTATAAAGTATTGTGACCTTTGGTCTTGATATTTAAAAAATAATATTTGCGAATTTAGAATTAATTATTTATCGTAAATAACCTAAGTTGCCACCTTATTCAATTTCACCGCGGAGTCGCGGAGGGCGCAGAGAAAAAGCCATTAAAACTCTGCAAACTTTGCGACTTATTACCCTGCGGGCTGCGGTTCAAAATAGTTTTCTTCGAGAATTATATTTTTTCAGCGAGAAGCAGACTAAAGTCCGCGATCCAATTTCGCGCTGACTTTTTTCATCCTTCATCCTTCATCCTTCATCCTTACATACTTCCCACCACATATCGTAATT
Source organism: Candidatus Villigracilis proximus (assembly GCA_016715195.1). Taxonomy (GTDB): domain Bacteria; phylum Chloroflexota; class Anaerolineae; order Anaerolineales; family Villigracilaceae; genus Villigracilis; species Villigracilis proximus. The sequence goes on from JADKBB010000001.1 coordinate 135,896, forward strand.
TTGACTGTTCCGTCTGCGGCGTTGAAACGCGGATCGGACCATAGCGGCCTTCGGCGTTTACGGTTAATTCAAAAGTAGCCAGCGCGGTCTTCATCTCAGGCGGCAGGCTGATGATGGCGTGCATTCGGCGGCTTCCGCTCAAGGGATATTTTGCATGTAATGTATATCGCCAGCATAGTTTTGACTCTTGCAGTCCTTCCACATGCACAACGGGGATCACTGTGCCGACATCAATTGTGGTTTCAGCTTTTGCCACAGACATATCTGTGGTGCCAAATTTGAAATCGGGACCAATGCCCAGAGTCACCGAATCATTGAGTGCCACGGTCTGTTCGCGCGGAAAGGCGTCAAAGACCAGCGCACGGCTTTCACCCTGCGGACTGAGCGAAAGACAAAAATCCGCCGAGGTCACTTTTACATTTCCGCGCGGACTGAGTGTAAATGCCAGTTGTAATAGATAAAAACGATTGCCGCCGACCGGCGCTTTCCAATTTCCACCCAACATTTCCCCGTCAGCCCATTGAAAGGGTTGACCGATACTGGCGGTGATTTCGTCTACGCCGCGAAATGCGACAGGCGCTTCCAGAGTCCCTTGCCAAAGATTTTTTGCGTCAACCGAACTGGAAATATGCATCATACCCTTCCTTTTCATGAGCCTTGAAAAAATCAGATGTTCAAATTATAGGCTTGTTTTGAAAATATTCCCCGTTATTTTTATCCTGATTTTGTCATTGTTCATAAAATTGCGGATTCGATTTTTTATACGTTGACTTCACTCTGCGCTTCGATTATCCTCATCCGAAAATATTACTCTTATCAAGGAATAAAAATGTATAACCTGCGTAAACTTTTTTTGCTTGACCCATCTGTTACCTTCCTGAATCACGGCTCCTTCGGTGCCACACCCAAGCCGGTCTTTGATGAATATCAACGCTGGCAAATGGAACTTGAAAGACAGCCCGTTGAATTTTTAGGCAGGCGCTTCAACGACTTAATGGCTGAGTCGCGCGCGGCTTTGGGGATATATCTTGGCACACATGCCGATAATCTGGTCTACACACAAAATGTGACCATCTCCATGAATATCGTGGCGCGTTCGCTTGAGTTGGGCGCGGGCGACGAAGTCCTCACCAGCGATCATGAATATGGCGCAATGGATCGCACCTGGCGCTTTCTGGCAAAGGAACGCGGTTTCACTTACATCAATCAGCCGGTTTCTTTGGAATCTCACGCCGCGTTTATCGACTCGTTTTGGTCGGGCGTCACGCCGCGCACACGGGTTATTTTTCTCAGTCACATCACCTCGCCGACCGCCGTAATTTTTCCGCTGGATGAAATTATTAAACGTGCGCGCGCGGCCGGAATTATCACCATCATTGATGGCGCGCATGTGCCGGGTCAACTTGCGCTGAATCTCGATGCCCTCGGCGCAGATTTTTACGGCGGAAATTTGCACAAGTGGCTGTGCGCGCCAAAAGGCGCGGGCTTTTTATATGCGCGTCCTGAAATGCAACATCTGCTTAAACCACTGGTCGTCTCGTGGGGGTATGAATCCGAAACCCCGAGCGGCTCCACCTTTATTGATCATCACGAATGGTGGGGCACACGCGATATCGCCGCATTTTTAACTGTCCCGGCCGCGATTGAATTTCAAACCAAACATAAATGGGACACTGTGCAGGCCGCCTGCCACGAATTGGCAGTGGACGCCCAAACCCGCATTTGCAACTTAACCGGCCTTGCTCCGCTTCATTCTTTAACTGAAAACTGGTTCGCCCAATTAACAGCCGCTTCGCTGCCAGTGGATACTGACCTCGCCGCGCTTAAGGCGCGTTTGTACGATGAACAGCGTGTCGAAGTCCCTGTGATTGAGTGGAAGGGCATGAAATTAATTCGCGTTTCGATTCAAGGCTACAACTCCAAACGCGATGTGGATCATCTGCTTAACGCATTGTCCAGCCTGCTCGACAAAAAATGAGCAATCTCTAATTCTGAACGTATGAATCCCGTCTGCATCGGATATGTGATTTTGTGTTAGATTTATACACAGCCAAAAACAAACCGCCCTTGAATTTCTTTTGAACTTCCCTGGTGACTTTGTGGCCTTTGTAGTAAAGAGAATTTATTCAGGAGACTTAAATGAAAAAAATATATATCCAGTGCGCTTATCTTAACTTTGCTCGCATTAATTTTAGCAGCCTGCACCGGCGCGGCAGCGCCTACCCAAAGCAACGAAGTTTTGATGACCTCAGCCGTCGGTTCAATGGTCGCATCTTTCTTCGGCACACAGACCGCCATGTATACCCCGTCCACCCCAACCTTTACGCCCACATACACACCATTTCCCAGCCCCACCATTATTTATCCCACGGCCACATTTGCACCCACACTGACCCCAACATTTATTTACTATTCACCCGTGCCTGTCGGGAGTATCACCGCAACCGGCACCCTGTCTACGCCAACCGTTGATTCAAACTCACTGGCGGTCGGCTGCAATAATCTGGCTTTTGTTCGGGATGTCACCATTCCCGCAGGGACAATTGTTGCGCCGGGCGATTACGTCACCAAAACCTGGAAGGTCGAAAACACAGGAACCTGCGACTGGTTGTATCAGTACACCCTTGTTTTAACAGGCGGTGAATATTATGAAAGCAAGGATGTGAAGATCCAAAAAAGAGTTCCGGTTGGCAGTTGGACGGAGTTATCCGTTTCCATGACCGCACCCAGAGATAATGGAACCTACACCAATTATTGGCGATTGTCTGAAGGTCCCACATTGTTTGGCGCAACGCTCGTTGCAACGTTTACTGTGCAGTAAATAATTTATGTTGCAGCGCCGCATCTGGTTTTTTATTTACTTTGTTTTGTTTGCCGTGTTTAGCGTTCTTCCACTCGGCAATGCCAAAGCGCAGCCACAACTACCTCAACAGAGTATCAACTCTCCGTCACAGTTAATCGACGCGGTCAATAATCTGCGTTTGTCGTATGGTTTGCAGCCGCTGAGCGTTCATCCAGTGTTGATGCAATCTTCCCAGTCACAAGCCGATTACATGGCTTCCACTGGACAGGTCACACACTCGCGCCCGGGCGGTGTAAGTTATACCCAGCAATTATTGACTCTCGGGTTTCCGCTGGCTGGTGATCTATCGCTCGGAGGATTTCGCGCCGAGAATATTTTGAGCAGCGGCAATCCGCTGGTATGGAATGGCGTCCCCTCTGCATGGCAGGATGCCGATCATATGAACACCATGCTCTCGCAGAATTTCACACATATCGGCGCGGGCATCTCCCAATCCTCCGGCGGATATTATTACGCGCTCGATTGCGCCGCCGCTACAGGCTCAGGTCAAATGCAAACTGATGCAACGGTGATCCTGACCAGTGTCCCTGCTTCAGAAGGTGGAAATTCCTCAGGCATCAGCCAGTTTATGGTTCCAGTGATGATCAGCACAGCGCGTGCCGATGGGGATGTTTTTCATAAGGTGCAATATGGTCAAACTTTATGGAGCGTCGCGATTGAATACGGCACAACGATCAAGAATATTCAGGCGCTCAATAATCTGGGTGAAGATCTTGTCGTTTATCAGGGACAGGAATTGCTGGTGCTAAAAGGCGCCACGCAATCTGCTCCTGCAACTTCTACACTGATGCCGCTTTCCACTCCCGAACTTTTCGTTGAGAATACTCCCACAGCACTTTCGGTTTTACCTCTCTCAACTCAGATTTCCTCTCCCTCCCCAACTCCAGCGGAAGAAATAATTCCTGCATCGAATTCAGCATCTTCAAGGCTGTTGGTCGGAATATTGATTATCGCCGCGTTTGTTGGCGGGGGAGTAGCCGTTTGGTTGATCCGCGACCCGAATTGATAAATTAAATCAAACTGCCCCCCTGAAAACTTTTATCGCAGTCCGCAGAATACTCATTTTGGACCTTTTTTGGGGGTGCTAAGAGCTGTTGACTTTAAGAAATGGGCCGCTGTACACGCGAAAACGCAGATTTTTCTCTTTGAATCAGCGAAAATCAGCGCTTCTCTCCGCCGCCCGCCCAAAGGGTCCCGTTCCTGACCACGAAAAAATACAAACAAAACCCCAACAAGCCACGAAGTTTCTTTGGTCTCGTGGCTTTGTGGTCAAAAAACAGACTTATTAAACAGCCTCTAAATTTCCGCAAGGTATAATCTCTTTTGTTCACACTGTCTAAATTATGGAAGGGTATAAAAAAATCATGGATATCACACTGGCATTAGGCGGAGGCGGGGCCAAAGGCAATGCTCACATTGGCGTAATTCGCCGTCTTGAAAAAGAAGGGTACAAGATACACTCAGTAGCAGGGACAAGTTTTGGCGGGCTGGTCGCTATTTTATACGCGGCGGGCCGCACACCAGACGAGATCGAAGAAGTTTTTACGTCAACCGATCAAGGTAGTTTGTATGCGCGAGACTCGAATGAAGGACCTTCTTTGCTGGGTCTCTCTGGCGTGCGTAAATTATTGGATACGATTCTCGGTGATAAGACTTTTGATGATCTAAAAATTCCATGCGCTGTTACGGCTGTGGATACAAAGACTGGCAGTGAAGTGGTCATCTCTGAAGGATTTTTACGCGATGGCGTGCTGGCTACGATTGCGCTGCCGGGGATTTTTCCGCCGCATCGTTTGAACGATTGGGACTTAATGGATGGCGGCGTTTTGAACCCTGTGCCGGTTTCTGTGGCGCGTATGCTTTCACCCGATTTGCCGATCGTTGCAGTGGTCTTGAATGACCCGCTTGATATTCCCGTCCGCACCTATTCCATTCCTGTCCCGTCCATGCTGCCGAAGCAAATTACCGACCGTATCTATCGTTTGCATGTAGCGCAGGCGTTTGATATCTTCATGCGTGCCGTAGATTTGAGCAGCCGCGCGGTGGCGCATTACAGGCTTGAATCTGATGCGCCTGACGTCATCATCCGTCCGAATGTGCATCATTTGGATCTGCTGGATAAAGTGGTCGTAAAAGATGTGGCGATGCTGGGTGAAGATGCGGTGGAAGCTGTGTTACCTGAATTAAAGAAAGCAGTCTCATGGACGAGACGTGTGAACAAAATATTTTTTGGAGGTAAACGTTGAGTCGTGATGTACGCAGTTATATGAAAGATACCAATGTGCGGCTTGTTGCTGGCGCACTTCTTTTATTATTTATTGTCGGCGATGGTTTGATCTGGTTGATCTATGGTTTCGGCGCGGCAATGATGGGCCTGCTTTGCATGGCTGGCGCATTTGTTCCGATCGGGCTGATCCTTCTTCTGCTTAATCTTTCTGATTGGATCGTGAAACGTGCCGGCCGTGATTAAATCTGAACTCATTGAATTTAACGGGCGGACGATGCGTGTGCGCGCTTCGCAATCTGCTGCACCGAAGCTGTTGGTTCTCCTGCACGGCTGGACGGGCGATGAAAATTCCATGTGGATTTTCACACGCGGACTCTCTCCCAGTTACTGGATGATGGCACCGCGCGCGCCTCACGCCGCTGATTCAAGCGGATTTTCCTGGCGCCCGTCTCAACCTTTAACGCACGGCAGGCCCAGCCTCGAGATGCTTTTACCCGCCGCTGAAGCGCTGATTCAGCTCATTGACGAGTATTCTGCATCCGTTAATGTGGATGCGCTGCAATTTGATTTGATGGGATTCAGTCAGGGCGCTGCGATGGTTAATTTGATGGGGATGCTCTATCCGCACAGAATCCGCAAGATGGGTGTGCTGGCTGGGTTTGTGCCCGCGGGTCTTGAAGAGCTTGTTGAAAAAAAACCGCTGAGCGGGAAGAATATTTTTGTGGCGCATGGCACACAGGATCAATTAATTCCGATAGACCGTGCGCGTGCTTCGATTGAAATTCTTGAACAGGCTGGCGCACAGGTGACCTATTGCGAGGATGAGGTCGGTCATAAATTGAGCTCAAATTGTTTGCGCGCTCTGGAAGCCTATCTGGAAGATTAATCCATTCTCACAAGGCTGTTGACGCTCTTTTTGTTTGCAGGTATCCTTGAAAATAAGTGGTCCGCTTATTTTAGCAAAGGCTAAAGATGAAGTATGAAAAATAATTTTTCCCGTCGTGATTTTCTAAAAGTTGCAGGAGTTGGCTTGGGTGCAATGGCATTCAAGCCTTTTGACTTTGAAACCTTATACACCCCAAAACGATTGCCGCAGTTCCCGGCCAGCGAAATCATTGGGCGTGTGCTGGGTATGACCGATGTAAGGAATCGTCCATCCAATGATCCTTTACAGGCGACGGCGGTCACTACATTTTATGATGATAATTTGATCGAGTGGGGGCGTGAAGTGATCGGCAATGCGGTAGGGTTAACAAACCAGAAATTCCTTGAGACACCGCAAGGGTACATTTGGGCTTCGCGCGTACAGCCAACTAAAAAATTTACCCAATACTCCCATTACAGAAATGACAGCAGGGCAGCCCGGGTTTTGGGCGGAGGTAACCGTTCCTTATATTGATATGGCGCTTGAAGGCGCGCCTTATTCTCCGTGGATTCAAAGTTTGATCTCATATAATTTCCCGCCGCGTGTTTATTATGGGCAGGTGATCTGGATCGATCAGATCCGTCAGAATAATGGATTCACAGAATATCGCTGGAACGAAAATCCCGGACACGGCTATGGCTTTGGCGATCTGTTCTGGATGGACGGCGCAGGTTTGAAGGTGCTGACGGATGCAGAAGTTTCGCCGATCAGCCCTGACCTTGACCCTGCTGAAAAGAGAATTGTTGCAAGCCTTACTTATCAAACGCTTTCCTGTTTTGAGGGGAATAATGAAGTTTTCTTCTGCCGCATTTCCAGTGGCGCAATTTTTGACGCGTTTGGGGTTTCAACGGATAGTTACGCTACTCCGGTGGGTGACTTGAATACACACTGGAAAATCGTTTCTCTAAATATGAGCGGCGGCGGTTCCGCTTCTGGTTATTCCACACCGGGGGTTCCCTGGTCTACCGTTATCTCGGGCGAGGGCATTGCCATTCATGGCGCGTTCTGGCATAACGATTTCGGTGAGCGGCGCTCGCATGGTTGTATTAATGTCAAACCTGAAGATGCCAAGTGGATCTTCCGCTGGACCACTCCCTATATTCCGCTTTTGCAAAGTGAAGCGCGAATGACCTGGCCTGATCATGGCACAACAGTGACCGTCACCGAGTTAAAGATCTAGTATATTACTCATCCTGAAAGAAGCCTGAGCATGGATTTAAAGGAAAAGGCTTAATAAAGTTTTTTGAGGTGTTGAATGGAAATCTCGCAAATATCGGTTGGACTTGCCCTACTGGCAGGGTTGGCATCTTTTCTTTCGCCATGTGTATTTTCGCTTGTCCCTGCTTATGTAGGCTATCTTGGCGGACTTGCGGCTGGCTCTCCCGATGCCGTGGGCGGTAAATCCAATCGTTGGGTCACATTTAGCCACGGTCTGGCCTTTGTCTTTGGGTTTAGTGTAGTGTTTGTATTATTGGGCGTGGCGGCTGCTTTTGCGGGCGGCTTGCTCTATGACGTGCGTGAATGGCTGGCAAAGATCGGCGGTATTGTTGTGATCGTCTTCGGTTTGCACATGATCGGTGTATTTCACTTGCCTTTTCTGGCTTATGATACGCGTGTGCAGCAGGCGCCAGACCCAAAGTGGGGTTATCTCTCGTCTGCTTTGATGGGTGTCTTTTTCTCGGCAGGCTGGTCTCCTTGTGTTGGGCCGGTGTTGGGTGCAATTCTGACCCTGGCGATCAATGGCGGTTCCATTTCCCTCGGCGCAATGCTTCTTTCAGCATACTCAATAGGACTGGCAATTCCTTTTCTGATTGCCGCGCTGGGTATTGGCTGGGTGACAACCATTTTGAAGAAATATAGCAAAACCATGCGCTATGTTGAAATTGTAATGGGCGTGATCCTTGTCGTTATCGGTATCATGCTTTTACAGGCGCTTTTGAATTAATTGCCCAACAGGGTCAATTCTTCTGGTTTGATTTCGGGATATAAAACACTTACGAATTTCGGAAGTCTGTCTTAAGACACTCAAGCAGAGAGTCTCATAAAAGACTTCCGAAATTTATTTAACAGGATAAATTATGCTGAATGTGACCCTCTACACCCGCAAAGATTGCAAGTTGTGTGATGAAGTAAAAGAGCAGTTGAATGAATTACAGTCTAAATATCCGCACCGGCTGGTTGAAGTGGATATTGACCTTGACCCGGCGCTGATCGCCAATTATGGACAGATTATTCCGGTCATTGAAGTTGGACCCTATCGTTTGAAAGCCCCGATTACACCTCAGAATTTACAAATGAATCTCGGCGCGGCTTTTGACAGAAAAAATCAACTGGAAAAATTAGGCGATCCTGAATACCAAATGCGAATTAAGAAAGGGAAGAATGTGAATACTGGAGACCGGGTTTCATTTTGGATCGCAAAGCCGGTATCTGCTTTTGTTGAACTTGTTTATGTTGTTCTATGTTGGTCTGCCATTTCTTGCGCCGACTTTGATGAAGATGGGCGCAGAATTGCCCGCCAAAGCCATTTACCGAATCTATAGTCCGCTTTGCCATCAATTTGGATTTCGCTCATTCTTTCTATATGGCGAGCAGGCTTACTATCCGCTGGCAGAAGCGAATGTTGCCGGCGTAAAAACATTTGAGCAGGCAACGGGCATTGTCAATCTTGATGACCCGTATAGTTTCACTCGTTTTGAATCGCGCGCTTATATTGGCGATGAAACGGTTGGGTACAAGGTGGCGCTTTGCGAACGTGATGTGGCGATCTACCTGGCCATTCTTTTATTCGGCATTGTCTTTGGCCTCACCGGCCGCCGCGTTAAATCATTGCATTGGGCATTATGGCTTTTGATCGGCATCGGGCCGATCGGGTTGGATGGTTTCTCGCAGCTTCTTAGTCAATTCGACTGGGCATGGCTGGCATCCATTATTCCCTATCGTGAAAGTACGCCGTTCCTGCGCGCATTCACTGGCGCGTTGTTTGGGCTGGCTACCGCCTGGTTTGCATATCCCAATATTGAAGAATCCATGAGTGAGACCCGTCAGTATTACATTAAAAAATTTGCCGTGCATGAGGCTTCGCAATAATGCCGTTTCACGAACGCAATGGGCTTCGCTTTTATAGCTTTGATATTTTTTCCAATTCAGTGATGCAGGGAGTTTTTACCCGCCGCGGCGGTGTGAGTCTTGCGCCCTGGCATTCTCTAAACCTTGGCGGATCGGTGGGAGATGACCCCGCACACGTGGCGCAGAATCGCCTGCATGTATTTGATACCATGCGACGTGACCCCGTATCCATCCATGACGTTTGGCTGGTTCACGGCACAGACATTGTCTACGCTGACGCCCCGCGCCTGCTGACAGAGCCATCTGCCAAAGCCGATATTATTTTTACCGACAATCCTCAGGTGTCACTCTATATGCGTTTTGGCGAATGCGTGCCTATTTTATTTCACGACCCTGTCAAACAGGTGATCGGGATTGCACACGCTGGCTGGCTGGGAACTGTGCGCGGCGTTGTGAAATCTGCTGTGGATGGAATGCGATCACGTTACGGTTGTCAGCCGGAGAATATTGTCGCGGGCATCGGCCCATCAATTGGCGTGGATCATTACGAAGTGGGCGCGGAAGTCATCTCGCAATTTCAGGAAAAACATAAACAGGATGCAGAGCGCGTTATCCAGATCAGAGACGGACGTACTTACTTGGATTTGTGGGAGTCGAATACCATTCAATTGCGAAACGCCGGGGTGGAACAGATTCAGGTTGCAGGCTTATGTACGGCCTGTCATCTTGATGATTGGTTTTCACATCGGGCAGAAAAAGGCAAAACGGGCAGATTCGGCGCATTAATGGCGCTCCAGGCATAGGCGGGGCGCGAAGCGGGAAGCGGGGTAAAATAAATCCATGAGCGAATTAATGTCATCCATCCGTGAAAGATATTTGCAAACTTTAGATGAGATCGCAAGCGCTGCCCGTGCGGCAGGCCGCGATCCCGGGGAAGTTAAACTGGTTGTGGTTACAAAAGCGCAGCCCCTTGAAGTGGCGCGTGCGGCGATTGAGGCAGGCGCGCACATCCTTGGTGAAAATTACCCGGAAGAGGGTGTTATGAAACTTCAATCTCTGCGTGAATTTTCTGCGGTAGAATGGCACATGATCGGTCATGTGCAGAGCCGTAAAGCGCAGCTTGTGGCAGAGAACTTTAACTTATTACATTCTTTAGACAGCTTGAAACTTGCTTCACGGCTGGATCGGTTTTGCGGCGCGGCAGGCCGCACATTGCAGACGTTTTTGGAGTTCAATGTGGGTGGTGAGGATAGTAAATCTGGCTGGTCTGCGTGGGACGAAGCGCGCTGGCCTGTGCTGTTGGATGAGCTTGCCGCAGTGATCACGCTGCCGAATTTGCAGGTCTGCGGTTTAATGGCAATGCCTCCGCTGGGTGGAACCGCAGAATTTTCGCGGCCTTATTTTCAAAAGTTGAAGCGCTTGCAGGAATACTTGATCTTGCAATTTCCGCATGTTAATTTTTCAGAACTTTCCATGGGTACCAGCACAGATTTCAAAGTGGCAGTACAGGAAGGCGCAACTTTGGTCAGGGTGGGCACGGCCATTGTTGGTCCGCGTCAATATAAAACGGAGGCTGGATGAATTTTTCATTATTGATTACGTTCATTGAAGTGGTTTCTCAGTTATTCATTTGGGTCGTAATTGCGTCATCTCTTTTTTCTTTTTTTCTTGCACCTTATCACCCTGTACGTGAGGCTCTTGATCGTATTGTAGATCCTTTTTTAGCTCCGATCAGACGCGTATTGCCAATGGCTGGCACACTTGATTTCAGCCCTTTGGTATTAATTCTCGCAGTCCAGTTTTTAGCCTGGATTTTGACCACTATTTTTATTGCAATAAGTTGAGGTGAAGCATGTCTAGAAAATATGACTTTCATGATGGCAAACGTGGATCCGCCATCGCCGTCCGCGTTACTCCGCGTGCCAGCCGTAATCAGATCATGGGCGTGTTGGATGATGGCACGATCAAGGTGCATCTTGCCACAGACCCGGCGGATGAAAAAGAGAATTCTGAGTTACTGGGTTTTCTCGCGGAAGTTCTCGGTGTGCCAAAATCGCGCGTGGAAATTGTAGCAGGTGAAAATGGCAGGGATAAACTGGTCTCTGTCCTGGATATGGATGTGGAAACCGTGCATCACCGCGTCGTTGCGCACATGGATTAATATTTTTTACAGATAATAAAAGGGTAAAGGAATTTTTTGATCCTTTACCCTTTTGTGTTTCTTAAGTTAACTCAAGTTGCTACCTTGAAATTGCTTCATCTTATTAGACCCGTTTTTGCCACGAACACTTGCACCGAGCGCCAGTGCGGTGTTAAACGGATTTTTGCGCATCAACAAAAATCAGTGCAAATTAGTGAAATTCGCGGCTAGGGTTTTGGATTTCTTGATATGGCGGCAACTTGCGTTAATTACTCAGCCAAACCATACAGCCGTCTGTAAATTACATAGATCTCATAAATATTACGAATGTAATTTCGCGTTTCTTCAAAACGTACTGATTCCAGGAATAGGTCGGGGTCGTTCCCTGCGAGTTCTTTCCAGAGTAATGCGCTGCCGGGTCCGGCGTTGTACGCGGCCAGTGTTGCGTATAGATCACCATCCAGCAGACTGCGATTCTTTCCCAGATAATGTGTGCCAAAGGCCACGCTTACATCGGGGCGGTATAAATCTTTTTCGTCATAGTTAAAAGGCCAGACAAGCTCAGAGACGATCTGCGCGCCTGTAGATGGGACGATCTGCATTAATCCGCGTGCGCCCGCGTTTGAGACAACAAACCCCTCAAAGAGACTTTCCTGCCGGATCACACTGAAGATAAACAACGGGTCTAATTCATTTGTTTGCGCATCAGGCAGTACAAGGTCGGAATAATACAATCCATAACGTACGTGACTAAAATAAGGCGGAGCCATCATTGACTCGGTGTGATCGTCCAATCCGGCCAATGTCAGGATCTGACGTGCCGCAAAAATGGCGGAACGATATAAGCCGATATCGAGCATGTAGTTCGTTAATCGATAGGTGCTCACGGCGTCATTATTTATTTCTGCACGTAGGTTTTCAAATTCAAGACGTGCATCTTCGTAAAGACCGATCTCCCACAACTCTGTCCCACGGATGATGCGCGGATCAGCCGCCAGCGGCCCCAGTCCGCTGAGGTCTGTTTCTGCTGAAAGATTGAAGGTTAATCGAATCCATGAGTCGGCGTCTTTTCGTTCGGATATCAGATTTGGTGCGAGGTTGGTGGATGTCGGCGGGGTAAAGGGAGTTCGGTCTATTAACAGGTCACGGGCGCGTTCGCTATAATATCCACCCGGATCAAAAGTTTGCGCTTTGCGCCACGCATTTAATGCATCTTCGTTGTTGCCAAGTTTTTGCTGAGCCTTTCCCAGCCACAAATATCCGCGTGCTTGATCGACAGCCAGCGAAGAAAGTGTCAGGCTGCGATTGAATGCATCCAGCGCGGCGACAGTCTCACCGTTGCGATAATAAACGATGCCCATCAAAAAGACAGCCGTGGATGCCTGCTCCGTGCCCGGATATTCATTTGCCACACGCGCCCAGGTTTCCAGCGCCTGCGGATATTGCGCATCACGTTCGTAAATGCGCGCCGCGCTCATTAAATATTCCACAGAAAGTTCGCTGTTTGGCACAGCGGTTACAAAATCCAAAAGTGTTTTTGCGGCGATCGTATATGAACCCTGGTTGTACCATTCGATAAACGCTTTTTCGCCCCACGCGTCACCCCATCTTGGATGAGTCTGATAACCTGAAATAAATACAGCCAAGCCGGTTGTTGCGCTGTTGTAATCTCCCTTGTCACGTAAAGCGAGCGCACGATAATAATGTGCTGTGCCATCATTGACAGGATTCGCCGCGAGGTATCGGTCAAAGGCAGAGATCGCTACATCATATTCGCCGGCAAAGTAATCCACCAGACCGCGATCGAGTTCGTCCACTTCTGCGCCTGCTTCAAGCAATGCCAGCAGACTGAGATATGCGTAATACGAAAGCGGATAATCTTCCACGGCCAGCCGGAATTTCCCCAACGCTTCTTCACTGCGACCGAGAGCCTGATACACCAGCCCTGACTCATACGCCACTTGAGCTTTGATGTAATCGTTTGGCGCACGGGCTGTGATTCCATCGTATCGCGCCAGCGCCGTGTCATAATTGCCCAATTCTGTTTGTGTCGATGCGACTTTCAGATCAAGTACGATGCCGTCACCGAGACCTGCGGCTTGCAGCGCGGCTGTATATGCAGGCAGCGCGTCGTTATAGTTTTGCGCTTCAAAGAGCGCGTCGCCACGTAATTCCTGTACGTAGGAATCCAAATATCCCGGACGCAGGATGAGATAGGTCTGCCAGGCATCTGCTGCGGCTTGATAATTGTTCAAGCGGTAATACGCCAAACCTTGCAGGAAGTGCGCCTGCCCAAGATGTGTAGATTGCGGATACTCTGTGATAAGTGTTTGAATTGAAGCGAGCGTGTCTTCATAGCGTTCTTCAGAAAAATGCACACGCGCCTCTCCCCATTTCGCGGCGGCTTGCACCAGGACATCAGGCGAGTCTTGAAACGCGGTTTGATAGGAAATCAGAGCGCTTTCATAGTCACCGTTAAAAAAGGCATGGTCACCAACGCCTACGCGTGCAGTGGGCAGCGGAGTGGGCGTGATCGTAGGGGTGAAGGTTGCTTCGGGCGTGGGGGATATGCTTGGGGTCACTGTCCAGCCGGGGGGGATGGTGGGCAGACCCGGGAAGATGGAACAGGCCGTTATCGCAGCAGCAAGCCAAAGTCCAAGAATGAAGCGTAGTCCTGAACGAATCGAAGGGCGTGTGTATTTCATCCTATTTTTATACTGGTAAAAGAGGAGCGCGTCAAGCGGGGTTAAATTTGGATTCTGTGTGATATATTACGGGGTGCCGTATAAATTATAAATTTATATATCAAACGGTGACATGGTTTTTAAATTTCAAAATTAAAAGAGGAAAAGAAATTGAACATACAGCACAAAATTTATCATTTCAGTCGGTTGATTTTGGTCGTCTTTATGTTGATCGCCGTGATCGGTTGTTCGGCGAAGCAGGAAGAATCAGCAACAAAAGTAACATCCACGGGGTTTGTCTGTCCTGAGCCAAGCCCGCGTGTGGAATTTGAAAGCAAAGAGATCAATATCTTTACATGGACCGAATATGTGCCAGCCGATATCATCGACTGCTTCGGACTCGTATATGATGTTGAAGTAAATGTTGACTATTTTTCATCCAATGAAGAACTTTATACAAAGATGTCTTTTGGTGAAAATGTAAACCCGTATGATGTGGTCCATCCCAGCGACTATATGATCGGTGTTTTGATCCGTGAAGAACTTTTGCAGAAACTGGATCAAGGCAAATTGCCGAATAATAAAAATTTAAACGCAGACCTGGTCAACGCCTATGGCGAGACCGCTGATTATGTTGTGCCGTACCAAATGGGAACACAAGCCATTGTGTACAACAGCGAAACTGTCACCGATCCGCCGGCTTCATGGGCTGACTTGTGGAACAAGGAATATGAAGGCCGCATCGTAGCCGTGGACGATAACCGCGTCATTATTGGCATGACCTTGCTCACACTTGGCTATGATGTCAATTCGACCGATGAAGCGCAGTTGAAGGAAGCCGAACAAAAACTGCGCGAGCTGATGCCGAATATCCGTGTCTTTGACAGTGACAGCCCGAAAAATCCCTTGTTGGCTGGCGATGTAGATCTTGGCATTGTATGGAATGGCGAAGCGTTTTTAGCGCAACAGGAAAACCCCGCCTTCAAATATGTCTTCCCTGAGGAAGGTTCGATCATCTTCTATGATGGCATGGGAATTCCCGCCAGCGCACCGCATCCTGACATCAGCTATGCGTGGTTCAACTATCTCATGCAAGGCGATACATTCTGGTTGACCCTGGTTGATTATCCATACACCAACCCAAATCAAGCCGCGTTGGATTTTGCAAAAGAAAATCATACAGAAGTTTACGAAGCCTACATGAATTCCCCGGTAACCAACACCCCCGCAGATGTTTTTGCGAAAGGGCATGAGGTGCAAGACCTTGGGAATGCGCTTTCACTTTACGATGAACTTTGGACTTCCATAAAGGAATAGCCGATCCCCATGTTAAATTTTCCCTTCTCAGCAGGTGAATCTGACCTGCGCCTCGCGATCGTGGAATGCGGCCGCATTGCTTATGAACGTCATTTGATGACCTCGAACGACGGCAATATTTCCATTCGTATGGATGATGGTTTGATTCTGATTACACCTTCAGGTCTTTCAAAAGGACGTTTGAGTACCGACGATCTGATCGTGGTCGATATCGAAGGCAATCTGATCTCGGCGCGCGCAGACCGCAAACCGTCATCTGAAACACCCATGCATCTTGAAGTCTATAAAAGTCGTGAAGATGTACATGCTGTTGTCCATGCGCATCCTCTCTTCGCCACCACGCTGACCGTGGCCGGTCTTGAATTCCCGATTGATGTGCTTCCCGAAGTTTTATTAACACTGGGCGAAGTTCCCATTACAGATTACGCCACCCCTGCTTCACATGAAGATGCGGTGGTCATTCGGCCATTCTTAAAAGAGTACAACGCACTGCTGCTGCGTCAGCATGGCAGCCTGACCTACGGAAAAAACCTGGACGAAGCCTTGATCCATCTGGAGCGTATTGAGCATGTTTCTGAAGTGTATTGGCGCGCAAAAATGCTGGGCACTGTAAAACGAGTTCCGCTTGAAGCGCAGGAAAAACTCATTGCGATGCGCGACCAATTTTTAAAAGGGTAATCAACATGCGAACTGTATTTTGGGATAATAACGAATTAAAGATGATCGACCAGCGTATTTTGCCTGCCCGCCTTGAATTGGTTGCCATTCGCAAACATAAAGACGTGGCACACGCCATCACGGATATGGTGGTACGCGGTGCGCCCGCCATTGGAGCCGCCGCTGCATTTGGCCTCGCGCTTGCCGGATATGAATCCGCATCCTCTGCGACCGATAAACTGTTTGCCGATCTACAGGCAGCAGCTGCCGTTTTGAAGTCTGCACGCCCAACTGCGGTAAACCTTGCCTGGGCCGTAGATCGGGTTATGCGTAACGCCGAAACTGTGAAAGATTCACTCTCTGCTGATGACCTGCGTCAGTATGTATTGGCAGAAGCGCAAAAGATCGCAAATGAAGATGTTGAGATCAACAAGCGCATGGCAGAACATGGCGCAGCCTTGATCAATGACGGCGATACCATTATTCATCATTGCAACACCGGCGCGCTCGCCGCAGTAGATTGGGGTACAGCCTTGGGCGTGATCCGCACTGCGCATGAGCAAGGCAAGAAGATTCATGTGCTGGTGGATGAGACTCGTCCACGTTTGCAGGGCGCGCGTCTCACAGCCTGGGAATTGGAACAATACGGAATCTCCTACGAGATCATTACCGATAATATGTCGGGGCATTTCTTGAAGTCGGGTCAGGCGCAAAAAGTATTCTTTGGCGCAGACCGCGTCGCTGCGAATGGTGATGTTGCCAATAAGATCGGCACATATATGCTTTCACTCGCCGCGCATGATAACAACGTCCCGGCTTATGCAGTTGTCCCCACGCCAACTATTGACCTGTCTCTCGCGCACGGTGGTTTGATTCCTATCGAAGAACGCAACACAGATGAAGTGCTCGGCATTCAATTTCACGGCGAACCCATCGCGCCGAAAAATGCCAAAGCGCGCAACCCAGCTTTCGACGTCACACCGAACCGGTTGCTGAGCGGCATCGTCACAGAAAACGGAGTCGTGTATCCGCCGTTTGATGTCAATTTATCAAAAGTTGTAAAACAGAGCGCTTAGAAAACTGATAGGTTGAAAACTTTACATTCACAAAGCGTCATGATAAACTTTTGGCTGTTCGATAATTCAGGGCGCACTCCTGCGAGTGCGCTTTTTCCTGCGTAATTTCTGGAGGTCCACGTTGGACATATTACTAACTGGTTCGGTTGCTTACGATTACTTAATGACATTTCCCGGTTTATTCAAGGAACAAATTCTTCCCGAACGGCTGGCTTCGATCAGCCTTTCGTTTTTGGTTGAATCCATGTCCAAGCAGCGCGGCGGCATTGCGCCGAATATTGCATATACCATGGCTTTGCTCGGCGAAAAGCCGCGTGTGATGGCTACTGTTGGCGAAGACTTTGGTGACTATCGCGCCTGGCTCGATGCAAAAGGCGTGGATACTGACCTGATGAAAGTTGTCCCCGGACTTTTCACCGCTTCGTTCTTTGCCACGACCGATACTGATTCTGCTCAAATTGCATCTTTCTACCCTGGGGCAATGGCGCACTCCGCCACCCAATCCTTGAAAGATCTCGATAGCAAACCTGACCTTGTTATTGTCTCGCCCAGTGCACCGGATGCGATGATGAAATTCCCGGCCGAGTGCCGCGAGTTGGGCATCAAATATTTGTATGATCCAAGCCAGCAGGTTTTGCGCCTTGAAGGTGCAGAGCTTGCGCGCGATATGGAAGGTGCATACTTCCTTTTTTGTAATGATTATGAATTCGGTTTGATCTCCAAGAAAACAGGCTGGAGCCTTGACCAGATCCTTGATCACGTGAAGGTGCTCGTCATTACACGCGGCAAAGATGGCGCTGACTTGTATGTAGGCGGTGACGCGGTCCACATCCCAACTGTCCCTGAAGATCAGATCGTTGACCCCACCGGCGTGGGCGATGCCTTCCGCGGCGGATTCCTCGCTGGCTACTCCCACGGTTTCGATTGGAAGTTGTGCGGTGAGATCGGTTCGCTCTCTGCGGTATACTGCCTTGAACAACGCGGCACGCAGAATCATTCCTACACGAGAGAAGAGTTTGTCAGGCGCTTCCGCAAGCATTTTGATGATGCTGGAAAACTTGACACATTACTAAAGTAGAAATTTTGGTGTGTGGGTTTATAAATCCTCAAGCCTTAAAATTAAAAATGTTGCGGATTGAAATCCGTGATCTGAAGCATAACTAAAGGAGAAATAAATGGATAACTATGATGTAAAAGATCTGGCTCAGGCCGAAGGTGGCCGCCGCCGTATTGATTGGGCTGAACGCGAAATGCCCGTTCTTCGTTCCATTCGCGAACGTTTTAAGAAAGAAAAACCCCTTAAGGGCTTGCGCCTTTCCTGTTGTTTGCATGTGACCACCGAAACCGCGAACCTGATGATCACCCTTCAGGAAGGCGGCGCAGACATCGTCCTCACTGCTTCAAATCCGCTTTCCACACAGGATGATGTGGCTGCCGCTTTGGTCAGTCAGTACGAAATCCCTGTGTACGCGATCAAAGGCGAAGACAAGGTTACTTATTTCAAACACATCCGCGCCGCGTTGGAGCACATGCCCCACATGACCCAGGATGATGGCGCTGACCTCGTTTCCTCCCTGTTCTTCATCGAAATGGGACGCTTCGAAAAACTTGAGCCTTCCCTTGCTTCATGGGCTCAGGGCTTAACCGCTGAACAACGCAAGCAAATGCTCGCGAACGTCATCGGCGGCACCGAAGAGACCACCACGGGCGTTATTCGCTTGAAGGCGATGGAAGCTGACAAAGTTTTGAAATTCCCTGTCATCGCTGTGAACGATGCGTTGACCAAGCATCTCTTTGATAATCGCTACGGCACCGGCCAGTCCACCGTGGACGGCATCATCCGCGCAACCAACGTGTTGTTGGCTGGCAAGAACTTCGTCGTCGCCGGCTACGGCTGGTGCGGACGTGGTCTCGCCTCCCGCGCACGCGGTATGGGCTCTCAGGTCATTGTGACCGAGATCGATCCAATGAAGGCTCTCGAAGCCGTTATGGACGGTTTCCAGGTCATGCCGATGACCGAGGCTTCCAAGATCGGCGACATCTTCTGCACCGTTACCGGCGATATCAACGTGTTGGATAAGCATCACTTTGAAGTCATGAAAGACGGCGCAATTGTTGCCAACTCCGGTCACTTCAATGTTGAGATTAACATTCCTTCCCTCGCTGCAATGAGCGTGGGTGAGCCTAACCTCGTCCGCCCGTTCGTTGAACAGTACACCACCAAAGATGGCCGCAAGATCAACATCCTCGGCGAAGGCCGTTTGATCAACCTCGCTTCTGCTGAAGGTCACCCTGCTTCCGTGATGGATATGTCCTTCGCCAATCAGGCTTTGTCTGCTGAATATATGGCCAAGAATGCAGACAAGTTGGAGAAGAAAGTTTATTCCGTCCCAACCGATATCGACAATGAAATCGCCCGCCTCAAATTGCTTTCCATGGGCATTCATATTGATATGCTCACAGATGAGCAGTTGCACTATCTGAATTCCTGGGAAGAAGGAACCTAAATCGATTTCTCATTTGGGATTATAGATTTACGATTGAAAAGCCTCGCGGAATAATTTCCGAGCTTCGAGCTTTCTCGCTTATTTCAATGTTTTACTTTTTCAATATCTGCACATTCTTCCACTCTTCAATGGAGAGTGTCTCTGCCCGGCGCATGTAATCTATATTTGCGGAAGTGAGCAGGGCTTCTGAATCTTTTGTGGAGATATGCATTCCTGAGGATAGTGAGTTGCGCAGCGTTTTTCGTTTTTGACTAAAACCGGCTTTGATGAGGTCAAAGAATGTTTTTAGTAGATCATTGGGAATGAGCGGCTCTTTGTAAATATCAATCCGTAAAATGGCCGAGTCTACTTTGGGGGCGGGGTGAAAGGCTTCAGCGGGGATGATGGCTGCGAGGCTTGGTTTTCCGTAGACTTGTACACTTAAAGCCAGCAGACTTAGATCACCGGCCTTGGCGCAGATGCGTTCGGCAACTTCTTTTTGAATGGTAAGTACGATACGGCGCGGCTTCGGGTCGCTTTCTAGTAGATGCCGGATCACAGCGGATGTAATGTAATATGGAATATTCGCGGCCACCAGATAATCGGGTGTGTTGATGACTTCTGAAACGGAAGTTTTGAGAATATCGCCGTGGATCACGCGCACGTTCTGATAAGGCGTGAGAACTGCCTTTAGTGGGGCAAGCATGTCACGGTCCAGTTCGATCGCTGTCACTTCTTTGGCAGAGACAGCCAGATAGCGGGTTAAACTTCCGAGGCCGGGACCAATTTCCAGGACGCAGTCATCCGCCTGAATCTCTGCGGCAAGGGCGATCTTTTCAAGCGCGGATGAATCCTGTAAAAAATTTTGACCGAGACTTTTATCAGCGCGGATATGGAAACGCTTGAGTACCGCAATTGCATCAAGCGTGGGGATGGAGCTAAATTGACTCATTCGCAAACGACCTCGGTCTCTTCTTCTGTAGTGGGGATGTTGATCTTGGGTTCAGGCCATGTGCCTGCGTGAAAGCGTGTGACGTAATCTCGAATAATGTTGAAGTCTACATCCCAGATAAAGGTTCCGTTGGGATTGTTGCCATAGACATCGGGAATGTGACGGGTGGGTGTGAAAATTTCTTCGGGGAAACTGGCAAAGACAATATTTTCTGTGGGCATTCTTGTGCCCAGACAGGCCAGTTGGGTAAGTTGTTCGGGTGTGAAATCGGTCAGGATGTTATCTCGAAAGGATTCGATCAACTCTGGGATTTGTGTCACTACATTTGGACTCGCTATTTTTTTTCGCAGCGCGCACAGAACAATGTTTTGATTGTTGGCGCGTTGAAAGCCGCCTTCCTGACGATTGCGAGCCACCTTAAGTGCCTGATCGCCATTCAGATGATTTATACCCACCGGCAGATCTGTATTGTGCGACATGGTCTTGTCTTTAACGTCGATGTCAATTCCATCCACTGCGTTGACAATTTTTACAAAGGTGCGCATGTTGACCGCCACATAGTGATCGGCCTGCACGCCAAAGTTAAGATTGAGGGTTAGTGAAAGCAAACCGGGGCCGGCGCTCGGGTCATCCCAATAATGAAAGCCGTCACCGGGTTGGCCGAATAAATAAGCCTGATTTAATTTTCCTTCGTCGATGCCATTTAGATTATCGGCGATATGCGGAATCTTTACCCACAAGTCACGCGGAAATTCGAGCACGGTTATTTTTGGGGTTACAAAATCAACGCGCACCAGACGGATCGCATCGCTCAGTCCGTATTGATAATTATCCGAACGAGAGTCTGCGCCAACTGCAACGATGTTCATAATGTATGGTCCGCCGCACATGGGCTGGGGGGTGTTGGTGCCTGGAATTGAGATCGTGGGAACAAGCGTGACCATGCCGGCGGGAGTGCCAACAGTGGGAGTCCATGTAGGCGGGAGTTGTAATTCTGAAAACGGAAGGCCGGGGCCAAGTGGTTGTTTGGCAAAGACTTGATAATTTTGAAATGCGTAAAGTCCTACCGCGAGAAAAAGCACGAAGGCTATGATTGAAAGTGTGGTGATGATCTTTTTTTGTGATGGTGTCATACATTGTCTCAAACTTCTGAAATCTTTTGGGAATAAAATAATCTTTCAGAAGTTTTTTTGAATGATTATTTCAAAAAATAAGGGATCTCAGCCGGTGCGGGGGCAAGGAAATAAACAGTAACCCAGCCGGTCATGTTTCGCAGCTCGCCTTCGTTGAATCCCAGATCGATCCATTTTGTGCGCGGCACACCGAAAGCGGTTTCGATGATCGGTCCGCCGCCTGTGTCGCCGATGGTGGCAATCCCATAGCCCGGAATATAAACTTGCATACCTGCCAGATAACTATAGATCGAATAATCCACAGCCACAATGCCCTGACCTGCACGCGCACCGCTTGCAGTTCCATAAGAGCAGCCGCCTGTGCCCGAAGCGCAGGGCGAATACACCGAAGCGTACATTTCTGTCGCGTACCAATATTCGTATGGAATGTCACCGCCAACTGGAGCCAGCACAATTTTTGATCCGCTTGCCACAATGCGATTTTGCGGTTGGCGCATCACAGTTTCACCTTCGGTCGTGCGGCTTACTTCTTTTCCATCTTCATAGCGGATGCGCGTGCGCACCATCGCGATGCCTTCCACGCCGGGCTGAATGATTTCCTCTTCTCCAAATGCGACATCCACTGAATCAGTAACTTCCACTTGAAATGGGATGGGCTCCAATGCCACGCTCACGGATTCATAGACTCGCACCACGCGGATCTGACCATCAGACGGAAGCGCTTCGCTCTCAAGCGGGAAGCTGGTATCAAAACCAATGAGCGGAACTCCAGTCTCGGCAAGTGCTTCGCCAACTGTCTCCGCAGCCGAGCGGACATTCACCGTATTCTCACCGACAAGAATTGTCAGATCGCGCGCGGGTCTGAATATGACTGTCATTGCCTGTGTAATGGGTGTCTCAGCAGATGGAGCGACCAGATCATTTTGAGTTAACGTAAAACCTGCTTCACTTAATGCCTGTCCCACTGTCAGCGCGGAAGTTGAAATCGTTTGCGATCCGCCAGGCGTATCGAGGGTTAATGTCACAGCGCGGCGAATTTGGATCGTAAGCGAATCAGCAGTCGGGGCGGTTTGATCGAGCGGTGTTTCAATCCCGTTAACCAATATCCGGTCATTAATCCCAAGGATGACACCAACTTGTGTCAGTAAAGGAATCAAATCCTTGTCGCTGGAATTGACTTGATATGTTTGATCTCCGTCCATGATCGTGATCGAAGAAGTGAACGATTGACATGCAGTTAGAAAAAGTAAAAGTATATACGTCAATCTTTGAAAATATTTCATGAAGTAATTATAAACGACCCTCGCCTATGCATCCTCCCGCAACTGCATCGGGACAGTGTGAGCGGAAGTCGAAGGACAGAGTTATTTAGTCTTTGCAATTCTCGTCTTCGCAGTCACACTCAATGCCTTTGGCTTTATCAAAAGCCTCGCGCCCTTCCTTGACCGAGAAATAGATCAGGCCCAATGCGCCAATGCTGTCTACGAAACCAAACCCTGTCAATTCATAGACGAGGCTGGAGATCAGCAGAATGACAGACATGTAAATACAGACCAGTGTGCAATTCGCATCCGCAAGGATCGGAACGGAGTTAAGCGCACGCCCCACTTTGCGCTTGCCCGCCACCAACAGCCACATCACTCCGATTGAAATGATGGAAATGATCAGACCGGGCAGAGTTGTTTCTGGTTTGTGCGCGGTGAATAAGTTATAGATGGCGCTTGCGCCAAGCCCAATGCCTAGAAGATAAAAAGAGGTGCCGGTCACACGCAAGGCAGTGATCTCAAAGCCTGAGCGAGGCGCATCAGGATTGCGCTGAATACGGATGACCATGGCGAGAATCCCAATGCCAGACATCACCTCAATGAACGAGTCCACGCCGAAGCCGAAGAGGGTCAAGGCTTCATCGCTGATGCCAAAGAAGATGGAAATTAATCCTTCGGCGATATTGTAGAACACAGTAAAGATTGCCAGCCAAAGCGCGAATTTCCAGTAATTAACTTGTGATGTTTTTTGTGTAAGTGTGCTCATGGTTGTTCCTTATGATTGATACCTATTAAACTAAGCGGAATAAGTTCATCTTATCACGTGTAGAAAATGGATAAAAGTATTGGCTGGAAAAATTCTTGCTAAGAATTTTTTCTTTTCTCCGTGCTCTCTGTGGTTAAATCTTTTGGCTGGTTGGCGAGATTTAGCAATAATCATTTACAATGGGGATATGCAAAAGCCATTAATAACCAGCCCGAGTAATCCATTAATTAAACAGGCGCGCGCTTTGCGCCAGAAGAAAATACGAAATGAAACCGGTCTATTTCTTGTGGAAGGGATTCATCATGTCGGTGAGGCCGTGGAAGCCGGTTGGGACGTTGAAACCATCCTGTATTCATCCGGCGTGTTGACCAGTCCCTTCGCGCATGATCTGATTACCCGCTTCTCTTTCAAGCCTCAGCCTGTCACTGCGCAAGTGATGGAAACTCTGGCTGATAAGGAAAATCCGCAGGGGATTATCGCCATGGTGCATCAAAAGAAGGGGTTGCTTAAAGATGCAAAGCCGGTAACGCGCGCGGTGGCGTTGGTCGCTCCGCAAGACCCGGGTAATGTGGGTACGATTTTGCGCTCAATGGACGCCGTCGGTGCGGATGCGCTTTTCCTGCTGGATGGCGGCGTGGAGTTGTATCATCCCAGCGTGATCCGCGCCAGCATGGGTACATTATTTTGGAAGCCAGTGATTCAAACTTCCTTTGATAAATTTATTGAATGGTCACGCGCGGGAAAGTATCAATTGATCGGCACGTCTGCCAAAGCGGATGTGAATTATAAAACCCTCGTCCCGCAAACCCCGTGGATATTAATGCTCGGCAACGAACAAAAGGGATTATCTCCCGAGCAAACTGCCGCGTGTGATGTGACTGTATCCCTGCCAATGCAGGGACGGGTCAGCTCGCTTAATTTGGCTGTCGCAGCGGGTGTGTTGTTATATCAGTTTGCAAGTTGATATTTTTGAAATAAGTGGATTCAGACTACAGAAAAAAAGCCTTCTCGCGCAGAGAAGGCTTTTAGTTTTTAGATTCAATTTTCAGTTAAGAAAGAAGCGGGATGCTAAAACTCATCCTCGTCGTCGAGCCAGTCATCGTCTTCTTCGTCACCGTCTTCTTCATCCCATTCTTCGGTTTCGTCTTCATCGTCAAAGTCGTCCACTTTTGCGGCGACATCATCGGTGGGGGAATAGGTGGCGCATCCAGTATCTGGGTCGATCTCCACGGCCGCGGCGGAACAATAACCTTCATCAACGAACACACAATCTGCATAGTGACATTTAATACGGGGCATTTGGCTTCCTCCTAAGAGTTGGGTTGTTTTATCAGGCGAATGACAGCAATGATAAAAATAAGGGTCATTGCGGCCTGTGATGTAAGACAAAACGGACAGAGCGCATTCAGTAGTGCGATCTCAACATAGATCAGCCAGACGGTGAAAAGAAATCCTGTCAGCGCCATGCCGAAGATCATCAACGTGCTGTTTTCTTTGAAGAACCGGTTTCGATTCTCAAAATAGTGAACGACAAGAATTGCCAGATACCCCAGCACGCCGATCACAGCCACTGGAATTCCGTTCACTTCAGAATAGCGGCTGGCATTGACTGTGGAGCAATCACCAGAACCAAGGCACATCGAGTTGTTGGATGTGACTTTGTAGATGGTCATGTAAATTGAAACAAGCAAACCTACGATCACAAGCGCAATTGATGCGCGATAGAGCCACTTATCCATTTTTCCTCATAATAGTATTGCATCCACTTCCTGGCCAACAGGCACGCATTTTACACCAGCGGGGATGATTAGTAAAGCATCCGCCTGCACCAACGAGAGTAAATTTCCTGAGCCTTGATTGCCGGTTAACGTTGCAGTGTGGATGCCATTCTCATTGCGAATTTTTGCCCGCAGATAACTTTCACGACCATCAGACTCGATTTCTTCGCCGCATCTTACTTTAACTGTGGGTTTGCTTCTGTCTGATCGGCCGCTCAGCTTTTCAAGCACGGGACGCACAAAGACCTCAAACCCAACAAAGGCTGAAACAGGGTTACCCGGCAATCCAATGAATGGCTTGCCGTTGTATTCACCAAACGCAAGCGGTTTTCCGGGCCGCATATTGACACGCCAAAAATTCAGGCTGCCGTTGGATTCGATGACTTCTTTTACAAAGTCAAATGCGCCCACACTTACACCTGCTGAAGAGACGATCAAATCGACATTTTCAGCGATGGCTTTTTGTAATAATGACTTAACAGATTCGCGGGTGTCATTTGCGATGCCCAGATAGATAACTTCTGCGTTTGCGCTTTCGATCAAAGCGGCCAGCGCGTAGGAATTTGAGTCGTGGATCTTGCCGGCGGTTAATGGCTCGTCTACTTTTAACAATTCGTCACCGGTGGAAAGCAAGGCAATGCGTGGTTTTTTATAAACTTGTATATTCGCAATGCCAAGCATGGCGAGCAATCCCAAATCCTGCGGCTTAAGGAAATGTCCTTTTTTCAAAACCATATTTCCCGCTGGTAGATCTGTTCCGCGCAAACGGATGTTCTCGCCAGTTTTTACAATGCGGGTGAATGTCACTTGTTGCGGCGCGGGCTGCCCTGCTGAGCGTTCATTAAAATCGGTATGTTCGACGGGGATGACAGCGTCAGCGCCTGCGGGGATTTGTGCGCCTGTCATAATGCGCGCCGCCTGACCCTGGCCGAGAGTCACTGTCGGCGCTGATCCGGCGGGGATGTCTGCGACCACGCTCAAGGTTAAGGGAGATGCGGGCGCGGCGTTGGATGAGTCCACGCTGCGGATGGCGAATCCATCCATGGCTGAGTTGTTGAAAAGGGGGAGGTCGTTTGCCGCGGCAATGTCCACTGCCAATATGCGGCCAGAACTTTCGATCAGTGAAATGGTTTCTGATGCGGTCGTTTGAAAAACAGAGAGGATGCGCTCGCGCGCTTCGGTGACAGATAACATGGCTGAAGCGCCGAGATTATACCTTAGTTATGTTGGAGATTAATTTTGCCGCAACGGAATTAACCGGGATTGGTTCTGTGTGCTTCCATTACATTGGGCAGGTTTTCAATGCGGGTTAAAATGCGGCTGAGTTGGGTGAGGTCTTTGACTTCGATAATGAGTCTCAGGTCTGCCATGCTGCGGTTGACGTTCACTTTTACATCGGCGATATTGATGCTTTCATCTGAAAGCAAATTTGAAATATCACTGACCAAGCCCTGCCGGTCATATGCTTTTATTTTGATCGGTACAGGATAGGTGCGTTCCACATGGCCCCAGCCCACTTGCAGAAGGCGTTCGCGGTCTTTGGTTTGCAGGATGTTGGGGCAATCCTGGCGGTGAATGGTTGCGCCGCGTCCACGGGTGATGAAACCGACCACCTGGTCGCCGGGCATGGGGTTGCAGCAGCGTGCCATGGTGGAGAGCATTCCTTTGAGTCCCACCACTTCGATGGCATTGGTTGAAGTGGCCGGCGCAGCAGATGGATTGACCTCAAAAATATCGCTGGCCTCCTCCTGCTCTGAAAATTGCTTGATGATCTTGCTGATCGAAAGATCACCATTGCCAAGCGCGATGAACATTTCATCCGGTGTTTTAAATCCGAGATCACGCGCCAGTTTTTCAAAATTGATCATCGGTCAGCCCGAGCCGTTGCAGTTCGCGTTCAAGTGTGTCGCGTCCCTGCGCGAGGTTCTGCTCATCTTCCTGCTTCTTGAACCAGACCTTGATCTTCGAACGGGCGCGCTGTGTGCGTACCAGCCCAAGATTTAGATTTAGCCAGTCGCGGCTGGGTGCGCCGCGCTTGGTGGTGAGGACTTCGATCTGGTCGCCTGTCTTCAACTCTTGATACAACGGGACAAGTTTTCCATTCACGCGCGCCCCGCGGCAGCAATGACCAATGTCCGTGTGGACATGATACGCGAAGTCGATCGGGGTGGAACCGGCTGGCAGGTCAATGATGTCACCGCGCGGGGTGAAGATATATACGCGGTCTTGAAACACATCACTGCGCATGGATTCCACAAATTCAGCCGCATCGTTCACATCCGAGCGCCACTCCATCATCGAACGTAATGAATTAACCCGCTGCTCAAAATTTTTGTCTGAATGTTTTGTGCCTTCTTTATAACGCCAGTGCGCGGCAATTCCATATTCGGCATTGAGGTGCATTTCATGGGTGCGGATCTGCACTTCGACCGGGCGTTTATCATCGTAGATGACCGCAGTATGCAGGGATTGGTAAAAATTATCCTTTGGCGCGGCAATGTAATCATCGAACTCGCCGGGGATCGGGCGCCATGTGGTGTGGATGACTCCCAGTGCGGCGTAGCAAGATGGGACATCAGGTACGATCAAGCGTACGGCGCGCACATCACGCACCATGTCGAAGGGCTTATCCTTCTTTTGCATTTTTTTGTAAATCGAATAAATATGTTTGGGTCGTCCGCTGATCTCTGCTTTGATGTTGTTCTTCTCAAGCAGTTTTACCAGATTTTCTTTTATCGCTTCCAACTGCGCTTCGCGGTCTGGTCTTTTTTCCGCCAGCAGTTCTGCGATCTCTTTATATTTCTCAGGGTTCACATGTCGAAAGCCGAGGTCTTCCAATTCCCACTTGATCTGCCAGATGCCGAGTCTGTTTGCGAGCGGGGCAAAAATATCCAGGGTTTCCTGCGCGATGCGTTTGCGTTTGTGCTCCGGCATGTGACTGAGCGTGCGCATATTGTGCAGGCGGTCTGCCAGTTTGATGAACATCACGCGTACATCTTCACCCATGGCCAGGAAGGTCTTGCGCAATGTTTCTGAGACGATATCTTCCTTGCGTCCGAGCAGGGCGGGCGCGATGACGATGTCTTCGGTTTCCTGTCCGTTTGTGCCGTTTTCAGCGTGAGAATCTCCGCGTGAGACACGCGGCAGATGGGTGAGTTTTGTTACGCCGTCCACGAGAATTTTTACGGTGTCGCCGAAGTCGCGGCGGATATCGGCCAGGGTGACGGTGGTATCTTCGACTGTGTCGTGCAGCAGTCCAGCGGCGATGACCTCCGGCGGTACTTTTAGCTCGGATAATATGCCTGGCCACCGCAATGCAGTGATTGATATACGGCTCCCCCGAATGCCGCTTCTGCTCGCGATGCGCCTCCTCCGCCACCCGATAGGCACGCTGCACCAACTCGCGGTCTGCGACGGTGTAGTTTTCTGGAAGCTGTTCAAATAGTTTTTCAAGAGGGATGGCAGCGTTGGCTGTTTTCATGCGATTAATTTTACCGCTTGTTGTGAAAATATGAGGGTGCACTGAGACGCGCTTCGCACCGCGCCCATGCCTGCCTTCTGTCTCTGCGGTAATTCCTTGTGTCGTTAGATGGTCTTCAGCAGCGCTTTGTCGGCTTTTTCACCTTCGCGAAAAATAAAGTCACCTTGTTTGGCAGAAACTTCGCTGCTGATGGCGGCAATCTCTGTCATCAGCGATTCGGGCAGTCCTTGAAATAGTCCAAATTGCGAGAGTACGTCTGTGCTTATCATTTACAGCCTCCTGTGCTTGGGTGGGGATTGGGTGGTGATTGTCTGGGTGTGGAGCATTTCTTTTGACGGGGAACAGGTTGAAGTTAAGAATGAAGCGCGGTACTTTATCCGCTTTGTGTTTATAATTGTACAGGATTTTATAAAAGATGACTGTCACAAATAATGTAACCAGATTTTTAGATGCGCGCAAGGTGAAATATTCCACGCACGAAGTGCCCGCTGAAAAACTCGGCGCGGTGGAAGTTGCGCAATTGATGGGTGTCTCTGCCGAACAGGTTTTTAAGACGATCGTCACGAACGCGAAAAAGGCAAGCCTGTGCTGGCGGTGATCCCCGGCCCGCGTGTGGTGGATTTGAAGTTGCTGGCCTCTTTTTAGGCGAAAAGAAAATGCATCTGCCGACTGAGCGTGAAGCCGAGCAGTTGACCGGTTTGCAGGCGGGTGGAATTTCTCCGCTGGCATTGATCCATAAAGGATTTCAAGTGGTGATCGATTCTGCCGCGCGGCGGTTTGAGAAAATTTATATCTCAGGCGGTCAGCGCGGACTGGATATTCAATTACGGGTGGAGGATCTGGTGAAGCTGGTGAATGCGAAGAGTTGGCACGGTCAGCAGGGAAGGAGAAGAGCAGATGAACGCTATCCACGCAGATAAAAACTGAGATCAGCGTTAGCGGCGCAAACCTCGTCCAATTTTGTTACGATTGAAATTCCGCGAGCATTTCGCCGTTCACCCAAAGTAAGTATTTGCCGGCGGGGAAACTTCCGAGCGGGATATTTACATCAAATGGCGCAATCACTTGTGTGCATATTTGATCAGGGCTGGAGTGAGAATACACATCCACTAAAATTTTGTTTTCTGCATCAGGCGGGCTGACATCCACCTGAACTGGTTGCAGGAGGTGGGCAGGCTGCCTGTAAGCGCGAGCACAAATTGCAGCGGGAAACTTTCCATGATAAGTATTTCTTGAAATCAAGAAAGGCCTCACCGCAGGTCAGGCTTGCGTCTCCAGGGCAGGGGGGGAATTCGGTTTGGGTAACCTGGTGAGGATCAGAGAGGGTCAGGTGCGAGAAGGCATTTGGTTATGATGTCGGGGAAGATGAATGATTCATCTGCCTTGACGCACATGCGGTCGAATGCAAAGCGCAGATTAAGTAAAACCATTTATTTTTTTCATGAAATCTCCATTTTATATAGATAACGCCTGGCTGTAAAAAGTTCCATTAACTAGTAAGTAAAATCCCTGACCATACCTTCATTTACCCATACAGTGTATCTTCCATTGGAGTAAACGCCTAGCAGCAGGTTGGCTTCAAATTGCTGGAAGACATTATCGCAATTGACATCCTTATTCACCAGGCTATACACCTCAACAAAGATTTGATATTTTTCATTTGGCGGGCCTGACATCAATGCGTAATTCATTGCAGACACTGGGCAGGGAGCCCGAGATATCCCAATTCCACGAAACGGGATCAAGGTCAAACCGCTCGACCAGGCTTGTGTTAGAAAATTCCACGCCGCCAATTTGCAGACTGACATCTTCCGTTTGGGGCCTGTATGGGTTTTCTGCCGACTTGATGATCAAATGGCGCGCTGGCGGTTGCCGTGGGTACTGGTGTGGGCAAGGCAATACAGGCCGCAATAGCAACCCAAGAAATATAAAAATAAAAAGCTTCATGTTATCCTTTAATGCATATTCAACTGCGGAGACCGCGTGGATGCATGTGGTTGGGAAAGAGCGGCACCGGCTGTCTTCCTGTTTGACGAGCAATTCAATCTCGGTGCAGCCAAGGATAATTCCCTTCCGCGCCCTGCGCGATCAGCGATTCCATAATGCGCTTGTATTCCTCGCGTGAACTATCCACGATCTTTCCCTGCACCAGTTCATCGTAGATCACACGATGGACAATCTCGCGGTCGGCTTCGTTTGGAATCAGTACATTCAGTCCGAAATTTTGGATCAAACGGCCTTTGTAAAAATCATGTTCCATTGTAAAGCGCGTGCCAAGCAGGCCAATTTTCTTGATGCCTGCCGCTGTAATTTTTTGCGCGGTTGCATCTGCAATGTGCAAAAATGGAATATTGACATTGGCAATGATCTGGTCTGCAAGTTTGTGCATGGTGTTGGTACACAGCACAATAAAATCTGCGCCGCCATGTTCAAGGTCTTGCGCGCACTTCACCAGGATCTGCGCGGCTTCATCCCAGCGGTCTTCATGCTGTAACTTTTCGATTTCTGCAAAATCCACGGTCACCATCAAACTTTTGCAGAATGCAATCCGCCCAGTTTTTCCTTTGCCGTTTCATTGATAATGCGATAATACTCGATGGATGATTCCCAACTCATCCCGCCAATCAACCCGATTGTTTTCATGATTCCTCCCTTTTCAATTTGATTTTCTCGAATAGGTGCGGCGCGATGACGTAGACCCCGCTTCCACTCACGGCGACAGTTGAATCTGCCAATTTGATTTCTCCTGTGCTGACGATTTTTCTCTCGCCGACCTCGGTGAGGCGTGCCTCAGCGAGAAGCGGCTGATGGAGCGGGAGCGGCTTGCGGTAGTTGATATTGATGTTTGCAGCCACTACCTTATGCCCCGCCGCCCAAACCACCAGCCCCATGACTTCATCTAATATCGCCGCAGAGGCTCCACCGTGGGTATGCCCAGGCGGACCCTGATGCGTTTCATTCAACGTGAATTCAGAAGTGAGGACGCCATCGTCATCTACGAACATGGTGATGCCAATGCCGTGCGGGTTGTCTGGCCCGCAAACGAAACACCAACCGTGATAGGGAAGTTGTCTTTTCATGCTGATTATTTTATCCGCTTTCGTGCTAGAATCCACAAATGATGATCCGCGTCAAACTGATCGCCAACTACCGTGAAGCCCTGCCGCCCGAAGCAAAGCACGGCGTGGTGGAGTTGGATGTCCCCGATGGGACAACGGTCTACGAGGCGATCTCGCGTTTTGACATTCCCCTCAACGATGAAAGCGTGATCGTATTGAACGGCCTGACCGTTGACATGAACACGCCGCTCGTCGAAGGCGACATGGTCACAGCATTTTCCGCGATCGCTGGCGGATAATCTTTTTCACCACGAAGGTCACGAAGGAACACAAAGGAATTCTTTCCTCTTTCTTCTTTCATCCTTCATCATTCCTAATTCATCCTTTCCCCAACAGGAGTTTCCCATGTACGGCTGGCACCTCAGAATTTTACGAGTAAACCTCACCACCCATAAAGTAACCACCGAAGATGTTGACCCGAAGATCGCGCGCGATTATCTCGGCGGGCGCGGATGGGCGATCCATTATCTGTATAAAGAAATGGACCCGATGACCGATCCGCTCTCACCGGAGAATAAGTTGATCTTCGCCACCGGCCCGTTGACCGCAACTCCCGCGCCGACTGGGAACCGCTACATGGTCGTCACCAAGTCCCCGCTGACGGGTGCGCTGGCGCATTCCAATTCGGGCGGTGAATTCCCAACATGGATGAAGCGCACGGGATTCGATATGTTCATCTTTGAGGGGAAATCTCCAGAGCCGGTATATCTCTTCGTAAACGAGGATCAGGTTGAGGTTAGGTCAGCGGCGCATGTTTGGGGGAAGGATGTGCATGAGACCACAGATATCCTAAAGGCAGAAACATCCGCTGATGCGAGAGTCGCATGTATTGGCCCTGCGGGGGAGAACCTCGCGTTGATGGCGGCGATCATGAATGACAAGCATCGCGCGGCGGCTCGTTCTGGAGTCGGTGCGGTGATGGGCAGCAAGAATCTCAAAGCGGTTGTGGCGATGGGAAATAAAAACCCGCCGCTGCATGACCCCGAAGGGATGCGCGCGTTGAGCGTGGACACGTCCAAGAATGTGGGCGCGGATGTGAAGAAGGGCTCGAACATGCGCATTTATGGAACGTCGTATGTGCCGCAAGTGACGAATACGCTTGGCATTTTGCCGACGCGAAATTTTTTGCAAGGCACGTTTGAGCATGTGAATAATATCGATGGCGATGCGCTCAAGAATCAATATTTGATCCGCCACACGCCTTGTTATCGCTGTCCGCTTTCGTGCGGACGTTTGACCGAAGTGCCCGATGGAAAATATAAAGGCAAGGGCGAAGGCCCTGAGTATGAAACCATTTCATCCTTGGGAACAGGCTGCGGCGTGAGTGACCTCGCCGCGCTGCTCAAGGCAAATTATCTGTGCAACGAATACGGCATGGACACCATCACAACCGGCATGACGATTGCCGCCGCGATGGAAATGTATGAGAAGGGATATATCCCTGAAAGTGTGATCGGTCAGCCGTTGAAGTTTGGCGACCATGATGCGATGATCGAAATGATCAAGTTGATGGCGTATATGGAAGGCTTTGGAAAAGACCTCGCGATGGGCAGTTACCGCCTCGCGGAAAAATATGGTCATCCTGAAATTGCAGTCACCACACGCAAGCAGGAATTCCCCGGCTACGATCCGCGCGGCTCGCAGGGCATGGGCTTGCTGTATGCCACATCGAACAAGGGCGCGTCACACATGGAAGGTGACGTGGCGTACGAAGAAGTCTTCGGCGTGCCTGTGAAAGAGAATCCGCTCACGACCGAAGGCAAGCCTGAACTCGTCAAACATTTTGAAGATTCATTTGCATTGATGGATAGTTCTGGTTTGTGTGTCTTCGTTGCCATTCGTTACGCCTTCAACAAAGACCGCATGATCCTGCCCGAGCGCCTCGCCGAGATGATGAACTTATCCACGGGCGCGGGCTACACTCCTGAAGAAGCATTGAAAGCCGCCGAGCGTGTGTATAACCTTGAGCGCATGTTCCTGCTCAAGGCTGGCTCCACCGAAGATACACTTCCGCACCGCATGTTGCACGAACCGCTGCCCGATGGCCCCGCCAAAGGCAAGGTCGTGGAACTCGATAAGATGCTGCCCGAGTTTTACAAAGTCCGCGGTTGGGATGAGAAGGGCTGGCCGACGAAAGAGAAGTTGATGGAGTTGGGGTTGCCAATGTAATTGCTGTCAGACCTTGAAGGTTTTTAAAAACCGTCAGGGTCTTTTTATAAATATGTGTACTCTTGTCACAATCAGGGTAGATATTTTTAGCGGTTTCGATTTTTTATATCACTCATTATAGGCAGTGGAAATCATATGAATACTCTTCCAACCGGCACTGTAACCTTTATGTTCACTGATATCGAAGGCAGCACTGGAATCGCACAAGCCTATCCAGATCAGTGGGAAACCTTGCGCAATCGTCACCATGAAATTTTGCGCAGTGCTATTGAATCTAATAATGGCTATGTCTTTCAGATCGTGGGAGATGAGTTTTGCGCCGCATTCCATACCGCGCCCGATGCTCTGAAAGCGGCATTTTCTGCTCAGCAAATGCTGCAAGCCGAAGCATGGGATCCTGCGCCGATCAAAGTCCGCATGGGGATCAACACCGGAGCGGCGCAGGTTGGGAATGTCGATGATGCATCAGGTGGTTATACCGGATACTCGGCTCTGGCGCGTGTCAATCGCGTCATGTCGGCGGGGCATGGCGGCCAGATATTGCTCTCCAACGCCAGCGCAGAATTGACGCGCGGCGAACTTCCGCCAGCCGTTACCTTGCGTGATATGGGCGAACAACGCTTGAAGGGATTGCTCAACACGGAACATCTCTGGCAGGTGGAAGTGCCCGGCCTGATGCGTGATTTCCCGCCTTTGAAAACATTGAGCGCCATTCCCAACAACTTACCCGCACAGTTGACCAGCTTCATCGGGCGCGAAAAGGAAATTGCTGAAGTCAAAGAGGAACTCAATTCACATCGTCTTGTGACTCTCGTCGGTCCCGGGGGAACGGGCAAATCACGGCTCTCATTGCAACTGGCGGCCGATGTGCTGGATGCGTATCCGCATGGTGTTTGGTTCATTGAACTTGCCTCCCTCTCCGATCCTGAGCTCGTGCCGCAAACAATCCTTTCCGCCATGTCTGTTAGCGAACAAAAAGGCAAAACCGCGCAGGAAACATTGGAAGAATATCTGCGTGCAAAGAATCTGCTCCTTATTTTGGACAACTGCGAACACCTGATCGAAGCATGTGCGAAAATATCGCAAGCGATTTTGAAGTCAGTGCCGAACGTAAAGATACTGGCAAGCAGCCGCGAATCATTGGGTGTGAGCGGAGAAGTCTCATGGCACGTGCCTTCCCTTTCAGCGCCGAATCCAAAGAACCTGCCTGAATTCAACCAACTGACCCAATACGAATCTGTGAGACTTTTCATTGACCGCGTATTGCTGGTCTCTCCACGTTTCGCCGTGACAAAGGAAAACGCATCTGCCATCGCTCAAGTCTGCTACCGCCTCGATGGGATTCCTCTGGCGTTGGAACTCGCCGCTGCGCGCGCCAAGAGCATGTCGGTCGAGCAGATCATGTCCCGCCTCGATGATCGCTTCCGCTTGTTGACCGGTGGCAGCCGCACCGCCTTACCCCGCCAGCAGACTCTCCGCGCACTGATCGACTGGTCTTATGACTTGCTGACAGATCTTGAAAAATTATTGCTGCGTCGCCTGGCGGTCTTCTCCGGCGGCTGGACTCTTGAACTGGCAGAGCAAATCTGCGGTGATGAAAAACTGGATGCGCTGGATATTCTCGATATGCTTGGTCATCTGGTTGATAAGTCACTGGTCGCAGTTGAAGAAGAAAATGGGAATACACGTTATCGTATCCTCGAAACCATCCGCCAATATGCGCGTGAGAAGCTGTTTGAATCTGGTGATGGCGTGGAAATGCGCAATCGTCACTGTGAGGCGTTTGTCAAATTGGTGGAACAGGCTGAGCCTGAACTGTTCAAGAACAACGGAAAGACTTGGCTTAGGAGGCTGGATGCTGAGCAGGAGAACATCCGCGTGGCGCTGTGGTGGGCGGTCGAGGTCGGCGATGGCAGCCGTGCCATGAAAATTTGCAATGCACTGAACTATTACTGGTTACACCGCGGACTAGCCTCCGAGGCAGTCAATTATCTCAACGAAGTCGTACTGCTGGTGGAAAAGGATGAAACCCTGTGCCGAACAGCTGGATATGGCTTACTGCTTGCGCTAAAGATTGAATTGATGGGTGGCGTAAAATTAAATTTTCTTACCGAGCCTTTCGCAATGGAGATATGCCACAAAGCAACCAGATTATTGCAGGAACTCAATTTTCCGGCGGGATCATGGCATGCATTTGGTTTGCTAACCGAACTGTTCATGACAGGTAACAACCCCAAGGCTGCCGAAGAGAACGCGGTGAAATTGCTGGATGGAGCGCGAGCGGCTGGCAATGAAGCGGACGTCGCTTGGGCGCTCAGCGCGTTGGCAGATTTAAATATGAATAACGGCAATCTGGAAAAATGCGACGAGATGGATTCGCAGGCGCGGGACATTTTTTTCAAGCTTGGCTATGACCGATTCGCCTTACAGCATTCAGGTGCCCTGTCCTACAGGGATTTGTCCCGCGGAAATTTAGTTAGGGCGCAAAAAACTTTGAGGCAAATCTGCATGCCTACCGGGAACTGATGGATGAACCTAGAGCGAAATACACGCTCTGGCATCTGGCGGATATTGCCATCCTGCGGGGAGAGTATGACTTGGCAAAAAAATATTATCAAGAAGCCAATGACTATTCGTCAAAAAGCGGCAATCAGGCTCAGGAGAATATTTATATTCAGGTCCATGATGGTTGGCTTGCCTTGATAACAGGAGAACTGGAAAAATCCCGCCAGACCTATGAAGCACTTTTCAAGGTTCTCAAAGAAATGCAATGGGATGAGTTTGCCGGGTTTACAATGGGAAGATATGGATTGGTGTTATTCCATTCAGGACAAATCGAAGAGGCGCGCAACTATTTTGAGAAGAGCATCGCCCAAATGGAGAAGGTGGGAGGACAAAACAATACAGACGTCTCCTGGTATGGGTTGGCAGAGGTGGAACGCGTGGCAGGCAACTTCCCCGCCGCGACCCGGCATTATCAAAGATCGCTGTTTCTGAGAAACAAACTCCAAGAATATATCCACTTCCCCGAAATCTTTGACAGCCTTGCCAAATTATTCCTGCTGCAAAATGATTTTGTACAATCTGCGCGCTGGTTTGGCTGTTCCGATGCCCTGCGTAAGAAATTTGGAATAGTTATTCCTCCCGTTGACCGCCCCGATTATGACAAACACCTCGACCTGCTCAAAAGCAAAATGAGCACGGAGGAGTTCGAGTCTGCGTGGGAAGAGGGTGCAAAAATACATATGAATGCAGCCGTCGCGCTCGCCTTGCAGGGATACGAGCCATAAAAAAACGGATCTGAAACTTATGCCCAACCCTGCCAATACTAACGAATCTCCCTCTAATATTCTCTGCAAGTCCTGCGGATTGTGTTGTTCGGGTCATCTTTTTGCGTGGGTGAGACTTAACGCCCCGGAATTAGACCCCGCTCAATCTCTCGGTTTGACTGTCATTCGAGATGATCCCCGTCAGCGCGGATTCACGCAGCCATGCCCGCTTTGGAATGGAATATGCACGGTGTATACATCTCCAAACTATCCGCGTACTTGCAGGAATTACAAGTGTGTTGTGCTAAAACGACTTCTTGATAATGATATTGCATTGCCCGAAGCATTATCCACAATTCGGGAGACTCTGAATTTAATCCGCGAGATCGAGCCGCTTTTGCCTGTTTCGTCTGCGATCAGCTTTCGTGAGCGCTTGATCACACATAAGGAAATTCTGGAGTCTAAGGGAGCAGTGCCAGAAGGGGTCGACTCTGAGTTTTTGCGCAAGGCCGAAATACTATTGACCTATTATGAAGACCAGTTTGGTGTGGATGATTTTATTGACTTCGAGAAGTAGGTGCGGCCATCTCAACTGGTATTTTTTATCCCACCAATTTAAGATCCGCAACGCCCGTAGCGTATTCCACCTGCTGGGTTGACCAGCTTTTTCAAGATCGAAATATTTTACTCCCGTCATGCCGCTGTTCATCGGCCAGGTTCCATCTTTCTTTTGTTTCATTTGCAATAACTCAATCGCGTCGGACATGCGCTCGTCGCGCGGCGCATTACAACTGCGGAGGTAATCCAGTGCGCGGATGAAGTCATATTTCCAGCGCGGCGGGAAGGGCATGCTGGTCATCTTTGAGTCGAAGACCTTGCCTGTGCGATGTGATTTATACAGGCGATGCGCCAGCAGGAATTCATGTCCACGGGCGCGGACGGGGCGGACGATTTTTTTCTTTTCTGGGAAGAGACATTCATATTCGTATAATCCCTCCAGCGCTGAAATCGTTGTGTGGAATGATGAGTGGGTTGCACCCTTGGGGGATTCGCAGTTCCAGCCGCCGTCGGACATTTGTTCGCCGATCACAAATGAAGCAATCGCATGGATGCGCTCATCGGGATATCGGAAATAGGCCAGCAACGCGAGGATCATGCTCGTGACGCAAGTTTCACTGTATTTCAATGAATATGAAAAGAAGTTGATTCCCCCGTCTGTATAAAAACCTTCATCAAGAAAAATTTTGCACGCCTGTTTAGCCTGTGGATGATTCGTCTGCAACCCGAGCAGGCGCAAGGTCAGCATGGTATACGTGGTGGATATCCACTTCGGGCCATAGATCCCGCCGCCCCAAAGTCCGCTAGAGTCTTGCAGGTCAAGCAGACGCTTCCCCCAGCCTTCCTTTGCAATTTTCCTGCGCTCCAATTCATACTTTGCAGGGCGGGCATTCAACAAGTCCCGCTGCACCTGCCAGCGGATCGAAGGGTCGCCTTCGAGTAACCAGGAAATGATCTCAGGCTTCGTCATGCCCTCTTCTCTTTTTTTAATGCACCTCAAATAAACCAGCCACATGCTCCACGGTTGCAAAATATTTGCGATAAGCTGATATTTCGTTGAGGATACCGCGCAAGGCCAGATATAACTCCTTCTGCAAATACGGGTTTGCCTCCGGCTTTTCGGCAGAGAGAGTCACGGCATCATCTTCCACGCTGACAGATGCATGTCCGGCGGCTGCAAGCCATTGCAGACCAAATTCAATGGCGCTCTCGCGTGAAGCCATGGCCGCCGCTGCCTTTTGATTTCTCCGCGCCTTCAGCCCAAATTTGGAGTGCGGGAGCTTGCTCCTGTAGTTTCGCCAGCAAGCTGGCTGACTCCAAACGCATATCTTTAATTTCGATTTTTGATTTCCGAACTTCAACAGGCTTTTCTTCAACGATCCTGAATTCTTCAAACTGCAATGTGACTTGCTTTTGTCCGCGATAGGAACTGGCTCGCATGAATAGGAAATATCGAACTTGCTGCCCTCTTCGGGTTTTTCCTCGCCCGCGCCGCCCCACCATAAAATACTTTGAACATTCCCGCCTTCATCTTCGATCGTCAAACGCAGATGTTCTTTTGTCTTTCCGATGGTTGACACAGACCTTAAGCTCACGTTGCGCGTGGCCAATGTCAACGCGGGGTTTCCCGCTCCGAAAGGCGCGAGCATTTCCAGTGAATTTGCCAGTTCAAGATTGAGTTCGTTTAAGTCAAGCCATGCATCAATTTGCAAAGTGGCTTCTTCGCGCACGATCGTGCCGAGTTGTTTTTCGATGGCTTTGCCAAGCCCTTTACGGAATTCAATTAATTTATCAGCATCAAAAGACATGCCGGCCGCCATGGGATGCCCGCCGAATCCGCGCAAAATATCTTTTTGGGTGGCGATGGCTTCTGTGATGTGCAGCCCTTCAATTGAACGGGCCGATCCGCGCATGATGCCGTCTTCTGATTCGTTTAATAGAATCGCCGGCTTGTGATAGCGGTCAACGAGTTTGTTGGCGACAATGCCCACCACGCCGCCCGGCCAGTTGGGATGTGACAACACGATCACGGGTTCAGTCAACAGATCGGGGTTGGCTTTCAATTGTGCTTCCGCGGCCAGATAAACATTGCTTGTCAATAATCTGCGCTGTGAATTCAATCCTTCAATTTGCGCGGCCAGCAGGCGCGCGCGCGCCGGATCTTGAGTGAGTAATAATTCAACCGCCGGATTTGCATCGCCCAATCTGCCAAGCGCATTTAAGCGCGGCGCAAAGGTAAACCCGATCGTTTCTTCGGTCAGCGTTTCGAGTTGCGTGCTTGATAACTCGGCAATCACTTTTATTCCGAGCCGTTTGGTTTCACGTAACGCTTGACTCCCTTTTTGTGCCAGCGAACGGGTTTCGCCTTTAAGCAAGGCAATATCGGCGATATGACCTAGGGCAACTTGATCGAGTAATTCCTCTGACCGTAGACCGTGGACGGCGGACGGTGCTTCATGGTCCTGGTCAATGGTCTACGGTCCAACAAAGTTTCTGCTAATTTATACGCCACCCCAACGCCCGCCAGATTTGCGAGCAGATGATCCTTTGGTAATAATTTGGGATTGATGATCGCAACTGCATTTGGAAGTGTTTCGCCCAGATCATGATGATCGGTGATGACCACGTCCACGCCGCGTGAGTTGGTATAGTCCACGGCTTCGTGGGCGGTGATGCCTGTGTCACAGGTGACGATCAACGTCGCGCCGTGATCAAGGATCGGCTTGAGCGATTCAACATGCACGCCGTGACTCTCTTTGCCGCGAATTGGAATGTAGTAGACAACGTCCGCGCCGAGCGCTTGCAATGCCTGCACCAACAGCGCCGTGGAAGTCTGTCCGTCCACATCGAAATCACCCCAGACGCAAATTTTTTCCTGATTGCGGATCGCCAATTGGATGCGTTCCACTGCGGGTTCAATATTTGGAAAAGGTGTGGAGGGAATCGCATCGGGATGTAAAAACGCTTCGGCTGCTTCGGGTGTGCTGATTCCCCGTCGGAGCAGAATCTGCGCGATAAACGGAGGCAGGTTGAGGGTTAAGAATGAAGCGGGGATTTCTACAGGATGAGGATCAAGCCAACGAGTCATGCATCCATTTTAATCGATAATAAAACAGCCTCCGGGAAATCCTCAAAGGCTGTGCTTGAAATTATTTGCCTGTGCCGTATTTATAGAAAACAAAAAGTAAGGGGATGCCCACGACCAGATATGCGCCGAAATAAGCCAGCCCGCCCGGGCGCTCGGAAAAATTGAAGAGGCCAATGTAGATAAAAGCGGCAACGGTGATGAAGACAATTAATCCATAGGCCGCAAAGGCGTGACTCAGAATGGAGTTCAGGCTTCTATCCCAAAAATAGGGGATGGTCGCCAGCGCGAGTGAAAAATAGAAAACGCCGAAACTGCGCAAGGTGAACAGGGACATGACTTCGGGAAAGATTCCGGCGTTCGTGCCGGATGCTCCGATCTGTGCGGTTAATCCATACAAGCCGAGAAAGCCGACGAAGATCACAAATGCAACGGCAAACATACTTTGAGCTTTTGTGAGGCCTGTGCCGATCAACTGATTGGATGGACGAATGCGAAGATAATCAAAAATGCCAATGAACGCGGCGAGTGTGTTGACGATGAGTGTGATGAAATACAACCATGCAATGGGATGCTCGAGTTTTAACTTGTCACGGAAGAAAAACAATACGAGCAATTCCCCAATGCCGAACAACCATAAATAAATGAGTTGAGTATAGACTCGCTGCCAGTCCCAGCGGCGGGCGGCGATATACGCCAGCCAGGCATTGCCCAAGCACCAGCCGCCGATGGTGATGGTCATAAAACCGGTGACCTTCCAGGCGAAGACGGGCGCGAGTTGTTCGGGGAATAAAAATAAAAGGGTTCCCAGAATTCCATATAGGGCAGCGCAGAGATAAGTCAGTAAACGCGATGTTTTCGATAACATAGCTTCTCCATCGGAACAACGATAAGTTTAGATAACCATGCTTATAACACTTAATGCCTGTAAAAAGTTGTTATGAATATTTTTGCATGGCAAACATAAATCGGAGAGAAAAAATAAAGAAGGTTATGCTTCAAACATAACCTTCCTGTTCTTATCCGGCTTGCGCTTCCTCAATGAGCGTTCTTCTGCGTTTGCGATACACCACGATGGGATGATCGCCCGGGATCAGGATTTCACCGATATCCAGATCAGGACGCGATGGACGCTGGGTGATGACCACGCGTTTGTCTTGATTGAGAATATATAAGTTTCCAAGTCCGCCGAAAAATTCAAATAACTGGCGCAAAACAGGAATTCGCATTTTATGATATTGACGCAGGTACATCATCGTGTTTTCATTATCGATCGGGACGAAGATCAGAAAAACAAGGAAATCATCCGAGAGCCAGTTTTGCCATAGATTAGGAAAGTAAAACTGGATCAGCGGGCGCCGTGCAGGTTCGGGCATGTCAGACGGCTTGATCGGCTTTTGACCGTGATCAGATTTATTGTCCACCCACATATCAAGACGGTAACTGCCAGCGGCGAATTGTATTTCCTTCGCAACGGGCCCATTGACCAGTGCGCGGTTTCCGCTGCCGATGGTGTTGTAGTGGACAAAAGGCAGGTGAACTACATCGAGTTGATTCTCGATGGCTCGCGCGTAATGATTCTTCCAATGGTTGCGAATGGTCGAGTAGACCATGTCCGCGCTGATGTTCTCGAACCACGGCAAAGGCGGATAATTTTCGTTCGCGCGCGGCTCACCCCACCAGAGGAAAATAATATCGTGAGCTTCGCGTGTCACATAGGTCTTGACGTGCATGGTTTTGGGCGGCTCTGCATTTTTTCCATTCGCTGGAATGAATCGGCAATCTCCCGAAGTATCATATTCAAAACCGTGGAAGGGACACTGGATGCAATCATCCACCAGTTTTCCCGCACTCAATGCCACGCCGCGATGCGGACACAGGTCGCTCATCACTGTTACCTGTCCACTGCGATTCCGCCAGGCGACCATTTTTTCGCCCATGCGCGTGAAGCCGATAGGTTTCCCTTTTTTGACTTCGTTCGATTCGAGAATGCCGTACCATTGATCGGGGATCATTGTGTTCCTTGTTTGTCGTGGGGAGAGGTTTCTGATGTTTGTGATGTATGAGGTGACTGAGGGTAAAACCTTAGATACATCAGATACATCATTTCTTCAGGAACCTTATAGAGGCTCAAACCTTGCAGTGAAATGCCTGAGCAATTCTGGAGCGTATGTGAATTTATATCCTTTCACTTTATCGGCGCGTGATTTTATTTTTGCCGCGCAATCAGCGACATAATCCAGATGGCTTTGGGTGTAAGTGCGGCGCGGAATGGCGAGTCGCAGCAATTCAAGTTTTGGATAGATCAGTTTGCCAGAATCAGGATCAGGATAGGCAAACATGACCGAGCCAATTTCCACGCCGCGAATTGCGCCTTCGCGATACAACTCCACGGCCAGCGCCTGCCCCGGAAATTCACTTTGTGGAATATTCGGGGAAGACACTTGCCGCATCGAGATACACGGCATGTCCGCCCGCCGGTTGGATGGTGGAAATGCCCGCATCGTTGAGTCTGCTTGCGAGATACGCAGTCTGCGAAAGACGATACGCAAGATAGGCTTCGTCGAGTCCTTCATATAAACCAACCGCCATCGCTTCGAGGTCGCGGCCGGCAAGTCCGCCGTAGGTGGGGAAGCCCTCGCGCAGGATCAATTCATTTTTAACATTTTGAAACAGCGCTTCATCATTCAAGCACAACAAACCGCCGATGTTGACAATCGCATCTTTTTTTGCACTCATCGTCATACCGTCAGCGAGGCTGAGCATCTCGTGTGCAATTTCGATCACAGATTTATTCTCATATCCTTTTTCGCGCAACTTGATGAAGTATGCATTTTCAGCATAGCGCGCGGAATCAATGAAGAATGGGATTTGATGCTCGCGATAGACAGCCGCGACCGCTTTGAGATTTTCCATCGAAACCGGCTGACCGCCTCCCGCGTTATTTGTAACTGTTACCATCCCGAAGGGTATTTTCTCCACCCCGACCTTTTGAATGAAGGCGCGCAACTTGGCAATATCCATGTTGCCTTTAAACGGGTGCGGATTATTAATATCGAAGGCTTCATCAATCACCAGATTTGTGGGGCGTCCGCCGCGTGCGCGGATGTTGGCATCGGTCGTGTCAAAATGCATATTGCTCGGGACGTACATCCCCGGCTTGACCAGACACGCCGCCAGAATATTTTCAGAGGCACGTCCCTGATGCGTTGGGACAAAATACTTGAAGCCGAAAATATCTTCAACGGCGGTCTTCAAACGCTGAAACGAACGCGCGCCCGCATAGGACTCGTCACCGCGCATGATGGCGGCCCATTGCTCCGCGCTCATTGCGCCGGTGCCTGAGTCGGTCAGCAGGTCAATGAAAATATCCTCTGCCTTCATTGAAAACAGATTGTAGCCCGCATCTCTCAATGCAGACTCACGCTCCGCCGGCGAGATCAAGCGGATCGATTCAACAACTTTGATACGAAATGGTTCGGGGGGATAGAACTTGGGGGTCATTTGGGTCTCCTGTAATTTGAGTATGCGTCAAATTTTTGGGTAGCGAGCCTGACAGCGCGTGGCGCGTCATTCGGTCTCCAATGACAGGATGATT
This sequence comes from Candidatus Villigracilis proximus, assembly GCA_016715195.1. Taxonomy (GTDB): domain Bacteria; phylum Chloroflexota; class Anaerolineae; order Anaerolineales; family Villigracilaceae; genus Villigracilis; species Villigracilis proximus. Next base: position 180,513 of record JADKBB010000001.1, read on the forward strand.
TTACGACCAAAATGAGGAATACAGAATGAGAGAATGGGGAATTGAAATTCTGCATTCTGTAAGCCGCCTTCATTTTTATGTACTTGGTTTTTTCGCTGCTTTTATATCATACAGGGCCTTATCTGCTGTACGGATAAGTTCTTCGATATTTTTACAGATTGGATAGGTGGCGAGGCCAGCGGAGAAACTGACTGGAATTTGATTCCCTTCATGAGCGATGACGATATGTTTTGCCTGTTCGCTCCATTCTTCAAGACGGGCGGATGCTATTTGCTCATCTGCATTGTGCAAAATGACTAGAAATTCATCCCCGCCAAAGCGGCAGACAATATCTTCAACACGGGTCTGCTCTTTAAGTAATTTGGAAAGAGACTTCAGGGCAGAATCACCAACGACATGACCATATCTATCATTCAAGGCTTTCAGTTTGTCCATATCCAGCATCACTACACTGAAGGGATGGTCTCCGCGTTTTGCGCGGGCGAATTCCTGTTTGAGCGCTTCCTCCATAAAGCGGCGGTTATACAACCCGGTGAGCGGGTCTTGAATTGCCTGTTCATGTAAAATGGCTTGTAGTTTTTCGATCTCCACCAATTGCAGGCGCAGTTGCTCGTTCATGTCATGGAGTTGGTCTGCAACATGTTTGCGCTCGGTAATATCACGAGTGACCGCGATGAACGCCACCGGGATGCCTACTTCATTCTTGATCAGCGCCGCACTTAATTCGGCCGGAAAGGTGCTGCCGTCTTTGCGTTGGAGGTTAAACTCTATGTTTTTGATGATCCCATCTGTGCGGGTCATTCCCATATAATTTGTCGCTTTGGGGATTTCGCTCAAGGAGAAAAAGCTAAAGGCGCTTTTGCCGATAAATTCTTCAGTGTTTTCATATCCATGCAGTACGGCGGTTTGTTTGTTGGCGAAAATATAGTTTCCCAGCAGATCAGTCACTGCAACTGAATCGGGGGAGGTTTCCATTACGGCATGATAAATTAAATTGCTGATCTCCCCGCCCTGACCATCTTTTTCTTTGTTACTTTCTGTGTATCCGCGTAAAAGAATGAATTCGAATATCACCACTCCCATCAGCCATAGGATCACATGGGTAAGGATTTCATTTTTTAACCATATATTCCCAATATAATAACTGCCAATGATCAGCAATGTCCAGCCGAGGATGATCTGAATGGATACTGCCCGCCAAACGATCTTATTGAAACTAGGTGTCTTCATGGTTTTGTCCTCAATCCTGGCGGAATATACATTCTGAGTTACGAATTGCCTTTTTGATCTTCACAAACGTTTTCTTCACTCTTTGGGCGTCATCGGACTTTATTTTTTAAAACCGGCTGAATGAGTTAATTCTACAACCAAAATGCAAAATGAAGAATTGAAATTCATCACTCCTCATTCCAACTTCTGTATTCTCCTTTAACTCAACCTTAACCCACCGACAACGCTGGGTTAAAGGTCCGCTTTTATACTTTGGTTATCAATGAGACTGAAAGGTCAGGTTTTGAAACTAATGTATATTCTTCTTGTATTTGCACAATGGATCATTTCATCCGCGCTGCAGGAGCGCGAACGTGCCGAGTATATGAAATATCTTTTGTCTGACTCTGTTTCTTAATCGGCCGCTTCCGCTTTCATTCTTCCTCCTTCTTAAGCCCGTCGCAAGACGGGCGCTTTTTGTTAATAATACGGTTGCGTTCTGTTTTACTGGGGGTATAATCGGCCAATCAATTCCGCACCACCTCTGCAAGCTATCCCAAAATAAAAGGATTTGCATGTGACTACTATATTTTTTGCAACAGATATACACGGTTCGGATATATGCTGGAGCAAGTTTCTAAATGCGGGGAAATTTTACGGCGCCGATAAGCTGGTTCTCGGCGGGGATATGACAGGCAAGGCGGTCATCCCATTTATTCATCAGGGCGGGAAAAACTATCGTATCACTTTGCTTGAACAGGTGTTTGAACCATCAACCGACGAAGAACTTGCAGACATGACCAAGCGTGTCCGCAGCCGCGGCTATTATCCATACATGACCAATCCGGATGAAATCACCGAATTGGAAAAAGACCCTGAGCGCGTCAGCAAAATTTTTCTAGCCGAAGTACTTAAGGTCGTTCAGCAATGGATGGACCTGGCCGATAAAAAACTCGATGGCACCGATATGCAGGTCTATTGTTCGCCCGGCAATGATGACATGGACGAGGTGGACGATATTATCCGCTCAAGCAAGCGTGTGTTGCTGGTCGAGGGCAAGGTCTCTTCGCTGGATGGTCACGAGATGATCGCTTCGGGCTGGAGCAATATCACTCCCTGGGCCACGCACCGTGAAGAGGACGAGGATCAGCTTGCAGTTAGGTATGAAGCGATGACCCGTCAGCTCAAAGATCCGCATAATTCCATCTTCAATATCCATGTCCCTCCATATAAATCCGGGCTGGATGAAGCGCCCGAGTTGGATAAGGATTTGCGTCCGGTGCTGGCCGGCAACTCGATGATCCCGGTCGGTTCGAAGGCACTGCGCACAGCGATCGAAAGAATTCAGCCCTTGATCTCTTTGCATGGGCATATTCACGAAGGCCGCGGGGCAACGCGCATTGGCAAAACTCTTTGCATTAATCCGGGTTCCATGTATGAGCAGGGGACTCTGCTTGGCGCAATTGTGAAATTAGGAAAGAATAAGATCGAGAATTACGTTTTGACAACAGGTTAAACGCGGGAAGTTGTGTTCCTGCTTAAAAACATAAACCAAAAGAGGAGAGAGTTATGAGCAACTTGTTTGTCCGTAAGGCGACTGGCATGGTACGTTCGTGGTCAGTCTTCGACGCGTTTGTGTATGCGTTCTTTTCCATCAATATTGTGACGTTGGGATTCTATAGTTTCAGCCAGATGTATTTTTTCAGTGGCGGCATGGTCAATGCGCTGATTGTGAGCGCGGTATTTTTGATCTTTGAGATCATTGTTTATGCCTCCCTGATTTCCGTCATGCCCCGCTCCGGCGGCGATTACGTCTGGATGACCCGCATCTTTGGCGGAGGCGTTGGTTTCATCCTTGCCATTACAGGTTGGTGGTTCACACTCTGGTTGTGGACTCCGGTTTATGGTGACATGTTCCGTCAGGTTGTGATGGTGCCCCTTCTCGGTGTATTCGGGTTGAAGGATGCCGCCGTTTGGTTTGCGGGCGCTGGCACGCCTTTATTTGTCAGCACCTTGATCGCGCTTGGCTTTGTTGCATTGGTCATCATGCTCGGCATGAAAACCTATGCGCGGATTCAAAAGTTTTCCTTCTACGCCGGTATGCTTGGACTGTTGATCGTGATCGTTCTGCTTTTCACCGGTTCTCCCGAGGCATTCAAGGCTGGCTATGAAAAGAATGCAACCGCTTTGTTTGGCGCTCAAGCCGGCGCGTACGATGCCACTGTTCAAGCGGGCATAGATGCCGGCGCTGCGACACCATTAACCGGCGGAACTTTTAAGCTGGTTCTCCTCACGCTTCCGTGGCTTGTATTCTTTAACTTGTGGCCGAACTGGGGCGCAACCCTCTATGGTGAAGTCCGCGGCGCAACGGATTACAAACGCAACTTCTCCGGTATGGCTGCGGCGCTCGGCGCTGTGACTGTGCTCGGCATTGTCTTCTTCCTCGGCGTATCCAGGACCATTGGTTGGGATTTTTACATGCAATCCAACGGCGCCTGGTGGAATTCCGTCTGGTATGGTGCGACAGTTCCTTTGCCTGTCTGGCCTTACCCTGCCTTGCTCGCGCTTTTCCTAACCAGCAATCGCCTCATTCAAATCGTGGTTGTCGTTTTGATGAGTTTCTGGTGGTTCGGTTGGGCTGGCACATTGTTCCTTTCTTCCACACGCGTGATCTTTGCGGCAGCGTTTGACCGTCTGCTGCCTGAGAAAGTGGCCGAGTTGAGTGAACGCGGCACGCCTGTCAACGCGATGTTGTTGATGGTGGTGCCTGCTCTGCTTGTTTCATATTTATATGCATACAATGTGGGCGGCTTTAACTCCATTACCCTTGCCGCTACACAGGGCATTGCCATCATGTACTTCGGCACAGCCATCGCGGCCATCGTTCTTCCATATAAGAAGAAGGAACTCTTCGAAGCTTCCCCGATCGCCCAGATGAAAGTGTTTGGCATTCCGCTCATCACGGTCGCCGGCGTGATCTTCGCTTCCTTCCTCGGCTTCCTGCTCGTCGAATGGCTGTTCGATCCCTGGCTAAATACAGGTGGTGAAGGCGCGGGCTTGTATGGCATTAGTTTCAAGAATACGAATTCGATCATATTCCTTGGAACCTGTTACGCATTGTCAGCGGCCATTTATTATGGCTTCAAGTCCTACCGCAAGCGGGGCGGCATTGACCTCGATAAAGTACAGGCCGAAATTCCTGTTGAATAATGCAATGTGGGTGACAGTCACCCTGAACTGTCACCTTTCATTTTTTATGGAGAGCGTATGGCGATAATTGAAGAAGTCGTCGAAAAACTAGAAGATTGGAAGAATGGGGATGTTGCAATTCAGCATCTTTCAGGCGGGCTGACCAACACCAACTACAAAGTCCATGTGGATGGCCAGCCATTTTTTATCCGCGTGCCGGGCGAAGGTACCGAGCTCCTGGCCATTGACCGCAAAAACGAATATCACAACAGCAAAGCCGCGGCCAATGCAGGCGTGTCGCGCCGAGAGTTCATCATCATTTTCCTGAACACAGCGTGATGGTGCTGAAATTCCTCGACGGCAAAACCATGTCGAAGGATTTCTCTGAATCGAGAGCGGGATGCCGACGCGCATGGCGCAGTCCATCAAGCAGCTGCACTCTGGCGAACGCTTCCTGACGGACTTCAATATGTTCCGCCTCACCGAGTATTATCTGCGCCTTTGCAAAGAACGGGACATCAAAACTCCCGAAGGCTATCTGGACAGATTACACACCGTCACGCAGATCGAAAAGGCAATGTCTGTGAAACCGCTGGCGACTGTCCCATGTAATAATGACCTGCTCGCCGAAAACTATATTGACGACGGCAAACAACTCTGGCTGATCGATTACGAATACAGCGGCAACAACGACCCGACCTTTGAGTTGGGCAATACCTGTCAGGAAATGCAATTCAACGATGAGCAGATCGCGGAAGTCTGCGCCGCGTATTTTGGTGAAGCTTCTGCTGATAAAATCGCCCGCATGAAATTGAATATGATCATGTCTGATGTCGGCTGGGGATTATGGGCCGCCATTCAAGCCGACATCTCCACCATCGAGTTTGACTTTTGGGGTTGGGCCATCGAACGCTGGGGCAGGGCAGTGGAAAAAATGGATTCGGCGGAATTTCCCGTCTGGCTGAAGGATGTACAGGCATCGTAAATGGAAACGAATCAGAGCGAGATATTCAATGAAATGCACCGTCTCATTGAGGCGGCAAATGCGAAAAATATTCAACTGCGCGCCATCGGTGGGCTGGCTGTTCAAGCACACAACCAGAACAATCATCCGCTGTTTGTGCGCGATTTCGGCGACCTGGATTTTGTGTCGCATCCAAACAGCGCCAGGAATTTGAAGCCTTCATGCCCGAAGTCGGTTATCAGCCGCACAAGAAATTCAACATCGTGAACGGCGACCAGCGCCAGATCTATTATCACGAAACCACTGAAATGAAGATTGATATCTTCGTCGGTGATTTTGAAATGTGCCACAAGATTCCTCTCGAAACCCGTCTCACCGCTGACCCCGTCACCATTCCTCTGGCTGAGTTGTTTTTGTCCAAGGCTCAGATCGTTGAATTGAATCGCAAGGATATGATGGACATTACTTCTTTGCTGCTGAATAATGAAACAGGCAACGGCGATAAGGATATGATCAATCTGCAAATCCTCGCCAAATTATGCAGCCAGGATTGGGGCCTCTATAAAACCACATCCATCAATTTGGGGCATGTCGAAGACCTGATCGAAAGATGAAAGCGTAAACCTGACACAGGCAGAACGTGATCTGGTCCTAAGCCGTGCACAGGAAATCCGCAGGACATTTGAAGAAATGCCAAAGCCTTTGCCCTGGCAGATCCGTGATCGTGTAGGCACGCGGGTGAAGTGGTACATTGAAGTGGAAGAAGTCTCTAGATGAACAAAAGGTTCAGCTAGCATTGCCCTGCTAATTCTTGGAATTTAGATGGTTCCTATTTTTGGGGATATTTCTTGGTTGCAAGGCATGTAAAGTGATAAACATGGTCTCTTCCTCGCAGATATTCATGCTACTCCAACCTCGCTTGATTTGGGCCTGACGCCTGTCTCGTGACCACCAGGTCATCTATTTCTCCTTCTGATGCATTTTCCCACTGAAGGGGATATTATCCGCTTGACGCTGGAGGTGGATGATTTCGGCAATATCACGCCGACTGCGCAATTTGAAGGCAATGTGGTGGTGGGGGAGACAATTCAGATCCCGGATTTATATGAAACACATAATGTCACAGCCGAGGCCAATTTGGATATGGCCGGTATGTTGATTCAACCAGCCGATGCCATTTACGAGCCGCTCAAACGTGGACAATCCGCCACATTTTTTTGGAGTATCCGCCCGCAGGAGACGGGCATCTATCGCGGCACGGTTTGGCTGCACTTGAACTTTGAGGAAAAGTCAACGGGAGAACAAAGCCGAATTGCTGTATCAGCTCAAATCGTCGAGATCGAAGCGGTGGACTTCTTCGGGCTGTCGGTTAACCTGGCGCGCACATCCGGTGTGATCGGGGCCGTTGTGGGCGGCGTCATCGGATTCCCGTTTATCGAAGACATCATCAAATTCCTGTTCAAGAGAAGAAAAAAACGCTAATTTTTTCTGTAAAAGAAGGCAGGGAAATATATGACGAATATCACCCAAAAAATTGACATGCAATCATAGGGGCTGGTTTGTCCTATATGGTACAATTTTGCCTAATATGTTGGGTAATAAAGATTTCACGGCGGAGCATGTAAATGAACGAATGGCTTTACGTTGGTTTATTTTTTATTGTTGGTTTGATTATTCCAGTGGGCGCCATCGGCGTTGCCTGGATTCTGGGTCCCAAGAAGCCCAACCCCATTAAACAATCAACTTATGAATGCGGTATCGAACCAGTCGGTGAAGGCTGGGTGCAATTCAAGGCGCAGTATTATATTTTTGCGCTGGTCTTCCTCGTCTTCGATGTGGAAACCGTTTTTCTATTTCCCTGGGCCGTAAGACTCGGTCAATTGGGTATGTTTGCTGTTGTCGAAGGTATTGTATTCATTCTTATCCTTGTTGCTGGTCTCGTTTACACGTGGCGCAAAGGGATGTTGGAATGGGCATAGTTTTTGGTTAGAAAATAGAAAAGGCTGAACGGATTTTTCCTTTCAGCCTTTTCTTTGTGTAAAAGGAAAATGCGCGCGCCAGGCCAAAAAATAGCGGCTGCGCAAATAGGAGCGATTTATGAATTTTTGGAATGACCCTCTGAAAGTAGCCGCAGATTGGTTATCCGGTGTCTTTGTAGGCTGGGGCATGAATGCAGTCTTTGCAAATGTGCTGGTGGCTTTCCTCGGCATATTGATGCTCATCACCATTCTGATGGTGGTGGATATTTTCCTTGTCTGGATCGAACGTAAAGTCGTGGCTCGTTTTCAAGATCGCATCGGCCCGAATCGCCTCGGACCTTTCGGCTTGATCCAGCCATTCGCAGACATCATCAAGCTGATGATCAAAGAAGACACCACGCCTGATGGCGCGGACAAGGTGGTCTATAACCTTGCGCCGATGCTTTCGATGATGTCCGTTTTGATTCTTTGGGCGGTTGTGCCTTTGGCGCCCGTCATGCTTGGCGTGGACTTGAACGCCGGCGCGTTGTTTATCATTGCGGCAGGTTCGATTGGCACGCTTTCCATTATTATGGCGGGCTGGTCATCGAACAACAAATTCTCGGTTATCGGCGCGTTCCGTCAGGTGGCTGTGATGGTTTCTTTTGAAATTCCCATGCTTGCGGTGTTGCTCATCCCGACCATTTTCTCGGGTTCGATGGGCATGAATACCATTATTCAAAGCCAGAATATCTGGTACGTTTTCCTTTCTCCATTGGCGGCGTTGATCTTCCTGATCGCGGCCATCGCAGGAGTTGGGACGCGCGCCCTTCGATCTTGCTGAAGGCGAATCGGAACTGGTTTCCGGTTACAACATTGAATATTCAGGCATGAAGTTCGGCATGTTCTACGCGGGCGAACTTTTGCACGCCTTCACCTTTGGCGGTTTCTGGGCGATCTTCTTCTTTGGCGGGTATCGTTTCTTCGGTTTGGAGAAGGTCAGTCCCTTCCTTGCAATTGCGATCATTTTGTTTAAGGCACTGGTTGGATACTGGGTCATCATGTGGGTCAAATACACCATGATGCGTATTCGTATCGATCAGATGCTTGCCTTTAACTGGAAATTCCTGACGCCTGTGGCCTTTGTGCTCGTGATGGTGACAGCGTTGATGAATGCGCTTCTGCGCGGCGCCGATAGCTGGCTCTACATCACAGGCATGATCCTCTCGAATGTGATCGTCGCCTGGGTCTCAATGGAAATTGTCCGCTCGGTGAGTAAAAAAGAACGTGAGCGGGTGGAAGGTGTGAAGCAGGTTGTAGAGGCTCATCATTAGCTGGTAATTGGTAATAAAAATATCCAATTACTGCTTGCGAATTACCAAAGGATTTTATATGACTGGTGAACAAGTAATTTTTCTAATCGTTGGCGCTGTCACACTGATTGCCGCACTGCTGGTGGTGACGGTAAAGGACCTCGTCCATGCTGCGTTGTGGCTGGTTGCGACTTTGTTTGGAGTGGCGATCATCTACACATTGCTGAATGCCGGCTTTTTGGCGGTTGTGCAGGTGGTGGTGTACATTGGCGCGATTGCCATTCTCTTCATCTTCGCGGTCATGTTGACCCGTCGTCAGGCGGCGGATACAGGCGCGGCGTTGAATCAGAACTGGTGGGCGGGCGCTTTGATGGCGGTCTTGACCTTCGCCGGGCTGGCGTATCTGCTCCAGAGTTGGAGCGGCTTCTCGAAGCAGGCAGCAGGCATCCCGTCTGGTTTTGATGCGATCAATCAATTGGGCGGCGCATTGACCTCTCCGCTGGGATATGTCCTGCCGTTTGAAGTCGCATCCGTTTTACTTCTTGCGGCATTGGTTGGCGCGGTTTATCTCGCGTTCAACAAGAAATAGGAGGCGTTGATGATTCCTCTTTCATGGTATCTCATTCTCGCGGCCGGATTATTTAGTATTGGTTTGTTTGGTGTGCTGGCGCGCAGAAACGCGGTTGCAATTTTGCTTGGCGTTGAGTTGATGCTCAACGCGGTCAATATCAACCTCGTGGCTTTCTGGCGTTACGGTGATATTTCGTTGATGGCAGGACAGGTGTTCGCGATCATTGTCTTTGCAGTCGCCGCCGCTGAAGTGGCTGTTGGTCTGGCTTTGGTAATCTCTGTCTATCGCCGTCGCAATACGGTGGTGGCGGAAGAACTTGATTTGTTGAAGTGGTAGGGACGCACATGACACATGAATTTGTGACTAATTTAGTTTGGCTCATTCCCTTGCCACCCCTTTTGGCTTTTGTTCTGATCGTATTGTTTACGAATAAGAACAAGGCCCTAAGTCATACGGTGGCAATCAGCGCGGCATTCCTTTCCTTTTTGGGATCCATGTATGTTTTTTATAATGCGGTTATAACCGAGCATTTTGGCGAACATCCATTTGCCGCTTCGATCGATTGGATTCCAACAGGCGAGACATGGTTGAAAGTCGGCGTGTTGATCGATCCGCTTTCTGCCGCGGTTTTGTTCTTTGTGGCATGGACCATTTTGATGATCTTCATTTATAGCGTTGGTTATCACAACTTTGGTCAACCTGCTGGCGATCACGACCATGCCGGCCTTCCTCCACATGGCGCCACTGTGACTGATGAACTCGGCCATAAGCACACTGTGCTTTCGGTGGAGCCGATGTACTCACGCTTTTTTGCGTTTATCGGCTTATTCGCTTTTGGTATGTATACTCTCGTTGTCTCCGATAACCTCCTCACGCTTTTCGTGGGTTGGGAGATCATGGGCTTGTGTTCCTATCTCTTGATCGGTTTTTGGTACGCCAAACCTTCTGCGCGTAATGCAGGCATAAAAGCCTTCATGACCACTCGTATCGGTGACGTATTCATGTTGTTGGGAATCGCTTTTCTTTATAGCGTGACCGGCACCCTGTCTTTTCGTGAGATTTTTTCCGAGGAGATTTTACACACGCTTGCAGTTGTGCCGACCGGCATCTTTGGTTTGTCGGCTGCGGGGTTTATCGCTTTGCTGCTCTTCATTGGCACAATTGGTAAATCTGCGCAATGGCCGTTGCACGTCTGGCTGCCAGATGCGATGGAAGGCCCGACCCCTGTCAGCGCCATGATCCATGCGGCGACGATGGTGTCGGCGGGTGTCTATGCGGTCATTCGCATGTTCCCGCTGCTCACCGCTGTTTCAATGGACATGAGATTAACCACCTGCGATGAGCGTGGTAGCTTTCATCGGTGCGTTCACGGCCATCTTTGCCGCAACCATCGCTGTTGCTCAAAACGACATCAAGCGCGTACTGGCCTATTCGACCATTTCACAGCTTGGCTTTATGATCGCCGCCATTGGTATGGGCGCATATATCGCCGCTGTCTTCCATCTGATCACACATGCCTTCTTCAAGGCTTTGCTCTTCCTTGGCTCCGGCTCCGTCATTCACGGTATGGAACATGGCGTGCTTCACACTGGCAATCACAAAGTTGATCCGCAGGACATGTTCAACATGGGCGGTCTGCGCAAGAAGATGCCGATCACATTCTGGACCTTCCTGATCGGCGGTTTTGCTCTTTCCGGTTTCCCGATCATCACCGCTGGCTTCTGGTCGAAGGATGAAATCCTTGCGGATGCTTTCGGTCACGGTCACATGACCATCTTTATTACACTCGCTGTCGCTGCGTTCCTGACCGCGTTCTATACCATGCGTCAGATCACATTGACCTTTCTTGGTGAACCCCGCACAGAAGAAGCGGAACACGCTCATGAGACTCCCTGGACGATGACTGCTCCGCTCGTTGTCCTCTCGTTCTTTGCCGTAACGTACGGCTGGGTCGGCATCCCCGAGCATTTCCCACTCTTCGGCGGACTCGTGCCCAACTGGTTCCATGAATTCGTCGGCGGCACGCTGGCCGAGCATCCAGAAGCATTGGAATTCAACATCGTTCCCTTGCTCACTTCACTGGTTGTGGCGCTTGGCGGACTTTTCCTTGGCTGGCTCACTTATCGCAATGTGACTTCCGTTGAGCAGGATAAATTACAAATTCCTTTGCTCAAGAACAAATACTACTTCGATGAAGCCTACGAGATCATCTTCATCAAACCGTTGACCTGGTTCTCCGAAGTCTTCGTCTCCAAGTGGATGGATAAAGGCCTCATCGATGGCATTCTCCATTTATTTGGACCAGCTACCGGCGGAGTCGGAAGCGCGATCCGCAATTACTTCGATGTGCCGTTTATCAATCAATTCATTGGTGACGGTTCTGCCGACGCAACCTACTGGATCGGCAAGAATCTCCGTCCCATTCAAACGGGTCGTATCCAGCAGTACCTGTTCCTTTCAATGGTCGTCCTGTTTGTGGTAGGCGGCCTCGTTTACTTTTTACTGCTGGCCTAGGAGCGCATAATGGATTTTCTCAATACCCACCTCCTTATCCTGATCTTGTTTCTGCCGACAATCGCGGCATTGGTCATGCTTTTCCTGCCAGGCGGCGAGACAAAACTTATCCGCTGGTTTGCCTTTTGCGCGAGCTTAATTCCCTTTGGGCTCACCGTATATTTGTGGAACAACTTTGATCCCAATGCGACCGGTTTTCAATTCCAGAATACCTATCCATGGTATGAGGCACTGAATTCCTCGCTTCATCTGGGCGTGGACGGCATTTCCCTTTCGATGGTTTTGCTGACCACCTTGTTGACTCCGCTTGCCATCCTTGCTTCGTTCAGCGTAACAGACCGTGTGAAGGCGTACATGATGCTCTTCCTCTTTTTGGAAACAGGCATGCTCGGCGTCTTCATGTCGCTTGATCTCTTGATCTTCTTCGTCTTCTGGGAGATCGGCCTCGTCCCGATGTACTTCCTCATCAATCAGTGGGGCAGCGCCAACAAGGATTACGCTTCGCTCAAGTTCATGATCTACACCATGGGCGGATCGCTCGGTCTGCTGCTTGCTGTGCAGATGCTCGGCGTTCTCTTCGGGACCTATGATCTGGTCGTCCTCTATGAGCGTTGGAATTCGCTGGATGCTGGTTCCATTCTCCTCGGTATGCCTGTGCATACCGTCAAGACCATTGCCTTCTGGGCATTCACCATCGCCTTCGCCATCAAAGTTCCGGTTTGGCCTTTCCACACCTGGCTGCCTGATGCGCACACCGAAGCTCCAACTGCTGGCTCCATGCTTCTGGCTGGTGTTTTGCTCAAACTCGGCGCCTATGGTTTTCTGCGGATCGTGCTTCCGTTCTACCCGCTCGAAGCGAAGATATTTGCGGGCGCGTTGGCCTTCCTGGCTGTAGCTGCAATTGTCTTTGGCGCATTCGCCGCGTACGGTCAGACAGACTTCAAACGGCTTGTGGCTTATTCCTCCATCAATCACATGGGATTTGTCGTTCTCGGCATTGCCGCGGCAGGTTTGGCCGCCGGAACAGCCGATGCTCACATCGCCATGAATGGTGCGGTCTTGCAAATGTTCAATCATGGTTTGTCTGCGGCTGGCATGTTCTTTCTAGTCGGTGTGATCTACGAACGCACACATACCCGTAACCTTGAAGAGTTCGGCGGTTTGTTCCCGCTCGTGCCTGTTTATGGCGGCATCCTGATCTTCATGAGCATGGCTTCCCTTGGTTTACCCGGTCTTAATGGTTTCGTCTCCGAATTTTTGGTGGTACGGGGTGCGTATCCAGTGTTGAAAGTCTACACTGCCATTTCGATGATTGGTTTGCTTTTCACGGGTGCTTATATTTTGAAGGGCATCGCGAAAGTTTTGCATGGTCCCGAGAACGAACATTGGGCCCACGGCGAACACAAACTGACCGAGATCAACACGCGCGAAATTTTCGTGGTGGTCCCGCTGATGGTCTTGATTTTAGTCATTGGCATCTGGCCCGCGTGGATTTTGGAAGTTATCAACAAAGCCGTAGTGGCTCTGTTCTAAGAGGTGGATGATGAATTTTCCCATCCTGAGTATTATCACTTTCCTTCCTTTTGTAGCTGCAGTCATCATGTTAATGATGCCTGCCGACCGCAAAACTGAAATTCGCGGGGTTGCGCTAGCAACCGCCGTAATTGATCTTCTGCTTGCCGGCTGGATGTACCTGCAATATCTGCTCGGCGACATGAATGGTTATCAATTTATCGAAACCTACAACTGGCTGCCTGCGCTCGGCATCAGCCTGAAATTCGGCGTGGACGGGATGAGCGCTCCGCTCGTTCTGTTGACCGGTATCGTGATGGTCACGGGTGTTTTGATCTCGTGGGGCGTTTACGATGAAGAGCATCACATCTCCGCTGGCATTCAAGACAGGCCGCGCGAATTCTTTGCCTTCCTCTTCCTGCTTGCAGGCGGTGTGTTCGGCGTATTCGTTTCACTTGACCTGTTCATGCTGTTCTTCTTCTATGAAATCGCCGTGTTCCCGATGTACCTGCTCATCGCCATTTGGGGTTGGGTAAAGACTCGTGAATACGCGGCCATGAAGTTGACCTTATACCTGTTCATCGGTTCCGTGGTTGCCCTCGTCGGCGCCCTCGCCATGTACTGGACTCAATATACAAACACAGGCGTGCTCTCCTTTGACATGCTCTTGATGGAAAAGGCTGGTTTCTCGGCTGCTTTCCAATATGCCTGGTTCCTGCCCGTCTTCTTCGGCTTTGCAGTGCTGGGCGGTATCTGGCCCTTCCACAACTGGTCACCTGATGGTCACGTGGCCGCGCCGACAGCCGTCTCCATGTTCCATGCGGGCGTGTTGATGAAACTTGGCGCGTTCGCTGCTTTGCGTGTGGGCATTATGCTTTTGCCTGAAGGCGCGAAACAATGGGCCTGGCTGGTCATGGCTTTTGCGGGTGTCGCTGTGGTGTATGGTGCGTTCATTGCCTTTGTCCAAACCGACTTGAAATATATGATCGGTTTCTCTTCTGTCTCTCATATGGGACTTGTTGTGTTGGGCGTTTCCACCCTCAATCATGATGGTCTCGTCGGTGCAGGCGTGCAGATGTTCTCGCACGGTGTCATGACGGCTCTCTTCTTTGCTGTGACCGGTATGATCTACGACCGCTCGCACACACGTCAGATCCCTGAACTGGGCGGCATGATGAAAGCTCTGCCGTTTGCCGGTGTTGGCTTTATCATCGGCGGTCTTGTCTCGATGGGCATGCCCGGTTTCTCCGGCTTTGTTGCTGAGTTTCCGATCTTCATGGGTGTCTGGGGTAGACAGTGGCTCGTAGCTGTTATCGCAAGCATCTCCATTATCATCACCGCGGCCTATATCATGATCGCCATTCGCCGCGTGTTCTTCGGTCCAATGCCTGAGAAACTCGAAGGCCACATTTCACCCATTACCGCGCTGGATAAGATCGCTATCTTCACCCTTTGTTCGTGCATGGTCATCATCGGTATCTTCCCGGCGGTGATGGTTCCCATGGTCGAAAAGGGCGTTGAAAATATCCTGCGTCTTCTGGGAGGTGCATAAATGTTTACTCCCGTAATGTTCGCTTCTGTTCTTCCTGAGATTTTGATCCTGATCCTTGCCGTAATCCTGCTGTGCGTTGAGCCGTTCTGGAAGGAAGACCAGCGCCGCAATGCGGGCTGGCTCACCGCTGGCGGACTCTTCTTGATCATCATCGTCAGCCTGCTCTTTGGGCAGCCCGGCGAGCCGATTGCCGTCTTCGGTAATATGATCCGCTTTGACTGGCTGGGATTCTTCTTCAAGATTCTCTTCATGTTCGCTGCCGCAGCGACCGCTCTGCTTTTGATGGATCATGAGAAAGCTGGACAGCGCGGCGAGGCATATCTTCTGCTTTTGGCCTCGCTTCTCGGCATGAACCTGATGGCTGTTTCGGCCGACCTGATCATGCTCTACCTTGCGATTGAGACCGCGTCGATTCCGCTTTATGTGCTCTCAGGCTTTTTACTGGCTGACGATCGTTCCACTGAGGCTGGTTTCAAGTATTTGCTGTTCGGTACACTGGCTTCGACCATCATGCTTTACGGCTTTAGCTTGATCTTTGGTTTCGCCGGTACGACCAATATTTACATGCTCTCCCAGTTATTCACAAGCGGTGACATTTCTGTCCTGCTTGCGTTTAGTGTGTTTGCCCTGGTAATTGTAGGACTCGGCTTTAAACTTGCCATCGTCCCCTTCCAATTCTGGGCACCTGATGTGTATCAGGGTTCGCCGACTCCTGTGGCTGGTTTCCTTTCGACGGCGTCCAAGGCTGCGGGATTTGCGGTTGTCATCCGCTTCTTCTTTGTTGCCTTCCCCAGTTTCGCTCCCTCATGGACGTTGATCTTTGCTGCGCTTGCGGCGATCACCATGACGGTCGGTAATCTGCTTGCGATCTCGCAGACCAATATCAAACGTCTGCTTGCGTATTCATCCATTGCACATGCGGGTTACGCATTGATCGGTGTGGTGGCATTTAGTCAGTTGGGCGCGGCGAGTGTAGTCTTTTATCTCGCGGCTTATATTGCGACCAACCTGCTCGCCTTCGGTGTGGTGATGGCTTTCAGTCGCATCACCGGCCTTGAAGAGATTCAGGATTACGCCGGCATGAGTCGACGCAACCCCTGGTTGGGACTGATGATGCTTGCGGCTTTCCTATCATTGGCGGGCATGCCGCCTTTCGGTGGTTTTGTGTCGAAGGTCTTTGTCTTTGCGGCGGGTGTGCAGGCTGGTTACACATGGCTGGTCGTTGTGGGTATTCTTAACTCCATCATTGGTGTGTACTACTATCTCAATGCGATGAAGTTTGTCTATCTGTATCGTATGCCGAATGAAGACGAAGAGAATCACCCCATCCCGTTGACTCGTCCATATGCGATTGCGTTGGCGTTGCTGGCGCTGGGTGTGATCTTGGTCGGCACAGTATTCGCTCCGTGGTTTAGCTGGTCTGACGCGGCGGCATTGAATTTGTTCTAGGAAATCTGACCGTGGACAATGGACGGTAGACCATGGTTTATCGTCCATCGTTCACGGTTTATCGAATTTTACAGAAAGCAGAAGCAGGTCAAAGGTCCAGAAGTGAGGCGTTGAATGGGGGGCGGATGGCTTGGATGGCGGAAATACCTTGCAGTGTGGAGAAATTCACCTGGGCAGACATCCAAACCAGTTTTTGATTTCCGTTTGACAGCCCTTTGACCTGTCAGTTATAATCGTGCGACATGACACAATCAAAGCAAACCAATCGTCAGAATATGGTGTACACCCTGCTCGTGGTAATGATCGGGCAGGTGGGTTGTATCACCATAGCTATTATTCTGGCTTCTGTGTTTGGCGGGGTGTGGCTTGATAATACTTTTGGAACGAAACCGGTGTTTACACTGGTGTTGTTATTTGCTGGAATCCCTCTTTCGGTCTTCCTGATGATGTATGCGGCGCGAAAAACGCTGGCGCGTCTGAGGGAAAAATACGAAGCCGAAGAGAAACAAACTACTGCTTAGGAGGCGGGCTTGGAGACCCAAAAAACGTACCCCCTGGCGGCGCTGGATTGTTCTAGTGCTTATGATCGCTGGTTTTATTCTGGGCGGGATTTATGTCCCGGTTCAGCCTGAAATCACGGTTGCCGCCGAAAAATTGATCGAGGAGCCACTGATTGAGAATTTTCTTGGTCTGCTGGCCCCTTCTATTTGGTAAATACTCTCCCCACTTTGGCAGTGACGATTGTCCTGCTGTTGGTGATTGGATTTGCCGCGAACCGTTCACTTAAGAAGAGCCAACAGACTGATCTCGTGCCGACTGGTATTGGCAACGTGATGGAAGCCATTTTGGAAATGTTGTACAACATGACCGAAGGCTCTGCTGGCACGAAGTGGGCGAAGGCGATCTTCCCCTGGTTTGCAACGATCATGATCTATGTGTTGTTCGCGAACCTGCTTAAGTTGATCCCTGGCTTTGAGTCGATCGGTGTGATCCACCACGCTCATGGCGAAGGTCATGCAATTGCTGAGTTGGGCGGCGGTTGGGCGAATATTCTGCCTGAGAAGCTGGAACATGACGGCTATATTCTGGCCCCATTCTTCCGCGGTATCTCTGTGGATTTGAATTTCACCCTCTCATTGGCTTTGATCTCGTTCTTCTCGATTCAGGTGATTGGCGTTCGTGCCCAGGGACTTGGCTACTTCAGCAAGTTCTTCAATACCAAGCGCATGTTCAAAGTGCCGTTCTTCGGCGCGATGGATTTCCTCGTTGGTTTGCTGGAAATCATCTCTGAATTCGCGAAGATCCTTTCATTCACATTCCGTCTTTTCGGTAATATGTTCGCGGGTGTGGTGTTGGTGGCTGTGGTTGCTTCATTGCTCGGCAAGATCAGTATTTTGCCTTCAATGATCATGATGTTCGAATTGTTCGTGGGTGTCATTCAAGCCTTCGTGTTCGGTATGTTGACCATGGTATTCATGGCAATGGCCACACAGGGTCATGGCGACGAAGAACACGCTGAACATTAATTTGTTTAAAAAATAATTCATAAATAATTAGGATAAACCTAAGGAGGCTTGTAACATGGAAGGAAGTATTTTAGACGCGATGCGCTACGTAGGCGCAGGTTTGGCAATGATCGGCGCCGCAGGCGCAGGTGTGGGTATTGGTTTGAGCGTGCAGGGTGCTCTTGGCGGTATGGCTCGCAACCCCGATACATATGGTAACTTGTTGACCAACATGATCCTCGGCGTGGCGTTCTCTGAATCCATTGCTATTTATTGTTTGGTTATCGCGTTCCTTATGCTCTTCAAAGTCGTGTAATTCAAGGAGCATTGAAACATGGAAGCTCTTGGTATTAATCTTGGATTACTCATTGTTCAGTTGATCGCGTTCGCAATTGTGTTCCTCACATTGAACGCCTGGGTCTACAAACCCATCCTGGACATGATGGAATCCCGCAAGACAAAGATCGCACAAGGTTTGGAAGATGCTCGTGTTGCTTCCGAAGCCCGCGCGAACGCTGAAAAAGAAGCCGCCAAAGTCCTCGCTGAAGCTCAGGCCGAAGCGGGCAAGGTTGTTCGTGAAGCCACTGAGCGCGCCGCTTCCGCCGGCAAAGATGTGAAAGCCGCCGCCGAAGCCGAAGCCGCCAAGGCTCGCGAAGCTGCCATGGCCGAAGCTGAACTCGAACGCAATCGCATTCTCGGCGATCTGCGCGGACAGGTTGCCGCTCTCGCCATTGCCGCTGCCAACAAGCTCGTTGGCGAAGCTCTGGACGACAAGAAGCAGCATGCCTTGATCAACGAGTTCTTCTCTGGTGTGAATGCCGGCAAGGTTGTGGTGCTCGAAGGTGAAATGAAGGGCGATTCCGCTCTGGTCACCAGCGCGCTTCCGCTCACCAGCCAGGAACAGGAAACCGTGAAGAAGAGCGTCTCTGCGAAGGAAGTTACCTTCAAAGTTGATCCCTCCATTCTCGGCGGCCTCGTCATCAAAGTCGGTGACAAAGTCCTCGATGGTTCCGTCGCTGGCAAGCTCGAAGGTCTGCGCCAGACTTTGAAGTAAGATTTTTCATTTGATATCGAAAGGGTTTTGGTAAAATTACCAGAACCCTTTTTGTTTTAAACCATGATGAACGGAGATAAACAGAGATAAATGCTTCTAAAAAACTTGTTTGTTGACTTTCCATATTCTATTCCAACGACTTTGACTGACGCAGAAATCACGGGCATTGCCATAGACAGCCGCGCAGTGAAGCCGGGTTATCTTTTCGTTGCCATGCAGGGCGGCTCTGTCGACGGGCATAATTACATCCCAAAGGCGATTGAGAATGGCGCTGTTGCAATTATCGGGGACAGGGATTTGAGCGGACTCAACGTCCCATACGTTCGACTCGAAAACCCGCGTCAGGCTCTGACCTTTTTAGCTGCTGCCTTTTACAACTGGCCTGCCCGCAAGCTGACAGTGATCGGCGTCACCGGCACGGACGGCAAAACCACCACGAGTAATATCCTCTATAAAATTTTGATCGCCGCAGGGATTCGGGCGGGGATGATCTCAACGGTCAATGCGGTGATCGGTGACGAAGTGTTGGATACAGGCTTCCATGTCACCACGCCTGATGCGCATGACGTGCAGCGTTATCTGGCAAAGATGGTTGACTCTGGGTTGACCCATGTGGTACTGGAAACCACGTCACATGGCTGGTCGCAACATCGCGTGGATGCCTGCGAGTTTGATATTGGCGTGGTCACGAATATCACACACGAACATTTTGATGAGCACGGTAGTTATGAAAACTATCGCGCCGCAAAAGCGCGTTTGTTCAGCAGCCTGGAGCGGACAAAGGAAAAGCTGGCGGGAAATCCGCGCTTGGGTGTGATCAATCGCGATGATCGTTCTTTTGAATTTCTCAATGAGTTTATTAAAACAAAGAAATTAAATTACGGTCTGGGTCACTCTGCCGATGTCCGTGCAGAGAATGTGCAATATAGTGCTTCAGGGATCGAATTCACTGCTGTTGCAAAAGATTTTCGTGTAGAGGTGAAGAGCGATTTGGTCGGGGCGTATAACGTCTCAAATTGCCTCGCAGCGCTCACAGCCGCTGTCTACGGGCTTGGCGTTGACCCTGAGACCGCTGCGCGCGGTATAGCCGCATTGGACGGCATTCCCGGCCGCATGGAGCAGATCAAGCTCGGGCAGAACTTCATCGCAATTGTGGATTTTGCCCATACGCCGAATGCGCTCAAAGTGGCTTTGGAAGCAGGCAGGAAAATGACTCAGGGCAGGGTCATTTCCATTTTTGGCTCCGCAGGCCTGAGAGACAAAGAGAAGCGCCGCATGATGGCAGAGACATCCATCGAACTGGCAGACTTGTCCATTTTGACGGCTGAAGATCCGCGCACAGAATCATTGGATGGGATTCTCGAAGAGATGGCGGAGGGCGCTCGGTCAAAAGGCGGGCGTGAAGGGGAGACGTTCTGGCGTATCGCGGATCGCGGCGAAGCTATTAAATTTGCGCTCAGGCTTGCCCGTGAAGGAGATATTGTCCTCTCGTGCGGCAAGGGACATGAACAATCGATGTGCTTTGGGAAGACCGAATACTTGTGGGATGATCGCACCGCCATGCGCTCTGCACTCGCGGAATTTTTAGGTGTTGAAGGTCCACAGATGCCGTATCTTCCTTCGCAGGATAAAAGTGAAAAAGACTGGCTGGCTGGGTAGAGATGATTCATTATTTGCATCGTGAACAAAATATTCCCGCTCCCATGAATACGGTATGGGAATATTTTTCAGACCCGAAGAATCTGAATCCCATTACACCGCCGGATATGAATTTTGAGATCATCGCGGGTGGTGACGTTAATATGTATGAAGGCCAGATCATTGAATACCGTGTTGAATTTTTGCGCGGAGTAAAGTCACTTTGGCTGACTGAAATTGCGCATGTGCGTGACCATCAATATTTTGTGGATGAGCAGCGTGTGGGGCCGTATCGCTTTTGGTATCACGAACATCATTTTTCGCAGACCGCCTCCGGTGTGAAAATGATCGACCATGTGACCTACGCTCCGCCTTATGGAATATTGGGTGACATGGTCAACGCATTGTGGATCAGGCAAAAGCTGGAGGGAATCTTTAATTTTCGATTTCAAAAAATAGATGAAATATTCGGGAGCAGCAAATGACAAACTGGATCGCCCCTGTGACATTGACCGGCAAACATGCCCGCCTTGAACCGTTGAGCGAGGCGCACATCCCCGGGCTGACGGAGATCGGCGTGGGACAGAACTTCTGGCATTTCATGTTGTATGGCGACATGAACACCGAAGCCGATATGCAGAACTGGGTTGCGGATATTATGGGTCGTGGTCAACGGGGTACGGACCTGCCATTTGCAGTGATCGACCTCGCATCAGACCGTGTGGCAAGCGCAACCCGTTATTTAAATGTCATGCCCAACGACCGCGGACTTGAGATCGGCGGTACCTGGTATGGGGTTGATTTTCAGCGCACGGCCATCAACACGGAATGTAAATATTTATTGATGGCTCATGCTTTTGAGACATTGCACGCCATCCGTGTGCAGTTGAAAACCGACTCGCGCAACGAGCGTTCGCAAAAAGCCATTGAACGCCTTGGCGCAAAGAAGGAAGGCGTGCTCCGTAATCACATGATATTGCCCGATGGATATTTCAGGCATTCGGTGTTTTATAGCATTTTGGATACCGAATGGCCGGATGTGAAGAAAAATCTGGAAACAAAGTTAGGCAGTTAACCTTCTGTCAGATCGTTGAAGGGGTGAATGGCTAAAATTGCATCAAACTCTTTTTGTTTTCTCTCCGCCCACGCCGGGTTTGCCTTGTTGAGATTTTCAATGGTTTTTGCAAACAACACACGGCGAAAGCTCTGTCCTTTGATTCTGTTCTTGAATTCATAGGTGGAGGCCAGTCCCCAGGCGAGTTCGCTTACGAGCCAGTAAAGAAGTTCATCCTTATCACGGGTGGACTTTTTGCTTAAGTCCAAACCTCTTTCGGTGGCGATGTAGTGATAGGTGTCATCTTCGATCTCAAGGTGTGATGTGCCGTCGTCGCCGCGTGTGGTTTGGATCAGTGCATTTAGAATTGCGGGGTTGATGCGGCGGCAGTATTCGTTGTACTCAATTTGAATCTGTTCAATGGATGGCAGGGTCATTTTGATTCTCTTTCGGGGAAAAAATATTTCAGGACGCTGAATCAGGTTTCAGTTAAGCGTGAAGCGCTGCGCGGGATTTGGTGATGTTGTTGAGCACGGTCAAGCCGAGGGCGCTGGTCAGGCCGATCAGCAGACCTCCGATCCAAATCGCTTGTGGAAATAAGTTGTCGTTTAAAAATCCGCCGATGAGCGGGGCGAGTGTGC
Source organism: Candidatus Villigracilis proximus (assembly GCA_016715195.1). Classification (GTDB taxonomy): domain Bacteria; phylum Chloroflexota; class Anaerolineae; order Anaerolineales; family Villigracilaceae; genus Villigracilis; species Villigracilis proximus. Next base: position 202,636 of record JADKBB010000001.1, read on the forward strand.
GGGCGAGACCCCAGCCGAGCCAATAAACAGACATGTATCTGCCGCGCAGATCGGCGGGCGCGATATCTGCCACGTATTTACTGGCGGTGGGCACGAGCGTGAGTTCGCCAAATGTGAGTATGACCATGCTGAGCCAGAAGCCCCAAAAGCCGGTCATCAGCGCCACGCTGCCTGCGCCGATGGCGTAGATCAGCATTCCTGCGGTTGCAACGGGAAGCGTTTTATAGCGTCGTGTAATTTGGGTTACTGAAAATTGAATGAAGACACACATCAAGGCGTTGGTGGTGGGAATCCATCCGTATAGAGCTTCGGGGATGTTGAAATTTATTTTTGCGTAGACAGGCATGAGGATCCACAACATGGTGGGCGCGATCAGACCGATTGCCATCAAGAAAACGAATGCTGTATAACGTTTATCGCGGAAGACGCGCGCGTATCCCTCTTTGTCCTGTGCCTGTTCGGCTAAAGAATTGGTTTTTGTTACGCTGAGTGTTTTATCGAGTGTTTCGTGTGCAAGAAAGAAAAGCAGCAAACTATAAATAATGAAGCCTGCTGCCGCTCCATAAAATGCAAAATTGTAGGATGTGGATGCGAGAAATCCGCCAACTGCAGGGCCAATGCCAAAAGCTGCATTATTTGCGATGCGGTTAATTGCGTAGGCTTCGGTGCGTTTTTCCGAGGGAATCATATCGGCCAGCATGGCATCTGCGCCCACCTGGTAAAGTGGGTTTGATAAGCCGATGAGGATCATCAGGATTACGAATTGCGGGTAGGTCTCTGCGCGCATCAGGAAGAAATATGCGATGCCGTTCAGTGCAAGGCTGAAGACCATCACCACTTTGCGCCCAATTTTATCTGCGAGTGTGCCGGCCAGGAAGGAAGAGAGCAGCCCCGTGCCGGCGTTGATGGAGATCAGCACGGCTACCGTACTGAGCGGCAGGTGAAGTTTTCCGCTGGCGTAAATGAGCAGGAAGGGCCAGATCATACTTCCGCCCGCTGTGCTGATGATGATGCCTGCGATCATCAACCAAAATTGGCGCGGATATTCATTAAAGAGGGATTTTATTTTATATAGCACTTTGTTATCCGAGGAAGATGCTTTCTGATTTGAAATATAGCCGGAAGTTTAAACTTTCTGCTATGTGCTGCGAACTGGTGTTGATAATGTTGTGTCTATATTGTGCGATGATATTATGTTGAATTGCCCAATCGCATAGCATACCTACAACGGCCTTGCCCAATCCCTTTTTGCGGAACTCAGGATGTGTTAACACACCGATATCCAAAAAGCCTGTGCGTTCATATCCGCTTGAGGCAGCCACAAGCTGCTCGTCTAGAAAACAGCCAAAAGCTATTTGATGAGTTACTTCAACGTAGGCTTCATCCACATCTTCCGGGGTGTTTGCTTTTTGCAAAATTGACATGGCCTCTGCGTCTGCTTCGGTCAATTGGCGCATACTAAATGGTTGAAGTGGTGCGTGCGCTGGCAGGTCAGGTGGGAATAGATAATACAAGAGGCCAACATCGCTTGAGAGAATTGATTCGTTGCCCCAGATCTCTTGAATTTTTCCGCCTGTTAAAGATGTGTTGGCAGGTAGATTTTTCACGAGTTGATCAAGCTGCGAGAAATAGACGGGGTCAAATTGTATAAAGGTGTGTTTTCGATATGCCAGAGAACAATGATCTTATCCCCATCATATTTACTTTCTGGTAAAAGAGTTACTCCGGTTTTTTGTGCGGTTTCCACCGGATACCCAAAATGACTTGTCCAGTTTTGGCGGATGGTGTGTTCAAAAGTTTTTTTATCCATGGGAGGAATAGTTTAGCATAAAAAGAAAATGAAGATCGATGCTCTTAAGCATATTTCTCAGCCAGTTTGTTGACCGTATTCACGCCGCGCAAGGTAGACTTGACGCCGAGTGCCTTTTCGATGGTCACGTTTGAAATTTTGGAGTCGCTTTGCTTCTTGAGGCATACCCAGTAAATCTCGCGCCCGTGGACGTGGAAGTCGTCGATCTCGGTTCGTAATCCCACGAGTTTTTGCTGCGCATCTTCGTTTAGCGGGTCTGCGAGGAAGCCGATGTTCAGGGCGGCGGCTGTTTCCAATTTTGATGGCGGAAATGGTTTGTACTTTGCAATTTCGACCACTTCTGCGTTGGTTCTGATGAAGGTCGCAACTTCATATCCCAGAGCTTCATGCAGACAGGCTTCAATCTTCTTTTCAAGATTTTTTGTGCTGCCAGATTTCGCATCGAAGATGATATTCCCGCTGGCGATGAAGGTTTCAACGTTCTTTAGTTCAAGCGTTTCGAACAACTGGCGCAAATGATCCATTTTGACGTTGTGTCCGCCAACGTTGATCGCGCGCAGGAATGCAATATGTTTTGACATGATCTTCCTCTTTAGTTCAACTTTATTTCAACAATTTATACATAAAGACAGTGGCGTGCAATGAGCCGTCTGCGCTACGGGCGTATTCGGGAATTGTGCCTGCCCGGGTGTAGCCCAGTTTTAAATATAACTGTTCCGATGGATCACCTTCGCGCGTATCCAAAATTAGCGTAGTCCGCCCGGCTTGTTTGGCTTCGGCTTCGATGGCGTACATCAGTGCTTTGCCTGTTCCCTGTCCGCGATGCGATGTGTGAACCATGAGTTTCGCGATCTCAGCCCGGTGACTTCCATTCGGGCGGCCAGCCATGTCAAGCTGGACTGTACCGATGATCGTTTGGTCTATTTTCGCGATAAGTAAAATTCGATAAGGACTCTTTAATGCATCAGAAACTTCCAACCAATAGTTAACCGCGTCTTCATGGCTGACAGGCGGCAGGAATCCGATGGATGCTCCGCTCGAAACTGCATCCTGTAACAGGTCAGCGAGAAGCGGAATTTCTTGTTGAATATTTTCTGGGGTCGGGCGTGAGATATGCATGGATATATTCTCGGTTTTACAAAAAGAAAAACCAACCGCGGCCCGGGCCCCTCGCGCCATTTACCTTACTGTGTTAAATGAATCCTGGCGATCATACAGCGGACCGATCCGCCGGCCAGTTCAATCGTGGGGATGTTAAGCGGTAAAAGCTTCGCACTTTTTTCGATGATCTTGATCTGATCTTTTCCAAGAGCAGTGGCGGCGCGTTTGGAAAGCGCAAGTATGCGGCCGTTTTTGCCGGTCATCTCGAGTGTGTTTCCCGCAAACTCGTTGACTTGTTCGCGAGTCAGTGCGATCACGGTTCGTCCGCTGTTGGTGAGGCGGTCTTCAATTTCCTTTTTGCGATGCGGGTCTGAGATCATGTCAAGGCAGATCAAGGCATATTCTGTGGCGATGCTCATGATGACATTGGTATGATAGATCGGCACGCCATTGTTGTCAGATGTATCAAAGACCATCGGCTCATAACCAAAGGTTGTGCAGAATCTTTCCAGAATGACCGGGTCGGCGCGATTGGACCGTCCCACATAGGCCAGTCTTTCCAGATGATCGAAAACCATCGCGCCGGTTCCTTCAAGAAAAAGTTTGTCGTATTCAAGTCCTGAATAGTCCACAACCTCCTGCACACGATAGATGCTTTTTAACATTTCGATCACATCATGCCGGCGCTCGCGTCTGCGGCTTGGAGAATACATCGGGAAGAGTGCCACACGTCCGCCGTGATGGGTGGAGAACCAATTATTCGGGAAGACAGAATCGAGTGTTTCATGTTCGCCAAAATCATCAAAGACATGAATTTGAATGCCCTCGGCAGTTAATTGTTCAACGGCGTGATCGAATTCATCTCTGGCTTGTGCGGCTAAAATTTCAGGTTCGATATCGGTCTTGATAAATTGAAAGGCATTGTCCGCCGCGGTTTCAGGGTTGGACATGAAATGATGCGGGCGGATCATGACTCCAGCCGTTGGGGATTGCACATGTTGATAATTCATGAAGGCTCCGTTTTAGAAAGTGATAAGTGAAATTGTAACAAAAAACGGGCGAAGTTTTCTTCGCCCGTTTCCTTGATGTGTTTCTTATCTATTATCTTCTGTTTCCGTTGCGATCACCGCCGCCACTGCGCGGGGCGCCACGCGATCCGCCGTTGCGGTCGCCGCCACTACGTCCACCGCCGCCGGGGCGGGGTCCGCTCTTGCGGGCGTCTTTCTCACGGGCTTCCTCAGCAGACCAGCCTTCGAGCACAGCCTGACGTGAAAGGCGGATCTTGCCTTGCGGATCAATGTCTGTGACCATGACGGTCAATTCATCGCCCATGGCGCAAACATCTTCAACCGAGTTGACACGTTCGCTGGCAAGTTGTGAAATGTGGACGAGTCCATCCACGCCGGGGAGCAGGTTCACAAATGCGCCGAACGCCTCAATGCGGACAACTTTTCCGGTATAGATATTGCCGATCACCACAGACTCGGTCAAGCCCTGTACGCGTTCCTGTGCGATCTTCGCGCCCACGCCATCGGTTGAGGCAATGTAAACTGTGCCGTCTTCCTGAATGTCGATCTTGGTGTGAGTCTCTTCCTGCAAAGCGCGGATGTTCTTGCCGCCGGGGCCGATCAGTGCGCCGATCTTGTCGATCGGGATCTTCACGGTGATGATGCGCGGAGCATGCGGTTTCAATTCCGCGCGTGCTTCGGGCAGGGCTTCGAGCATTTTTTCCATGATCGACATGCGTGCGGTGTGAGCCTGTGCCAATGCTTCTTTCATCATCTGCGTGCTCAAACCGCTGATCTTAATGTCCATCTGTAAAGCGGTAATGCCGGCGGCAGTACCGGCTACTTTGAAATCCATATCGCCGAGGTGATCTTCGGTGCCCTGGATGTCGGTCAAAATTTGATAGCGGCCGGTCTCATCGGTGATGAGTCCCATGGCTACGCCGGATACGGGAGCCTTGATCGGCACGCCTGCATCCATCAACGCCAAAGTCGAACCGCAGACTGAACCCATGGAGGTTGAGCCGTTGGAGGATAAAGCTTCAGACACAACGCGGATCGCGTATGGGAAGGATTCTTCGGCAGGGATGACGGGTTCGAGAGCACGCTCTGCCAACGCTCCATGCCCGACCTCGCGCCTGCTCTGTCCACGAAGCATTTTTGCCTCGCCTGTGGAGAAAGGCGGGAAGTTGTAGTGGTGCATGTAGCGTTTATTTTTCTCTGGGGATAAATTATCGAGTTCCTGTGCTTCACCCAAAGTGCCGAGTGTTGCAAAGGATAAAACTTGTGTTTCGCCGCGTGTGAACAAACCGGTTCCGTGTGCGCGGGGGGAAAGTCCCACTTCGCACCAGATCGGGCGGATGTCGGTGGGGGTGCGGCCATCAGGACGCTTGCCCATGCTCAAAATTCTTTCGCGCACGATCTTGTGCTCGGCTTCGCTAAATGCAGATTTCACATCTTTTGAAGCGGGTGCAGTTGCATCGCCTTCAATGCATAATTCAGCAACGACAGCGGCTTGTAATTCGTCCATGCCGCCGTAGAATTCATTTTTGCTCAATGGCTTATCGAGCAATTCGTTCATCTTGGCGTTGACTGATTCGAATACTTTCTTCTGTAATTCTTCGTTCGCAGTGGTGATGGTGGCTTCGCGCTTGGGCTTGCCAATTTCAGCCTGCATCTTGAGCTGCAGCTCAATGATCGGCTGCATGGACTGATGTCCCAATTCGAGAGCAGCAACCATTACATCTTCAGGGATTTCGTTGGCGCCGCATTCCACCATAAGAATCGCATCTTTGGTGCCGGCAATTCTCAGGTCCAGATCTGAGGCGTTCATTTCTTCGAAAGTCGGGTTGAGCACGAACTCACCGTTCACGCGTCCAACTCTCACAGCGCCGACAGGTCCGGCCCAGGGAATATCCGAGATCATGATCGCGGCAGAAGCAGCGTTGATCGCGAGAATATCCAGCGGGTTGATGCCATCGGCTGAGAATGTGTACATGATGACTTGCACTTCATTGCGCATGCCGTGCGCGAAGAGCGGGCGCAGGGGGCGGTCTGTCAGGCGCGCCACAAGAATGGAATCAGTGGAAGCGCGGCCTTCTCGTCGGAAGAAGGAACCGGGGATCTTGCCGCCGGCGTACATGCGTTCTTCAAAGTCAACGGAAAGGGGGAAGAAGTCGATCCCTTCGCGCACGCCGCCCATGGTGGCTGCGGCAAACACGATGGAATCTTCCACACCGAAGGTGACCGCGCCGCCAGCTTGAGCGGCCAATGTGCCGGTCTCAAAGGTGAAGGTGCGCGTGCCAACAACGGCTGAATAGCGTTTTAATTCGGGTTTCATATATTGTCTCCTGTTGGGTCGAGCGCAAAGCATCCCGCCCATCACAATGTTTTCCCGCCATTGGGTCAGGGACTGAAGAGTGTGAACAACCCTTGTTGTTCGCGCTATTCAATTCCTGACTGCGGGATCTCCTTCAAAATGTAAAGACCCTAAAGGTCTTTGAGACCTTTAGGGTCTTGCATAAACTACTATTTACGGCGGAGTGACAATCGTTCGGTTACGTTCAGATAATGCTGGTAATTGCTTGAGCGCAGGTAGGTGAGCAAGCGGCGGCGCTGTCCGACCATTTTGAGCAAACCACGGCGGCAGGATTGATCCTGCTTGTTGTTTCGCAAATGCTCGGTGAGTTGAGTAATGCGGGTGGTCAGGATGGCGATTTGCACTTCGGGCGAACCGGTATCCTTGTCGTGACGATGAAAATCTTCGATCGTCTTGGTCTTAATTTCTTTTGCAAGTGGCATGACGTGTGCTTCCTTTCTTTTAGATTTTTTTGCAGGTCTCCGTGCCCACAGCGTTACCCTCTAAAGAAGGCTTACCATATGGCAGGACCAGTCACGGGCGGAGATTATACCAGAAAATCAGCGCTTCAATTGCCCCTGATGCGCCTCGAAATGATCCTTCACATAATGGAAAAGACGCTCGACACTGCACTCGCCGGCCAGTAAGGCCTCTAAATCGGCAGGATACACCACCGATTTTTGCATATCCGCCTCTCGCGTCCGCCTCAACCGTGACCGGATACCTGCGTGCCCTGCCTCATAAGCCTCGATCAGCATCTGACGGTTGATCCGGTTTCCGCGCCGCGCGAAGCGTGCGTTGATCTGGTTGAAAAATTTCGACGGAAAGGTATTCATCCCAAGCTGAAACAACCCACGGGCATGGATGATCATCCAGATCTCAAACGAAAGCGCCTGCGGCCCGAGCGTGATGTGATACAGCACATCACACTTGGGGTTATCGGTGGGCAGCGCATAATCTGCCTCAGGGATCGAGTTCACCAACGCCAGAAATCTCTCATGCGTTTCATGTAACTCTTGAGCAAGGTCTTGTTTTAAGGTCAGGTTCTCTCTTGTTATCAAACTTCGATCTGGTCTGGATCGCGCTGCCGCTTTCGTAGCGGCGCAGGCCCAGCGTGGAAGGTGAAGATCGCCAATGTGAGGAAGCCGATTGCGCCGAGCAGAGTTGACCAAGTGTGGTCCACGAGAAAGCGCGGATAAATTCTGCGGGGAGTGCGCCCATGAATGCGGCGGGGATGATGGTGAAGAGGATCAGTTTGGCGTAGCTGTCAAATAGGGTGATCGGGTAGATGCCGAAGGTCAGCATGGCGTTGAGCACGAGGTTGCTGAAATTGGTCATCATGCCAAACCAGAACGCGAGACTCTGCGTAAGAATAAGGAATGCTGCAAAAACAGTGGCAGCTAACAGCGTGGCAAGAACGAAGCGGAGAACTCCGTCCCATGTGAAATATCCAGAGAGGCCGTAACTGATGAAGCCGTAGAGAAAATCTCCCATCCCGCTTGCGATGGTGCGGCTGGCGATGGTGTGCAGTAAGACCGGGCGCGGCAGGGAGAGATAATAATCGAGGCGGCCTTTAGCGATGATGTCGCTGAGGTTGAAGGCGTTGCCGAAGAGCAGGCTTACGAGGCCGAAGGCCGAGGACAATACGCCGAAGGTGACGTACATATCGTTGACGCCCCAGCCGCGTACATCTTTGAAGCGGTCGAAGAAGATGATCCAGATCGCGAAGTAGATAAAATTGTTCGCCAGCATGCCGATGACCTGCGTCAGAAACGCGGCGCGATATTCCATGGCGGACTGTAAATTTGTTTTCCAGATGGCGGTGAGAAATTTTAATTCTTTCATCTTATCCGCCGTTGACTGTTAACTGGGTTAATCCGCGGCGATAGACGAAGGCCAGTAGAATGGTGAGAACAAAGATCCATGCGAGTTGCAATGACATCACGCTGACAAAAAACTCAGCAGTCGGCGTAACGAACAAACGTGACGGGCCGTAGATGGCACTGGAGAAGGGCAGAAACTTTGCAAGTGTCTGCAACCATTGCGGATAAAAATCAAGCGGGATCAACATGCCGCCGAAAATGAAGGCCAGTTTTTGATAGATCCATGTGAAGGCAGATACATCTTCGACGACAAAGGCCGAGAGACCGATCATGGCGTTGATGCAGAAGTGCAAAACCCACGCGCCGAAGATGGCGGGCAGTGCGATTAAAAATCCTTCGGGGTGATTAGGCGCGCCGACCAGCCACCAGACGGTCAGCCCGCCAAAGACGGCGTTGAGCATGGCGCGGAAAATGGTTTCGCCCATGGCGGTGCTGAACTGATACAGCAGAAAATCATAAGGTTTGTTGAGAATGTACGCGATGGAACCGTCTTTGACATTTTCAGACATGGTGCGTGCAATCGGCGGCCGGCCTAACTCGATGGTTTCGGCCAGCATGAGATACCAGAGCGTGTCGCGCAAGGTTAGTCCGCTGATTACGTCTGCGCCGGCCGCGCTGAAGGTGACCTTCCACAGTTGATAGAAAATCCACATGAAAGGGATGATCATCAGGCTGCGCCCGACCAACTCACCGGGATAAGCCAGTGAGTTGATGAGCGTGATCTGAAAGATGGACCAGTATTTTTTCATGGAAAAGGATGAAGGATGAATTATGAAGGATGAAAAGAGTTAATAAGGTCTCAGATGTTTGATCGCTTCAAGAAATATTTTTTCAAATTCATCTCGTTTGGACATTTCATCTTCGTCATTTTTTAGCTCAAGGTATATGCTTCTTAAGAAGTTACGGGTGTTTTGAAAGGCGCGGTTTCTTTCTTCGTCTGTGTAGGCGCCTTTCCAGTTTTGGTCGGTAAAGGATTTTGCCCATGTCTCTACTTTTTCAGTGGAGAGCAGATCGCGGCGCAGGGACTCAATCACCGCGCTGGCAAGCCGTTCATCTTCGCCGTGGATGTAGAGATAATTTGTCGAGTGGATGATCTTCTCTGAAATCGAATTCAGGATGTTCCATAGATCAATTTCTTCGAGGTGCTGATTGCATCCCAGCACAAGCAGCAGGTCTGCGGTGTGGGCGAGGGCGTGCGCCCAACCCTGGACGGGAACATGTCCGCGCGGATCTTTTTCTGCGATGATGTACCACAGACCTTCTTCGAGAATCAGAGCGATATCCGCTTTGTCAAGAAATGATCTTTTGTTATCGTTATGAACGATCTCAGCGAGAAAGAGAACTGAGAAGGTGCGTAAAAATACAGAGTCGCTTTCAGGATGATCTACTCCAATGTGGAGATTTGCAAGCAGCTCCCTGATATATCCACGTATTTCTTCGGTGGAGTAGCGCTCCTGTTTGAGCCAATTGGCGAAGACGATGTACCCGATGTCATCACGAAGTTCGGGGTCGGTGGAGCCTAGATATGAAAATATTTCACCTGTTAATCGGCAGAGCGTGTGACCTTCGGGAATTTCATATTTATTTTTCGCCAGATGCGATCCAAAAATCTGTTTGCTCCTGTTAATTTGGACAGGATAAGCCCTTCCCTCGCATTTACCTCTTGATAAATTTTTGCGATCACTTCTTCCAACGGCGGATCGGAGATGGTGATATCCACAATATCGCCTGCGCTGGAGAGATGCGACATGACAGAGTCGACTGATGTTTTGGCGGTGTCGAATTTCAACTTCACGCCGTAATGACCGACCTTTAGAATTTCAACGCCCTGAATGGCGTAATCTTTTGAAACTTCCTGCGCGTAACGCACTTCCACACGTTTTGTAGTGAGGAATTTGCGTTTTAAATTGGAGACCTTGTCTTCGTAGACGATCTGTCCATGATTGACGATGATGACGCGTTTGCACAAGGCTTCGAGATCGCCAGCGTCGTGCGAGGTGAGCAGCACGCCCACGCCTTCCTCTTGATTCATGCGTTTGATCGCATCGCGGATGTGCTGTTTGGCGACCACGTCGAGGCCAATGGATGGCTCATCGAGCAGGAGCAGTTTCGGGCGATGCAGGAGCGAGGCGGCCACTTCACAGCGCATCCGCTGGCCGAGGGAAAGTTTCCGCACGGGCACATCCAGTAAATCCGCGATCTCAAAGGCTTCGGTCAGATATTCGATGCGCTTTTTGGTTTCGCGGTCATCCAGCTCGTAAATTTTTCCAAATAAAATAAAGGTATCCATGGCGGGCAGGTGATACCAAAGCTGCGGCCTTTGCCCGAAGACCGTGCCGATGTGATAGGCGAGTTTCTGGCGTTCGGTCCACGGGGTGAAGCCGAGCACTTTGGCCGCGCCGCCGCTGGGATGCAGAATCCCGGTCAACATTTTGATGGTGGTGGATTTTCCCGCGCCGTTCGGACCGATGAAGCCGAGCAGTTCTCCATCTTCCATTTGGAAGGATAAATTATGAACCGCTTCAACGGCACTATACTCAGGCTTGATCAGTGCGCGAAGAGAGCCGCTCAGTCCGGCGGCTTTGCGTTTGGTCTGAAAAGTTTTTTGCAGGTTTACTACTTCGATTGATGCCATGATGTTGTAAAATGGTTGGGGAATATGTTTTATAGTATTATAACTTTAAAGAGGTTCCACATGCGCAAACTATACCTTGTGATGGTGTTGGTGATATTTCTTCAGGCTTGTTCCGCACTTCCTTTTGAGGGAGGCTTGTTTCCCGCTGCGGATACGCCCGGACCAACCTCCACGGCGACTATAACTTTTACGCCGACCATTACGCAAACGCCAACCCGAACTCCCACCATCACACCTTCAGCAACGATCGTGCGTATTCCGACTCAGGATCCAAACTTACCAACATCCACTTTTGCGCCGATCCCGATTTTTATTGGTAAAGATACCGTCACTCCGATCGTTCCTTCCACTCCGGTAAGGCCTGGCCCCGGATTTCTTTCGATGACAATTTCTGAGAGCAAGATTTTTTGGGGAGCATGTCAGCCGAATAGCACGAAGATCGTTGTTCAAGTGGAAGACCCCGAGGAAGTATTTAGCGTGGTTATTTTTGTGCAGGTAAAATCTGCAAAAGAAGAGGATTACACACCGTGGACAACCGGTGACGCCATGCATGATCATCGTGACGGCACATTTTCATATAATTTGCGTGCCAATCACATCTATGGCCGCAATCAGTATTTGCGATCATGGGTTTTTCTTCAAATGGTGGCGACGAATAAAGATGGTGAGGAAGTGGGGCGCTCTCTGATTTTTAGAGACCTGATTGCACTTTCTCCGTGTATGTAATATTTTGTCAATAATACATCCACTGAAATCCCAAGTCCCACGCCCACTGTTCCCACGCCTACATATACGGTCACGCCTACGTTGGTAGGTTTGAAGACAGTCACACGCACCCCCGACTTTACCCCAACTCTGGTAACAGAAACACCATTGTTTTTGATCACACCGAATACAGCCACCCCAAGCGTACAAATGGAAGGGTTTGTTTCGGTCGTTGTTTCAGGCACGGCATTTTATAAGACCGCAGGGTGTGAACCCATTTCTGTAAAATTCACGGCGCAGGCCGGCGACCCGGTGAATGTTGCTTTTGTTGTGTTGTTTGTCCGCTTTAAAAGTAAACAGTCTGGAGCAACCAGCGAATGGACAAGTATCCCCACGCAAAATCTTGGCGCGGGCACATTTACACATGATTTAATTTCAGAAGAAATGAAAGGCGTCGATGCTTTCAAAAACGCCTGGATTCAATATCAATTTGTTGCCACCAATGCCAAAACACGCGAGATCGGGCGGACGGCCATCTTTAGCGAAAGCTTAACTCTATTGGATTGCGAACCGCCAACTCCCACTCCATCTTTAATTCCAACCCCCACACTGTTAAAGCCATGATTGAATTTCCTCCTGAACTAATTCGATACTTGACGAAAGCATCGCGTGTCGCTGTCTTAACTGGAGCTGGAGTCTCACAAGAAAGCGGACTCCGCACTTTTAGAGACGCCCAGTCCGGTCTATGGGCACAGTATAAACCTGAAGATTTAGCTACTCCCCGGGCATTTGCGCGAGACCCCAAACTCGTTTGGGATTGGTACGCATTCCGGCGTGAGGCAACTAAAGGCGCGCGTCCGAATGCAGGCCATTACGCGCTGGTGGAAATGGAAAAGAATATTCCCGAATTCACCCTCATCACACAGAATGTGGATGGTTTGCATCGCATGGCAGGCAGTAAAAATATTCTTGAGCTGCATGGCAATATCCTAAATGTCCGCTGTTCAGAATGCGGGATGTTTGCTGAAACCTGGGGGAATGACCTTGAATTTGTGCCGCGCTGTGAATATTGCAATGGACTGTTGCGTCCCGATGTGATCTGGTTTGAAGAGTCTCTGCCGCGAGACCAGTTAGAAGCAGCCGTACAGGCAACACGCACTTGTCAAGTCTTCTTCTCCATCGGCACATCGGGTGTTGTGCATCCGGCTGCTGCGCTGGCAAGTGCTGCAAAAGCCGAAGGCTCGGTTGTGATCGAAGTCAACGCAGAACCAACTCCGCTTACATCCAAAGTTGACTTTGCGTTGCATGGAAAGTCAGGTGAGATATTGCCGGAGCTGGTAAAAGCAATATGGAAGAGTGGTATGTGATATATGTCTCGCAGTGACAATGGCGAAACAGAAAACACCCACTGACTTTAACGGTCAGTGAGTGTTTTCTGTTTAAGAACGATGTGCTATTTGCTGATAATGCTTGCTATCCTATGCCCGCCAGTCGCTCAAGACTTCTCCAAGTTTTGTAATTCGTTCCCGCATAAGTACGGCCAGAACACCCAATAAGAGCAAAAGGATTCCTGAACATCCGATCAGCACAACCGCTGAGATTCCTTTTAGGGCGCTGTAAAGAACTGTGATTACTCCAAGTACTACAAATCCAATGGGCGCCAATACGAGACTACGTGAGCGAATGACAACTCCATAAGTTAATACTACAAGTGATTGAAAGAATATGACATAGAAATAAGCCAATTCACCTGTGTTTACCATTTGAATATAAGTGGTTCCCAGCAAGACCAGCTGTGAAACCATACCCATCAGGAAGGTGCCCGCCTTGCTGCCGATGCGCGTCAGCAGGTAATGCTGGATCATGCCCAGCAGCGCAGCGCCGATGGAATAGAATTGCGGTTCATCCACATTCAGTTCCATCAGCAAAATAAAATAGGACATGAGATATAGCGCATTGGCTGGGAATCCCAGCCACACATTGCGGCGTTTGAAAGCTTCCACTGAAATCATGGTTGCGGTCACTGCAGCAGGGATCGCGGCTGAGAGTCCGCCTTTGATGGGCGCGAGAAAAGATGTGATCAACCCGAAGCCCAATCCGCTTGTCCACAAGACGAACGACCAGGTGAAATTATCCAATACAGAGTTCTTCGGCGCATCCTTCGACAGGATCTGACTCAGCCCGTAGTAAAACGCGGTGATGACCGCGATCGGTACGAACCATTCGTTTAATCCCAGTGCGCGCATGATGTAAATCACAGTGAAGATAAAAAACAGAGTGACACTATACCCAAGAATCGGCTGTTGATATAACAAGCAATACGCAAGCAGAACGATGGTGTAAACGCCAAAACAGATCGCTGCCACTTCTGGAAAATCAACACCTTTGATCATCAAATATCCGGCATTCCATAAAACAAGCGCGCCGCCCAGACCGCGCATCGGCCAGGCGAACAAGCGCGGCGCAGGATAGGTCTTGTATAAGATGGCATCCAAGCCAAGCCAAAGTAAGCTGATCGCAAGCGCGATGTATGCAAATTCTGTCACATTGAAATCGCGCAGGATCATGAAGATTGCAGTTGAGAAAAATAGTTGCGCCCCTGCTTCGAACAGACTTTCCTTTCGCACAAACATTTCTGCCGCAAATAGAAGCGCGATGATAGCCATGAACCATCCGCTATTTTCTTTGAAAATGAATAGCGCGCTCAACGAGATCATACTTCCCAACGCCCGTGCGCTATTGCGCAGCATTTCACCCCAATCTTTTTTGCCGCCAAAGAGCAGCCCAAACGCAAAGTATAGAACGGCAAGCACAGTCAATGCGGAGAGCCATAGATCAAGTTTGAAAAAATCAAGCGTGTAAAAAATAGTCAACGGGAAATATGCAGCGGGGATATAGCCAAGCAGCGGATTTCTACGCAGGTAAGTATTTATAAGAAATAGCAAAGTGTAAATGCCAAAACAAATTGCAGTTTGTGATGGGTGCTCCACTCCAAAAATGAACAACAAAACAATATTTGTAATCGCGGCGATACCGCCAAGTCCCCATACAATTTGCATAAGAGGCCGTGCACTCTTAAATGTTTTGAAGAAGAACATATCCAATATTAACCAGACCGAGCCGATCGCAAGAAAATAATACGCGAGCTCTGTTACCTCGAACTCCTGCAGCAGCATAAAAGCAGACATCCCCGCAAATAAATGCACGCCCGCTTCCAACCAGCCGTTTTGACGCACGAACATTTCCACAATGAACAGGAATGCAGTCACAGCGATGAAATATCCGCCGAAGTCTTTTTCCATGATCAAAGCGGATGCAGACACGATGGAGCTGAGTATCAATCCACTCACACGCATCATCTCTGACCATGAAACTGGTTCGCCTGTTTGAGCTTTGATTCCTCTGATGGCGAATCCAATTACATAATACAAGACCGCGAGTCCTGTCAGCACAGGCAGCCATGCGTCCAAATTTTCATATTCAAGCGCGACGAAGATCGACAGGGCAAGATAGGCGGCGGGAATAAACCCATACGCCGCTTTGCGCTGAACAAGCGTATAGATCGCAAAGAAAACAGCGTAGATCGCAAAACTGACAGAGATGCGCAGCAGGTCGCTTTCCCCGATCAAGGCCAGACTGGCAAGAAGCGCCAGCACTGCACCCAAACCTTTCGCGATCCACTCCAATAAACGCGGAGAGTGATAGGTGCGGGAGAAGATCAGATCCAGGCTGAGGATCACCAGACTTAAGGCCATTAAAGTATATCTGCTTTCCTGTATGTTGAAATCCAACAAGATCAAATGTGCGGCAATCGATAAAACGACATGGGCGCCAATTTCAAATAACCCCTGCTTACGGCTGTACATTTGCACAATAAACAGCAAACTGATTAACGCAATGAACCATCCGCTGTGTTCTTTTAGTGCGGTCAATGCCACCAGAGAGAGAATACTGCCAAGGATTAATCCACTGGCTTCAAGCATGGTGCGCCACGCCGCGCGGACTTCGACCTTCCTGAGTGCGTACCCGCTGAAGAAGTAGATCACACTTAGAATGCTTAAGGCTTCGAGCCAGAAATTCAAATTGAAATGATTTAATGTGTATAAAATACTGATGGCAAGCGCCGTGGTCGCAATGTAGCCGATCCACGCCTGATCGTAGCGGATGGCATATATCGCAAAGAAGACCGCATAAACACCAAAGACAATAGCCGTGTTGATTAGCGGTGATGTTTCAGCCGGCGCAAAGACAATGAAATTATAGGCAGTGAATAACGCGCCATAAATACGCGGCGGAATACGCCACGCCTGATCGATCGAAAAATCCGCTTTTAGGAATAGATCCGGTAAAAGGAAGATCAGACTCAAGACCAGGAGCGGATACCCTTCGAAGATGTTTAGTTTTGTAATGAAGGGTAATGCGAAAATAGCAAAGTAGGCGATGATAAAGTTGAACAAAGCCAGCGCCCATAACCATCCACGCGGACGGAGGAGATGCAGTGTGCCGTAGACCATAAACACACTGACTGCTGTCGCAAGCCCAACCTCTGTTTTGTAAAATCCGCTGATTACTGCAATTGCAAAGGTAGGAATGGATGCAAGTAATACTGGCAGACTGTATTGCCGCGTTGTTTGTAGTCTATGAACAATGTCACCGGAGATCGCGGTCAGTAAGCCCCAGCCTGCAAACAGGATCACAGTCCCTGTGTCTTCAAGGCGCAGGGCGAGGCTGATAAACCACGGTATTGGAATGAGCGTTGCAGCAGCCAGCCACGGGAAGAAAAATATGGGGAATAGCAAATTTGAAACTGAATAAAAGATAAACGCAAATCCCCACGTAAAGGCAGAAGCCAGATTCCAGAGCGGCGTTGTAGATGGCTCAAAGGCTTGCGTGAGAAGAAGTGTGAGCGATGCGCCGATCACCGCGATTTGGAAAACTTGCGCAGTAAAGAAAAGCGGAAGTGAGAATGTATTGTCTTTCCATGTTTTGAGCGCCCACGTGCCAGCCAGGCCGGTGATCGCAGTCAGGCTCAACATTAGTACATAAAATTCTGCTTCGGCCTCAAACATCCCGCCGATGCGAAAGAGTGCAACTGAAAAGGCCACAAATGCTGTAACGCTGAATACACGAGATTCGTATAGCCACGTTCCGAATCCCCAAACCAGCGCCATAAATGCGGAGACGAATACCCAATAGGCGGCGCTGAATTGCAAGGATAGATCAAGAGATTCTTCCATCACGTTTGCGGTAATGGGCAGCAGGAAGGAGAAAACAATAAAGAGCGCAAAACTTGGTTGCGGCAACCTCTTGCGAATGGCGACGGAGAGTCCGCCAAAGATGATCGTGGCGATGATAAGAATCGGCAGGCGCGCCGCAGGAGATAATGCCGCGAGAATGGCCGCAGAAGCGATCACAAAGAACGCGCCAAGATATAACGCGATCTTGATGCTGGTTTCGCTTAAAAGGGTTTGTAGGAGCGTGGGACGTGGTCCGCTGGGGATGGGTTGTGGTTTTGGCTCTGGAGTGGATAAAGGCACGCTGACTGCCACTGCTGGAACGTTAACCGGTTCAGGCTGGACAACGGGGGCGGGTGCCTGTTGTGCTGACGGAGATGCCACGGGTGAAGCAACTGCCGGTTGGACAGGAGCAGGTTTCGGCGGAGTCTGATGCGTTTGTTTGGGAGGAGGGGCAGGCGTGAGGTCGAAATCGTATCGGCGGCGAAGTACTTCAGCAGCGTGGCCTTTTAAAATTCCAAGCTTTTGCCATTCGCCGATCTCCGCCAAAAGAACATGACGATTGCCGCGTTCGACCTTGTTGAAACGGCTGCGGACATTGCGCTGCGTGGAGAGATCAAGCGCGGCAAGCGCATCCTTGCGGACATCTTCGTTCTCGTCATGCAGCGCAAGTTTTTCAAGTTCGTTGCGGATGGCTTCGCTGCTGTATGTGAGCGAGTGTAGTTGCTCAATGCCGTTTATGCGTTCAACATCATCGCCGCTTTTTAACTTTTCGAGAATCTCTCTGAGGATGTCTTCAGGTTTCCGCGATTGATTTTCTGTCATGCCATTCTCCATTGTCTTGATTGCCCGGCAAATAAAAAATAATTCCTGATTTTACAACCCTAAAACAACGAATCTGTTTCTCGGGACGCGCTCATGATACCCTGTGTTTGGCTTGTCTGACTGCCAAAAGACGCCAGTTTGAGAATCAAAAAGCGAATTGAGTTTGAGGTTGAATTCGCTTTTTGAAATGGTCTTTATATATAAATGGGAAATTACTTGATAAATATGTGATATGCCCAGGGTTGTAATTTCAATTGAGTAGAGTCGGATATTTCAACCTGCTGTTCGTTTGTGAAATCTGTATAGTTTCCGTGGCATAGGCTTTCATGGAATTGCACGGTCTGTGATTCTGTAGAAAAATTGAATACGGCAAAGACTTTGTCTTTTTCATTCTGACGTACAAAGCTGAATACTTTGTCGGCAACGGTGTTCGGTACGCGGATCATTCTTGCGCCCCATTTTGCATTCCACAGTGCAGTGTTTTTCTTTTTCAATGCGAACAACTTTTTATACAACGCGCCGACCGGATGTTCCTGCCAGTCGATGGTATCTTTTTCAAAGAAGGGAAGTCGCTTGCTTTCACCGGCTTCCTGTCCATTGTAGAGCAGGGGCAGGCCTTCACTGACCACAGACAGCGCGATGATGGCTTCCACTGCATCGCCAAACTGTTCGTATTGTGTTCCTTCCCATGAGTTTTTATCGTGATTGCTGAGGAAGAGCATACGCATAATGTCGAAAGGATAGGCTTTCTCATTCCATGAGTAATAAATAAAAAGCGCGTTGACATCGGCTTTGCCTTTTGCGATCGCAAGCATGGTGTCGTACCAACTCCAGGCGTAGGTCATATCAAAGGCTTGCTCGTGCAGGTCACGTGATTCCCATTCCGCCAGCATGAAGACTGGTTTGATCGCATCCAATTCCTTGCGGACAACATTCCAAAAATCGGTGGGGACAAAGCCCGCCACATCGCATCGGAATCCGTCGATATCTGCTTCCCGTACCCAGAATTTCATCGCCTCTGACATATATTCGCGAACCTGCGGCTTGGAATAATCCAGATCAATAATGTCTGACCAATCCCACCACGGCGTTGGGTGAAAGTCACCTTTCCAGTTGCGGGCGTACCAATCAGGGTGTGCGCTGGCGAGGACACTGTCCCAGGCAGTGTGATTGGGAACCCAATCCAAAATGACGTGCATTCCCATGGCATGTGCTGCCTGAACAAAATGTTTCAGATCCTCCATGGTTCCGAATTCATGATTAACGCTGTAATAATCCTTGACCGCGTATGGGCTGCCTAAAGTTCCTTTACGGTTTTTCTCTCCGATCTCATGGATGGGCATTAACCATAAAATATCCACGCCCAGATCTTTGAGTCGCGGAAAGTGTGTTTCTGCGGCATGGAATGTCCCTTCATGGGTGAATTGACGGGTATTGATCTGATAGATAACCGCATCTTTGCTCCATTCAGGATGAATGAGTTTTACAGGTGGAATGGGTTGGTGGGAAGCCTTCATGATATGTCTTTTTGTTTTGATAAATTAATTAAGGAAAAGGTCAGGCGGTTTAACCGCCTGACCTTCGCTTTCTATTTGATCGCAACGCCGCTGCGTGGTGGAATGGTGATTTTATTGCCCGAGATCACAGGATTTCCAAACAGGATTTCCGGTTTTTTCTCGAATGAAAGCTCAACGGTTTGTTCACTGTTGGAGACATTGAAAGCCACCGTTACTTTTTCGTCTTGATATGAACGCGTATACGCCATTACTTCACCTTCGGCGTAGACACGTTTGTACTCGCCTCTGCGCAATGATGGGTATTCCTTGCGCAAGGTGATGCAGGATTTTGCATATTCGAGCAGGTCTTTATCCCATTTGCTTTCATCCCATGGGAAGGATTTACGGCACTCAGGGTCGTGTCCACCATCCACGCCGATCTCATCGCCGTAGAACAGGCATGGCGCGCCGGAAATGGTGAACATGAACAGCCACGCGAGTTTAAGCGAAGGCTTATCACCGCTGACGCAGGAAAGAAAGCGCGGCATGTCGTGACTATCGAGCAGATTCAACTGCGACTCAGTAATATCACGCGGATAGATATTTAAGATGCGATCCACTTCGTTGGCGAAATCATAGGCATGCATATTGCGAACGCGGTCTTTAAGTCCGCCGGCCTGCGTGACG
The DNA here is from genome assembly GCA_016715195.1 of Candidatus Villigracilis proximus. GTDB lineage: Bacteria > Chloroflexota > Anaerolineae > Anaerolineales > Villigracilaceae > Villigracilis > Villigracilis proximus. The sequence goes on from JADKBB010000001.1 coordinate 222,375, forward strand.
ATATTCATATTTAAATGAGAGTTCGCAAAGAAACTCAAGGAAGCCGCGGTGAAAAGATAATTCATCACCGCATCAAATTGATCACCTTGCAGCCAGCGCTGCGCCTCATGCCAGATCTCTCCAACGATATAAGTTTCAGGGTTTACGGCGCGTACACGTCTGCGGAATTCACGCCAGAACTCGTCATCATCAATCTCGCCGGGCACATCCAGCCGCCAGCCGTCAATGCCAAACTTGACCCAATATTCAGCAACATCAAATAAAAATTCACGCACAGCGGGTGTGTTGGTATTGAACTTTGGCAGCGCAGGTAAATTCCACCAGGCTTGGTAACCGATCGCGTTCAAACTTCCTTCACCATTTTGCAGGGCGTGCAGTTCACCGGTTGCCGGGTAGGCTCCCCAGCGTTTGTTGCCTTTGAGGCGTTCAGGGTCAAAATAGAACCAGTCTACATACGGAGACCCTGCGCCGTTCTCCAATACGTGATGAAATTGCCAAAAGCCGCGGCTGGCGTGATTGAACACACCATCAAGCACCACGCGCATTCCGCGCTTGTGCGCTTCATCCAACAATTTTCTCAACGCATCATTGCCGCCAAGTAACTGGTCTACATTGTAGTAATCAAACGTGTGATAACGGTGATTGGAAGCTGAAGCAAAAACAGGTGTGAAATAGATCGCTGTGATTCCCAGATCCTGTAAATAATCCAGTTTCTCGATCACGCCATATAGATCACCGCCTTTAAATCCATGTACTGTGGGCGCAGAGTCCCATGATTCAAATGGTAACATGCTCGCAGGATTTCTTCCGCTTTTTGCAAAACGGTCTGGAAATATCTGATAAAAAATTGCATCTTTTACCCAATCAGGTGTCGACATTATATTCCTCGTTATTTCGGATTTGTAACTTTAAAACGTACATCGTGTACGGATTAAGATTCTCAAAAGGGATGTATTCAGAAAATGCTTCGCCGCTTCTTTCCAAACCGGCCGCCTGCCCAGCCCCAAAAACAGTTTCCACGCTGTAGGCGGATTCTGCCAGGCCTGCATCCTTGAGTGTGATCGTGTAGCCAGAGATCGTTTCCTCTGAGAGGTTTGCCAGTATCAGAAATGTACCATTTTCGTCCACACGCAAGACCGCATACACAGATGGTTTATTGGATTTTAACGGAATTAAATCGCCAGTTTGCATGGTGGAATATTTGTTACGCAATTGAATCAATGCGCGGTAATGTTCAAGTAATGATTCAGATATTCCATTTTGCGCGGCAACATTAACATTTAAATAGTCGCTGGCCGGTGCCCGCCAGGGCCGCCCTGTGGTGAATCCCGCGTTTTCATCCGAAGACCATTGCATGGGGAGGCGAATGTTTTCATCCGGTTTTCTTCCCTGCATGCCGATCTCTTCGCCATAATAAATAAATGGTGTCCCTGGAGATGTGAGCAAAAAGAATGCAGCGAGTTTGGCTTTGTTTACATCCCCGCCCAATTGAGACATGACACGGTTTTGGTCGTGATTGGTGAGGAAGGTTGCATATTGATTATCTGGAATTGCCTTATCGCTGACCTTGAGTGTGTTTGGTAAATTGCCTGCCTTGCCCGTATTCGCTGAGGCAATAAAACTATTTGCCAGTTGAAAATTAAACGCAAGATCGAATTGGTCGTTCTTGATGTATTGGGCGATTGTATTTAATCCATCGCCAAACAATTCTCCAACGGTCATTGCTTCGGGGTTTACTGCTTTATAGGCAGGATAAAATTCATTTTGATACCATAAATGAGTGGCTTCGGTGTTTTGTTGTATTACACCATCTTCGATCAGATGCTTGGCGGCATCCAGGCGAAAACCATCCACGCCGATATCTGTTAACCAGAAGGTTGAAATTTTTTTCATCTCTTCTGTTACAGCAGGGTTGTTGTAATTTAGGTCGGGCATGAATGCTTCGAAAATGCCGTAATAGAATCCACTGGTGGAGGAGTGCCAGACTCGTTGTCCCCACGGGCCTTCATAGTCCAGGGCGGTTTCGCTCCAGATGTACCAGTCACGATAGGGTGAGCCTGGGTCTTTTTTGCTTCCTTGAACCAGGGATGTTGATCTGATGTGTGATTGATGACCAGATCAATGATGATGCGGATGTCGCGTTTGTGAGCTTCTGCCACAAGTTTTTGAAATCATCCATCGTTCCATATTGCGGGTTGACATCGTAATAGTCTGTGACGTCATAGCCGTGATAGGAGGGGGAGGGGAAGATAGGCATCAGCCAGACGGCTGTGATGCCGAGATCTTCCAGGTAGTCTAATTTTTGAGTAATGCCGTTGAAGTCGCCAATTCCATTGCCGTCGCTGTCGTTAAAGGAACGCACGAATATCTCGTAGAATACGGCGTTGCTCCACCAAATTTCGGGGGAAGATTCTGCTGTAGGTGCAGGAGCAGTTGTCGGCGCAGCGGGAACGCAGGAAGGGATGAGCAGGAAAAGAAGCAGGGAGAGAAATATTCGTTTGGTCATGGATGCTTTATACAAAAATAATCCCTTCCTTTCAATAAGAAAGAAAGGGATTATTCATTTATGAAAATAATTATCCCTTTACACTGCCAAGTGTAAGGCCTGAGATGAGCCACTTGGATGAGTAGAGGAAGAGTGCCATGACTGGGATGGCGATCAGGACCGAGGCTGCGGCAAATTGACCCCACGAAACGGTGAATTGTTGCGCGAAGGTGAAGATGCCGAGCGGCCATGTGAAGATTTCGTTCTTTTGTAGCACAACGCGCGCTACGAGGTATTCACTCCAGCCGCCCATGAATGAGAATAGGAACGCAATAGCCAGCGCTGGTGTGGAAAGCGGCAGGATGATTTTGGTGAATACTGTGAGGCGGCTTGCTCCGTCGATGAGAGCTGCTTCTTCGAGGTCAACAGGGATTGTGTCGTAGTAGCCTTTGAGGGTCCAGATCGTGAGCGGTACGGATGTGACTGCGTATGCAATGATGAGTCCGAGCGAGGTGTTGATCATTTTCAACTTGGCGATCATGATGAATAATGGAAGTAACAACATGCCCGCTGGAATCATTTGCGTGGTCAGCAGGAACACCAGTCCTGCCTCGCGCCCTGGAAAGCGAAAACGGGAGAAGGCGTACGCGCTGATCGCTGCGAGGATGACGCTGATTATGGAGGTGACGGCCACAACTGAGAATGAATTCCAGATCCAAAGGAAGAAATCTGACTGGCGATTTTTTTCAGGGTCACCAAATAGAACTTCCTTGTAATTATCAAGGGTTGCGTTTTCTGGAATGATCCTGAGGTCTGTTGTGAGCAGGGTGTCGTTGGGGCGCAGGGAGATGGTCACCACGCGCAAGGCTGGGTATACAGCAATGATGCATGAGGCGATGAGCGTTGCATGTATCAAAATGGTCTTGAATGGACTATCGCCGCGAGAGCGGTAGAAAAACCAGCGAAAGAAGCGTGAAATTGGGTTTGTGGACATTATGAAGTGCTCCTATTCAGTTGCAGACTTAAGTCCACCACTAACTTTGAGGTAGATGAGGGTGAACACAAACAGGATGGCAAAGATCACGAGCGCGAACATCGCAGTGAAGCCGTAGCGATAGAATTGGAATGCGGCTTTATACATGGAGGAAACAAGAATATCCGTTTTCTCCTGAGGGCCGCCCTGCGTGATCAAGTAGATGATGTCAAATTTGTTGAATGTCCAAACGACGCCCAGAATAATGGCGGGGGTTAAGACAGGCCGAAGCAGAGGCAGGGTGATGTTGCGGAATTGCTGCCAGCGGCTGGCTCCGTCAATTTCTGCGGCTTCGTAATATTCCTGTGAAATGCTTTGCAGACCACCGAGAATAATGACCGACATGAACGGAATACCCAGCCAAATGTTTGCAATCAAAACTGAAACAAAGGCCCAAAATGGATCTTGTTTCCAACTTACGGGTCCGATTGTGGCTGCCAGCCATGCAAATCCATTGCCGATGCCTACAATATTTACTGTGTTTTGACTAACCGTTGTAAGCCAGGTGTTTAGGTTTCCCAACAGAATATTGAATAAACCATAACGACTGTCAAACTCATTACGTAACGCCATGGCTGCGATCGTGCCCGGAATTGCCCATGGAATGACAAGCAGTGTGCGATATAAGCCTTTGAATCTGAGCGGTCGATGTAATAGGATGGCTAGTCCCATGCCCCCTAATGTGTGAAATGTGACGTTGATGCCTGTCCACAGGATGGTGCGCCAGAATACTTCGAGAAATTTTGCGTCTTTTGCTACGCTGCCGGTAAAGAGGGCTTTAAGATTTTCCCACCCAAAGATGAGTCCGTACTCTGCATTTTTTGTTGCCTGTGTTCCAAGGGAGGCGTTTGAGAAAGCGAGTTTGATCTCAAAAAGGAATGGATATATGATAAGGAATAAAACACCGATAAATGCGGGAAGAATCAAGAGATAGGCCAATCCCACCCGGCTGCTGCGCGGTTTACTGATAAATTGGATAACTGCATATAATGCCAGAACCCCAAGAGAAATAATGATACCGGCGATCATAGTTCCCGAATTTTTTGTTGCGATTTTTGCACTAATCAGGGATTTTTGTAAACTTGTAAAAATATCAAATGGAGTATTTATAAAACTACTTATGGGTCCATCTCCAAGTTTGATCAGATCGGTCAGGTTGAAAAAATAAATAATGATCGTAAATGTCAACAGGCCGAGTGCAACTTGAATTACCCTGGTTATGATATTGGCCGTACTATTAATGGGTTGACGAAAAAAAATTTGAAAAAAATATATCTCTATGATCGCAAGTCCGCCCAGAATTCCAAAAAGAAAACTCCCAATTTCCTTAAGGCGCTCAATCACAATTTCTGTGTTTAGCGTAATACCTTCTGAAAATGGGGTAATTAACGAGGACAAGATAAAATAAATTGAGGCAATTACGGCAATCCATAAAATCGCTGGCAGGTTTTTTCGTAGGAAGTTCTCGTTTTCCATATCTAACCTCTATTATTTATTTACAAAATTTGAGGGGGAGCATGGAAATGCCCCCCCTCAGGGGTTACAAAAACTTGATTATTGCCGAGGGTGGCTACGCAGGCATCAGCAGATGCTTGAGCAGCGGCAGCGGCATCCACGGGGGTGGTTGTGCCAGCCATTACGCCTTCGAGGCTTGGGCGCCAGGCATCAAATGCGCAGCGCATCTGAGGAGCGGCAGGTTGACCGCGACCTACAGAGAGGTCAGCCATGGAGCCAGCGAGGATCGGGTCACTTGCAATGCTTGGGTCCTTCGCGATTTCGGCGTTGGAGGGAAGGCGTTTGAATTCATCAAGCCACATCTTCTGAACTTCAGCAGAGGTCATGTATGTGATGAACTTGGTGACAGCTTCCTGGCGGGCGGCATCATCGAGAACAGCATTGGAGACCATGAAGTACTTGCCAGCGGTCATTTCGGTGTAGGGGTTGCCGTTGATGGTAGGAACAGGAGCAACACCGAGGTTTTCACCGAGAGCGGTTGTGTAATCGCCGAGGGACCAGTCGCCATTGATGATCATGGCAGCTTTGCCTTCCTTCATCAAGGTGTCGGCGCAAGCATAATCACATTCGGCAGGAACAACGCCGTCAGTCTTGAGGGAGGCAACAAAGGTCAAATAGTCAATGAAAGCCTGATTATCAAAGGTAGGCTGATCGTTCTCGTCCAAAGGCCAGCCGCCGAAAGCGCCATAGAAACCAGCGCCCCAGAAGGGCTCATTGAGGTTGTAAGCAAAGCCCTGGACATCACCAGCGGTGAGTTCCTTGGAGACGGTGATCAATTCTTCGAAAGTGGCAGGGGGCTCAGCGATCAAGGATTTGTTGTAGATCAGCATGAGGTGGTTGCCGTAGTTGTCAGGAACACCCCAGAGGGTGCCAGCGACTTTGGCAGGATCAAGAGCGCCGGGGAAGAACTGGCCGAGGAAGGCATCGTCGAACAAAGCATCGACGGGGGCAATGATCTCGAGGGTGCTGAAAGGACCAGCGAAATCGTTCGGTACGCGAACGACATCAGGAGCGGCTTCAGCGAGGGAAGCGGTCTGGAACTGGTCACGAAGAGCTTCGTTCTCGTAGTGAGTGCGCTCAACGGTGATGTTCGGGTTGGCAGCCTGGAAATCAGCGATCAAACCATCAATGAACACGTCAACATCTTCGCCTTCCTGTTCCCAGAAAGTGATGGTGATGGGTTCGGCAGCGGGGGCTTCGGTAGCAACAGCAGGGGCTTCAGTAGCAACAGCGGGGGCTTCGGTAGCAGCAACAGGGGCTTCGGTTGCGGGGGTACCGCAAGCAGCAAGGGCGAGCGAGGCGACAACAAGTACGCTCAGCAAAACAAACAGATTCTTTTTCATTCTCTTATTCTCCTTGAAAATTTAGGAAAAACGATTTTATTGTTGAAGAACAAACTTACTATATATTATATTTGCTGAGCGTACCACCTGCCTTTTATAAAAGATTTACCGAACTGCTTCTTCGGTACTTGCATCAAAGATATGGAACTTGTCCATATCGAAGATCACCTGGGTTGTATCGCCGACGCGCAGTTTCGAACGCGGGTCAACGCGGCCTACAAATGTATTCTTACCACTGACAAGGTAAAGCAGTGTCTCATTACCCATTAATTCGGTTACATCCACCTTGGAGGAAACTTTTTCGCCATGAATGTTTTGCGGGGCAAATTCAGGATCATGGATATTTTCAGGGCGAATGCCAAAGACAACATCCTTGCCATCCATGTTTTATATGGTGCGGCAAGTTTGCCGGAATCTGAACTTTGAAATCGCCTGTATCCACGATCACTTTATCGCCCCTTGAAAATTTTGCGGGGAAGAAGTTCATGGCAGGGGAACCAATGAAGCCAGCCACAAACAAATTGTTTGGATAATCGTACAAGTTTTGAGGAGTATCAAGCTGCTGCAATTTACCTTTATTGATGACCGCGATGCGGGAAGCCATGGTCATGGCCTCGGTTTGATCGTGGGTTACATAAATAAATGTGGTCTTAAGGCGCTGATGCAATTTGCTGATCTCGGCGCGCATTTGCACGCGTAATTTTGCATCAAGATTTGAGAGCGGCTCATCGAACAGGAATACTTTTGGTTCACGCACGATCGCGCGTCCCACAGCCACACGCTGGCGTTGACCACCGGAGAGTTGGCGCGGTTTGCGCTGAAGCAAATCTGTAATGCCCAGAATTTCAGCGGCATCACTCACGCGGCGCTTGATTTCATCTTTTGGTGTTTTGCGAAGTTTCAACCCGAAGGCCATGTTGTCATAGACCGAAAGATGCGGGTACAGCGCATAAGACTGGAAGACCATGGCAATATCGCGATCTTTCGGGGCAACATCATTTACCACGCGGTCACCGATGATGATCTGTCCATCCGTGATTTCTTCCAAACCAGCCAACAGACGCAGGGCGGTTGTTTTACCGCAGCCTGATGGTCCGACCAGCACCAGAAACTCTTTATCTTCAACATTGATGTTGAGATCTTTGATGATCATGAGATCACCGAATTGCTTGAACACGTTCTGATACGTAACGCTTGCCATGGGAATCCTCCAGTTGAAAAGTATAGTGGCATTATTATAATCACAAGGTCTTTATTTGCCCTATGGTTGTCAAGAACGAGTTAGTTGTTTGGGTAAACAAACAACTCTAAAGAAAAGTAGGCTTTTTCCTGTTTTCGCCGATCAATAAAACCAAGAATAACCGCAATATTTTCCGGCTGTCTTCAAGCGAAATGCGTGGCGGTTTATTTACATGATCGCATCGCACAGATCTTCCACTTCACCAAGATATAACTCATTGCCTTTAACTTTTATTTTTCCTCTGTATCGCCGCGCGAAAAAATACTTCATTTTTTTCCCGGGCTTAAATGGGTTGGGATATTGAACGAAGCATCCGTGCCTACAATCTCGACCATCGAGCGGAATGGGGATTTGAATCCACAATCAAATTGCGCATGGACTCCATTCTCAAATCGCATCTGCCCGACGAAAGAATCATCGGCTCCCCTGACCTGTAACCTGCCAGCCAAATACTTCAAGCGGTTCAGCGCCGACGATTGTCCGCGCGTAGGAAATGGGATAGCATCCCACATCCCAAATACTGCCGCCGCCAGCCTCTTCCATCCAGCGGTAATTGCCTTCACGCGTCAGTGTAAAGGTGAACGAACCTTTGATAAGTTGTAGTTTTCCCAGCACACCGCTCTCTACAATTTCTTTTACTTTCAAGGTTTGCGCGTGATGTCTATACATGAATGCTTCTGCAACTACTTTGCCGGTTTCGCGTGCGGCCTGACTCATTGCATCTGCTTCGGCGAGCGTTAATGCAAATGGTTTTTCGCACAGCACGTGTTTGCCGGCGTGCAAAGCTTTGATCGTCCATTCGGCGTGCAGATGATTGGGAAGTGAGTTGTAGATCACGTCTATTTCAGGGTCGGCGAGCAGGGCTTCGTAACTACCGTGCGCGCGCGGGATTTTCCATTCGCGTGCGTATGCTTCAGCGGAGGAAATGCTTCTCGAAGCAACGGCCAGTAAGCGGGTCCGTTTTGATGCGGTGAGCGGATTGATCAAAGCGCGATTTATTTTTGCGGTCGAGAGGAGTCCCCAGTTAAGTATTTTGTCCATTTGAAATCCTTTTCATAAGTGTTGCGACTGAGATGAGGAGGATCAGCATAAATAAAATAATCAGTGAAAGACCCGTTTGTAAACCGAACAGGTCGCTGCTCCAGGCGATGAGCCATGGACCAATAACGCCGCCAAGTCCTGCGAATGTGAAGAGGACGCCGAGAACGGTATTTGCATTTTCTGTGTGCGTATCTGAAACTGCGGCGGTGATGGTGGGAAAGATGATTGAGAGAAAGAAGCCGGTCATGGCTAAAAGGAAGGAGATTTCATGAGGGCCGAACAAACCAGCCGCGATGCAAACGATGCCGCCAATGGTCATGAAAAGAATCGAGCGCAGGTAGCCGATGCGGTGAACGAAGAAGCCGCCTAGTAAACGTCCGATCATCAGCATGGCGAAAAATAATGAAAGCGATTGATTGCTGGCGGTCACTGAGATATTGCGAGTTTCCTGAAGAAAGGTAACAAGCCAGGATGCCAGCCCGATCTCTGCCGCGACATAAAATGTAATTGCGGCGTAGAACCAGGGGAGTTGTCCTTTGAATGCGATTTGCGGAATGTGACGAAAATCAAGTTGTGCTTTTTCTTCTGCTTTTGGGAAGCGCAGGAAAATAAAAATCAATACGAATAGGGCGATCAGTAGAATATCCCAGCGGTAGATCAAGCGCCATGACATGTTGATGGATAATAGCCAGCCTGCGAAAAGCGGTGCGATGAGCGACCCCAATCCATGCAAAACAGCCATTAGGTTGAGATATAGTCCTTTGCGTTCATGATGCAGACTGACAATGATTGCGTTTGGCCCAAGCTCAAGCGCGCCAAGCCCCATACCAAGCACAAAGAGCGAGCCTGAGAGTAGTATGGCAGACTGGAAAAACTATAGCCACCGACGCCGATACCTAAAAATACACCGGCTAAAAGGATCACGCTTTTTAATCCGAAGCGGTCTGCAAGAATGCCTGTGATGAGTGTGGCGATGAGGAAACCCAAATATTCGCCGAAGAAAATATTTCCGCCTGTGCCGTAGGTGATATTTAATTCTGCGAGCATGGCGGGCAGGGTGGGGCCTTTGAGATTGTCTGTGAATCCGAAGACAAAGAAGGAAAGAAAGCAGCCGGCTGTGAGTAGGAAGATGGTGGTTTTGGATGATTTGATTTGCATGATGGTAAATTATAACGGGTCTGGCTTAAGTGCTAAGCCAGACCCGTTATTGATGTGAATTTGTTGTATATGTAATCTGCTTTTTTTTAAAGAGTTTACTGAGCTCGATTGCGGGTTGCCACATCGAAGATGACTGCGGCGGCGAGAACTGCACCTCTGACCATGTATTGATAGGCGATGCCGATGCCCATCAGGTTCATACCGCTGGTTAGTGAGGTCATTACCAACGCGCCAACGATTGAGCCTATGACTTTTCCAACGCCGCCGGCCGCAGACACACCGCCAACGTAGGCTGCGGCAATCGCGTCCAATTCAAAAAGTGTGCCAGCGGTTGTTGTGGCAGATTGCAAGCGTGATGCAAATAGAATGCCTGATAATCCAGAAAGCATCCCCATCGAGCCAAAAACAACATAGATCAATCGTTTGACGCTGATGCCGCTTAATTCTGCTGCTTCCGGATTTCCGCCAATGGCGTATATATGCCTGCCCAATACAGTTTTTGACATGATGAAATCATAGATGCCGACAACGATCAGTACAATGACGACTGTCCATGAGAGTCCGTTGTATCCTGCGAGTACCCAGGTGATTCCTGCAACGATGATGGAGGTAAATGCAATTTTCAGGACGAAGATATCCATGGGCAGAACTTCAAAGTCATAAGCCAGCTTTTTTCTGCGGTCATTGATTTCGTTGAAGATGAACAGAAGCAGGGCTGCGAAACCAAGGATAAGGGTTAGCTTGTGTACTTCGGGTAAGAAGTTGAGTCCGGGAATATCGGGGATGTAACCATTTCCGAGTGCGTTAAAGGTGTCATTGGAAATAATGATGGTGCCGGTGCTTTCTGTGACAACCAGGATTGCACCTCTATAGATTAACCAGCCTGCAAGCGTTGCAACGAATGACGGGATCTTCATTTGCGCGACCAAAAAAGCGGTCAGTACGCCGGCAAATGCGCCAAGTGCCAGTACCAGGGGGATCACTGCATAAACAGGCATTCCCCAAAACGCGAGAGCGATCGCTGCGATGGCTCCCAGAAAACCTGCGAGAAACCCGACGGAAAGATCAATATGACGGATGATAATTACAAGCGTCATGCCGACTGCCAATACCGCGATATACCCGGTCTGGTTCATCAGGTTGCTGATATTTCTGGATGAAATGAATATGCCGTCGGTGGTGATGGTAAAGATCACCATGATAACAAACAGGGCGATATACATTCCGTATTCACGGATATTTTTTTGTAATAATTTCCCGGCGTTTTGTAAAAATAACATTTGCAGACTCCTTAGTAATTGGTCGCCAATTGCATGATTTTTTCCTGCGTTGCTTCGCTGCCTGCCAATTCCCCTGTAATTTTGCCGGCTGAAACAACATAGACTCTATCGCTCATTCCCAGAACTTCCGGCAACTCGGAAGAGATCATAATAATGCTTAAGCCTTGCTCAACCAGTTTCGTCATGATCGTGTAAATTTCATATTTTGCGCCAACATCAATGCCTCGCGTTGGTTCATCTAAAATTAACAATTTAGGGCCGACAAACAACCATTTACCGAGAGATACTTTTTGCTGATTTCCGCCGCTTAGGTTTGAAGTCTTTTGCTCCACGCTTGGCGTCTTGATATTTAAGGAGACTCGATATTCGTTTGCAACTTTAACTTCCGAGTTGTCATTGACGACATTTCGAATGGATATTTCCTTTAGATTTGCGATGGTAATGTTTTGTTTCACATCCTGGATCAGGATCAATCCATTGCCTTTTCTATCTTCAGTTACATAGGCAACGCCCGCTTTGATCGCATCTTGAGGGTGCTTGAATCGTTTCTTGCTCCCCAGTATTGATATATCCCCGCTGATGTTATATCCACCGGGGTTGCCAAATATGCTCAAGGCAAGTTCAGTACGCCCGGAACCCATCAGGCCTGCAAACCCAACGATCTCCCCTTTTTTTACATGAAAATTAATATCCTTAAGAATACTTCTGCCAAGGGCCGGATCGTACGCATTCCAATTTTCCACACGCAGGACAACTTCCCCAATTTGTCGGTTTTCTTTTTTGGGATAGATGTTGTCGATCTCGCGCCCTACCATGTGCTTTATCAAAGCGCTTTCAGATACTTCACCCTTTTTAGCGTTCAGTGTGCATATCGTTTGTCCATCGCGAAGTACGGTGACTGAATCCGCGATTTCGATTACTTCCCGTAATTTGTGTGAAATTAATACGCACGTTACGCCGTGGCTTTTTAATTCACGCAAAAGGTTAAGTAAATTTTCGCTGTCATCTTCGTTTAGCGCCGCCGTAGGTTCATCCAGGATTAATAACTTAACATCCTTGCTGAGCGCCTTGGCGATTTCAACCAACTGCCTTTTTCCCACACCCAGATCCCTTACTTTTTCGGCAAGGTTTACATTAAGTTTTACTTTTTTCAACATTTGGCCCGCACGTTTGATGGTTTCATTCCAGTCAATGAGCGATCCGTTTTTGATCTCGTGGCCGAGGAAAATATTTTCGTATACGGTCATTTCAGGAATGAGCGCCAGTTCCTGATAGATAATGGCGATGCCGGCTTTCTCACTATCGCTGATTCCTCTGAAGGTTTGTACTTTCCCGTTAAAAACAATGTCACCTGTGTAGTCACCGTGTGGATACACTCCACTTAATACCTTCATTAAAGTGGATTTCCCAGCACCGTTTTCGCCCACCAGACAATGAATCTCGCCTTCAGTTACTTGAAAGCTGACGTTGTTCAAAGCTTTTACACCAGGGAATTCCTTGGTGATGTTTTTCATCTCTAATATGGGAGTATTCATGAGCGGCGCACTCCTAAAGATTGTAAAGCTGGTAAAAGTCCTGCAAGTTTTTTGCAATCATCAAATTTGATTGAATCCAACTCGCAGGACCGTACTTCTTATCTGACTGAATTATACAGGAATAGTGACGGGTTAGTCCATCACTATTCCTGTATGGTCTAACTGAGTTTAATTATTTTAAGCCGGTGAAATCGCTGGCAGGATAGTAGCCAGAGTCGATCAAAGCGGACTGAACATTGTCTTTGGTGACTGTGACGACTATGGTCGGGTTGGCGGGAACGTCAACTGTGCCGTTGTTGTAGGAATTTGAAGCTGCAGGAGTTTCACCTTCAACGAAGGAGACAGCGGCGGCGATTGCATCGTCTACCAATGTGCGGACATCCTTGAAGACGGTCATGGACTGCTTGCCGTCAATGATGTACTGGACAGAAGCTTTCTCAGCATCCTGGCCGGTGACAGCATAGCTGGTTACGTCTGTATCGGCAGCGAAAGCATCAGCAATCGCGCGAGCGGTGCCGTCGTTCGGGGCGAGAATGAAGACGTTACCCTTGTCAGCAGCAGCAGCGGCTGTGAGGTTGGCTTCAGCCAAAGTCTTGGCGGTGTTGAAATCCCAGTTGGTTGTGATCTGACCAATGATCGCGGCTTGTTCGTCGCGGGTCAAAGTGGCTTTGTCTTGAAGAGCAACAGCTTCGTCAGAGTTCTTGATGACGAAAGTGCCGTCAGCGATCTTGGGCTGGAGGACATTCCAGGCGCCTTCAAAGAAAAGGAAAGCGTTGTTATCGGAGGCAGCGCCAGCATACAGGTAAAGAGGATTGCCTTCACCGGTGGCGTTGTCAACCAAATATTGAGCCTGAGCGGCGCCCACGGAGATGCTGTCAAATGTGACATAGAAGTCAACAGCGTCAGTGTCGCGGATCAAGCGGTCATAGGAAATCACTTTCACGCCAGCATCACGAGCAGCTTCAGCGGCAGCGCCGGCAGCAGCACCATCTTGCGGGGTGAAGATGATAACCTTAACGCCTTGAGTGATCAGAGATTCAACATTGGCTTTTTCTTTTGCAGAATCGCCCTGGCTGAAAAGAATCTGAACATCATAACCGGCGGCGGTCAAAGCTTCCTTGAAGCGGGCTTCGTCCTGAACCCAGCGGGGTTCATCTTTGGTGGGGAGGATGATACCAACTGAAAGTTTTGTTGCTTCTGGGAATATGAAATCGCTGGCAGGATAGTAGCCAGAGTCGATCAAAGCGGACTGAACGTTGTCCTTGGTGACAGTGACAACCACAGTCGGGTTGGCAGGAACATCAATCTTGCCATTATTGTAGGAGTTTGAAGCTTCAGGAGTTTTACCTTCAACGAAGGATACAGCAGCAGAGATTGCATCGTCTACCAATGTGCGGACATCCTTGAAGACGGTCATGGACTGCTTGCCGTCAATGATGTACTGGACAGAGGCTTTCTCAGCATCCTGGCCGGTGACAGCATAGCTGGTTACATCACCATCGGCGCCGAAAGCATCAGCAATCGCGCGAGCGGTGCCGTCGTTCGGGGCGAGAATGAAGACGTTACCCTTGTCAGCAGCAGCAGCGGCTGTGAGGTTGGCTTCAGCCAAAGTCTTGGCGGTGTTGAAATCCCAGTTGGTTGTGACTTGGCCAATGATCGCGGCTTGTTCGTCGCGGGTCAAAGTGGCTTTGTCTTGAAGAGCAACAGCTTCGTCAGAGTTCTTGATGACGAATGTGCCGTCAGCGATCTTGGGCTGGAGGACATTCCAAGCGCCTTCGAAGAACAGGAAAGCGTTGTTATCGGAGGCAGCGCCAGCATACAGGTAAAGAGGATTGCCTTCACCGGTGGCGTTGTCAACCAAATACTGAGCCTGAGCGGCGCCCACGGAGATGCTGTCAAATGTGACATAGAAGTCAACAGCGTCAGTGTCGCGGATCAAGCGGTCATAGGAGATCACTTTCACACCAGCAGCACGAGCAGCTTCAGCAGCAGCGCCGGCAGCAGCGCCGTCTTGCGGGGTGAGGATGATAACCTTGACGCCCTTGGTAATCAGGGCCTCAACATTGGCTTTTTCTTTTGCAGAATCACCCTGACTAAAGAGGATTTCCACATCATAGCCTTCAGCGGTCAAAGCTTCCTTGAAGCGGGCTTCGTCCTGAACCCAGCGGGGTTCATCTTTGGTCGGAAGTACAATGCCGACCGCGAGTTTTGTTTCCGGGGCGGTTGTGGCAGCGCCGCCGCAGGCGGTAAGTGCCATTGATGCGATCACTAAAATGCTCAAAAGAGCAAATAACTTTTTATTCATTCTTCTCTCCTTACAGATTATATTTCTTGACGATTAAACGACATCTCTTCGAGTGAAAAAAATTAGCGGTTTGTGTAATCACCTCCTTTATTCATGGGCCTTGATAAAACATCGTCAATAACGATGGCGATGGCTCCAATTAAACTTGCGTCCGATCTAAAAGACGATAGTTGTACTTCAGCTTGCTGGTTGATTTCAGGTAAAAATGAATGATGTGCAATGGTCTCTCTGATCGCTGGTAATAGATACTCTCCAGCTAAACTCAATGGACCGCCAAGTATGATCTTTTCAGGATTAAAGATGTTGATCAAACCCGCGAATCCTTTTCCCATGGCATGGCCTGCTTCAGTAAAAGATTCAATAGCTTCTGCATCGCCCAGGTCTGCCGCTTGTTTGATAAGGGGAATGGAAAGCACGGCGTTTTGGTCTGCCATAAGTTTTGGAATAATGCTGCTTCGTTTTACTTCAAGTCGGGCCTGTACTCGCTGGATGATTGAATACTGATTTGCATATGTTTCCCAGCAGCCGCGATTTCCACAATGGCATACAGTTGGCGATGGCTCCGCCATGATGGGAGAGTGACCGATCTCACCGGCGTATCCATTTTTACCGCGATACAAATTTCCGTTTAAGAATAATCCACTGCCAATTCCAACACCGGCAAACACAAAAAGAAAATCCCGACATTCGCGCGCAGTGCCAAATAAATGCTCGGCAATCGTGGCGGCATTTGCGTCATTTTCAATATATACATTTAGTTTAGTGTAGTCTGAAAAAATTTTTCTAAATGGCACATTTCGCCAGTGCAGATTTGGCGCAAAGATTAAAACCCCTTCTTTTAAGTCCACAGTTCCAGGCGTCGAAAGACCGATTCCAAAAAAACGTTCGCCCTTTTTTTTATTAACAGTCATTGCCTCTTTTACAATCAACAATGTTTGGTTGATCATTTTGTCTTGGCCTTCGGCTGGGTCGGCATCTTCTTTATAACGCCAAAGGATATTTCCCAGTAAATCAGTTACGGCTACAGTAACAAAATCCACACCAAGTTCTACACCAACGATCAATCCTGCATGTGGATTGATTTCAAGCTTTGTAGCGGGTCGGCCTGCAGCTCCTGAATTGATTCCGGCTTCATGCACAAAATTTTGGGCAATTAATTCGTCTATAAGACTTGAGATAGTTGATTTGTTTAATCCCGTAGCAATGGCAAGTTGCGCGCGAGAAATAGGCGACTGTGAATGAACCAGCCGGAGTACGGATGACAAATTTTTCTCTCGAACAGTCGTTTGGTCTGCTGTATTTTTTACCATAAGGTTTAGTATGTTGGAACAACAAACTAATTATAGCGGTTGTGGAAGTTTTGTCAACTTAAAAATTCAAACGAACTCAGACTCCAGCCCCGCATCAAGCGGAACCTCAAACCTGATTCAAATTAATGAGCAATATCTTTGCTTTGAGCTTCTCCACGTTAATTCAATGACACACCAATCAGCTTCCCAATGCCAAATGTGAGTATCGAAGCCGCAAGGCCAACCAATACCTGTCTTGTTCCAGAAAACCAGATACTGCGTCCGGTCATCAGAGTAATGCCGGCCCCGATGATAAATAAACCGATGCCGCTGATCGCAAGACTTAGGTAAATTGCAGTTATACCGCTCCAAAAGAAAAATGGAAAAATTGGGAACACCGCGCCGACTGCGAACAGGAAAAATGAAGTGAACGCGGCTTCATAAGCCGATCCGCCCAACTCTTCAGGGTCGATTCCTAATTCTTCGCGTGCGAGTGTATCTAAAATGCTTCCCTTGTCTGCCATCATATGTGATGCGAGTTCGCGCGCGCGGTCTTCAGGTAATCCCTTGGACTGATAAATGAGTGCCAGCTCCTCCTGTTCTTCCTCGGGAGTTTCTGCGATCTCCTCTGCTTCTATTTTGATCTGATTTTCATACAACTCACGCGAACTTTGCACAGACAGTCATTCTCCCAGCGCCATTGAGCCTGCACCTGCCAGCAGCCCTGCAAGCCCTGCGATCAATACGGCTGAGTTTGAATTGGTGGCGCCAGCGACCCCCATCACCAGGCTGAGTATGGAAACCAATCCATCATTTGCGCCCAATACTGCCGCGCGTAATGCATTCCCTCCACCAGCCCGGTGACGCCCTTCCAGTTGCGCCACACTTCCGCCAGAGATGCCCCCCGTGGAATTTGCTGCAATCGACAGCATTCGCGCATGTGATTTCTCGTCCCGTGAAAAGGTTTGCGCCTCTTCGTCAGGTTGGCCATCATAAGCATTGCTGTCGGCTTTTTCATTTCCTGTGATCGTTGGCAGAATGAACTGTGGTCCAAATCGTTTTGCCAGCCAGATCAATATCCGTGTGCGGTGACTGGGCATGCGCGGGGGAATAGCGCATGCAAGGCCTCCAGTTTCTTATCCCATACTGCGGCGTGTTTTTCTTCACTTGCTGAAAGCCGTCTGTATAACTCAGCCATTTGCGATTGTTTTTCAGAATCGGCCAGTGCCAGATACAGAGCCGCGCCATCGATTTCTTTTTGTCTGTTGGTTAAATATCTTTGTATATCTTTACTGTTTGACATGCATCCTCCCAGGATAAAAAACTGGCGGAGACATTGCGTCCCCGCCAGCAAGGTGTTTTATTAATTATTTTCTTAGTGCATCCCAGCCCGCGTATTTTGCGGTCTCACCCAACTCTGCTTCAATTCTCAGGAGTTGGTTGTACTTCGCTACACGGTCTGAGCGGGCAGGCGCTCCGGTTTTGATCTGACCGGTATTAAGTGCCACTGCGAGGTCTGCGATGGTGGCATCTTCTGTCTCGCCAGAGCGGTGAGATGTGACTGCGCGCCAGCCGGCACGGTGGCATAATTCCACGGCTTCAATGGTTTCTGTCAGCGAACCGATCTGATTCACTTTGACAAGCAATGCATTTGCCGCATTCTCTTTGATGGCTTTGCGGACGCGTTCAGGGTTTGTCACAAGCAAGTCATCTCCGACGATTTGGATCTTATCGCCTAATTTCTCGGTCATCAAAGTCCATGAACTCCAGTCGTTTTGTGCCAGACCATCTTCAATCGAAACGATGGGATAGTCTTTTACCCACTTTGCCCAAAACTCAACCATTTGTTCACCGGTCAATTCCTTGCCTTCTTTGCGCAGGTTGTATTTCTTTTTCTTTTCGTCATAAAGCTCAGATGCGGCGGGGTCAAGTGCAATCGCCACATCTTTGCCGCGACCTGCTTTGAATCCTGCTTTTGCAATGGCCGCGAGGATCAATTCAATGGCTTCGCCGTTTGCTTTGAGCGCGGGAGCGAATCCGCCTTCGTCACCGACGAGTGTGCCATATCCTTTTTCCTTCAACACTGATTTTAGCGCATGGTAAATTTCAGCGCCCCAGCGCACGCCTTCAGAGAAGGAGGGAGCGCCGAAAGGCATCACCATGAACTCCTGCATATCTGTGCTTTGCCAGTTTGTATGCGCGCCGCCGTTCATGATATTCATCATTGGCACAGGAAGCACGTGCGCGTACACGCCGCCCAGATAACGATAGAGCGGCATTCCGAATGAATTGGCTGCTGCTTTTGCGGCTGCCAGACTGACACCTAAAATTGCATTCGCACCCAGTTTGGATTTATTGGTTGTTCCGTCCATTGCAATCAATTCAGCATCCAGGCCCATTTGGTCTGAGGCATCCCAGCCAAAGAGTGAGTTTGAGATGATGCCGTTGACGTTTGCCACAGCTTTGGCTACACCTTTGCCGAGGTAACGTTTCTTGTTGCCATCGCGCATTTCGAGTGCTTCATGTACGCCGGTGGATGCGCCTGAAGGAACCGCAGCGCGGCCCCATGCGCCATCCATCAAAACCACTTCCACTTCAATTGTGGGGTTGCCGCGCGAGTCCAGAATCTCCAACGCGGAGATGCTTTCAATTGTTGTATCCATTTTTAACTCCTAGGGTTAATGATTGTGAATAATGTATCAAGTATAATCGCATTTTATATGGAGAGGCAATTTTGAGTACACAGCAGGATGCAGACCCGCGTGACCGGAAAAAATATTATCTGGAAGATACCTCCGCGCGACGCCTTGTGCTTTGGCTGGTTCGCAATCTTTTTAATACTGCTATGGTGATGAAGGTGGAAGGGGTTGAGAATTTCCCGTTGGATGGTTCTGTGATCATCGCAGCGAATCATGTCACCAATTTTGATGTTTTCCCAATGCAATTTGCCGTGCCGCGTGTGATCTGTTTTATGGGTAAAGCTGAATTGTTCAACACCGTGCTTGATCCATTGCTGCGTGTACTATGTGCTTTCCCTGTATATCGTGGTGAAAAAGATGAGTGGGCGCTTCGTCATGCGCGCAAGGTTCTTGCTCATGGACAAATCCTCGGCATGTTCCCGGAAGGGAAACGCTCCAATGGAAAAGGGCTTGGTGTTGCAAAAACAGGCACAGCCAGAATGGCGATTGAGATGAACTGTCCCATCATACCAATGACTGTGATCGGTACTGATAAATTTTTCAAACAGTTTCCTCACCGTTCAGCCGTGACTGTAAAGCTGCTCCCGCCCATTTTGCCAAATCCAAACGATACGCCCCTTTCTCTTACCGATCGCCTGATGTTTACACTCGCTTCTGGTTTGCCTGAAACCATGCGCGGTGTATATGCAGAAGTCCCGAAAGGATTTGGCAGGTAAACGCCTTGTTGCTTCCTTTGTGTGACATTCTCTATTGTATATTTCTCAGTCTAAAAAAAGAAGAAGTGCCGGGTGATTAGAGTTTATCCTTTGTAGTTAAAATAAATAAACACACTGCTCAAGAGAATTTGTAAAATGAAGAACGATTTAAAAATAAAGAACTTTCGTTCTTGAAAGGCTGACATAATTGTTAGGAAAAAGGCTTTTTTTTTCTTGCGTTATTTTGTAGACGATGTAAAATAAAGTCAATCGAACTTAGGAAGCGTTCCTAGGAATTTTTATAAAAAGGAGATTATACAAAATGTTATTCGCACCCAAAGAAAAAGGCCAAGGTCTCGTTGAATACGCTCTCATCCTCGTTTTGGTAGCCATCGTTGTTATCGCTGCTCTCATGATCCTCGGACCAATCATCGGTAACGTGTTCAGCAAAGTCAACTCCAGCCTCGCTGGTGTGTAATCTGCACCATCAACAAAAAAAGTCCCGTCGAAAGACGGGACTTTTTTTGTTTCCTTCCGGGTTTACTTCTTCGACCGTTCTTTCGCGGCTTTGAGCAGCCCCACAAACAGAGGATGTGGTTTCATCGGACGCGATAAAAATTCGGGGTGGAATTGACTCGCGACCATGTAGGGGTGATCTGCCAGTTCAACGATCTCGACCAATCTGCCATCAGGAGAGAGACCTGAAAATATCATGCCCTGCTTTTCGAATTCGGTGCGGTAGGAGTTGTTAAACTCAAAGCGGTGACGATGCCTCTCGTCCACTTTGGGAACTGTATAGGCGGCAGAAGCCTTCGTCCCTTTTTGGATCAGGCACGGGTACAGTCCGAGACGCATCGTCCCGCCCATATCGGTAATGGAACGCTGGTCGATCATTAGATCGATCACAGGGTGTTCCGTGCCCCGATCAAATTCAGAAGAGTTGGCATCTTCAAGATCGAGAATGTTGCGCGCGAAATCAATGCACATCACTTGCATTCCCAAACACAAACCAAGATATGGGACTTTGTTTTCGCGTGCGTAACGCGCGGCTAACACTTTGCCTTCAATGCCGCGTGATCCAAAACCGCCGGGTACAAGAACCGCATCCGCTTTTTTGACAATATCCCAGCCTTTATCTTTTTCAAGGTCAGCGGAATGTACCCAGCTGATCTCCACTTCAACATCGTTTGCAAGTGCGGCATGCTTGAGCGCTTCGCGCACCGACATATACGCATCCTGTAATTCAACATACTTGCCGACCAGCGCAACCTTGACAGAGGGTTTTGGCTTCTTTACATCTTCCACCAGTTTTTTCCATGGGCGCATATGTGGTGTACGTTTTGCTTTCAAGCCGAGCTTTGTCAGCACCAATTCGCCAACGCCCATTTTCTCCAAAAGTAACGGGACTTCATAAAGTACTTCCGCGGTTTTCATCGGGATCACGGAGTCTTTTTCAACATCGCAGAAGAGTGCGATCTTTTCGCACAGACCTTTATCCACATCCTGATCGGCACGCGCGATGATGATGTTGGGGGAAATACCGATTGAGCGTAACGCGGCTACTGAGTGCTGCGTGGGTTTGGTCTTGATCTCACCAGTTGCGCCGATGGTTGGCAGCCAGGTGACATGTACAAATAGACAGTTTTCACGTCCCACTTCATTGCGGAGTTGACGCAATGCTTCAAGAAATGGCTGTGACTCAATATCACCGACTGTTCCGCCTACTTCGAGAATGACGATCTCCGCGCCTGTTTCTTTTGAAACCAGACCGATCCTGCGTTTGATCTCATTCGTGATATGTGGAATAACCTGAATCGTTCCGCCCAGATAATCGCCACGGCGTTCCTTTGCAATGGTCTCAGCGTAGACTTGTCCCGTCGTGAAATTGCTGACGCGTGTTAAACGGTTGTCAATGAATCTCTCGTAGTGACCCAGATCAAGGTCGGTCTCTGCGCCGTCATCCAGCACATACACTTCACCATGCTGATAAGGTGACATCGTCCCCGGATCAACATTGATATACGGGTCCAGCTTTTGAACAGCGACCTTGAAACCGCGTTCCTTTAACAACAGTCCCATTGCGGCGGCGGTGACGCCTTTCCCAACAGATGAAACCACACCGCCAGTGAAGAATAAATATTTTGTCGTCATTTGATTCCCTTTCAAGTTAGATGATTTAAACAAAGAGAATGGGGAGGGCGTTTAAGCCCTCCCCATTCGGGGTTGCAAATTATTTAAGAGTAAAAGTTTTTCTGTTCATCCGACCAGTTTCACTAAATCTTCAGCGGCACGGCGCATCTCAAGAAAGATCATGCCCAGTTTTGCATCATGGCGCGACATGGCGGTCAGTACGGCTTCTTCACCAATGGCGGTAAGCACAATTGCGCCCTTATCGCCTTTGATGTAAACCTGTTCAAGACTTCCACGTCCCAGTTCGCCAGAAATTCGCTCGCCGAGGCTGAGCATGGCCGCAGACATGGCCGAAACGCGGTCTTCTTCCACGCCCTGTTGCAAGGCAGATGCCATAATAAGGCCGTCTACAGAAACAACGGCCGAGGCTTCAATATCAGGTGCGGCAGCTTGCATATTACGCAAGCGTTCCACCATTTGGTCAGAGCGTGATTTTGCCATAACGCAGTCTCCTAAGATTAAGCGGAGTGTTCCGCCAATAAATGTGATTGAACTTCTTGAGTTTACCAGAAAAATAATTATTCGAGAATTGTAAGCACATTTCAATTAAGAAATCCCTATGATTTGACCCGCTCCCTCCTTCATGTTAAACTTACCGATTGCCATGTTCCAGTCCCTATTAATCCTTGCCCTTTTTTTTCACGCTCAAACTGCGGAACTTTCCATAATTTCCCCTTTACCCGGCGACACTTTGCGCGGACAGGTGGAGATCGTGGGGAATTTGAACGTTCCTAACTTTGCATCCGCTGAACTGGCTTTCTCATACGCATCCAACCCCGCCGACAGCTGGTTCACCATCCAGACATTTCCTCAGCCCGTAGTGGATCCCACCTTCGCCATCTGGGACACGACCACCCTGACAGACGGTGACTACGTTTTGCATTTGCGCGTCTTCTTTCAGGATGGCTCCTCTCAGGATATCGTCGTTCCCGACCTGAAAATCCGCAACGATACGCTGCCGCCAACTGCAATTCTTCCCACGGCCACCGCTACAGAATCTTTCAATACGATCACCATCAATCCGCTCCCGGTTTCATCACCAACAGGTCCCACCCCCGAGCCCGAACCCGTTCTTCTCACATATCCTTCGCCCACACCCATGCCTGCCAACCCCGCATCGGTGACAGCACCTTCGATCTATTCAAATTTTGGACGCGGCTGATTGATCTCTTGTTCTGTTCATCTTCTTTGCGCTGGTTCTTCGCCTTCGCAAAAACATATAATTAAAACTACCTATGACAGAAAACACCTTCCTCATCATCGGCTTTGGCAATCCGGGCCGTGAATACAAAGATACCCGGCATAACATCGGCTTCATGCTCATTGACCGGGTAGCCGTGCGGCTTAACGCGCGCGGCATGCGACTGCAATCCAAAGCGATTGTGATGTCCACATTACATGAAGAGCGCAAGATCATCCTCGCCAAACCACAGACCTTTATGAATCTCTCAGGCCAATCTGTGCAGGGACTTTTGCATTTCTACAAACTACCCGTGGAAAATTTACTCATCGCGCACGATGACCTTGACCTGCCCTTCGGCACGCTGCGCATCCGCCCCGGCGGCGGTCCCGGCGGACAACGCGGCATGGCCGACACCATCGAACGCCTCGGGACAAAAGAATTCCCACGCCTGCGCCTCGGCATTGGGCGTCCCCCCGGCCGCATGGACCCGAAGGATTATGTGCTGCAGGATTTCTCTAAAGACGATCAAAAATTTCTGCCCGAAATATTAGACCGCGCCACAGACGCCGCGCTTGAATTCGTAATGAAAGGCCTAAACGCCGCAATGAACAAATTCAACGGCGGTATTGAATCGTAGGGGCGACCCTTGTGGTCGCCCTTTGGGTATGCACACCTTATTTGTTTTTCACATGATAACGGGCGGGGACAAGCCCCGCCCCTACAAAATATGCAATCTCTTTTAGAAAACATCCGCGCACTTCCCCCGTATCAGCAATTGCTGACTCAACTTCAGGCTGGAAAAAATATTCCCGGCCTGGCGCGAAGCGTGCCGCGTGCCGCGAGGCTGCCTATCCTTGCCTCCCTATATGCAGACTTGAATCTTCCAATCTTGCTCATCACAGACCGCGCTGACCATGCACTATCTTTATTTGACGAACTGGGATTTTGGGTCAAGTCTTCAAGATATCTGTTTGCTGAACCGAATCCGCTTTTTTATGAGGAAGCGGCATGGGGAGTTTCAACCCGGCGTGACCGTCTGCAAGTGTTGACGGCGCTCTCGGCCTATCATTTACCGTTCGCGAAGAAACCTGAGTTCCCGCCGATCATTGTCACCTCGGCGCGTTCGTTGATGACGCGTACTTTGCCGCGCCGTGATTTTCTCAAAGCGTGCAAAAAAATATCAGCAGGCCAGACCATTCAACCCGATGTATTGATCCGTGAGTGGGCGAGGATCGGCTACCAGCGTGTTAACACTGTTTTGGAGCCGGGTCAATTCTCACACCGCGGAGGTCTATTGGATGTCTGGCCTTCGATCGAAGCGAATCCTGTTCGTCTTGATTTCTTTGGCGATGAAATTGAAACCATCCGCCAGTTTGATCCGGCCACACAAAGAACTGTTGAAAAACTTGAAACGATTCTCATCACGCCCGCGCGCGAATTTTTAGCAGAGACAGTTGATGCGCAATTGCAATATTCTGAATTTCATATTCCATTGCTGCACCCCATGCCCGCATCTTTGCTGGATTATCTTCCGCAAAAATCATTGATGATCGTGGATGATCTGAGTCTCGTTGAAGCGATGGCAAATGAAGTGGAAGAACAGGCTGTAAAGTTTCGGCGCGAAAGTATTGACGAAGGCACGCTCGCAAAAGATTTTCCGATTCCATATCTTCCGTGGTCTGAGCTGCATGACAGCCTCGGCGGATTTGCTTCGCTTGAATTTGGACATTCGAGCGAGATCGCAAATAGTGAGCAGTTATTGAGTGATCAATTTACGCATGATGAAAGATTCGGCGGCAGGCTCAAACCTTTTATTGATTATCTTTCGCCGATCATTGAAAGAGGCGAACAGGTTTTTATTGTCTCGCGTCAGTCACAGCGTTTGCGCGAAATGTGGAATGAACATTATCCCGATTCCGATTTTCAAAATCTGGAATTCATAGAAGCCTCGCTCTCCGAAGGCTTCACCCTAATTACCAATTACCAGTTACCGACTCACTTAATTACCGATTCCGAAATCTTCGGCTGGGAACGCCCGCAATCGCGCATTCGCCAAAAGCAAACAGCCGAGACTCCTGAATCACTGTACGCGGATTTATTGGTTGGCGACTACGTTGTCCACGTGGATCACGGCATTGGACGCTTCGCGGGTCTGACTCAGCGACAGTTGGACGGCCACGAAAGAGAGTATCTTGCTGTTGAATACGACAACGCAGACACGCTCTTCGTCCCCGTTCATCAAGCGGACAGACTCACGCGCTACGTTGGCGCAGATGGCGGTAAGCCTTCGCTCGATCATCTCGGCGGACAAGCCTGGGGTGAAACAAAGGCGCGTGTAAAAGAAGCCGTGCAAAGAGTCGCTGAAGACTTGCTCGATTTATATGCACGTCGTCAGGTTGTGGAAGGATATTCATTCGCAGCAGATACACAATGGCAAAAAGAACTTGAAGATAGTTTTCCTTATGTAGAAACTGACGATCAGAAACGCGCCATCAACGATATCAAACGTGACATGGAACGCGCCCGTCCGATGGACCGTTTGCTGTGCGGTGACGTGGGCTATGGAAAAACAGAAGTTGCCTTACGCGCTGCATTCAAAGCTGTGATGAGCGGCAGGCAGGCGGCGATCCTCGTGCCAACGACTGTTCTGGCACAGCAGCATTTTGAGACCTTCTCACAAAGACTCGCCGCATTCCCGGTCAAAGTGGAGATGCTTTCACGCTTCCGCACGCCGCACGAGCAGACAGAAATCCTGCTGCAACTCGCACTCGGTGAAGTGGACATCATCATCGGTACACATCGTTTGATCTCAGCCGACGTGCAGTTTAAAGATTTGGGATTGGTTGTCATCGATGAAGAACAGCGTTTCGGTGTGACTCACAAGGAGCATCTCAAGAAACTCCGCACCGAAGTGGATGTGTTAACTCTGACCGCCACTCCTATTCCGCGCACGTTATACATGGCGCTGACAGGGGTGCGCGATATTTCCAATTTAAATACGCCGCCCGAAGAACGCCTGCCAATTGTGACTCACGTTGGCCCATATTCTCCGCGTCTCGTTCGTCAATCAATTTTGCGTGAACTCGAACGCGGCGGACAAATTTTCTTCGTCCATAATCGGGTTAACACAATTGATGCAATGAAAGCGCATCTCAATAAACTTGTACCCGAAGCACGCGTGGATATTGGTCACGGGCAAATGGCGGAAGGTCAACTGGCGAGTGTGATGCACCGTTTCAATATGGGCGAGATCGATATTTTGCTTTGCACGACCATCATCGAATCTGGTTTGGATATCCCCAACGCCAACACGCTGATCGTGGACCGTGCCGATACCTTTGGGCTTGCCCAACTCTATCAACTGCGCGGACGTGTGGGGCGCGGCGCGATGCGTGCGTATGCGTATTTCTTCCGCCACAATAAAATGACTCCCACGCAGGATGGCCAGCAGAGACTCGAAGTCATCGCGGAAAATACACAACTTGGCGCGGGCTATTCAATTGCCATGCGTGACCTTGAAATTCGCGGCGCTGGTGATCTGCTCGGCACCCGTCAGCATGGATTTATTCAATCGGTTGGTTTTCATCTTTATACGAGAATGCTTTCGGATGCGGTAAGAAGGTTGCGCCGGAGTGATGGCCAGAGGTCGAAGGCCGATGGTTTCGATGATTCTACTTTCGGTCTTTCAGCTTTTAGTCTTCCGCTTAGTTTGCCGGTCAATGTGGATTTGCCGCTCGCGGTGGGAATCCCCAGCGAATATATTTCAGATCAGGATCTGCGTCTGCGTTTGTATCGTCGTATTGCAGATCTGCGTGATGAGACCGAACTCGATGCGCTCGGTTCTGAATTCCGCGACCGGTTTGGGTTGATGCCTGAGATGCTGCAAAATTTGTTATATCAAATGCGGGTGAAACTCCGTGCTGAAAAAGCCGGATTGAATTCGGTTAACATGGAATCATCAGGGCAGATTCTGCTCAAGTACGCTGCACCCGCTGACGGGTCCGAAGCGATGCGTATGCCTGATCTGGGGAACGGCGTGAGAGGCGGCAAGTCCGCTTATTGGGTGACTGTCACAAAAGAGGAAGTCTGGACAATAAAACTTTTGGATGTATTAGCCCGATTGGGTGATAGGGTGTAAATATAAAACTGCGATAACATGCGATACTATTTTAAAAAAGGAGAATTATGAAGAAGAGATTGTTATTCATGTTATTGGTTGTTGTTTTGCTGGCGGCTGCTTGTATGCCTTCACCGGAACAGATGAATCAGGATGTTGAAAAAATTGTTCAGGCTACTTTTCAAGCATTGACTGCGCAAGCCGTGCCGCCAACGCCTGCTGTGGAAGTTGTGACTATGGGGAGCATTTCAGGACAGGTGACTTCGGGTATCTCACATGTGGGTGTTTTTCAAGTAGGCACGGATACTTTTTATAAGCTTGAGTTAACCAATGGGGTTGAAAAATATCAGATCGATAATATTCCTGCCGGCACATATTATGTACTGGCATTTACAAGCCCTGGTGGGGCTGCTGCGCCGTTTCCGCTCGCGTATTCGCAGTATGTTGTATGCGGGTTGACTGAAAATTGCACAGATCATGCGCTGGTTCCAGTAAATGTGACAGCGGGGCAGATTACAACCGATATTAATATTTTCGATAATTATGGACTGCCTGACCGCAATCCTTATCTGGATAAATATTTTGGATACGATCAAAATAGCGGCACGGATGTTATTGCCACCTTTACACCCGCTGCCGGACAAACTGGAAGTATTTCGGGCACGCTTTCGTATCCTTCTGAAGGCATTCCGGCGCTGGCTGTGATTGCATTCGACTCTGGCGGCAACTCTACAGATTATTATTATGTGCTGACCCAGCAGGGAAATTCGACTTATCAAATTGATAATCTGCCCGCTGGAAATTATTATGTTGTATCGTATGTCATTGGCGGCGGACTTTCCGGCGGATATTCACAAGCCGTTCCCTGCGGACTTTCCGCCGAATGCGGCGATCACAGTTTGATCGCAGTTCCTGTGACAGGCGGACAGGTAACCACCGGAGTCAACCCTGGCGACTGGTACGCTCCGCCAGATATATTCCCTGGTTATCCGCTTCCTTAATTAACTGTCAGTTGATTCTGTTTCAATACAAAAATTCACCCCGACAATTTTTGGTCGGGGTGAATTTTTATTCTTAAGATTTTTTTCTGATTTTGCAAAACCATGCCGCCTGATTCATAGCTTTTCCAAGGTCGCTTGACGCGTCTTAATTTCTGCGGAATGCTTGGAACGCGAATTTTAAAAAATATTCGCGTCACACCTGCACTGGCGTGCGGCGCAAGTGTTCGCTTTTTCGCGAAATTCGCGTTCAGTTTTTTCGACTTTGCTACAGTCATGTCGCCTGATTTAATTTCTCTGGTCTTTCCCTCCCCTTTGGAGTAAAATAGAACACACGTTCCCCTAACCAACCACCAAAAAACTATGGACTTCAAACTTAACGCTCCTTTTATCCCCATGGGTGACCAACCCGAAGCCATCCGCGGACTTGTGCAAGGCGTCCGCGATGGCATGAAGAATCAGGTTTTGCTGGGCGCCACCGGCACAGGCAAGACCTTCACGATCGCGTCTGTGATTCAGGAATTGCAAAAACCCGCGCTGATCATGGCGCATAACAAGACTCTGGCGGCGCAGTTATATGCTGAGTTTAAAGAGTTCTTTCCTGAGAACGCGGTCTCTTATTTTGTTTCATATTATGACTACTATCAACCCGAAGCCTATGTGCCAAGGCATGATCTTTTCATTGAGAAGGAAACCCAGATCAATGAAGAGATCGAGCGGATGCGCCTTGCGGCTACCACGTCCCTGATCTCACGGCGGGATGTGATCATCGTGGCTTCGGTCTCGTGTATTTATGGTTTGGGCTCGCCGGAGGAATTCGGCAATGGGACGGTGACGCTCAAGGTTGGAGAGATATATCGCCGCAATGCTTTACTTCGCCAGTTGATTGAGAGTCAATATCAACGCAACGACATGGAATTAAAGCCGGGTACATTCCGCATTCGCGGCGACACATTGGAAATTATTCCGGCCTACGAAGACAAGCGAGGCTACCGTGTTACCTTCTTCGGTGATGAAGTAGAACGCATTATGGAATTCAATCGGGTCAGCGGTGAAATCTATGAAGAGCCAAAGGAAGTTTCCATTTTTCCAGCGAAGCAATTCCTGACCAATGCTGACCGTTTGAAAGAATCAATTGTCAACATTGAAACCGAGCTTGAAGAACGTTTGAAATACTACAAAGATAACGGTAAATTTCTTGAAGCCCAGCGTATTGAACAGCGCACACGTTACGACCTTGAAATGTTGAAAGAAGTTGGCTATTGCTCCGGCATTGAGAATTATTCACGTCAACTGGATGGCCGCGCGCCCGGTTCACACCCGTGGACCATGATCGACTTTCTGCCGAGCGATTATTTGCTGATTCTGGATGAGAGTCACATGACTGTGCCGCAGATTCGCGGCATGTATAACGGTGACCGCGCCCGCAAGGAAACCCTTGTTGAGTACGGCTTCCGCCTGCCGTCTGCCATGGACAATCGTCCGCTTAAGTTTGAAGAGTTCGAGCAGGTGATGGGTTCGACGATCTATACCTCCGCGACACCGTCACATTATGAAATGGAACATGCCGATCAGGTCGTTGAGCAGATCATCCGCCCGACGGGATTGGTGGATCCCGAGGTGGATGTGCGCCCAACCAAAGGCCAGGTGGATGATCTGGTCGGAGAGATCAGTCAGCGGGTGGAGAGACACGAGCGGGTTTTAGTCACAACTCTTACGAAGCGGATGTCAGAAGATCTGACCAAGTATCTGAAAGAGCTGGGAGTTAAAGTCCAGTATTTGCATTCGGAAGTGGAAACACTGGAACGTATTGCGATTCTGCGTGACTTGCGTTTGGGTACATTCGATGTTTTGGTTGGAATCAATCTTTTGCGTGAAGGCTTGGATCTGCCCGAAGTTTCCCTGGTCGCAATTTTGGATGCGGATAAGGAAGGTTTCCTGCGTTCAGATACGGCGTTGATCCAAACAATCGGACGCGCCGCACGTAATGTAAACGGGCGCGTCATTATGTATGCCGACCGTGTAACTGATTCAATGAAACGCGCGCTGGATGAAACCAACCGCCGCCGCGCCAAGCAGGTCAAGTACAACGAAGACAATGGAATTATGCCAATCAGTATTCATAAGGAAATCCATGAGCTAACTGAAATGATGAGCGCCAAAGCCATCGGCGAAGCCAAAGGACAATACAAAACGGCAGCGGATGGACTTCCGCGCGGCGAGCTGCGCAAGATCATTGCTGAAATTGAAGTTCACATGAAGAATGCCGCGAAAAATCTTGAGTTTGAAAAAGCCGCCGCGTACCGTGATGAGTTGTATGATCTGAGAAATTTACTGGCTGAAGATGAAAGTTTGAAGCCGTGGGAACGCATTAAGTTATTGACTGGCGATGAATAATGGTTTTACATAGTAGATAAAAAACAGGCCCCCGAAAATTTAAAGAGTTCGAGGGTCTGTTTATAAATGCCACTGCTATTTTTTTTATCCCTCATGTATAATGGGCCAAATTATTCTTGTCTAGGTTCTTAAGTTAAGGAGTGAATATGACTGCGGATACGATTGCTTGTCCATTTTGTGGTGAAACCATCAAGGCCAGCGCGAAGAAATGTCGTTTTTGCAACGAATTTTTGGGGACTGGATTAACTCGCGAGAGTGTACTTGAAGAACATGAAACAGAAAAAGCGAAAATTCCTGAAAATGCTGCGCCGGCAGCACCTCCAGTAGAAGTTGCTGCACCTGTTGCAGCCCCAGCGGCGGAGACTCCGCAGCCTCCTGCTGAGGTTCCTGTGACTGAAGTCACCGTGACAACTCAGATAGTAACGGAAGCTGCTGCTGAACCGGCGGCTGTTTCCGCCAGCGCTCTCGCGGATATGTACAATAAAGTGGCGCAATTACCGGATTCCCCTGAGAAAACAAAATTAATTGAGACATTGAAAGTGCTTGAAAGCAAAGGTGAAGATGCCGATGAAACAGAGGTGGAAGGGTTGATGCAGAATGTCGTGGAGGTTTTGCCGGATGCCGCAGAGATCGTAATCAGCACATTGATTAATCCTGCCAGCGGCGTGACCACCCTTGTCCAGAAAGTAGCCAGTAGGATTGCGAGCAACAAAAAATAGAATTTGAAGATGTGTTCATGAAAATACCGGGGCAAAATACATAAAACGCTGATGTCGCTTGTTATGGCGATATCAGCGTTTTATATTTCTTCTTAGTTTGTGTACCACTTTCTAAATTCAGGGGAATTGTGCCGGATAACCTTATCGTACTCTTTGAGTTTTCTTTATGAAATCTTTACAGTGCAGTTGTATCCTTTTATATGCGGCAGGACAAATCCTCGATTTGCCCGCCGCATATAAAAGGAGATATAAAATGAAAAAAACAATTTTGATCATTGCCGTATTGGTTTTAGCCCTTGGCGTACTTGGTGTTGGCGTAGTTTTTGCCCAGGATGGCACACCCCCATATAGCGGACATGGTCCCATGATGCAAAATGGCGGGACAGGCGTTATGCATACTTTTATGACCATAGAATTTGCAAAGCAACTTAACTTGAATGTGAATGACGTCAACACACAGATTGCGGCTGGTGAAACGATGTACGACATCGCGCTATCTGCCGGCGTCACCGCTGAAGAATTTCCCGCGATCATGACCGCAGTCCGCACGAACGCTTTGGATGCGGCGGTGAAGGCCAATGTCATCACACAGGCACAAGCTGATTTAATGACATCCCGCGGATTTGGT
This sequence comes from Candidatus Villigracilis proximus, assembly GCA_016715195.1. Classification (GTDB taxonomy): domain Bacteria; phylum Chloroflexota; class Anaerolineae; order Anaerolineales; family Villigracilaceae; genus Villigracilis; species Villigracilis proximus. The sequence goes on from JADKBB010000001.1 coordinate 254,225, forward strand.
CAGGGCAGTATGGGAACTGGTGATTGCACTGGTACAGGCACAGGCATGCAAGGACAAGGTGGGCACGGCCAGAGACACAATCAGGTCAATCCGTAAAAAATAAAATCAAAAAGTGTCGAGACTCGAAATGAGTCCCGACACTTTTTGATTTAAAAAAATAAGGATTGAGCAGTAAAATGTACTGCTCAATCTGGAGGTTGACATGCGAAAAAATATAAAATGGATTATTCCGCTTATTCTTGTGATCGTGATTGCAGGAACATATCTGTGGCCTGTGCCGCGTATGCCGTTTGAAGAAATATATGCAAAAGTGGATTCTGCTCAATCGCAATCGCTGCAATCTTTCCGCATTACGCATCCCGCGCAGACACTCGAAGTCAACGGCGTGGAATGGGAGTATGTCTCATTTGGTGAAGGAAAGGAAACAATCTTATTTTTGCACGGCATGACCGGCGCGTATGATATCTGGTGGAATCAAATGGAAGCCTTGCAGGGTTCCTATCGTGTGATCTCAGTCACATATCCGGCAGTGGATTCGTTGCGGGAGATGAGTGATGGTGTCTTTGCAATTCTGGATGCCGAAGGCGTGGAGCAGACTCATATCGTGGGGACTTCTCTGGGCGGCTACCTGACTCAATACATTGTCGCGAATCATTCTGACCGGGTGCTGAGTGCTGTTTTCTCGAACACGTTCGCCCCGAATGATTTGATCGCCGAGAAGAATAAATCCATTGGCGCGGCGCTGCCTTTTCTGCCAGAGTGGCTGGTGATTGATGTGCTGCGCGGAAGTTTTTCCGCGAGTGTGTATCCTGCATCCGGCAACGACGAATTAACTTTGGCTTTCCTGAATGAGATCAGTTATGGAAGAATGCGAAAGGCACAAGTGGTGGGACGTTTTCATGGTGTGGTTGAAAAATTCACAGCGCCCGATCTGACTTCTCTGAACATCCCCGTTATGATCATCGAAGCGGATAATGACCCGCTGGTTGAGTTTGTTCTGCGTGAGCAACTTAAGGAAACATATCCCACCGCCGAAGTATGGACTCTTTCAGGTGTGGGACATTTCCCATATTTAAATCATAGCGATGTTTATACTAAAATCATAAAAACTTTTATCGGCAATCTGGTCATTATTGCACCCCAGTAACCAGCAACGGATTTAACCAGTCGCGTGCTCATGCTCGTGACTGGTTTCGTTAATGTCACAGAAAAGCAGGGTGTGCGCACAGCCTGCGCATTCCAATTGCAGGGTTGTGTGTTGAATATTGTATTGATGCGTGAGGATTTCGTTCAAGTTTTGCTGAATGGATGCTCCCGCACTAATCGACACATCGTCTGTCACGATATGCGCGGATAGGGCGCGTAAACTTTCGTTGATGCTCCAAACGTGCAGATCATGTACGCCGCGCACGCCTTCCACTTTGAGCAGGGTGTTCACCATGGAGTCCATGTCTATGCTTTCGGGGGTGCTCTCCAGCAGAATGTGAATCGACTGGCGCAAAATGCCCCATGCGTTCCACAAAATAAATACGCCGATCAATACGCTGACGAGCGGATCAAGCCAGTTCCAGTTGGTGAAGGCAATGATGATACCTGCGATCACCGCGCCAAGCGTGGACATGACATCGCCCATCAAATGTAAAAATGTGCTGCGTAGATTCAGGTCGTGTTCGCTTCCGCTTTTGACCAGCCAGGCGGTGCCGGCGTTGATTAAGAATGCCAAAGCGCCGACTCCGATCAGAATCGCTGAATCAACTTCGGGCGGGGCAAGGAAGCGATGCCAGGCTTCGTAAAAAATTCCAATGGCAATTAAAATTAACGTGGTCGAATTCACCAACGCGACAAGAATTCCCGCGCGATGATAGCCAAAAGTTTTTCCGGCGTGTGCGGGTTGTGTGGCAAGTTTTACCGCGTACCAGCTTAAACCCAGCGCAATGACATCAGTGAAGTTATGCGCGGCGTCTGTGAGTAACGCGAGGCTGTTGCCAAAGATGCCCGCAATGATTTCAATGACAACGAACGCGGCGGTTAATCCCAGCGAGAGTGCGAGCCGTTTGGTGGTTTGATTGGCGAGGTCGCCAAAGTGTGAGTGGGTGTGACTGTGTGACATGTTGCTATTATAAAGTGACTGCCATCATAAAGGTGACTGTCACTTGTGTTTAAGCCCAACCGAGTAATCTTGCGATGGTTGCAGTTAAGAATGTAACTATGAATGCCGTGCCCAAAGTCATCACCACGCTCAAGGTTGCCCACTTCAACGATTTGGTTTCTTTGTAGATCGTCATGATCGTTGTGGCACATGGATTATGCAGCAGTGCGAACAACATCAAGTTGACCGCGGTCAGCATGGTCCAGCCGTTGCCGTTGACCAACAGATCAAAAATTTCAGTGCTTGATGTCGGTCCGTTGATCATCATGCCGGCGCCCATGTAGACCATCATCATGGTGGGCACAACAATTTCATTGGCAGGGATGGCGATGATGTACGCCAGAAGAATGACACCATCGAGGCCAAGCAGCAGCCCGAATGGATTTAGCCAGTCTGCGATGATGCGGGCCAGGTTTGAATCTCCGAGATGAATATTTGCCAAAACCCAAATGAGCGCGCCGGCGGGCGCGGCGGTTTGCATGGCGCGCCACAGAACAAAAATGGTTCGGTCAATAATGGATGTGTACAGGATGCGGCTGATGTTCGGTCTGCGATAGGGCGGCAGTTCCAATGTGAATGCGGATGCTTCGCCTTTTAAAACGGTTCTGGATAATATCCACGAAGCGATGAAGGTGAACATGACACCGATCAACACCACGCCGACAACTGTTCCAGCTGCGACGAGGGAAGTCAGCGCCGGAGGGAAGGACGCTGCCACGAAAACAGTAGCGAGCATAATCAAGGTCGGGAAGCGCCCGTTACACGGGACAAAGTTATTCGTGAGAATGGCGATCAGGCGTTCGCGCGGAGAGTCGATCACGCGCGTTGCGATCACGCCTGCCGCGTTACATCCAAATCCCATGGCCATTGTTAAAGATTGCTTTCCATGCGCGCCGGTTTTCTTAAAGAGCCAGTCCATGTTGAAAGCAACACGCGGCAGATAGCCGAGGTCTTCCAAAAATGTGAAGGCCGGGAAGAAGATCATCATCGGCGGTAACATCACACTTACGACCCACGCCAGACCCAGATAGACCCCGTCCCAAATAAAACCTGTGATCCACCACGGCATCCCGATCTGATTAAAGAGAGCGCGGCCATAATCGCCAATACCGAACAACACAACCGCGATCCAGCCTGAAACTACATTTGCGCCCGAAACCGTCAGCCAGATAATGAGACTGAGCAGGAGCAGCATGATCGGCAATCCCGCGTATGGTGATGTGACGAGGCGGTCTATCTTTTGATCGAAATCATATTTTTTATTCGACGTACTTTTCACGGCACGCTTCGCAATATTTTCCGCTTCTGTATAAAGTGATTTCACGATCTCATCGCGAAACCCGGTGGACAGTCCATTTCGTAACGATTCTGCCTTTGCTAAAATTTCATTCGCTTCCATATTATTTTTCCTTATGTATATCTCCTAAGTGCTCTTGGGAACTTCGAAGGCGGATTGTGATTTGCCTTCCCTCAACCGACATCTTCCCGCTGAACTTCACATCCGCGCGCTGTTGACGTGAAACAATGTCACCCAACTCGCCCGTGGACAGTGCCTTCTGCACCCGCGCATCACCATCCAACAAGCGGATCGCGAGCCAGCGTGCGTTTGGAATGCCGGGCGCCATCTGTTCGATCATCGGCACAAGTTCGTTGACCGCCTTTTGAAATTCAGGTGTACCGTTCACGCGCAAAGGTTTGGTTTCTATTTTCCCTTCGATCACATCTGACACCGCGCCCAGCAGTGTATGGATTCCATCACCGGTTCGCGCAGTGATAGCAATTGCGGGCACGCCCAGATCACGGCTCAATGAACGCGCGTCCACTTCGAGTCCTTTTCTTTTTGCTTCATCCATTAAGTTGACCGCAATCACAACATTCTCAGTGATTTCCATGACCTGCATCACGAGATTTAAATTTCTTTCCAGCGAGGTCGCGTCACATACAACGATGGTGCAGCTTGGCTGTCCGAACAAAATAAAATCACGCGCCACTTCTTCATCTTGTGAAGCCGAAAGCAATGAATACGTTCCGGGCAGGTCAACCAGTTTGTAGCGCATCTTGTTAAATTCAAATCCGCCTTCGGCACGTGTCACGGTTTTTCCGGGCCAGTTGCCGGTGTGCTGTTTCAATCCCGTCAACGCATTGAACAAAGTGGATTTCCCCGTATTGGGATTCCCGGCCAATGCAACGACACGGTCAAAATCTCCGACCTTGATTCCCATTTGCTCCAACTGTGTAAATGCCGGGCAGGTTTCGCAATGTTCGGTGGGGAGTACTGTTTTTGTGTTTGTCATTTTTTCTCCATTGTCGAAGGTCGAAAGTCAAAGGTCTTGTGACCTTCGACCTTCGACTTTTGACTTACATTGGTTTCACCCAAATCTGTGCCGCCTGATCTTTTCGCAGTGCGATCAATGTGCCGCGCACACGATATGCGCGTGGGTCACCAAAGAAATTTTTCAACTCAGGGTAAATGACCGTTCCGGGCGTTAATCCCAGATCCAAGAATCGTCTGCGGGTAAAACCCTGCACCGCTTCATCAAGCAGCACGATCTCAGCTTTCTGATCGTATGTCAATTCTGCGAGTGAGATCGCATTTGCTTTTGAAGTTTCGCTTTCGGGCAGCGCGGCCACGCTCACATTTGCAGCAACGGCAGGCGCAAGACGAAATTCAGTCTCACCATCGGTCAATAAATATCGCTGTGGATTTCGATCCAGAATGCGGATGGTTTGTCCCAGGCGGAGTCCTGCCGCCAGGATCTGTTCAAACGCTAAAGCAGGCTCATCCTCAAGGTGTACGATTCTCATTGGACCTTCAGCCTGCCACGCTGTCAACGGCATTCCCTCAGCTTTGAGTAGAGTCCCCTCACGGGTAGGGATTGGGTCGCCATGTGGATCACGTGTCGGGTGGCCCAGAGCCGCATCCAAATCGTTGAGCTGTGCTTCCGTGAGTGAGTGTTCGCGTCGCTCCGATTCCCCGTGGATCTTTCCCAGCGGCATCCGTGCTTCATCTGTGAGATAGCGCTCCCACAACCGATGCGCACGGACAACATGCAGCGCCCAGCGTTCGCCTTGCGTGGTGAGGTGAACATCTGAGCCGCGTGATTCAAGCAGGCCTTGAGTCTCCATATCTTCAATAAGTTTCATCACTGTTGTGCGTTGCAGATTTAATATCCCAGCCAGCGATTCGGGCGAGGCTTGTCTTGCGTGTTGTTCACGGTCGAGTAAATGCTTGAGCGCATCTTCCACCAGTTCGCGCTCTCTGGCGATTCGGTAGGTTTTATAGATTGCGATCAATCCCACACGCGGGATAAAAATTGCGACGATCAAAATGATTGCTGTGATGAGCCAGACAGTTGTATTCATAGTTATCTGTTTCCTAGTTTGGGCAGGAACCTTCCTGTGTGTTTCATATATTCACGATATTCATCACCAAATTTTTCGATGAGATTGGCTTCCTCTTGCGGTGTTCGTTTTGCCATTGCAATAAAGGCCAAAATACCTAACGCGGCGACGAACCAGTTATCAGCCATCATTCCGAAGGAAATGAAGAGCATTGACCCAACGGTGTATAGTGGATGCCGCACCCAGCGGTACGGTCCGCTGGTGGACAGTTTGTGTTCCCTGCGTGTGGCGCTGGTGGGGGAGATGCCGCTGCCAATGCTGCTGAACAACCAGTACAGTAACACATCGCTGACAATTGCCATACCAATTCCAAGCCAGCGCACCCATTCTGGCAGACCAATTTTGACCAGGCCATCCATGCCGGGTTGATCAAATATACAAATGGACTCAGCCATAGGATTATCCCAAAGAACTTGATGATGTTCATCATCACGGAGCCGTCCACTTTGCGGGAGATTTTTTCACCCGTTTCTTTATCCGCCTTAATGCGGAAGTAGCTTGAGATGCCAATTCCTGTAAGAAGGATAAGGGCGGCTAAAATGCGAAAAATATTTTCGTTCATATTTCTTCCTTTCTTCTTTATTATTTATCTACAAATACTTGTGTTGTCACTGCTGTCCCCAGTACCACATTTGACTTTTGGCCCTCAACTCTTATCGTAAGGTTGCCATCAAATTCCGAATATTTTTTAATCGTGACGATCGCTTCGGGCACCACGCCGATCTCGCGCAGGTGGCGCAGTAATGCCGGGTCGTCGTCTGATACTCTTCGGACGGTGGCAGTTTCATCGGTCCGCAATGATGCGAGCGGACATGATTTGTCGGCGGGCATGGTTAAGTCTGCTGTGGGAATTAATTCGCCGTGCGGGTCTCGGGTGGGATGTCCCAGAGCGGCGGCCATGCGTGCCTCGAAATCTTCCGAGATAACATGCTCAAGTCTATCGGCCTCGTGATGCACTTCATCCCATGAATAACCGAGTGTGTTGACCAGAAAAGTTTCCAGCAGCCGATGATGCCGAATGACTTCGAGCGCGGCTTTCTCGCCGTTCTTTGTGAGCGTAACACCTTGATGTTTTTTATAGTTCACCAACGGTGGCTTGGCGCTCGAAAGTTTTTTGCAGCATACCGGCCACTGAAGCGGGGGCGATGTTAACCCGCGCAGCCAGCTCGTTCGTGCTGGCAGAGCCGCCATGTTCATTGAGTTCGTAGATATGTTTGAGATAATCCTGAATGGATTGGGTGATGATTTCAGGCATTGGTATCTTTTCCGTCTATAAAAAATAAATTTAGTCTTACCTAAATATTAGTTTAATCGATATTGTAGTTTTGTCAAGAAATCGGGGCTTGACTTTTTGTGGGTGAGTCTGTAAAATGCGTTTGTTAGTCCAATGAATTTACAAAGTATTGAAGTGTTCACTTAATCGTTTGCGTATAGACACTTGCTGAAAAAATCAGATTCTCAAGGAATTGCAGAACCATGAAAAAAGCGACTCATCAACAGACCAAGCAGCACAATCGTGATCTGGTGTTGCGCACGATCTTCGACCACGATTCGATCAGCCGCGCAGAGGTTGCCCGTGTGACTCATCTCACGCGCACCACGGTTTCAGATGTTGTGAATGGCTTGCTCGCTGAAGGTCTGGCGGAAGAGGTGGGGCGTGGAGAATCCATTGGCGGGAAATCTCCGATCCTATTAAGTATCGTGGCCGACTCACGTTATTTGATCGGATTAAATCTTGGGCAGGATAAATTTATTGGCGCAGTGGTTAATTTACGTGGGGAAATTAAAGAGATCGTCGAAGCACCTGTGCATGACGATAACGGCGAAAAAGCGCTTGAGCTTGTTTATCAGATCCTTAATCAACTTACTCGAAAAAAATTAAAGCCAATTGTCGGCATCGGTGTAGGCGCGCCGGGTTTGGTCAATACACGCGATGGCATTGTGGTCAACGCGGTGAATTTGGCATGGCAGGACCTGCCGCTCGGCCAGTTGCTTGAAAAGAAATATAAACTCCCCGTTTCAATTTTGAATGACAGCCAGGCGACCGCCATTGGCGAATATGTTTATGGCGGCGACCATCAGCCGGATGAAAATCTGATCGTAGTCAATGCCAGGCATGGTATTGGCGCGGGCATTCTGATCAACGGGCGTCTGTTTCAAGGTGACGGCGGCGGTGCGGGCGAAATTGGTCACGTGGTGGTGCAGGAAAATGGCGAGCTTTGCCGCTGCGGCAAACGCGGTTGTTTGGAAACCATTGCCAGCGCTCGGGCGGTTTTACAGCAAATGAAAACGGATTCCCTTGACGATGTTGTCTCATCTTTTCTGGCTGGAAATACAAAAGCCAATACAGTGGTAACCAAGGCGGGGCATTACCTTGGAACATCTCTCGCCAATTTAATTGGCACGCTCAATATTCAAAAGATCGTACTCACCGGTGATATGACCCGCTTCGGTGAAAAATGGCTGAAAGCCGTCAGCGCCTCCATGCAGACAGGCGCGTTATCGCGCATGGCCGAAGGTACAAAACTTGAGATCGGCAAGCTCGATTATCGCGCTTGTATTCTCGGTGCGTCCGCATTTTTGCTGCTTGATGATTATTCCCTTTTGTTCAACGAGGAAAATTAATGTCTTTGCAATTGCCTTCCCCTCGCGTCCAACCTCCGCTGGATGAAAACTTCCGCCCGGCGATTTTGGCGAATCAAAACTTTCAGCGTGAAGTTAAATCAATTGGTGTGCCACTCGTTCTCGGCCTCGAAAGAAGCGGCGGCGAATTTTCGCGTTTTGAAACCGTGGTCTATCCCGAAGGCCACGCGGATTTTGAATCCAATTTTCAATATGTTGAGCGCATTGTTAAATTTTTGCTCTGGCAGCGCGGCGGTCACACATTGTATGTCGGCGGCTCAAACAAGATCGCTGAATATTTACAAAAAATTTATTCTGCGAATGGTGCAAAAAACTTCGACCATAAATTCATGGGCGAACAGGTTTACGAAAAGGAATTTTCCGTCGTTGCCTGTGAAGTGGATGAAGTGCCCGCTTCGCGCGAAACCGGAAAACTGCTCGGCCGCAATTTGCAGGGTCATCGCATTGGGTTTGATCTCGGCGCCTCTGACAGAAAAGTCAGCGCCGTTGTAGATGGGACTGCCATCTACAGTGAAGAAGTGGTTTGGGAGCCGCGCAAACATAACGACCCTGAATATCACTACCGCGAAGTAATGACCGCGCTCAAAACTGCCGCGAGCAAAATGCCGCGAGTGGATGCCATTGGCGGAAGTTCCGCCGGAATCTATATTGATAACCGCCCGATGGTGGCTTCGTTATTCCGTGGAATTCCAGGGGACCAGTTTGGCGAAATTAAAAATATGTTCCTGCGCATTCGCGAGGAAATGAATGTACCCCTGGAAGTCATCAACGATGGCGATGTGACCGCGCTGGCGGGTTCCATGTCGATTGAAGATAACGGGATTTTGGGCATTGCGCTCGGTTCAAGTGAAGCTGCGGGTTATGTCAATACCGAAGGTCACATCATGGGCTGGCTGAATGAACTGGCCTTCGCGCCCATTGACTACAGTCCCAATGCACCTGATGAAGAATGGTCTGGTGACAAAGGCTGCGGCGCTTCGTATTTTTCGCAGCAATGTGTGTTCAGGCTTGCGCCGAAAGCCGGCATTGAAATCCCAGCGGATGTGACCGATGCCGAGAAGTTAAAGGTCGTGCAGGAAAAACTGGAAGCTGGTCATGAAGGCGCTTTGAAGATCTGGCAGAGCATGGGCATTTATCTCGGTTATGGCATTGCGCATTATGCAGACTTTTACGATATCAAACACGTGCTGATCCTTGGCCGTTGTACATCCGGCCGTGGTGGTGACTTGCTGCTCGAAGGCGCGAAGAAGGTCTTTGAAACAGAATTCCCTGAATTGTTGAAGAAGATCGAATTGCATTTGCCCGATGAAAAAATACGCCGTGTCGGCCAGTCTGTGGCGGCTGCGAGTTTGCCGGTGATTATCGGAGAGTTGTTTTGAACCGGGGGCGCAGAGTTGGTGGGGTTAATTATTTTTTTGTCCGCGTCGCCGCGGGCGCCGAGGGTTTGGTTGGGTTCTGCGGTAGAGAAATCACTGGATGATTGAGTTTACAAAGATTAAAAAAGGATTTTTTTGATGAAGTTTTATTTGGATACTGCCGAAGTTTATATCCCCGATAACCAGCCTGTGGAGGCGGCGCTTTCACGCACAACACATTTATGTTTTGCCGCGCACCAGGATGATATTGAGATCATGTCTGCCCAGCCGATCATTGAATGCTTTCAGCAAAAGGACAAATGGTTCACGGGCGTGGTTGTCACTGATGGACGTGGTTCACCGCGTGATGATCTTTATAAAAATTACAGCGATGATGACATGCGACTTGTCCGCTTTAAGGAGCAGCGCAAGGCGGCTTTTGTGGGTGAGTTCGCGGCGCAGGTCATGTTGGATCTTCCGAGCAAGATCGTAAAGGATTCTGCCAGAGAAGAAACTGTGGAAGATATGCTCAAGGTTTTACGCGCAACCAAACCGCAAATTGTTTATACCCACAATCTCGCGGATAAACACGATACGCACGTGGGAGTCACTCTCAGGGTGATAGAAGCCCTTCGAAGGCTGGACCAGTCTGAACGTCCAGAAAGACTCGTGGGGTGTGAAGTCTGGCGTGCGTTGGATTGGATGGTCGATTCTGACAAGGTGTTGATGAACGTCTCCGATCATGAAAATCTGCAGTTGGCTTTATTGGGTGTGTTTGACTCGCAGATCGCCGGCGGAAAACGCTACGATCTCGCTTCAATGGGACGCCGCCGCGCGAATGCTACATATTTTGAATCGCACGGTGTGGATGCCGCGACGGGTTTGTCTTACGCGATGGATATGACCTCCCTGATGAACGACACGGAAAAAAGTCCCGCCGTGTTTGTGGAGGAGTTTATCCAGCGCTTTGCCAGGGATGTTAATGAACGTGTCGGCAAGTTGATATAGGCTGACCGGTTCATTCATTGAAATACGAGTTTGAAATGTCGTTGTTCAAAACCAAAAGGAGAAGAAAGTAATGAAAAAGAAACTGTTCGGATTGTTGTCTGTTCTGATGCTGGTCAGCCTTGTGTTGACCGCATGCGGTGGCGCTGCCACCCCTGCTGCTACTGAAGCTGCTGTTGCCGCTCCCGCTGAGGCAACTGAAGCTCCTGCTGCCACCGAAGCTCCTGCCGGTGAAGCTGTGACATTGAAGATCTATTTGCTCGATTACACCCCCGCCACCATTGAATGGCTCAAGAGCGAAATCAACCCCGCTTTCGAAGCTGCTCACCCCGGTGTGACCGTTGAGATCACCGAAGGTTCATGGTCTGGTTGGGACACAACCTTCAGCGGTTTCTTTGCCGCTGGCGAAGGCCCCGACATCATCAACCTTGGCTCTGAAATGAACACCCTTTACGGCGAAAACCTGGCTGATATGGATGCTTATCTCGGCGAAGGCGCCTGGGACGAGATCGGTAATTTTGGCCCTGCGCTTGAGAATGCCAAGTTCGAAGGCAAACTCCGCGGCTTGCCCATCTTCACCGCTCCCCGCTATGTTTTCTGCCGCACCGACTTGATGGAAGCCTCCGGCTGGACAACTGGTAATCCTCAAAACTTTGCCCAGTGGAAAGAATTCGCAACCGCCGCCACGACAATTGATTCTGCTACGAATTCATTGACTCAACAGGCGCTTGTTCCCGTAGACGCCGGCTCCATGGCCGACTGGCAATGGTGGTTGTTGGTGTACTACTCCCTCGGCGGCGAACTCTACAAAGCTGACGGTACCCCCAACTTCGATTCCCCCGAAGCTCTCGCGACCACACAGTTCATGCTTGACATGCGCCAGGCCACCTACGGCGATGCCGTGAATGCAGTCGGTTCACTCCCCACCGGTCAGGGTTCTGTCATCGATGTGGATGATGCCACCAGCAAGGATAACGGCGCAGTATGTCTCGCTCATTCCGGCTGGGCTGCTCCCGCCTTCGATCGCCCGATCTGGGACAATGTCACCATCGAACCTTTCTATGGCGATCCCGAGAACTTCCCCAACAGCAAGCCCGTTGTGCTCGCTTTCAATGACTGGCTCGCCGTCGCTGATTACAGCCCCAACAAGGAACTCGCCGCTGAATGGCTCAAGTCCGCTTTCAGCAAGGAAGCCAACAACAAGTGGAACGAGACCATGGGCTTGATCCCTGCCCGTAACGACTCACAATATGGTTATGTGACCGATTCCCCACAACTTCAACGTGAAGCCGAATTGGCCTCCAAGTACGGTGTTGGTTTCGCCGGCATTACTGAAGCCGCCAAACTCTCCACCATCATGCAGGATGCTCTCGGCAAGCTCATCACCGAAGAACTCACTGCTGAAGAAGTGGTTGCCAAGATCCAGGAAGAATACATCGCCGCTCTCGGCCAGTAATCTTCGTCTATAACATGGAATGGGCGGGGAAATTTCCCGCCCATTCTTTTTCTTATTCGCTAGCAGAGGATATGCCCATGCCTGAAAATCCATACCTCAATGTTTTGGTCACCGCAGCATTAACCGTTGTGTTTATTATTGTCACCAGTTATCTGCTGGGCGCATTGGCGCGGTGGGTAATGAAGGCGCGCGGCGCTTCTCTGAAGGTGCAGGAAAATACCTTTGCAGGATATTTTTTCGCTGCCCCGTGGATCGTTGGCTTTCTGATCTTCGTGGTCGTGCCTCTCGGTTTTTCGCTTTACTGGAGTTTCACTGATTACCGCGTCACATCCCGTGACCCTGCAAATTGGATCGGACTTGAGAATTACACAAATCTGCTTTTCAAAGACGATAGTTTCCGCGCCTCCATTGTCAATACACTTTATCTAACCGTGATCGGTCTGCCATTACAAATGGCGGCTGCTTTGTTCCTCGCCGTGATGTTGAATCAAAAAATGCGCGGCGAGCGTGTCTTCCGCATGGGGTTTTATCTTCCTGTGATCCTTGGTTTCAACACCGCCGTGCTTTTGTGCTGGCGTTTGATGTTGAACACAGGTACCGGCATTATTAATCAATTGATCCGTTCTGTGTCACTCTCATTTCCGCCGTTTGGATATCTCACTCGCGGCCTAATATTTATTCAAGAGATCACCACCGCTTTTTTCCTTGGTATTAATTCAGGGAAATTCAGTTTGATGACCAAAGTAATAGAAGCGGGATTCCCCGCCGCCAATCGTGTTCCGCTCTGGGTGCAAAGTCCGCTGTGGACGAAGATGTCCGTCATCCTGTTGATGGTCTGGGGCTGCGGCGCGATGATGTTGATCTTCCTCGCCGGCTTGAATAACATCCCCAAGGAATTGCACGAAGCCGCCGAAGTGGACGGTGCAACAAGCTGGCAGCGTTTCTGGCGTATTTCCTTCCCGTTGTTGACGCCTTATATTTTTTACAATCTCGTCGTCGGCTTGATCAGTTCCCTGCAAATTTTTGAACCGATCTTTGTTTTATATCGTGATAATCAGCCGATCGTTTCCTCTGCCATTTCAATGGTCTATTATTTATGGCAGAAGAGTTTTAGTCACTTTGAGATCGGCTACGGCTCCGCCATCTCATGGGTGATCCTTGTTATTATTCTCGTCGTTACCGTGGTCCAGTTTAAATTACAGGACCGCTGGGTAACTTACGATATTTATTAGGAGGGTTGAATATGAAAAAATACTGGCCCATTCTTAAAAGTGTTTCCCTCTACGCCATCCTGACCGGTTCCACGGTTTTTATGAGTTTCCCATTGTTCTGGATGATCTCCTCCTCGCTCAAAACATTGGAAGAGACCAACTCTCCGGGCATTGTCTGGATTCCCGCCAACCCGACTTTTCAAGCCTATATAGATATTTTTCAAAATCAGGATTTTCTGCGCGCTTATTTCAACTCCGTGTTTTATGTCACCCTCGCTCTAGCAGGGACTTTGATCTCCATCGCGGCTGTGGCTTATGCTTTCAGTCGCATTGAATGGCCGGGGCGCAATGTGGTCTTCTTCCTCATGCTTGCCACGATGATGATTCCGCCGCAGGCCTTGATCGTTCCGCAATATGTTTTCTTCAATAAATTAAATTGGGTTGGCACATTCAATCCGATCATCATCCCTGGCTATTTTGCAGGCGGTGCGGCCATGATCTTTTTACTGCGTCAGGCCATGTCGCAAATTCCAAAAGAGTTGGATGAGTCTGCTTTTGTAGATGGTGCCAATCATCTACAGATCTGGTGGGAGATCGTCCTGCCTTTGGTCAAGGCTCCGATGGCAACGGTTGCCACTTTCCTGTTCGTCGGCGCGTGGAATAGTCTGTTAACTCCGTTGATGTATTTACAAACCGTTGAGCTTTACACACTGCCTGTTTATGTTTCCACTTTATACAACATCAACAATACCGTACAGCAATGGCCGACCATTATGACTGCCGCTGTGCTCACCACCATTCCGCTGATTATTTTATTTTTCTTCGCCCAGAGATTCATTCTTGAAAGCGTTGTGGTTTCCGGTCTCAAAGGTTAATGTGAATCTCGAGCAACGTGTCGGTCAAAAACTTTTACTTGCTTTTGAATGTAAGGAATTAACGCCTGAGGTCATTACCGCTTTTCGAAAATATCTCCCTGGCGGTGTCACTCTTTTTCGTCCGTTCAATATTGATAATCCATCTCAACTGCGTGCGTTGACTGATGCGCTTCAAAGCCTTGCGCGTGAACTTCATCTGCCGCCGTTGTTGATCGCCACCGATCAAGAGGGCGGACAATTAATGTCGGTTGGCGATGGCACGCCTTTGCCCGGCAATATGGCGCTCGGCGCAACCCGCTCTGCCGAACTTGCGCGGCGTGCCGGCGAAGTGTTGGGCCGCGAACTTTCTGCACTTGGCATTAACGTCAATTACGCGCCGTGTGCCGATGTCAACATCAATCCGCAAAATCCTGTGGTGGGTGTGCGCTCTTTTGGCGAAGATCCAAAACTGGTTGGGGAACTGGCCGCCGCCTTAATTGAAGGATTGCAATCTCAAGGTGTGGCCGCCACGACCAAGCATTTTCCTGGTCACGGAGATACGGCCAGCGATTCACATCATGGACTTCCAACTGTTCCTCATCAAATAGACAGACTCCACGCTGTTGAATTCCCTCCCTTCAGAGCCGCCATCCAGGCAGATACCAAGCTGATCATGACCGCCCACCTCGGCATTCCCTCCATTGATGGCGCAGACGCTCCTCCCGCGACCTTGTCTCAAAATATTTTGACAGGCCTGCTGCGGCATGAGTTGGGATTCAAAGGCGTGATCATCACAGATGCGCTGGATATGCACGCCATTCGTCAAGGTGACCTGCTCGGTGTGGACGCTGTCCGCGCGGTGAATGCAGGCGCTGATTTGCTGCTTGTGATGTCTAAACCTGAAGATCAGAAACGAGTCTATGACGCGCTATTACAAGCCGCGCAGACTTCGCAATTGAATATGACTGAACTGGATGAATCTTTGGCGCGTATTCACTCCCTCAAAGAGTGGATTAACGCCGGTCCTCCAGACCTGAATTAAGCGTGATCCAATGCGCGGAGCATATGCAAGTCGCAAATGAGATTGCGGAGAAGTCCATTACTCTGGTGCGTGACCATGCCAATCTTTTGCCGATCCATTTGAAACCTGAGCAGCGTATCGCAGTCATTGTCCCAACTCCTGAAGATTTAACTCCTGCAGATACATCTTCCTATGTCACACCGCAACTGGCCGAATCTCTGAGAACCTATCACGCCCATGTGGATGAATTTGTCATTTCCTCCACGCCCGATGAAAAAGAAGTAGCGTCTGTTTTGAAGCAGGTAAACGGTTATGATCTCGTTGTGATCGGCACGATTAATGCATTTCATCAAAACGGACAGGCACTGATGGTGCGTGAAATTCAAAAATTGAATATTCCGATGATGGTTGTAGCGTTACGGCTTCCTTATGATCTTGCAGTTTTTCCCCGAAGTGCAAACATATCTTTGCACCTATGGTATTCTGGAACCATCCATGCGCGCGCTGGGGCGGGCGGTTTTTGGTCACGGGGCGATGACTGGTCGTTTGCCGGTATCAATTCCCGGCTTGTATGAAGCGGGTTCTTAATCCCGAATAGAGGCTTGTATGTCACTATATTCAGAGATCGTTGAACAGCCCGGGCGGATTTCGTCCCTGCTTGTTTCGCAGAAAAAAACAGTCGAGAAGATCGCGGCTGAAATTCAGAAGCGCGATGTTCAGTATGTGTTTCTCGCGGCGCGCGGCACGTCAGACAATGCCGGACGTTATGCAAATTATCTGCTCGGCGCGATGAACGGACTTCCGCTTGCGCTGGCGACGCCGTCTTTGTTCACGTATTACAAACAGCCGCCGAAGTTGAAGAACGCGCTGGTGATTGGGATTTCGCAATCGGGGCAATCGCCTGATATTGTCAGCGTGCTCGAAGAAGGCAAAAAGCAAAACTGCCTGACGCTGGCGATCACGAACGAGTCAAAATCTCCGCTCTCACAAAGTGCGGACTTTGTGCTGAACATTCACGCGGGCAGCGAGAAGGCAGTCGCTGCGACGAAAACATATACGACCGAGTTAATGTCGATTGCCATGCTTTCGGCGGCGCTCAGCGGCAATAAAAAACATTGGGAAGATTTGCATAAGGTTGCAGGTTGGATGGACGAAGTTTTAAAGCAAAATGAGTTTATTGCTCAAAATGCGCAGCGCTATCGTTACATGGATCAGACCATTGTGTTGGGTCGTGGATTTAATTATGCGACAGCTTTTGAGTGGGCGTTGAAACTAAAAGAACTGACATACGTAAAAGCCGAGCCGTATTCATCGGCTGATTTTCAACATGGGCCGATTGCAATGATCGATGATGGCTTCCCGATTTTGGCAATTGCTCCCAAAGGCAAAGTGTTTGATTCGATGTTTCAAATGTTGAAGAGACTTCGTAATGATCTTTCTGCGGAACTGGTCGTGATCTCCAATGATAAAAAGGCTCTGACCTTGGCGCAAATGCCTTTGAGCATTCCAGCGGACGTTCCTGAATGGCTTTCGCCGTTGGTTAGTATTTTGCTGGCACAGTTATTTGCCTATCATTTGACAGTGGCGAAGGGATACAACACGGAACATCCGCGTAGTATCCGCAAGGTGACGGAGACAAAATAGCTTTCAGGAGTGCGGACTTCAAGTCCGCACTTTTTATTTTATAACCTGCAGAACTTTTAAGCCTGTATTATCTTGTGTTTGCATGGATTTATGTCATAATGCAGCCTGCTACTCATACACTAAATAGGAAGGTGACAACATGCGCGTGTGTATTCTTTCAGATGAAGATATTTCAAGTTTTAACCCGGGTCCATATATAAAAGATTTTGACTGGAAAATGATCACCATGACGGCGCCCGTCATGGATAAAATTCGCGTACTGGCAGAGAGCAGGGAATTCGATGTCTTTCTGAATGTTTGCGAAGGCTATGAATTTGAAGATGAAGAAGATCAACAGATCGGCTATCATGCAATAGAGATCGTTCAAGCCCTGGAGGCTTTGGAACTACCTTTTACCGGTGCAGACTCGAATTGTTTTGATCCGACCCGTGAAGAGATGCAATCCATTGCAGATGCGAATAATATTAGTTTTGTAAAAGGTTATCAGGTTAAAAGTGTGGAAGAGGCTGAAAAGCTGGTGGCGAATTTACGCTACCCGATCATGATCAAACACCCGAAAAGCTATGGCAGCACCGGCATGACAAAAGACTCGCGTGCCGATACGCTGGAGCAGGTCCGCACGCAGGTGGAGCGGATCTGCAAAGAGTTCGGCGCGGCCCGCATGGAAGAGTTTATTGTTGGCAAGGAATTCAATGTGCTGGTGGTGGATAATGCTGATGACTTGAGTCAGCCGGTTGCATATCCGCCGGCGGAGTTGGTCTTTCCTCCGAATGAAGAATTCTGGCATGTGGATGTCAAGTGGAATTACGATGCACCGTTCGATTTCAATCAAGTGACTGACCCACAATTAATCTCACGTTTACATGACATTGCCAAACGCATGTACCTCGCGATGGGACTTTCAGGTTATGGCCGCTGTGATATCCGCATGAATGATAAAGGGGAGTTGTTTATTCTGGAAATTAATCCGAATGGCGGCATTATGTTCAAGCCTGAGGAATATGGCCCTGCAGATTATATGATCCTGTATGATGCTGATGGTTATAAGGGATTCTTTGACCGAATTTTCCGCGCGGCACATGTCAGACAGAAGATGCGGGCTGCGAAGTAAGCCGGCAGAGACCATCATTAATTTGAAAGCATAGAAATGTCAGAAACGTTGATTTTCCTGATAAAGGAAAATCAACGTTTTCTGTCTTTGTATAGAATGAGATGCCCTTCACCGATCCCGTTCCTTGACTCTCCTACCCCCCCCCCCACCCCCCACCAAAACAAACGTGGTTGAGGGGCAAATTCGGTTATGTCCGGGTATTTCTCCAGTAATGCAGATTTAATTTCTTCTGCTCTGGAGTTTATGGTTTTTGCGAGCTGGAGGCAACTCTCAGGAAATTGTCTTCGCCGATCAGATTTGCTTCCACTTCGGCGAGGGCGGCGAATAAATAGCGGATCAGGCGCTTTGCTTCACCGGGTGATTGGTTCGTGGCGTGCAGGGTTTTGTCGATTTGGACGGTGTGTTGAATGAAGTGCGCTTCGTAGCGATGTAAACGGTGACGGATCGGGAAACGTGTATCTTCCCAAAATGTAGAGGGAAGTTCCAATTCATTATTTGCGATGGTACTGAATTCTTGAATAATAGCGGGGTGGAATTGACGATGAAATGTGAGCATATCTTTGAAAGAGCCGTTGATCAAAGCGTGATACTTAGTTTCGTTCATTCCGGTAATTCGTAAGTCATCTTCATCAGACATGCGTTCGGGTGACCAGTTTCCTGCGCGGTGTTTTTCCAGCGCGTAGCGAATTACTGCGCTGAAATTAATTTCAGCGCCGAGGATATGGGCGTAAACCTGCCGGACAGACCATTCATTTTCAGCGGGAATCTGATTTGCTTGTGATTCGGAAAGCCCGAAGAGCGCAGATTGCAGGTCGATATATTGTTTGTGATATTGACCGAGTATATGCTGCGCTTGTGTGACCGGTCCGCGTTTGGATGCCAGCATCACCGCCAGTTGACGTAATTCCTGAATGGTGACGAAGATGGCAAAACGGATCCCTTCTTCGTCGTGGTCTTTCCATATCCATTCACGTTCCAGATCTTTTTCGGAGAGCGGCAAAAGAAGCGTAGCGAAATTTTCAACTGCGGATGCGAGATCATTGTTAAACATAATTGCTCCTTGAGCATTTGGTATCTGTCAGCTAGAGAATGCTTGAAGAAACAGGTGCCAGTTAACCGTTAAGAAAGATGCGTTTTTTAGTCGCTGAAAATTTTGACTGGTTAGAAAGGTCCGTAGTGGATGATCACGCCGATGGCGAGGAATATCAAAGAGGAAAGAATGACCCAGACCCATAGGCCGAGAACCCAGCGCAGCCATTTGGGGTAGGTGACGGCGGTGAGGCTGAGGCAGATGAGCAGCACGGCGCTGGTGGGATAGGCGAGGTTCGAGAAGCCGTCGCCGAAGACGTAGGCCAGCACGGCGGTTTGGCGGGTGACGCCGACCAGGTCTGCGAGCGGGATGAGGATGGGCATGAGCAGGAAGGCTTTGGCCGATCCGCTTGAGACGAAGAACTCGATGCCGAGGGTTAAGCCGAAAATAAGAAGCGCGGCAGTAATGGGATTCGCGCCGGTGAATGCGTTGGCGGCGCTGTGTAATATTGTGTCGAGGATGCCGCCTGAGGCGATGATGAATTTGACGCTGGCGGCCATCAGGATTAATGGAATGGCGGGCGCGATGCCTGCCAAACCTTCGCCTGCGGCTTTCCATGCGTCTTTGCCGATGCCGGCGATGAGACCTGAGCCGATGCCTGCCACGAGAAAGAGCAAGCCAACCAGCGGGAGCGCGAGGTCACTGAGTACGGGGACGAACGGACCGGCAAACAGTGTGGCGAAAATTAATACAACGCAGACCAGTAAAAAGATGATCGCGGGTGTGGTGCCTTTGTTTTCATGCGCGATGGAGTCTGTGGTGAAGTGACTGTATTTTTCGCGTGTGGTTTGTTCTTCCACGTAAACGGGTGAGGATTTGGGATTCGCTTCCACTTTGCGCGCGTGACGGGTGAGAAAGACCGCGAGCAAAATATACATAAAAATAAAAATGATGATGCGATAGGCAGAACCGGAAAAAGCGGGCAGGTCTGCTATGCCTTGCGCGACGCCGATGGTAAATGGATTGGTGATGGCGGCTGAGAATCCCATGTTGGTAGCGAGGATCGACATGCCGAGGCCGGTCAGTGTGTCCCAGCCGAGGGAGTAGGAGAGGGCGATCATCAAGGGTACGAGCGGAACGATCTCTTCAAAGATGCCGAAGAATGCGCCGAGTGCCATGAAGAAAAATGAAATGATTAACAGCAGGGTATATTTTTGCCCCGCATAACGGCGGACGATGCGTGCCAGCGCGGCTTTCAGGATTCCGCTTTTGTCCATGATGGCGAAGGCGATGCCGACCATCAGGATGAAAACGGTGATGACGATCACGGTCAGGCCGTCGGGGCCGGTGACTACTTCCAGCGGAGCGGTGAACCAGCGCCAGATGGGATAATCAGGTTTTTCGGTGAGTGTGAATGAATCAGGCAGCAGAGTCTCGCGCCCGTCCACTTCGATGCGTTGGTATTGTCCGGCAGGGATGACGAGCGTGAGTACGCCCGCGACGATCATGAGTGCCAATAAAATAAGCAGAGACTGAATAAACGCTTTCTGACTGATCTGTGCGCCTGATTTTTGTTCCATGCTGTGACTCCTGAAGTGGGATGGGGGGAGTATAAAGGAAGAATGAAAAGGATGAAGGGTGAAAGAAGGATGAAAGAAGAAAGAAAACGTGAAGAGGCTTGATGGTTGGGCGCTCTTCACGTTTTACTTTTCACTTCTTACGTTTTACTTCTCACTCATCACTTCTTTCTACGCCTCATCCATCTTCCGCCGGCGATGAGCGAAATTAGAATGAAGGCGATGGCGATTCCTGAATATGTTTTGATGTCTGTGATGATGCCAATGGCGAGAAAGGCAAGGCCCAGGATAAGAAAAATAGTGGATATACTGCGGCGGTCTAATTTCATGATTACCTCACTCGTACTTCGTTGTAGGTTTTGAATACGCCATCAAACAATGCGGATGGCTTGTTGTATAAAGTCATCTCGAAGAAATCAAGCAAATACGAATCAACGATCACGGTCACACGTTTGCCGTTGAGCGGACCTTTCAAGCCGAGTTGCGGCGCAATGGGAGAGAGCAGGGGTAAATCGCTGAAATCAAAATGTTTGGTGCCTTCAATAACGATCACGCCTGAATTGTTGGTGATGTTTGGATAAAACTGATTGAACAGTTTATTATTTTTGCTGTCTGTTAGATCAGCCCAGCCCTGACTGAACATGAAGAAGGATGGCTGTGAAAGTCCGCTCTCGATCACTTCGGCAGAGACAGGCCGCATGAACGGGTCCATGCCGAGTACGGCTTTACAGCGCGGATCGGTACCGCAGAATTCGATCGCTGCCCCGCCGCCTGTGGAATGTCCGTAGACGCCGATGCGGTTCATGTCTAATTTTTGGTAGAAGAGATTCCCCGCTTCTTGATCGAAATCTTGAAATTGATCCAGAACAAAAGCAGAATCTCCGGCCCACTGATTCACCAACTTGCGCGCCACGATCTCATAATTTGGGTCTTCGGCGTCTTCGGGCAAAGCCTTGGGGTTGTTCATTGCGACAGTCCCATCTGGGAAGACGGTGATGACTGCGCCGTAGGTGTGTTGGGTGGAGATCACCACAAATCCGCGACTCGCCAACTCCACGGCCTGACCAGTGTTCTGTGCGTTGAATCCGTTCCAGCCGTGTGAAAATAAAATCACAGGAAATGCTTCACTTGTTTTTGCCAAAGGCACATCTACATACGCAGGGCTGATGGATAATGCGAGATGGTCAAGAAAGAAAGAAGGCAGATCAAGGAAACCTGCAATCGCGGGCGCGTAGATTTCCGGTTCGCTCATCCACTTTGCGTGTTTGGCCGTAGATGTTACTTCAGCGGGATACCAAACCTGCACCATGAATCTGCGCGCTTCATCTTTGCCTGAATATAATTCCTTGCGCGCGGTGTCTGTAAATTCGTAGGTTGTGGTGCCCACTGCAAAAGGTCCGCTGGGGGTGGCGACCTTTGGAACAGGCAGCAGCATAGGCAATGCTGTCGAAACAGCGAGCAGGCCCAACGTTAAGAATGATGCGACGGGTTTCATGTCAAAATTAAAAATGGGAAGGATTGCCAGGATGATGGTCAACACATATATGGGAATCATCTGCCAGCGGTAGCCCTCCAGTGTAAAATGAGCGAGTGTGAGAACCAGAGTCAGCGCGGGTATGAATCGAATGGTCTGCGGGCGCGGGGCCTGCCAAAGTAAATAAACCAAAAGCAGTAGAGGGATGATAATTTCAAGTGGGCGCATAAGTTGTCCTTGTGAGTGATGTTGTGAAAATATTGTAAGTGATTTTATAAAAATTGAGTTGGAGGCGTAATGTTATTTTTTGCCCTGAGTATTTTTCTTTCTGCATTTTTATTGTTTCAAATTCAGCCGATGATCGGTAAATTTATTTTGCCGTGGTTTGGCGGCACGCCCGCCGTTTGGTCAACAGCCATGTTGTTTTTTCAAGTGCTGCTGACAGGCGGATATGCCTACGCCTACTGGCTGGTCAAACGCCCAAAACAGGGATGGATCCACATTGCATTACTGGGGATGACGCTCGCGCTTCTGACCGCGCTCGGGCTTGTGTGGCCGTCCCCGATCACTCCCGCCGCTGACATGCGTCCCGTGGCTGCGAATTTTCCCGTGCTCGACATATTCCTGCTTCTGACGATTTCTGTCGGTCTGCCATATTTTGTCCTCGCCTCCAATGGACCTTTGATGCAGGCATGGTTCAGTCGTATTTTCCCTGAACAGTCTTACGCGCGATTATATGCATTATCGAATGTTGGTTCCCTGTTTGGCCTGTTGGCCTATCCGATTTTGGTTGAGCCATCGTTGACTTTGTTTCAGCAGGGCTGGGCATGGTCAGGCGGATTAATTTTATTTGCATTGGTGGCTGGCGTGTTGAGTTATCGCGCCCGCAACGAAGGCGGTGTGACGGCGCAGGTTTCAACGGTTGAAAAGCCTTCGGGGTCGCTGCGTATCTTGTGGGTTATTTTGAGCGGCACGGCTTCGCTGTTTTTATTATCTGTCACCAATCAGGTTTCGCAGGAGGTGGCGGTCATTCCGTTTTTGTGGATCGTTCCGCTTGCGGTGTATCTGCTCTCGTTCATTTTCGCATTTTCCGATTCGCGCTGGTATGACAGGCGTGTGTACGCGCTGTTGTTCAGTATCACATCGCTTGCCATGCTTTGGACTCTAATGAATGCAAGTTCTTTGAATGTCATCGTTCAGATCGCGATCTACAATTTGCTATTGTTTCTTGCATCCATGATCTGCCATGGCGAGTTGTATCGTTTACGTCCGCACGCCGATCATTTGACCAGTTTTTATTTAATGGTTTCGCTGGGCGGCGCGGCGGGCGGTATTTTTGTGAATTTAATTGCGCCTTTCATTTTCACCGGATACTGGGAATTCTATCTCGGTTGGCTGATGACGATGATCCTGTTGGTGGTGATGCTCTGGCCGCGCTTCATGTCACAAGTCCGCTTGCAGGCGCGTGCGATCAATCTCTCGTTTTTGGCCGGAGTTTTGCTTCTTTCTTTTGGCTTGAATCGATATGAAAATGCGCTCTTCGTCGAGCGGAATTTTTACGGAGTGATCCGCGTGCGCGAACTGGACGAGAATGCCAATACCATGATCCACGGGATGACGGTGCATGGTATTCAATATCTCGCCGACCGGGCACGTCCCACCACATATTATGTGGAAGATAGCGGCGTGGGGCTGCTTCTGCTTAATCATCCAAAGCGCGGACAAAATCTGCGGGTGGGGGTGCTGGGGCTTGGCGTGGGAACTCTCGCAACTTATGCAGAGGAAGGTGATGTCCATCGCTATTATGAGATCAATCCCGTGGTGATACGGCTGGCAGAGGGCGAAGGCGGGTATTTCACTTTTCTCAATGACAGTAAGGCAGAGATATCAGTTGTGGCAGGCGATGCACGCATCTCTCTGGAGCAGGAACTGGCCGCTGGTGAAAACCAAAATTTTGATGTGCTGGTGCTGGATACCTTCAGCAGTGACTCGATCCCTGTGCATCTGGTAACAAAAGAGGCCTTTGCTTTGTATCTGGATCACCTTGCCCCCGATGGTGTGATCGCCGCGCATATCTCCAACCGCCATTTGGATCTGCGCCCCGTGTTCTGGCAATTGGCACAGGAGTTCGGCCTGGAAATTGTTCAAGTTGACAGGCTTGCATCTTCAGATGGCAATGGTTTTCTATCTAACTGGGTACTGATGACGCGCAACGCCACCCTGTTGGAAATCCCCGCGATTAAATCTCACTCAACCTCTTTTGAAGGCTATACTACTTCCATCAAACTGTGGACGGATGATTACAGTAATTTATTTCAAATTTTGAAGTAATCACAAACCAATTTGTAAAAATGCTGAGTATGCAGGTCAAAAGATCCGCATACTCAGCATTTTTTGTTTTCTGTCAGGCTTTCTATTATGCTGTTTCTGGTGTGATCTTCATCTCAGCTTGCGCAAGTTTTTCCTTGCCAACTTTATACGCCTGTGCAATGGTTGTGTACATGATCAAGGCAGAGTACATGGTGATTGCCGGCAAAAGAAACGGGATGAGACAGGCAAAAATTAGGGTTGCTCCGATGATCTGAACCGCCAAACTCAAAACCAGTGTGGATGCGTAGAAGATCGCAAACGCAGCGATAAATCCGCTGAGGTTGGCGCGGAAGATCGGCCACCATTCCTGGAAGCGGAAACCGGCTGCAAAATCATTTTTTTCCACCACGTACATTTCTGCGGCGGGGATAATAAGCCCCAATGCAAGTGAGAAGGGAATCACTAAACATAGTGTGCCGAAAATGATCACCATGAGGATTGGGAAGAGTGTGTTCAGGTCTGAGCTGCTTGCATTGCTCATAAACACCGGCATAATGAATGTGGAAAGAAATAAAGGCGCGGCAAGGAGCATGATCGGAAGGGAGAAGATGATGCGAATACCGAACATTTTGGCGCCGTCTTTGAACATGCCGCCCCAGTCGTCCCATGCGACCATGTGCGGAGTTTCATTATTCATGATTTGCTTCACAATGCGAATTGCATATCCGTACAAAACAAAGAACGGAAGGACAGGGACGATAAAAGCTGAAAGCGAAACAAGACTGCCGATCAGAAAATGCTTGCGCGAGTCAGCATCTTTGAAAGGGAAGGTAAAGAGTTGGTTGAGGTCAAGTCCAAAAAACATAAAGGTCCTGTTATTAAAGCGCCACGCCCAGCACGGCTACAAAGTGAGATGCGGCGGCGAGCAATACGAAAATATGCCAGACTTCATGGAAGCCAAACACGCCCGGTACAAAATTAAATATCTTTGTGATGTACACGATCGCGCCGAGGGTATAGATCACGCCACCGATGATAAGCCAGGTGAAGACCCAGGCGGGGAGTGCGGCGAGTAACTGTCCGCTGGCGCCGACACAAAGCCAGCCCATCGCGAGATAGATACCCGCGTTCAACCAGCGCGGCACACGGATGATAAACACCTTAATGCCGATCCCGATGATCGCCAGCGACCAGATGGTGATTAACATGCCCCACTTCCAAAAGCCTGTGAAAGCATTGATGCAGAATGGTGTGTATGTGCCTGCGATCAGAAAATAAATGGCCGAATGGTCGATCTTGCGGAAGATTTCCAGCGCCTTGTCTTTCACGCGCACCATGTGATAAGTGGCGCTGGCTGAAAATAAAAAGATCAGGCTGAGTCCATAAATGACCAGCGAAGCAACCTTGGCGGGTGTTCCCCAGCCCACGATCAGCAATGCGATCAATCCGATCAGCGCAAGAATTGCACCCGCCCAATGGGTCAGGCTATTAACAGGTTCACGTAATTTTTTTAACATTTCTTCTCCTCTTTCTGTGCAACGACAACCAGCAGGTTATCTGATTTTACTTCAACAATTTGTACTTCTGCTATAAATTTTGATTCAGCCAGTTTTGTTTTTATTTTTAAATTTATGGATTCATACGCCTCAGGCGGACTCTCACCTGTGACTTTAAACAGCCATGCGAGGATCGGACTCTTCGGCCACGCTCCAAGCAAAACGATCAGCCTGCCACTATTACGAAGGACTCTATGCGACTCTGATAGAGTCCGCATGTCGAAAATGTATTCAGATGGAAAGGTTGCAATGAGCGTGTCAAATGTATCGGCGGCGAAGGGCATGTTTTGCGCGAGCGCACGCGATAATCTTTGAGCGCTGCCGATGCGGCGTTTGGCGAGTGTCCCCATCTGCGCTGATTCATCTATCGCAGCAGCGAACAGGTTTCGGCGAAGAAGGAGGCGCTGCAAATGTCCGGGGCCGTGTCCCAGCTCAAGGATGCGAGTCCCCTCAATGAAGGGGGTCATGCTAAAGACCCAGTCTTTCCATTTTCCAAATGAAACAGTTGCGGCGACGAGGTCATACGTAAATGCAAAGGAATGATACAGCAGGTTATAGAAAACCCGCATGAAACGCCGCATAAGGTTCATAAATAAAACAAGGGTTTGACCGCGAAGTCAAACCCTTGCTGTCTTGAAATTTTATTAAGCAGCTGTTGCTTCGCTGTCGCCCTTCTTGGGCTTGCGGACAGCTTCAACTGCACTCTTGCCGCGTTCGCGAACTTCATTGGCGAGTTCTGTCGCACGCACACGGGCTTCGCCCGCGAGTTCTTCAGCACGATGACGGGCATCTGTTGCAAGTTGTTCGGCGCGGGCATAGGCTTCTTCGGCGCTGACTTGTGCCTTGTCGCGTAATTCGATGCTCTTGTCCTTGATCAGAGCGCGGGTTTCTTCACCAGATTGCGGGGCAAACAACAGGGCAACGACTGCGCCTGTGAGGCCGCCAACGACAAAGCCGACGAGAAATGCGCCAAATTCATCACGTTCAGACATGGTTACAACTCCTTGGTTAATTTTTGAATGATTTTTATTTACGCCCAATGGTTTTTATAACCCTGGGTTTACTTTCAAGATTATTTCTTTTTGATACCCATCAATTCTAACATACGTGTGAGACCAGCCAGATAGCCGCTCAATTTCATGACGGGTTCGATCACTTCTTCGCCCAAAAACTCCACGGTGCCGCGCAAGGTGTTGACGGTTTCATTGGTGGCGTTCAGGATCGGGCGGACTTCGTTTTGCAACAGGTTGATGAGACTCGCCAGTTGCACGATCAATACGATCATGGCAACACCGATGACGAGTGACTCAAGCGCGACGACGATGATAAAGACATCGCGGATCTTGTCTGTGGGGGCGGTGGGCTGCAAAAGGAAGAAGATCGCTACGCCAAGCAGGACAAGAATAAGCACGACTCCAGCGACCACGCTGGTGACGATCATCTTTTGTTTCCGTTCCTGTTCGCGCAACTCAGCAATTTGTTCAGGAGTGAGTTGGGGAGCGGGCGGGGGTGTTTGTTGTTCAGGTTGAGGTAATGCCATAATTGAATTATAGCATTAGATGATGGTTTTTTTCAATTCGTATTGTTTGTGCTCCCATGGCTGTAGCAAAGTCAGAAAAATATTAACGCGCACATCCTTACCCTGCGGCCGGGCAGGGATGTGTTAATAGATGTTTCTTTTACGAGACTTGACGCACATAAAAGGCAGTAGTAAACTTTGCCCTACCTACCGTTCGGTAGGGAAGGAGAAGTGATGACCAGAGACGATATTCTTGATGCCGCTGCACAGGTCTTTCGCCAGAAAGGCTTTCATGGCGCTTCCATGTCTGCAATTGCTGAGGCTGTGAATCTGCAAAAAGCCAGCTTGTATCACCACGTCACATCCAAGCAGGAGATCTTACTTGCGCTTTTGGATCGCGCTCTTTCCATGCTGACCGATCATATCGCCGCCATCGCCGCTCAGAATATCCCCGCCGACCAAAAACTCAGGCAAATGATCCGCGCTTATTTATCTGCGCTTGCCGAAAATGGCGATCTCACGGCCGTTCTTTTATTTGAACATCGTTCACTCGATAAAAAATCACATGCCCGTCATGTCCCTCAACGCGATAAGTTTGAAGGATTATGGCGGGATGTTATTAATGAGGGAATTCAAACAAAGGTCTTTGATCTGAAAGACCCCGGACTTGCTGTGCGTGCATTGATGGGTGTGATGAACTGGACACTCACCTGGTACAGCCCAGAAGGCGGCAAGACCATTGAGCAGATCGCAGATGAGTATTCTGATTTTGTATTGAAAGGTATGTTGAAGTAGATCCGACCACTGTCCGTGGTCTATCGTCCATCGTCCAAAAAGGAGAGCAGAAAAATGTATTCGTTCGAACCAAATGAAGAGCAACAAATGTTGGTGGATGCGGTGGGGAAGTACGCCGCAAATGACCTTCGCCCTGCGGCGCACGACGCCGAAGAAGGTCACGAACTGCCGAAGAAACTTGTCAGCAAGGGTTGGGAACTTGGATTGTTGCAAGCCTCGGTTCCAGAATCCTATGGCGGCTTTGGTGATCGTTCCGCGGTCACAGGCGCGCTTGCTGTCGAAGAGATGGCCTTTGGTGACCTCGCGGGCGCACTGGCCGTCATGACCCCGTCTCTTTTTGCCACGCCCGTTTTGCTGGGCGGCAGCGAAGAACAAAAGCAGGAATACCTCCCGAAGATCATCGGCGGCGACTGGGCGCCCTACACCGCCGCGCTGATCGAATTCAGTTTTGACTTCGACCCCAACGCCCTCAAAACCACTGCCAAAGCAAACGGCAACGACTACGTGTTGAACGGCGAAAAAGTTTTCGTCCCGTTTGCAAAAGATGCCGAAGCCATGATCGTCTACGCCAATCTTGATGGCGAAACCCAAGGCTTCATCGTTTCCAAAAATGCTGCTGGTCTGCAAATCTCAGAAGAACGTGAAAAATTAATGGGATTGAACGCCCTGCCCATGTACCGAGTCAAATTGGAGAATGTCACCGCCAGCCGTCTTGGCGGCGCCTCTGGACATAACTTTGAGCTGATTCTGTCTTCGATGCGCATTGCCTCCGCTGCGGCCGCTGTCGGAGTTGCCAAGTCCGCTTTTGAATACGCAAAGACTTACGCAAAAGAACGTGATGCCTTCGGCGTGAAGATCGCCCAGAAACAGGCCATTGCTTTCATGCTCGCAGAAATGGCAACCGAGATCGAAGCCATGCGCCTTCTCACTTGGGAAGCCGCCTGGAATCTGGACAACAACAAGGAAGACGCCAGCGTCTCTGCATACCTTGCTCACACCGGCGCAGCCGACATGGCTCTCATGGTCACTGACCGCGGCGTCCAGATCTACGGCGGACACGGCTACATCCGCGAGAATCCCGTTGAACTGCTCCTCCGCAACGGCCGCGGCTTTGCGATGCTTTTAGGACTGGCAATCGTCTAATTACCAATTACCAATTACCAATTACGGTAAATAGTAATTAGTAATTGGAGATTAACTGGAGAACCCATGACCATCGATTTCGAAACCCCAAAACCAATTGCACAGATGCAAACCATGCTTAAATCTGTTGCTGAAAATATGATGCGCAGCACCTCGCGCGAATTTGACGAGAACGAACATTCCATCCCGTGGGATTATGTGGAATTCATGCACACTGCCATGCGCTCCATGGGCGGCGGCGGTGGATTGACCGTGACAGAAGATAAACCAAAAGAAGGCGCAGAGAAACGCCCTCCCATTGGTTATCAGAAACTTGCGGCACAGATCGAAATGCTTTCATGGGGCGATGTAGGCTATTACCTCATCACCCCCGGCGGCGGACTTGGCGCAGCCGCCGTGCAGGCCGCTGGCTCACCCGAACAGAAAGCCAAATTCCTCGCCCGCTTCAATGACGATAAGCCGACCTACGCCGCCATGTGCATGACCGAACCCGGCGCAGGCTCAGACACTTCCGCGATCCGTACCCGCGCTGTGTTGGATGAAGCCACAAAAGAGTGGGTCATCAACGGCGAGAAGATCTTCGTCACCGGTGGAGATAAATCATTTATCGAATACGAAAAACTTGGCAAAGGCTTTATCGTCGTCTGGGCCAGCATTGACCCATCCGCTGGCCGTTCTGGGATGCGTGCTTTTGTTGTTGAAAGCGGAACGCCTGGTGTGAAGATCACCAAGCTCGAACACAAGCTTGGCATTCGCGCGAGTGACACAGCCGCCATTTCACTTGTTGATGCTCGCGTGCCGTATGAGAATGTGTTGGGCAGCCCGACAGTAGAAAAGACCACGACTGGCTTCAAGGGTGCGATGGCTACTTTCGATGCGACCCGGCCTCTCGTAGCAGCATCAGGTATCGGCGTGGCAAGAGCCGCGCTCGAATTCCTCAAAGAGAAATTGAAAGAGAACGGCGTCGAGATCCGCTACGGGTTGCCGCGTCAAAAATTATCCAACATCGAACGCGAAGTGATCGATATGGACATCATGCTCAAGTCTGCATGGCTGATGGTGTTGAAAGCGGTCTGGATGGCGGATAATAAAAAACCGAACGCGCTTGAGTCTTCGATGAGCAAGGTGCGCGCAGGTGATGTGGGCACGAAGATCACACAGAAGGCCGTGGAAATTTTAGGCCCGCTTGGCTACAGCCGCGAGTTCCTGCTTGAGAAATGGTTCCGCGATGCAAAGATCACAGACATCTACGAAGGCACTGGTCAGATCAATCGTCTCGTTGTGGCTCGCCAGATTTTGGGCTACACGGGCGCGGAGTTGAGGTAATCATGAAATATCACATCCACAAAGCAGTTGTCA
>JADKBB010000002.1 GCA_016715195.1 Candidatus Villigracilis proximus
GGCGCGTACTTGGCACAGAAGACATTCCCTTAAGTGAGAATGCCCTGGGCCGTGTCACCGCCGAACCGATCTGGGCTGAAATTTCATCGCCGCATTATCACGCCTCCGCGATGGATGGTTTTGCCTTGCGTGCAATTTCCACCAATGGCGCCATGCCTTCCGCACCCGTCACTTTGTTTATTGGCCCCGAAGCGCAATATGTCGATACAGGTGATCCGCTCCCTGAGTGGGCGAACGCGGTCATTCCCATCGAGAATGTTGAATCACTCGACGAGAACGATCAAATCACAAAGGATATTCGCGGCCCCAAAACCATTCGGATTCGCGCTTCTGTCGCACCGTGGAGTCATGTCCGCCCGTTGGGTGAGGATATCGTCGCCACGCAGCTTGTTCTGCCCGCCGGACATACACTCCGCCCGGCGGATTTGGGTGCCATAGCCGCATCTGGACATCAAACCATACGCGTCTCTCGTAAGCCGAAAGTTGCCATTTTGCCAACAGGCACGGAACTTGTCCCGATCGGATCCAAACTAAAATCTGGCGACATTCTTGAATACAACTCGCTCGTTATGGCAGCACAGATCAAAGCCATGGGCGGTGAGCCGACCCGTTACCCGATCACAAAAGATAATTTTGAATCGATCTGTGAACGAGTCCTCGAAGCCGCGCAAACGCATGACCTTGTTTTATTAAACGCAGGTTCATCCGCTGGCGCAGAAGATTTCTCTTCTAAAGTAGTTGAGAAGTTAGGTCAATTACTTGTGCATGGGGTTGCCGTCCGCCCGGGCCATCCCGTAATTTTAGGCATGGTGAAAAAGGAATTAGGAATTAGGAATGAGGATACAGGAAACCTAATTCCTAATTCCTCGTCCCTAATTCCTATCATCGGCGTCCCTGGCTACCCAGTCTCTGCCGCGCTGACTGTGGACATCTTCGTTGAATCTGTTATTGCCAAATGGCTTGGGCGCAGACCGCATGAACTTCCTACTGAAATGGCAACGTTGACTCGCAAACTTGTTTCCAGCCGGTGATGATGATTATGTAAGAGTTGCTGCAGGTAAAGTGGGCGGCAAACTTCCGCCGCGCTGCTATCGCGTGGAGCAGGAGTCATCACATCACTGGTGCAGGCGGATGGATTGGCGTTACTTCCCAGCGGCGTACAAGGCATGGACGATGGTGAACAGGTCAAAGTGCATTTGTATCGTAGTAAAGCTGAAATCGAGAGAACGATCTTTGCATCGGCTCGCATGATATGACTCTTGACCTGATGGCACAATTCCTCGCCGGATATGATCGTAGATTGGCTTCTGCCAATGTCGGTTCGCAAGGCGGGTTGATTGCATTGCGGCGCGGTGAAGCGCATATTGCAGGGTCACATTTACTTGACCCTGCAACTGGTGAATACAACATCTCTTATATTCGTCAGTACATGCCGAATATTCCCGTGAAGGTAATTGCATTGGTTGGGCGTGATCAGGGGTTGATCGTTAAGAAGGGAAACCCAAAGGGAGTCAAAAGCCTGGGAGACCTGGCCAGTTCTCAGTCCCGCACTGAGCCGAGTCGAAGTGTCCAGTTTGTGAACCGCCAGCGTGGAGCAGGGACGCGCGTCCTGTTGGATTATCATTTGAACTTAATGGGGATACCATCTGATTCCATCCTCGGCTATACTCAGGAAGAATATACCCATCTTGGGGTGGCTGCCGCTGTGGCTTCGGGCCGTGCAGATTGCGGCCTCGGAATTGCCGCCGCCGCACAGGCATTGGATTTGGATTTTGTCCCTTTGTTTCAGGAAAGATATGATTTGGTGATTCCGAAAGAACATGCAGAAAATAATTTACTTTCGCCTTTGTTTGAACTGCTGGCCGGCGCTGACTTTCGAAATTCTGTATCGAAGTTAACAGGCTATGATGTTTCAGTCATGGGTAGAATTATTTTGGAGGATTAAATATGGACGGATTGATCATAGACGATAATCGAAATACAGCAGATGCCTTGCAGCAAATGTTGGAGGTGTTGGATTTGCCCGCGCGCGTGGCGTATGGTTCCAGTGCGGCAATTTCTGTGTTGGGGAGTTTTGTTCCGCTTTTTATTTGTTTGGATATTAACATGCCTGGTGTGGATGGTACTGAAATTCTGGCATACCTGAAACGTGAGCCGCGTTTGATGAAGGTGCCGGTCTTTGTGATTACATCTGATGACCAGCCTGAAACACGTCAGCGTGTGATGAAGGGTGGCGCGCTGGCAATGTTAATCAAACCCGCGACGATTGACGCGTTGGAAGGTGCTTTGAAAAAAGCGGGCATATTGAGTTAAATAGTTAAACGTTGTTAAATAGAAAAATCCACTTCTTCAAAGAAGTGGATTTTTCTATTTATGGCGCAGGCCAGGGGATTTGTGCCGGCTTTGAGAATCCGTGTTTTTCCACGGTATACAATACGCCTTCAGACGGCAGTGGACAGCCTGGCTCGTCTCGAACGGTATAGCTTGTGGTGTATTGATCTGGATAGGAATAAGTCCACCATAGATATGCACCGTTTTGGCAAACGTAGGCAATGATCAAATACCCGCGATCCTTGTCTTTGGTCATCTCCACTTGTTCCCATGTGATGGTTACTTCATCGCCGCTGCGAACAGCGTTGATGTTTGCGGGGGGACCGTATTGATTGTAGCCAATGGATTGCAGATCAAGTTCTTCGTAATATATTGCACCCACATCACCGGTCACATCCACAACCGACGGCGCGACCCAGCAGTAATAATCCAATTTATCAAATTTAATATAAAGCCATGTACTATATTCAAACCGCCCGCGGACTGTTCCAACATCGCCGGCATATAGATCGGCAGCGTGCAGGAATGCAACTGATGGTCCGTAACGACAATGCGCCTGCTTGTTGACCGTTACAGTTGGAAATGAAAATGTAGGCGTTGGTGTAATACTTGGCGTGAATGTAACGGTGGGCGTGAATGTTATGGTAGGAGTGAAGGTTGATTCAGGTGTGAAGGTAAAGGTGGGGTGTTGCTGTTTCAGCCGGCGGAACAGGTGTCGACGTAGGTGCTTGTGAGGGCAGGCTGCACGCCAGCATGGTGAGAAATAAAGCCAAAGCCGCAGCGTGTTTTCTTTTCATTTAAAGTTCTCCAGTAAAGTGACCACGTTTGTGCCGAGCGCCTCATTTGCGTAACCGCCTTCCATAATGATTACAGTTGGTAAATTGAGATCGGCAATTTTTTGTCCTATTTTGCTAAATCCTTCACGTGTTACCTTGAATGTGCCGAGCGGATCATCCTTAAAGGTATCCATGCCGGCAGAGAGGATGAGATAATTTGGCGCAAAGTTTTTTATCATTGTTATTGCTTCGTCTAAGGCTGATAAATACCCTTCATCATCCGTATCTTTTGGAAGCGGAAAATTTTTATGAAAGCCGAGTCCGGCTCCCGCGCCGGTTTCATCTGCAAAACCAATGTAGTGCGGATATTCGTAATCAGGATCGCCGTGAATGGATATGGTCAATACGTCATCGCGTTCGTAGAAAATATCCTGTGTGCCGTTGCCGGCGTGATAGTCAATATCGAGCAGTGCAACTTTCCCTTTTGCTGAAAGCCAATTCGCCGCGACAGATGCGTTGTTGATAAAGCAATATCCCCCGGCATAATCTTTCCCTGCATGATGCCCGGGCGGACGGCAAAGACCAAATGCTGATCGCTGACTGCTGACCGCTTCTTGTGCCGCACTCAATGCACAGTTGGCAGAAGCAAGCGCGGCTTCATAAGTTGCGCCCACGATACATGCAGATAAATCCATCATGTAGTATCCGGCTTTGCCGAGCAGTGTGCTCGGTACACGCGGCATTCTTCGCAATGCAAAGGTTGCCGGCAAAAAAGCATTCTGCTCGGGCGCAGCAGCGATCTCGGGGTCAGAGGTCAGCCACTCGGTCCATGCTGAAGCGAGGAATTGAATATACCCTTCATCGTGTGTGGCGTAGATCGGGGCGAGTCCAAAATCCACGGGTATGATAAATTCCGCCCAGTCCGTTTTTTTTAGTGCAGATAAAATTTTATCCATGCGGTCGGGGTTTTCATAATAGGGCACGCGTTTGCCGCCATCGAAAACTTCAAAAGGCGGATAATGTTTGCGATGTTCTTCAGAGTAAAATATTTTCATGGTAAGACAATTTTACCCGCAAGCGTCTTGGATGACGGAGGAACAATGGAAATATTAGAAGCAATTCATGGAAGACTTACAGTTAAAAATTTAAAACAGGATGTTTTGCCGCGAGATCTGATCGAAAAACTTTTAAGCGCAGGCGCTCAGGCTCCCAATCATCATAAAGTGCGACCCTGGCGTTTTGTAGTATTGACCGGAAACGGGCGCAACAAATTAGGCGACGTAATGGCCGCTTCTTTTCTGGACCGTAATCCTGCTACACCGCCCGAAGGTTTGGATAAACCCCGGGCATTGCCGCTCCGCGCGCCTGTTGTCATTGCCGTTGGCGCAGATAAACCCGCCGATGCAAAAATAGTTGAGATGGAAAATGTGGCCGCTGCATCTGCCGCTTGTCAGAATATTTTGCTGACCGCTCATGCCTTGGGTTTGGGTGCGATCTGGCGCACTGGTGAATGGGCGTGTGATACAAAGGTTAAGGAATTTTTGGGCTTTATGTCAGATCAACACATTGTTGGTTTTATTTATGTTGGCTATCCCGATGTAATGCCTGAGCCTTATGTAAGATTAGGGTTTGAAGATAGAGTGACTTGGATGGATTAAAAAAAATACAGGCTAGAGTTTTAAAACTCTAGCCTATATTTTTATCTTCCAAAAACTTTCATCATGAGATCGGGTCTGTCTGTGATGATGCCGTCCACACCCCAGTCAATTAGTTTTTGCATGGTTGCCTCATCATTGATCGTCCACGGCTCGACGGCGAGATTGCGTTCATGTGCGGCTTTTACAAAAGCGGGGGTCATCACTGTGATGCCGCCGGATTCTTCCGGGACTTGTAAAGAATGGAATTTGGGCGAATAAAAACTACCAAGGAAGGGTTTGGTAAGCAGGACGAATACAGTCGTTTCGTTTTTCGCGCTGGACGTGGCTACTTCGGGACATTCTGTGCGGAATTCTTTTAATCTTTCATCATGAAATGATGCGATCAAAACTTTATTTTGCATGTCATACTTTCGGATCAATTCACAGAATGGTTTGCTCATGGACACGTTGGTCTTTTTTATCTCGATCGTCATGCGCATGTCAGGAAAGGCCTGAAAGACTTCCTCCATGGTCGGGATACTGATGCCCTGTCCGCGGAAGGGGAAGGTTTTGCCTTCATCCGGTGACCAGTCGTAGCCGGCATCCAATTGCTTGAGTTCGGCCAGCGTCATAGATTCAATGTCGCCTGTGCCGTCTGTGGTGCGGTCTACGGCTTCATCGTGCATGAGGACGAGAACTCCATCCCGGGTGATGTGTACGTCCATTTCGAGCACGTCTACACCAAGGTCGGCGGCGTTTTGAAATGCAAACATTGTGTCTCCAGGCCAAATTCCATCCCCACCTTGATGAGCAATGATAAGCGGATCGTTCAGGTCATTTGAGTAATATGGGTGCTCAGCGGCGGGCTTGGAAATCACCCGAACGATAACAAGTAGTGCGAGAATAACCAGAAGAATTTTGTGCCAGACCTTGAATTTCATGTTGAGTCTCCAAAATAAGATTGTCGGATTTTACCCCATTCGTTTTATTGATTGACACTGGCAATTATTTCACGTATAAGTGGCGAATACCAAATTTTTTGTGGAGGCGAATATGCTTATATTACGGTTGTTGTCTGA
Source organism: Candidatus Villigracilis proximus (assembly GCA_016715195.1). GTDB lineage: Bacteria > Chloroflexota > Anaerolineae > Anaerolineales > Villigracilaceae > Villigracilis > Villigracilis proximus. The sequence goes on from JADKBB010000002.1 coordinate 5,824, forward strand.
AGGCGGAGAGGGTCCGAACACTACCTTACAGTGGATGTTGTATGTAGGGATGGCTTTCTTTTTCTTGATGGTCATTGTCGGGTGGTGGGCCAGCTCGAAGAAACAGGATCAGGTTGAAGTCCAGCATGAAGCGCGTAGTCATTCTAAGAAGGATGCCGATGATCTGGTCAAGATCGAAGGGGTTGGCCCCAAGGTTGTGAAAGTTTTAAATGCTGGTGGTATCACAACTTTTGATGAACTTGCTCATGCCAAAATTGTGGATGTTCAAAAGATGTTGGATGATGCGGGCTTGCAGATGATGAATCCGGAAGGCTGGATTGATCAGGCGAAACTTGCGGCGAAGGGTGATTGGAAGGCGTTTGAAAAGATGCAAAGTGAATTAAAAGGCGGTCGAAAAAAGTAAAATTGCCTTTGAGCTTTGCTAAATGTCACTTGATGCTGGTAACTTAAGTCACTGTACTTAATTTCACAAACGGGCTATAATAAACCCCGTTATTCGACATAAAAAACAACTGGAGGTAGAAGATGAAGAAAGTCTTGTTTGCTGTTTTAGTTTTGGCTGCGCTTGCTTTGGCGGCTTGTGGTGGTGGGGCTGCTGTAGCTACTCCCGCTCCTGTTCCTGCTGAATATGCAGGAGTGACCAGTCCTCTCGGTGCCGATGCTGCTGCGGCTGGCGCTGAAGTTTTCAACACCAACTGTGCTTCCTGCCACGGCCCACAAGGTCATGGTGATGGCCCTGCCGGTGCCGCGCTTGATCCGACACCCAAGAATCTTCCTGAACTTATGCCTCTCGTAGGCGATGATTTCCTTTACTGGCGCATTAATACAGGCAAGGAAGGAACTTCAATGGTTGCCTGGAAGGGCGTTTTGACCGATGAGCAGATCTGGCAGGTTATTGCCTACGTCCGCACGCTTAAGTAAGAGATAGACTTGATTTGAAAAATAACGCACTCTGAAAAGAGTGCGTTATTTTTTTGCCGTATAATAGCGCATTCTAAAACTAAAGGCTGCTATATCAAATAATAAAAGGAGATCTTGTTATGCCAATTTCTGCTGGAATTTCTGCGCCTGAATTTGAAATGTTGGATGATACAAATACGCTGCGTAAATTATCCGATTTTCGCGGTCAGAATATTGTGCTTTATTTTTACCCCAAGGATGATACGCCTGGTTGTACAAAAGAAGCTTGTAATTTTCGTGATGATTATTCTGCATATGAAAAGGCCGGGGTGGTTGTGTTGGGCGTGAGTCCGGATTCTGTGGCATCGCATGTTAAATTTAAAAAGAAGTTTCAACTTCAATTTCCGCTTCTTGCAGATGAAGGACATAAAATTTGTGATCTGTATCAGGTGTGGGGGCCGAAAAAGTTTATGGGAAAAGAGTATGAAGGCGTGCTTCGCACCACATTCCTGATCGATGCCGACGGGAACATAAAAAAAGTGTTTGAGAATGTGCGGCCTGCTGAACATAGCGTGGAAATATTAACTGAATTGGGGTTGGGGTGAAAGAAAATTAATTTTTGTATATTTGATTTGATTAGGAATTTGAGGATTTTTCTCAAAAGAGAGCGCGTTTTTTGAAGATGGTAAATAATTGTCAAATGTAATGCCGATGTCGGCTGTTTTCTTGCCATCATCGGTGTACTTTTGTCAATTATTTCATGGCCGTCTTGTTAAAGAAGTAGTGTACAAAGTCAGTGGTAAATAGTGACATTTGTTCAAGTCTTTGGTATAGTAGGCAGGTTGTGAAAATAGTGACAATTCATACTAAATTAGTCTTATTTCTTGGACATAGTGAACTTTGGGGTTAATTTCCCCGTTGAAATTTCATCAGGAGAGAGCGTATGCGACACTTTGTGATTGTGGGAATTTTGGTCATTGTGACGGCCATTCTCACTTACGTCGGTCTGGACTCTGTAGGGCTTTTGCCTGTTGAGGCAAGTGCTCAAGCAGTTTCGATTGACTGGCTGTGGAATTGGCAGGTTGTTGCCATATCATTTTTGTTTTCGTTGATTGTTGTGCCCATGGCGTACAGTCTGGTTGTTTTTCGCCGCCGCAAAGGTGACACCACTGATGCGGAACACATTGAAGGGAATACAACTCTGGAAATTGCCTGGACGGTGGTGCCGCTTATCATCGTGGTGATCTTTGCGTATATGGGCGCTTATTCACTCGGGGAGATCAAGCGTGTTGATCCCGATGCAGTGGTCATCAAGGTTAAGGCTCAGCAATTCCAGTGGACATTTGAATACCCTGAGTATGGCATTATCAGCACCGAGTTGCATTTGCCGGTGAACCAGCAGGTTGTTCTAAAGATGGAAGCGGTGGATGTGATCCATTCATTCTGGGTCCCGGAATTTCGCATTAAGCAGGATGTTGTGCCTGGACGTGTTACTGAATATCGAGTCACCCCAAATTTAGTTGGCTTATACAAGGTGAGATGTGCTGAACTGTGCGGGTCGGGTCATGCCGTGATGGAAGGTCTCGTGGTAGTAAGTGAAGAGGTCAACTACGAGAAGTGGCTTGCCGAACAACAAGCCATTGCCGCTGCTGCTCAGACTCCTGAGGGACAAGGTAAATTATTGGTTGTTAAAAACGGATGCGGTGGTTGTCACTCGATCACAAGTACGCCGCTTCCCAGTGCGCCAACCTGGTTTGGGCTTTTTGGCTCAAACGTAGAATTGGCTGACGGTTCTACTGTTGTTGCGGATGATGCCTTTTTGACCGAATCCATTGTGGATCCCACGGCGAAGGAAGTAAAAGGTTTCTCGCCTTCCACCATGCCGCCGTATGTTCTGACAGAAGAAGAAGTTGCAAATATCATCGCGTACATTAAGACGCTGAAATAGTTTTGCTGGAGGATTTTTTATAATGAAGCGTTTCTTTTCTATACCACTAGTGCGCGGATTGGTCTGGTTTGTCGTGGGGCTTCTTGCAGGTGCCGCGATTGTGACAGGCATCCGCGCCGTAATGGGGTTGGAACTTTTTGGTACCAGAGGCTTTACTGAGCCTGCCTGGGTTTTTGGTGGATTTGTTGCCACGCTTTCATTTCTTGCTGGTCACGGTGTAATGAGTGATTGGTTTAAAGTCTGGAGAGGCGAGGAAGTATCTGAGCATCACGAGGATCCGGAAGGCTGGTTGAAATATCTTGGCCCGTCCTTGGACCATAAAGTGATTGGCATTCAATACACGATTACGGCTCTTTTGTTGCTGGTAGTTGGCGGTGTGTTTGCATTGATCTTCCGTACGGAATTGGCATTTGAAGGAATGCAGTTCCTAAGTATGGATCAATACAATACGTTGATGTCTTTGCACGGCATGGTGATGATCGTTTCGATCCTGCTTGGTATTGCCGGGTTAATGAACTATCTCGTGCCTTTGTTGATCGGTGCGCAGGATATGGCATTTCCTCGTTTGAATGCCTTCTCCTATTGGATCGCCGTACCCGCTGCTATTTTGCTGCTCATGAGTATGCCTTTGGGCGGCGTGGAAACAGGCTGGACGGGATACCCGCCATTGTCTGCGAGTCTCAACAAACTCGGACAGCAGATGTTTTTCCTTGGCGTATTTGTTGCTGGCTGGTCGTCCATTCTTGGCGGTTTGAACTTGATCGTTACCGTTGTTCGGATGCGTGCAAAGGGTATGGTCGCTTTCCGTATGCCGATCTTTGCCTGGGCGTCCATTGCTACTTCGCTTATCTCCCTGACTGCCACCCAGTTGATCGGACTTTCGTTTCAATTGGTGATGTTCCAGCGTTTGTTTGGTATGGGATTTTTTGACCCAGCAAAAGGCGGAAATCCGGTGCTGTTTCAGCATCTTTTCTGGTTTTACTCACACCCTGCTGTATATGTGTTTATTTTGCCGGGGTTGGGAATCATCTCCGAATTGCTGCCAGTCTTTGCTCGCAAGCCGCTATTTGGTTATCGTTGGATCGCCATGTCTTCGCTTGGCATCGCATTAGTGGGTTTCCTGGTTTGGGCGCATCACATGTTCACTTCCGGCATGAATGAATACCTGCGGGTGCCATTCATGTACAGCACTCTGCTCGTCGCTGTTCCCACAGGTGTTAAATTCTTCTCATGGGTTGGGACGATCTGGAGAGGTAAGCTGCAAACCTCCACACCGATGCTTTTTGTGCTCGGTGGGATCGTTGTCTTTTTGATGGGCGGTCTTTCCGGCCCCCCAAACGCCACTGTTTCCACCGACCTTCATCTTCATGATACATATTGGATCGTGGGACATTTTCACGATACGATGTTCGGCGGGTTTGTATTCCCGTTTTTTGCGGCTTTATATTTCTGGTTCCCCAAAGCTACTGGCCGCCGCATGAATGAAAAACTGGGACAACTTCATTTCTGGCTAATGACCCCGTCATTCTTTGTGTTGACCCTTGGAATGATGCGCATCGGTCTGCTGGGAATGCGCCGTCGCATTGCAGATTACGATCCTGCTTTGGGATTCGAGATGTCGCATATTGTCCTCACCATTGCTGCGTTTTTGATCGCTCTTTCTGTGTTGATCTTCCTGATCAATCTGGTTCAGAGTATCCGTAACGGCGAAGTTGCAACTGGCAATGTGTGGAACTCACGCTCACCTGAGTGGCAGGTCCCATCTCCAATGCCTGCCCATAACTATGATCAGCCGTTCGAGGTTGTTGGCGAACCGTATGATTACGGTTTGGCTGGTTCAAAATATGTTGAATTTATTGCCTCTGCGAAAAGCAAGCATTAATAAAAGGGGAGGAGTGATATGACACACACACAAGATAAATCTGCCGCTTTTGGCCTGGGCGTGGTGATTTTTATTTATCTGGCCGTCCTGACAGCGCTCGAATTCTTTGTCGCTGTTACTTTTGAAGCAATTTCCATTTTAGTGGTGATTGCTCTTGTCAAAGCCGCCCTCGTTATGTATTACTACATGCATATCTATCAGTTGAACGCTGAAAACGAGGGTGACGAAAATTCCTACGCATTCAAGACAGGTACAAACCGTTTTGGTCTGTGGTTATTCCTGCTTTCCGACGCGTTTGTTTTTGGCGGTTTGCTGGTTATGCGTTTCAATCTGCTCGCGATGACCCGCCCGCATCTTAATCAAACTCTTGGTTTGATCGTGACGGCCGTTTTGCTCATTTCCTCCTTCTTTATGAATCGCGGCGAAACAGCCATGGCTCATGGCGATCGCAAGGGGTTTCTTAGGAATACTGCCATCACCTTTGTTCTTGGTTTTATATTCTTGATCGGTGTGGTGTTCGTGGAATGGAGACTGGCCGCCGAAGAAGGGCTTGTTGCCAGCTTTGGAAACACATCTGTCGGTCCGCAGGGCGCGGTCTTCTATATGATGACAGGAATGCACGCCTTTCACGTTTTTACAGGGTTGATATTCCTTGCGCTTGTCTGGAATAATGCGCGCAAAGGCAGCTTCTCTGCTGAAAGACATTGGGGTGTCGAAGCGGCCACCATTTACTGGCACTTTGTAGACCTCGTTTGGATTTTCTTCTACCCCGCCTTGTACTTGATCGGAAAGCTTTCCTAGCATAAATAGGAATTTTCCGCATATTCTGGTATAAGTGAATAGAAAAAGAAGCGAGCGGGGCGGCCAAACGGTCGCCCCGCTTTTTGAAGGATTAATAACAATGGACAAGAAAATATTTTTTGTTGGACTTGCAGCTCTGGCATCCGTTGGCCTTGCGATATTGCTGACAGTGATATTTACGAAACCCGCCAGCTTTCGAGGAACAGAATATGCAGAACCATTTCTGCCCGCTCCCGAAGTTGAGCTGCTTCGTTCAACTGGTGAAACTTTTCGATTGAGCGATCAAAAAGGAAAAGTGGTCTTACTTTTTTTTGGTTATACCTCCTGTCCTGATATTTGCCCGACCACACTCGCTGAGCTAAAAATGGTCATGGATGATCTGGGAGATAAAACCCAATCGGTTGATGTGGTTTTTGTTTCAGTGGATCCAGAACGTGACACCCCTGAAAAAATTCAAAAATATGTTGAACATTTTAACAAGCAGTTTATAGGGTTAAGCGGCTCGATCGAAGAACTTGATTTGATCTGGAACAAATACGGAGTCACTCGTGAAGTAACAGAATCTGATTCTGCTTTTGGCTATATTGTTAATCACTCGGCGCGTGTTTATTTAATTGACCCAAATGGCAATCTGCGGCTCTCCTATGGATTTCAAACTCCAGTGGAGGATATTGTGAGTGATCTTGAAGTTTTGTTGAAATAACTTTCCATGAAAGAAAAAAATATGAATTTCGCACGAAAGACAGTTGCTTCTCGAATCGTCATCTCCATGCTGGCTGGTCTGTTGATCGGAGCCGCCATCAACGAGATCTCATTTTTATTTTTGCGTGAGAGCGCCCGCGCTCCAAAAGTGATCGAGCTTGTGATCCCTGATGGAACAGCAGAAAAAGTTGCCCGCGGCGAAGCTCCGCCAACGATTCCCACCTCGATGACTTTTGTTGTAGGTGATACTTTGTTGGTAAAGAATGATGACAAGTCTAATCACGAACTTGGCCCGCTGTGGATTCCTGCCGGCACTTCTGCGAGCCTGTCTTTGGATGCGGCTCAATCCTACGCCTTTGATTGCTCATTCCAACCCGGACAGTACCTTGATCTTGATGTGCGTGAAGCGCTCACGGCGGGTACACGTCTGTATGGGATCTTGTTTTCAGGCATCCCGCTTGGTATTCTGATCGCGCTTTATGCGCTCATTGCTCCTGCAAAGAAAAAAGCGCTGATATAAGTTTCTGAAGGAAAAGATGATTTTAAAAAAAATGTTTGGCCGTGGATGGTTGATCGCCACTTTACTTGTTTTTACAGGAACAGCAATTTGTATACGACTTGGCATCTGGCAGTTGGATCGTCTTGAACTACGCCGTGCATTCAATGCCCAGGTCGAATCCATGCGCGCTGCGGATATGTTGGATTTGAATCAAGATATACCCGTTGATATTGCTTCCATGGAATGGCGCGCGGTGACGGTCACTGGCGAATATGATTTTGAGAATCAGACCGCCTTGCGGAATCAATATTACAGCGACCAATATGGGTATCATCTCATTACTCCGCTTCTTTTCAACGGGACAGCTGTTCTGGTGGACCGCGGCTGGATCCCCGCTGACGGAAATGCATCGCCTGCTGATTGGCGCAAGTATGACGAAGCGGGGCAGGTAACGCTCACAGGACAGATCAGGCTTGGGTCGGGCAAACCCGCTTTCGGCGGAGTCGCGGATGCGCTGCCTGAGGCTGGTCAAACTCTTGCAGTGTGGAATAATCTGGATGTGGCGAACATCTCAAAGCAGAATCCTTATCCGCTTTTGCCTGTGTATATTCAACCAAATGTTGATGAAACAGATAGCGAGCCGCCGATCGCGTATCAGCCGGTTGTTGAATTAACAGAAGGTTCACATTTTGGTTATGCTTTACAATGGTTTACGTTTGCGGTGATCTTGTTTGTTGGTTATCCCTTTTATTTAAAAAAACAGGAATAGACATGAAGTATTCTCTCAAATCTTCTTTTTCTCGTTTGATATTGGCACTATTTGCAATGGTTTTACTTTTAACAATTGTTGGGCGTATTGTCACTGTGACAGGTGCGTGGGCATATTGTGTTGGCTGGCCTGTGTGTGTGCCAACCGAACCTTTGGGATATTTAAAACTCGCACATCTTGCGTTGGTGGGTGTGGCTTCCATTTTTATGGTACTGGTGTGGCGCAAGGCGTGGCGCGAACAGCGTGACCAAAATTTGCTTTTACCATTAACCACTGTGACCGGCGTTTTATTTTTAGGCCAGGCGTTTATTGGCGCAATTGAAGTGACGCGTAATTATCCATTACATTTGGTGGTGCTGCATACAATGACTGCCATTGCATTATGGATTTCATTAAGCGTGCTGGTTTTTGCTTCTGGCGTGCTGGCAAAGGATGCAACTGAGGTTGTGAAGCTAGATTTCCGTCAGCGTATGAAGGATTTCTTTGTTTTATCAAAACCATTGATCGTGGTTTTGCTTTTGGTTACAACCTATAGCGGTTTGGTGGCAGGCAGTCAGGCCTGGCCGTCTGCTGAGCTTACGTTTTGGACCTTGCTGGGCGGCACATTTGCGGCTGCTGGTTCCAGTGCTTTAAATCAGTATATTGACCGCGAGTTGGATAAGAACATGCAGCGTACTGCGAAGCGTCCGTTGGCAGACGGGCGTTTGACCGCCGCTGAAGGGCTGTCCTATGGGTTGGCGCTTTCTTTGATCAGTTATTATGTGATGGCGGGTTTTGTGAATTTGCTTGCGGCTTTGCTTTCACTCGCGGGTATTTTCTACTATGTTATTTTTTATAGTGTGCTGCTTAAGAAGGCTACTGTACAGAATATTGTGATCGGCGGCGGGGCGGGTGCTATTCCGCCGATGGTAGGGTGGGCGGCTGCGACTGGTCATTTGGGGCTGGCGGCGTGGATTCTCTTTGCCATCGTCTTCATGTGGACGCCTCCGCATTTCTGGGCGCTGGCAATTGTCCGCATGAAGGATTATGAAAAGGCGGGTGTGCCGATGATGCCTGTTGTGCATGGCGAAGAACGAACGCGCAGGCACATTCTGGTGTATACGATTGAGCTGATCGCGGTCACTTTATTGCTTCCGATCTTTAATTTGGCCGGGACGGTCTATTTGATATCCGCTTTGGTGCTTGGTGGTTTCCTGCTTTATGCGGCGTGGCGTGTTTTCAAAGTGGGTGGAAACAAGGTCGCCTGGACAATGTACCGTTGGTCGAGCATGTATCTGGCGTTTATCTTTTTGGCAATTATGATCGATGCGGTTGTGTAGCGATCATTTTAGCATTTTGTTTTGTGTGTAACACGACTCACCCCGAAATTAAGGTTTCGCGGGTGAGTTTGTTTTTAAGAGAAAATGGGGCGCACGCAAAGCGAAACGCTGAAAACGCGGATTTTTTGTCCTGTTCCGTGTCTGTCCGTGCTCGTCGGCGTCCCATTATTAAATTTGGGGCATGTTATGTTTATTTATGATTTATGGAATCGAAGGACACTGATTACGCTGATTAGTTAAGGTTCTTTTCTGAGATAGAGATAAAGCCTGATGTCGTCCAATATTTCTGTTGATGCGAGCGTAAAGTGATCATTTAAATATTCGATGTCTGGATGGGACTGAAACCCTTGCGCTGTGAATTCGTCGATGGATTGTTTGAAGATGATGTACCATACTCTTGAGGCGCTTGTAGCGGCGGTTTCAATGTCTTTTTGATATTCCAAATGTAATATGTTTCGTGTGGCAGGAGAAAGTGTGTCGGTGGAACTTCCTGGTGGATCGATGATGAAGAATTGAGGCAGGCTGCGGTTGAAATAAAATGATGGCAGGTAGGTGAGTTTACTCGAATGAACGATAATGTCGCCTTGTTTTAGTCTGTCTGTGAGGCTTTGATGCAGAGCCGGGTATGGTGCGTATGGGAAACCCTTATAGATGACATGTTGCGAGAATCCAATTCCGGCAGAGATAAAAATTAATGCGAAGGCAAAGACTTGAATTGGAGCAGGGTATTTGGTTTTTGTGAATGCCCAGGCGAGCCAGATACAGAAAATTGCATGGGATGGTAATAAGGCTCGCTCTACATATAGGGGTGAAATTTGCGATGCAAGCCAGAGTAATAATGGCGGCGTGAATGAAAGATAAGCGAGCCAAAGTCCGCTTTTTTCTTTCGGCGTGCGATACGTCTGAAAGGATGCAAGTGCGATGGTTAATGTTGCGAGCAGCAATCCGGGCAGGAGTAGATTATTTGGGAGCGGCAGGTGTGGCAGGTAAAGTAGGAAGAGTGTAAAGAGTTTTTCAAGTCCCGGTTTTTCGATCCAAAAACTGGATGTGACTTTTGAAAGCTGTGCGGGAAGTTGAGTCAGCCACGGGGAGTAAATGATCAGTGCGGCGAATCCGGCTGCGGTTAATGAGCGAAGCGTTTTCCAGTCGCGTTGAAAGATCGGGGTGAGGGCAAGCGGGATTAAATAAAATGCAGCGAGGTTGTGAGTATATTGCGCGAGTGCGGCTGCAATGCTGAATGGAATCCACTGGCGTTTGAGAAAGGTCAATGTTGCGAGAGAAAGCCAGAAGGTTAGAAAAACATACATGCGGACTTCCTGCCCATAGTGAATTTGAAAAGGCAGGATGGCCGAAAGCAGCGCGGCTGTAAGCGCAGTGGGCGGGTCAAATAAATGATTCGCAATTTGATGGATACATAATACGATTCCGAGTGAAAGAATAACGGAAAGCATCCGAACCGAAATAAGCGAATTACCAAAAAATTGGATCCAGCCCCAGAGCATGAAGTAATATGCGGGTGGATGTTCTTCCGCGGCGGAGGAATCGGCATCTGCGGCAAGTGTGCCGCTAAGAATTGCGGACGGTCCCTGCTCAGCCAGCAAAATGGAAAATGCCTCATCGTACCAAATGGGTCGCGAGGCAATCCCGGCGAGCCGGATGATTAAGGCAAGGGCTAGAATAAAGATAAGTTTTGTTTTTTTGTTTTGCAGTAAAGAGTACATCATGATCGAGTTTTTGCTTGGGCTATTTTACTTGTGTAAAATGACGGCTGTGTCGTCTTCGTATATAACGCGCCATTGCTGGTCGTTTTCCAAGGTTAGCGCCAGTGGGGAGTTGCTTTCTATGATCGCCCATTCAATGTTGTGCTGTTCAAAAATTTCCTGCCAGCCATCTGTCAGTGTGAGTATGATTTCATATTGCATGGTGACCTCTCCCGTGACATCTGCCATGCTGTCGATGAAAGTTAATTGCTCCGGCCATAGATGGAAGGCTATATAGCCGCCCCAGTTTAGATCGTTATACATTTTTCCTTGTTGTGGATTTTTTTTCAGCCATTCAACTGCTTGAACTGGAAACATGGGCTGAGTAAATTGATAGAAGATCTGTGCGAAACTGCTGGTGATTACGAAGGTGCTCAAAATGACCGTGGCAGTTACAGGCCATAATATTCCTGTGATCCTGCGTTCCACATTGTGAAGTGTCAGTTCAAGTCTTTCTACGAGACGGATCTTCTTTGTTTCAGAAAGAGTTTCAGCCAGTACAAATGGAGCGACTATGCCGTATAGGTGAATGTTGCGGACGGCGATCAAGCTCATGGCGCTGAAGCCTGCCAGCAGCAACCCTTGTGCTGCGGATAGCTTTTCTTTTTTGATGGCCAGCAAGAAAATGGAAATGACAAGCAGTCCTAAAAGTATGCGCATTTCGGGCATTTGAAAGTTGGGTGTGTTGGCTTCCAGCATGCGTGACATTAAGTATTGATTGTTTACAAAGCCCAGGATGCCAACCCATGGTCCCACGCCGCCGGGATTTAATAAACTTGCCAGGGCAGATAGTATCAACGCCAGCCAGATGTTCTTTCCGATGTCAGAAGTTGTGCTTGTGCGGTCGAGCAGGTAATCCATTGTCCAACCGACAGAGTATGCGAGCAGGACGAGGATCCCGGCGATAAATTCACCATGCAAATTGCTCCACAATAACATTAAGACCGGGAACCTCCAGAGTGGAATTTTTTTGCCGCGCCGCAGATCATCTGACCAGATAAGCCAGATCGCCAGTAAAAGCATGGACATTAAATGTGGTCGTGTGACCCAGTTTATGGATGTTGCAAATGCGCCCCAGGCTACGATGATCAATACTGGAATGCGGAGGTTTACTCTTGTTGATAAATTGCTGTAGATCAGGGTAAATGTGGATGCGATCAAGAGCGCGGAAAGTGCAATAACGCCAGCCAGACCCGTGTATAAATAGGTCACATAAAGAATTAAATCCGAAAGCCACTCAGAAGCATGTGAAACACTGTGTTGATTTAAATAAGGATGGATGAATAACTCAGTGGTGGGGACAGTTTGGTTTTCAAGAATGTATTTCCCGGTTAAGAGATGACGCGGAAAATCACCGTCCAGATTGAGCATTCGTTGTCCCAGCAGAAGGACTGCTAAAAAAATCGAAATAAAGAAAATATCCTGCAGCCTTGGCAGGAGTCGTAGAGGGAGGTTTGATTTCATGTGGATTCTCGTTATTTAAGTCTGGTATTTAATATGCTCAAAAAGAAACTGGCAAAGAATGTTTGAAACCCCAGCGTGGATAGCACTGCGCCTGGAATAACAAGACGCATGGAGAATGTCGGATCAATATTACCGAAAAGATTTTCACCCCAGTAAATTAGCGCTCCAACCGAGCTGACGAATCCGAGCAGGATCATACCAAAACTGATCACAATGCCTTTTTCCAGACCGATATTTTTTACGAATTTATCTGTTAGATCATCTTTTGGCAATAGATCTGCGTTGACGCCAAAGACATAAGTGAAAAGGGAGAAAAGAACGGCTTGAACTCCCAGAATGATCAGGAACGCGGCATACATCAGGGTATTGATATCCAGGGTGATTCTTCCAATGTGCCTTGGCCCGCCAAGCAGGAACGCCGAGAGGAGAATGCCCAGTACGGTCAGCACGATGCCCGGGTAAAAGAATAACCAGCGCGGGCTGTAAAGCAGCAAAAATCTTAAGTGCCTCCAGCCATCCGTCCAGGTGCGGAGATGCGGCGGACGTGTGCGTCCATCGGGATATAAAATAGTAGCAACTTCCTTTATTTTCAAGCCGCGCATGGTGGCTTTTACGATCATCTCGCTGGCAAACTCCATGCCGGTGGTTTGCAGATTGAGTTTCAATATTGCATCTTTTCTGAAGGCGCGCAATCCGCAGTGGAAATCTCCGATGTCACTTTTGAAAAATAGCCGCGCGATGCCGCTCAACACAGGGTTGCCCAGATAGCGATGGAGAAAAGGCATCGCACCGCGCATAATTCCGCCCTTGAATCGATTTCCCATCACGAGATCACAGCCTTCGTCTAGCGTGTTGATAAAATCCTGCAAATTGGAAAAATCATAGCTATCATCTGCATCCCCCATGATGATGTAATCACTTTGTGCCGCTTCAAATCCGCCCATTAACGCGCTTCCATATCCCTTTTGACTTACGTGAATCACCCGCGCTCCTGCGCGTTCGGCGATTTCCTGTGAGCCGTCTGTACTGCCATTGTCTGCGACAATGATTTCGCCGATGATCTTTTCAGCCGCGAAAAAATGCCGTGCTTTTTTTATGCATATTTCCAGGGTTTCTGCTTCGTTCAGGCAGGGCATTACGATGGTGATACGTGGTGTGGTTTTCATATTTGATCGCCCGTTTTTTCGCTCTAAATGAAGTGGACTTAAAAAGAAGTTGCGCAATTGTAGCAGAAAAACAGCCCCTGATATTTCATCAGAGGCTGTTTTATCTTTTATTTATTCGCCTAAATAATCGCGTAATTTTCTGCGAATAGACGGGTGGCGCAGGCGGCTTAGGGCTTGTGCTTCGATCTGTCTCACGCGTTCACGTGTGACGCCCATCTTGCGGCCTACTTCTTCGAGGGTGTAGGCTTGTCCATCGAGCAGGCCGTAACGCAATTGCAAAATACGGACTTCGCGCGGCGGCAAGCCGTTTAACACTTCGCCGAGGTGTTCACGCAATAGGTTATAGGTGGCGGTTTCATCGGGTGGTGGAGCCTCATCGTCTTCAATGAAGTCACCGAGCACAGAATCTTCTTCGTCATCTGTGGGTGTTTCCAGTGAAAGCGGACGGCGCGCCACCTGAATCATATTTTCAACTTTTTTGGGCGGCACATCCAGCGCAACGGCTAACTCGTCCACGCTGGGCTCACGGCCAAGGCGTTGTGTGAGTTGATGTTGCACACGCAGGAGTTTGTTGATCTGGTCTCCCATGTGTACCGGCACACGGATGGTGCGTCCCTGATCGGCGATGGCGCGCGTTACTGCCTGACGAATCCACCAGGTGGCGTAGGTCGAGAACTTATGTCCACGGCGGTAGTCAAACTTTTTGGTCGCGCGGATCAGACCAATATTGCCTTCCTGAATCAAATCCAGGAAAGGTACGCCGCGTCCCATATATTTTTTGGCAACCGAGATCACAAGGCGTGAGTTGGCAGTGATGAGATGTTCACGTCCGGCCCAGCCATCTTCAATGGCCTGACGAAGTTCCATTCTACGTTTGGGGGCAACGTTGCCATGCGCGAGTTCTTCACGGGCGGTACGTCCGCGTTCAATGCGCTGGGCCAATTGCACTTCTTCCACAGCTGTCAACAGCGGCACACGGCTGACCTCTTTGAGGTACAAGCCAATCGTGTCATCGGTGTCAATGTTTGCCAGATAATCATCGAGTGAAAGATCAGGCGCTTCGGGTTCTGCTTCGCCGCTTTCTTCCACCGCAACCAATTCATCTTCTGTTGGTTCGGGCATGACCGGGTCTTCCATGAAAGGAATGCCCGCGCTTAAGAGCGCCGAAAATGCTTCTTCGAGTTGTTCCACATCCTGCTCTGCTTCAGGGAAGAAGTGCAAAATGTCGTCAAGTGTTACGTATGATTTTTGGCGGCCAAGTTCTATCAGCCGCGCTATGGCGGGGAATTCTTCTTCGTCGTCAACAATCAAAATTTTCTCTACATCCATTAATACATCCAACTTTCAAGAATTTTTTATAAACACAATGCAAAATCAGAATACACTTTTTTAACATCAAAAGCAATACTTTGTCACTTTTCAGATGCTTTGCAATGCTGTTGTATTACGGCTGTCTGAATATTCGTCCAGACAGCCGTAATTGAAATCACCTTTTAGGGCGTTGGGGTTACGGGCACTTCGGGTGTAGACTCTGCTTCAGTAGCAGGAACAGGCGTCTCGGTCGCTGGAAGCGGGGTGGGCGTTGGAGTATTCAAATAGGGCGGAAAAAATCCGAGCTGCAATAGTGAGTCGATTCCGCTTAAGTCTGTGATCGCCATTTGATCTTTATCAATGCGCACATAGTAGCCGCTGTTGGTTGGTGTGCTGTCTCCAATTTCAAGCGTATGTGTTTTGCCGCCGTCAAATACAATTGTGATCGTGAAGGCGGGATTTTCCAGACCAAAGATACTGGGTTTTCCATTTTCTATTGGACTCAGAATTCGTAAGGCGGATATTTGACTCGCGGCCGCTTCAGCCAGTCCCTGATTTGCTTCTGCTTCAATGGGCAGTTCCACCGCCCAGACATTTTCTGCGTTACGTGCAATTCTGACGGTTTCGCCGCCTTCAGCAGGTTTGACTTCAATGCTCGCAGGAATGCCCTCTGTTGCCGCAAACATGACAACAGGTGCGCTTACAGGAGTTTCATCAACAACGAGGGTAGCCGGATCCTGCTCGCGATTAATATAAAAGGTGAAGCCGATCAATACGGCCAGGACAAGGATGGTGATCCATGTGCCAGCGCGGAAGAGGGGCCGCTCTTGTTTTATGATCGATGACTCTTTGCGTGTTGCAACTGCTTTTACTTTTGTCTTTGCTGCCTTTGCAGGCGCGGCGGCGCGGGTTGGTGTTTTTTTTGTAGATGTTGTTTTGCCTGCCATGGTTTAGCCCTTCCTTCGGCGCGAGAGCCACGAAGAGACGCCAAAGAATACTGCGAGTCCGGGGAGGACAAAGATCGTCAGGATCACCATGAGAACGAGCTGCCAGTTTTCGACCGGCTGGAGAGTGCGTGTAATTGGCTGGGGCGGATTGATGTTGATCAGGTTTTCCTGTTCGGCTGCCCAGTCTACTGAGTTAATGAACATGTTGCCGTTGCCGTATGCATCGAAGATTTCATCGGTGGCAAAAATGGAATTACCAAAGACGATTACGCGTCCTTTTGTGGCAGTGTTTTCGCCAGCCACAGCCAGATTTAATGGTCCGGGGATGTCGCTTTCAGAGAAAGCGGGTGTTTCCTCTGCGACAAGTTCCGTTTCACCCCACGAATTTTCTGTGGTCATGATGATGCCGGTTTGGACAATGTTTTCCTTTGGTTCGCCAATGCTGATACTTCGCGCTTGCGGGAGGATCACAATGTAATTTTCGGTCAGGTTTTGTGTAATAGGATGGTCATTGTATTGCGATGAGACCGCCTGGAATGGGTTCTGTGTGTTCACCAGATCGATGACCACATCGTCATTAAGCGTGATGCCCCAGTCGGAAGTTAAATATTTTGCGAGAGGGTCAGGGGTGGCACCAAACTCAGTGGAGATCAATGGGTCTTCCATCACGACCAGCGCGCCGCCTGCATCGACATATTTTTTGAGCAGGGCAACCTCTCCGCTGCTGACGGGTTTCATTGGCCCGGCAATGATGATGGCAAGCGCATCTTCAGGGATGCTGTTGGTGGAGATCAAATCGAGTGTGTTGACCGTGTAATTCTTTGATTCAAGTGTTCTTTTTGCAACCGAGAAACTGATTTCACCTGATTCGAGTGGAGGCTCGCCATGTCCTTGCAGGAAGTACACTGTGCGTGCTTCGGGGCTGATCAGGCGGATGATGGTTATGGTCAGTTCGCTTTCGCTGGCAAAGGATGCGATCTCTTTTGTTTCGCCCATTTGCAGCAATATCTTTCCGTCGCCGGTAACGCCTGCTTCACGCGCAGCGACAGGGTCGAGGTCTGGGTTTACAAAGCGATAGTCAAATTTGCCATTGCTGTTGGTCTTGAATTTCAACAGTAATTCTTCTGCACTGCTGGGGTCAAGGCTTGTGGTATAGAATGCAATGGCTGTGACTTTGTCCGGTAGAGTTGCGAGGGTTTTCAGAGTTTCAGGAGCAAGCGTGTTCGTTTGGTCTTCGGTCATATCCCATGGGGCGCCGAGAAAACCCGGATTTTGAAAGGCAAGCACATTAACTACGATAATGATGCCGAGAAATGCCAGAGTGATGATCAGCGAATTGGAACCGTAGCGTGCCTGGCGTCCGGAAAGGAAACGGCGGATCGTGTCAGGCATCAAAAGCGCGTATGCCAGAAGTCCAATTAAAGTGAGGGCTGCACTGATCTGCAATGCCAGATTGATCGTATCTGGATTTTCGGGAGTGAACATTTCTGCCGCGGCCATTCCTTTAACGACACCGATCAGGCCGGTTGAAACACAGGCGATCAGGGCAACGATCAGGCCGATAACGGCGTATTTCGCGTTTGGATTTTTCTTATTTTTTGGAGCCATTAGCGCCATCTCCGAATTTCAATTGCGGTGGAGCCGGTGAACAGGCCCAGCGCAGTCAGACTTAGAAAATAAACAATATCTCCAAGATTTATGGTTCCACGATTCATGGAGTTGAAGAAGTGTGTGCTAAAACTAAGATAGTCGAAAAACTCTCCGCCTTTTTGCAGTAAGCTGGCCGGAATGCCTATGAAAAAAGTCAGGAATATGAACAGACCAAAGGTAATGAAGAATGCGGCGAATTGATTGGTGAAAATGGCTGAAATGCCCACGCCGAGCGCGATCAATGTGCTGGCGAAAAGCATAAGCCCGAGATAAGATGAAAGCACTACGCGCCAGTCAAGCCCGGGGGAAATAAAATTGTCCATAATGATCGGGTAGACCAGAGTCACGGCTGTCAGTGTTAGTACATACAGGAAAGCGCCCAACCATTTGCCGACCACCAGTTCAATATCTCGTACTGGCGCAGTGAGCATTAGTTCGAGCGTGCCCATGCGGGCTTCATCTGAGATCAAGCGCATGGTTAGGATCGGAATGGAAATCGTGAGAAGAAATGAAAACCACCAGGTGATCTGTTCATTGGTGGGGGCGGGGCCGCCATACAGGGCCTGTCCTGAGCTGAAGAACATGATGGCTGAAAAATAAACGCCAAGGATCAGCAGGATCACAAATCCGATGACATACGCCAGCGGACTGCTAAAGTAATTATCGTATTCGCGTTTTGCGATCGTCCAAATATTATTCATGGAATTCCTCTTTATTTCTTTTTGGAATCGGAGCCAGTGAGTTCGAGGAAGATTTCCTCAAGGCTCATGCCGAGCGGGCGCAATTCGATCAGATCATAGCCTGAATTGATGACCTGCTTGGCCACCTCGGGACGAACATCCTTGCCGGAGGCAAACTCAAATTCAACAGAGCCATCTTCCTTGGTTTCCACGCCTTGCACACCTTTAACCAGTTTGACGGTTTTCGCAAGTTCATCGGCTTCACCGCGTACACGCAGCATGACACGTTCCGCGCCGATCAGACGAGCCTGTAGATTCTCAGTCGTATCTTCCGCGACGATCTTGCCTTTATTGATAATAAGTACACGGTCGCAGATATTTTGGGCTTCGTTCAAAAGATGGGTTGAAAGTAATACAGTGCGTTCCTTGCCGATCTCGCGGATCAACTCACGGACTTCCACAACCTGGCCTGGGTCAAGGCCAATCGTGGGCTCATCAAGGATCAACACTTCGGGTCTGTGCATCAACGCCTGAGCAAGCCCAACACGCTGGCGCATACCCTTTGAAAGGTTACCGATATATCCATTGGCGCGATCGCTCAAGCCAACTCGATCCAACACTTCATCTACACGGTCTTCCACATTCGGGATTCTGCGCAGGTCACCCATGAACTTCAAATAATCAAAAACAACCATGTCTGTATACAGCGGCACGGTTTCAGGCAGATACCCTACACGTTTACGAACCTCAAGCGATTCTTCCACCACATCATAGCCAGCCACGATCGCTTCGCCATCTGTAGGCGGCATGTAACCGGTCAGGATGCGCATGGTTGTGGTTTTCCCAGCGCCGTTTGGGCCGAGAAAGCCTACGATCTCACCCTGCTGAGCATCGAAGTTTAGGTTGTGAATGGCGCGGCGTGCGCCGTAGTCCTTTGTAAGACCACTAACTTTGATCATTGCCTCTCCTTGCAATAAGATTTAATAAAATGGGTTTTTGCCAAACAAAAGGCACAGCCTGTAGGCGGTGCCTTTTCATTTATGACTGCTGATTACTATACAATATCTCGTCTCGCAAAGTCAAGCGGGTATGCATCTTCTAATCTAATCTTAATATTCAAAATGGCCGATGCACGACAAAATTCTATCAAACAGATGCCGCCACATAGAACCTTCAGCAGACATAATTTCTGTGGATGTTGACCCGTTTACTAAGATTCACTGCATAGCAGACATTTTGTGACCTGGCAACGCTGACCAAATATAATTCCGCTTCAATCGGGACTTTGTGCCGGGTACGGCGACACCAGTTGACCGCCAGGGCAGGCATGTATTCAAGCAGGTTGACGCGTTAAAAGTCTTTTGACTTTGAGAAAGCCGTGGCCGAAAACATATGGTTATTGCAAAGTCCGTTGACAGACTCTTGGTTTTATGGGGTAGGCTCAACGGCTCAACTCGAAAAGTGCGAATTGAGCAAGTTTTCGCGGAACTCAATAAAAAATTCGCGTCACACCTGCACTGGCGTGCGGCGCAAGTGTTCGCTTTTTCGCGAAATTCGCGTTAAGGTTTTTTTGACTTTGCTACAGCCATGGACGAAAACGCTTATGTACTTGCTTAATTTTATGGAGTAGATATAATTTCATTACTTGGTGAGGTTTACTTGCCCGGAATATCAAAATAGTGGAGAGTTATATATGAATAAGAAATTTTCGATCTTGCTTGCGCTGCTTGCTCTTATTGCTTCAACCCTGGCCTGCGCCGCTGGCGAGCCTACCCTGAGCAATGTCCGCACTGCGTTGGACGCAGATGGAACCCAGTTGTCTTCTGTTTTCTCGGCGACCGATACGATTTATGTCGTGAGCGATGTGTCCAATGGATTAAAAGGAAACGTGGTTTCCTCCAAGTGGATGGTATCGAGTGTCGAAGGCTATGATGCCGGTTTTGTGATCGACGAAGTGGAATTAGTATTGGATGAAGATCAGCTTGCGTACAGCGTTAATTTTTATATTCCGCCTCCCACAGACGGCTGGCCTGTAGGCACTTATAAAGTTGAAGTTTATTTCAACGGCGTTTTGAATACCACTGTTGAATTTTCGGTGCAGTAAATAGTTTTTATAAAAAGCGGATGCCTGACTTGGCATCCGCTTTTTATTTGTAATTATGAAAATGGAGGCTTAAATGGATTACAGAAAACTTGGCAGAACCGGGCTGAAAGTATCCCCGTTGTGCATGGGAACAATGCAATTTGGCTGGTCGTTGAACGAAACGGATACGCACCGTATTCTCTCTGCAACAGTTGACGCAGGAATTAATTTTATTGACACTGCCGATATTTATTCCAAATGGGTCGAAGGAAATCCGGGCGGCGTTTCTGAAACATATATTGGCAATTGGATGAAGAAGAATAAAATTCCGCGTGACCAGATCGTGCTTGCCACCAAGGTGCGCGGTGAAATGGGCAAGGGACCCAACGATCAGGGCTTGAGCCGTGTGCATATTATCAACGCAGTTGATGCATCTTTACGCCGCTTGCAGACAGATTATCTCGACCTGTATCAATCCCACTGGACAGATGACGACACCTCGATTGAAGAGACCCTGCGCGCATTTGATGATCTGGTAAAGCAGGGAAAGGTGCGTTATGTCGGCGCTTCCAATTATGCGGCATGGGAATTGATGCAAGCCTTATGGACATCGGATAAAAATAGTCTTGCGCGCTATGATTCACTTCAGCCGCATTACAACCTGATCCATCGTGATGAATTTGAGCGTGAATTACATGCAGTTTGTAAAACATATGAGATCGCGGTCATTCCGTATAGTCCGCTGGCGGGTGGATTCTTAACCGGCAAATATCGTAAGAATGAATCCCTGCCTGAAAGCAAACGCGCCGAAGGCCGTAAGCGCGCCATGACCGATAAGAACTTTGCCTTGATCGACGAAATGGAAGTGATCGCACTGCGTCATGCAGCCACGATCTCACAAATTGCGCTGGCGTGGATGCTGGCTGACTCTGTGATCACCAGCCCGATCATCGGCGCGACATCCATTGACCAGTTAAATGAAAACCTCGGCGCCTTGAAAGTGAAACTCAACGACGACGAGGTGGCCTTGCTTAATAAAATGACTGAGTGGAGAGTGGAAGACGACGAGTAATGTGTGAAAAGTAAAAAGCAGGAAAATAAAAAGTGAGAGGTAAATTTTTTACCTCTCACTTTTTATTTAATTATGTAAGGATTGCCTGTCCGCAGTATTCACACTTGTCCATGCCAAGTTCGAGGGTGCCGCCGCACTTGGGGCATTGGAAGGTCTCGACCTTGATCGGATGTCCTGCGGTTTTGTACGCTGTTTCATTTTCAGCCAGATCACCGCGCAGACGTTTGAGCCGCGCCAGATACGCATCTCCGGTGACTTCACCGGATTTGCGCAGACGTTCCACATCTGCAATTGATTCTTTCAACATGCGGCGCTGGGCTTCCAGTGATTCCCTGCTGTTATCCTGTAGGGAAAGTTTCAACTCAGGTTTGGGCGGAATGGATGCCAGAATTGCCGCGATGATTAAAATAATAGCCGAGACGATCAAGCCTACGATCAACGGCGTATATTGAAAACCGGGATGGAGTTAAAGTTAACTTTATTAACCTGTATCTCACTGCCGTCCGCAACGACAACGTAGCGCTCATTGCCCAGTTTACCAATGTCAATGCGGGTGATGCCGCTGGAGTGTTTGGGTAGATTATTGCGTGAGCCGGTTTCGGTGAAGATTGCCACGTTTCCCAGTTCATCACCAAGCACAGCTTCTTCCTTGCCGTCTTCATTAATATCAATACCCGCGATCTCTGTTACCTTATCAGATAGCGAAGCCGTCCATAATTGTGTAGCAGTTGTGCCATTGAATGAGAATGCCCACACACCGCCGTCCTTCCCGCCGACAATGATCTCGCGTGAAGAAGGATCGCCGTTTAATTCCACTTCGCGCACTTCACTCACTGCCTGCCCAAGGGATTTATTGAACAGCACGCTTCCATCCACTGCGCTATAGATGAAGAAAGCGCCGTATTCGCCGCCGGTGATGATCTCGCTGTTGCCGTCTGCATTCAGATCAAAGGCGCGCATGCGACGCAGCTGCTCCTGATTTACCTGCCAGACAATGCCTCCGTTTTCATTCAGCACAGAGACTGTCCCATCGTGCGAGGCCGCTGCGAGGTAAGTCTCGCCGCTGATCTTCGCATCGTCCAGACCACGGATTTCTTCACTGGAAAAGGTATTTTGCCACACAGTGTTCCCATCCATTTTAAGGGACAGGAGACTGCCGCTAGAATCGCCCAGCACAATTTGAGGGGCAGAGGAGAAGCGGATTAAGACATTGCGCGCAGGCGTCCCAATGGGAAGGTTATCTGCCAGTGTGGACTGTTGACCGTTAATGATCGTATCCACAGACATGCCGAGACCTGCATAAAAGACAATGATGTCTTCGACATTGTCGCCGTTTACGTCACCGAGTGTGGTTTTGGGTGTGCCGTAGGAGAAGTTCCAAACACGATTGCCGCTCGCATCATATGTACTGATGTCGCTGGTGTTTTGAATGAACAACTCGTCCTGCCCGTCACCGGTTAGGTCAATGACTTTCATGCTTTCAGCCGTGTAATACGGTTGAACCCACGCCACGTCACTGCCAAATTTTTCAGCTGTGACGATGCCGCTAAAAGCGAATACGCCTGACACAACCATTACCAAACAAGCGAGCACGAACGCGACAATAAAGGGAATAATTTTGCGACTCATTTAAGCTGCCTTCCGTTGTAAAAGAGAATAGGTGGATTTTAAAAAGTTAAGGATCTGTGCCTGCTCCACTTCTTCAAATGGAGAACTGGCAACGACATTGATAATGCCGCCTTCTGTGCTTAATTGCGAAATGGTGTACTTGCCTACACTTGCACCCTGTCTGAATTCCTGATTGGAAACGATCTGATAGGCATCCGGGTTGACCACGATGCGCACTTTCAAATCGTGTTCGGTTCCCTTAAATTTTTCAGGTTTCATTTTCATTTTTCCGCTGATGCTGCTGCGCTTCCAATAGGATTTTCGATTCTTTGATTTTTGAATGGCTGAAACACGCAGGACATTCCCATCGAATAATTTCGCCTTTAGTGAAAGCCATTCATCACGGAAATATTGTGTGGTGCGGTCGCGCGTATCTTTGGTTTCGCGTGCCACTTTGGTTTTGAGCATGGCGCCTGTCAGATCGAGATGACCAAGAAAGGTGGTGTCTGGTTTTAGATCATCACGCAGTGTGTGTAGAATTTCCTTGGTGCCTTTGTAGCGCGGAGAAAAATCAAAAGAGTCGCTTTTGCGTAAACTGCGCGCCATGATAAAAGCCGCGATCCACAATAATATAGCGCCGCCTGAAAAAACGAGGGATGCGTACCCAAATATAAGGAGTACGGCATCGATTGCCACCATGCCCACACCGGCAAAAAATATCATCATTGGAGCCCAGCGCCACTTATCGCCCGCGGATTCGGTTTTTTGCACCTCTCTTACAAATTTATCCATGCCGCGCATGATCGAATCAGGTTTGTCTGCGATCGAAACATAAACAGGGGTGTAGTCTTTTTTACCCGTCGTGCTGACTGGCACTGTCTTTTTACGCGCAGTGTTTAATAGATAAAAGAACAAAAGCAGAATCAGCACACCGCCGATACATAAAAATGGCATACATTCCTCCGGGTGTCTTGCAGGGTAGCGTAAAATTTTCCAGTAAAAAGAGACAAGCGATATAATTCAGGCCAATGACAAAAATACTCTATACTGCCTTCGATATTGTACCAAGCCCAAAGGGCGCATCCACACATATTTTGCACAACATTCGCGGGTTGGTCAATAGGAACTATGGCGTCCATCTTATCACTCCTAATGACGGACTTCTACCCACCGAAGATACTATTGAAGGCGCGCAGGTCACTCGCATTACCCAGGACCTCACTCAAAATTTTCTCGCCCGCGCAACTCATTTTGGAAAGGCCGTCCTTTCGCATCTAACCTTGCATCCTCAGTATGATGTGGTTCACTATCGAAACATTTGGGATGGTCTGCACATCGCACAGAATAAAAAGCGCTTTGGCTACAAAACCCTTTTTGAAGTGAATGGACTCCCATCCATTGAGCTTAAATATCATTATCCCGGACTGGATTCAGAGTTGGTTTCAAAAATCAAGGAACAGGAGATTGCGACTCTGCACTTAAGCGACGCGATCATCTGCCCCTCAAATGTGACTCGCGACTATATTGCCTCGCTCGGACTTAACCGCAAGCTGGTGACTGTCATCCCAAACGGAGTCAGCGCCTCGGATTTTTCTCCAAGCCCGTTGCCCATTCGCGATGACCGTGTACCTGTTTTACTATACATCGGGACTCTCGCCGATTGGCAGGGATTGGATATTGTAATTAAGGCGTTACCCAAGATACTTGAACAGCGAGCTGTGCGACTCCATATTGTGGGGCGGGGACGCTCAAGGCAAAGAAAAATTCTATCGAAGCAGATCCGCAAGCTGGGGGTCGAAGGAAGCGTGACTGTCCAGCCGGCAATTCCACATCATGAAATTCCCGCACTGATCGCGGACTCTGATATTTGCGTCGCTCCGCTTGGATTAAATGATCGCAATGTGACTCAAGGCGCCTGCCCGATCAAGGTGCTGGAATACATGGCGGCGGGACGTCCGCTGCTGGCTTCAAACATGCCCATCGTGCGTGAGTTGGTGCGCGAAGATATGGACGCGCTTTTGTTTTCGCCCAATGACCCTGATGATCTGGCGCGGCAGGTATTAACTTTATTGAATGATTTTGACTTATCGAAACGTTTGGCAGAATCTGCTGCCGAGCGTGTATTAAGTAAATTTACGTGGCACGAGTCGCAGAAGAAGTTGGGGAAGGTCTACGAGAAACTGCTGACATAGATCAGCACTGCTGCTTTAGCCATTCCTGCCATTTTTGATTGTATTCTTCATAACTGATCCCAAATGCGTTTTCCACGGCTTTTTTGAAATCACTTGTTTCATCAAGTTCATTTGCAAGTTTCCAAAAACCGTCCAGTCCGCCGTAGTTCTCAA
The DNA here is from genome assembly GCA_016715195.1 of Candidatus Villigracilis proximus. Classification (GTDB taxonomy): domain Bacteria; phylum Chloroflexota; class Anaerolineae; order Anaerolineales; family Villigracilaceae; genus Villigracilis; species Villigracilis proximus. Next base: position 30,730 of record JADKBB010000002.1, read on the forward strand.
CAGTAAATGTGACCAGTGAATGTGCGAAACTATAACTCAAGGCAAAGTCACGCTCAAGCGAGTACATGTGCATTAGATCCTGTTTGTAAATGGTGTCGCGCTCATCAAGAATTGGAATGAAAGTTCCAGAGCGGACAGCATCACAAGCCCAGTAAAGATTCTCATCTGCTCCCGCTGCATATTCCGCCAGCCCTTCAGACATCCAATCTGATAATCTGCCCGCGTTGTTGAAAACTCGCGCATGCGCCATGTGAGTATATTCATGTGTTAATGTTTTCTGAAGTTCACCATCCCAGCCAACATCGGGGTTGTAGTATCCATAAGCAAAAGATGACGGCGCATATATTTCAATTATGTTTTCAGTCGCTCCGCCGTTTTTGTTATATAAGGCGATGGCATTCATGGGGTTGTAGGGACTTAATCCATAAATAGGTATGATCTTAACGTTGGCTTTTTCAGTTGGCGCCTGTCCTAATACGGCCTCCGAATTTGTGCGCGCAATTTCCATCATATCCATGATCTGCTGGTTGACATCGTCTGCCCAGGGATATGTTGTAAATGTGAAGTGTTCAGTGTCAGTGATGACCGGTTCGCCGACCTGCTCCACGGTTGGCTCAGTGATGACCCAGCGGTCATTCAGGAGGCGGAAAGGCCAATCTGCTTTATAACCGCCTGCCGTTGTAAAGTGAGCGATGACATATTCAAGCTCACGTTTGTCAATGCTGTTCAAAGTATAGGAAAACGTGCCTCCGCCTGCCTGTGAGGAAATTTGATACTCATCAAACCGGCTGCGGACAATGCGCCGAAAGGGTTTGTTTTCCTGATCAACCACCTGTTCGAGCAGATCGGGGTTATTTTCATTATAGGCTTGTGCATATGTATCAAGCGAAGATTGTATGCCTGCTTTGATTTCTTCGTCACTTAAATCGGCAGGGACAGTTGGTGAAGCGGATATATCCAGTTGTGCTGTCGGAACAGATTCTGTTGCTGCGGGAGCTGTTAGTGTTTGGCATGCGAGCTGTGACGAGATCAGGATGATCAATGTAAAAATGATACGAACAAATTTGTGGGATGTGAATTTCATTTCAACTCCTGAGATGAAAAGATTTGACTAACTTTCTCTGGTATGGCTTGCGGGCTTCCCGTGTTGATATCCACAAAGACCCAGTCCGATTCACCCCTGACCAGTAACCTGCCGTCTGCTTTTCTGACGAATTCATATTTCCGCAAAGACCTGACCTTGCGAATATTTTCCACCCAGGTACAGACTTCCACTTCCTGGCCTTCAAATGCAGGGAGCAAATATTCAATACGATGCTCGCGAATCACCCAGGTAGAGTTGGGTCCCTGTGCTTGAATTCCGCCAATGGATGCGTAATGCTCCACGGCAATGTCCTGCATCCATTGCACATAGGCCACGTTGTTCACGTGGCCGTTTTCGTCAATTACGTTATGAGATATTATGAATGTTTTTGTGTAAGCAGGAGAAACTGACATTCGCCAAGTTTACCGTAAACCAGGCTGAAGCATTACTTTTCTCTATCGAGCAGGTCTTTTACTCTTTGAGTAAGTTCGTCAATATGGAATGGTTTTGTGAGATAGTCATCTGCGCCGGCGCCGAAGGCCACGATTTTGCTGTCGCTGTCATCCAGCGCGGTCACGATAATGATCGGTGTAAGTGTAAATTTCGGGAGTTCGCGCAGCATTCTGCATACTTTAAACCCATCGGGGTCGGGCATCATCAGGTCGAGTACGATCAGGTCCGGGCTAAGCATCAGCGCGGTGTGAATGGCCTGGGTGCTGTCGTTTACAGCAGCGGTTTCGTACCCAACTGAGGAAAGAACCTTTTCGAGCAGGGTGGTGGCTTGTCTGTCGTCGTCTACGATCAAGATTTTTGTCATTATATTTTCCTGATTATTTCAGTGAAATTGTAAAAAATATAAGTCGATGCATAAAATATCGCTTGTGATTAATATTATACTCTTTGAGACGGGGAAATTGTGAGACGATTTAATGGCTGCTCTTTCTGTACGCGGATGTTACAGATTTAACGAATTTCTCACAGAAAAAGGGAAAAATGCGTGTATCTGTGTGCAAGGCGTCTGTCAAATCTGTATACAAAAGGTTTGCAGCACAAAAAAATAAAAAGGCTGAGAAAGATGCGAAAACCATGTAGGATAATTTGCAAGCAGGTCTGGCTATCCTTTAATTGTCTGTTTGTCCGTTGTTTTCTTCAATCAAGGCGCTTATTTTATTTGAAAGTTCTTTCGGACGGACAGGTTTTGTCAGGAAATCCTTTGCGCCTGCATTGAATGCATCTTTTTTACTGCCAATATCATCCAGTGCGGAAACAATGATGATCGGGATATGTTTAAGCTCGGGAGTCGACTGAAACATTTTACATAGTTGGATCCCATTTATGCCCGGCATCATAATATCAAGCAATACAAGGTCTGGATTGCTTGCATTTGCCGTTTCAATCGCGTGAGCGCTATTATTTACAGCAGTTGCCTTATGACCGTCCAGTGACACAATCCCCTCAAGTAATTTCGTAGTTTGCAGATCATCGTCGATTATTAAGATTTTTGCCATTGTTTTTTTCCTGATAGCATAAATTTTATTGAATAAGGACTATTATTATACCTTTGTAGTTGACAATTGCGACCCAAATGGAATTAAACTAATGCGCCTGCAAAAGATAACTGTAGAAAAGGTTTTATTGGATCTCTGTGTCAAGCAGATTATCGATGGTCGCAACGAGTTCGTCAAAATTAAAGGGTTTCGCGAGATAGCCGTTCGCCCCGAAAATCGTCGCGTCACTGTTGCTGATATCCATGGCGGTGATGATCAAAATTGGAGATTTGGAAAACCCCGGGTCCGCGCGTAACATCTTGCAAAGTTTAAATCCATCAGGCTGGGGCATCATCAAGTCAAGAATGAAGAGGTCGGGGCTGAGCGATTTGGCGGCCTCCATCGCTTTTGAACTGTCGCTTAATCCAGCCGCTTGATGTCCTGCGGAGGTAAGGAATTTTTTTAACAACATGACGATCTGTATATCGTCATCTATGATCAGGATTTTCGCCATGATGTCCTTCCGTAATTCTTGGGGATTTTTTCAAAACCAATGTAATCATACAATTAAAAAGTGCAGTCATCAAGCTATGGTTCAAATGGATACTTAAGCCCGATCTCAGCGCGGATCGAATCCATTAATTCCATGTTTGCCAGCGTATCAGCGTGACTCATGCCCGGGCTTTCCAGCAGCCTGGCACGGATACAGCGCATGGCTTCCTCGGTTTGATATTCAAATCCGCCAGCGCGTAACGGCCTTGAAACGGTTAATTCCTGATCGTTGACTGTCAGTGTGGCTTTGGTCGTTCCCCAGAAGTGCGGATGAATGCGGATCTGCCCCTTGCTGCCATAGATCAAAAAGTCGTTGACATGATTGCTGAGAAAACTGCTATGAGATTGCGAAATGACATTATTTTCATATTTGAGCGAGAAGGTGGTTAATTCATCCACGCCGGTTTTGCCGATTTGCGCCATGGCAACAAATGATTTTGGCTGTGACTGCATGACCCATTGCGATACGGCGATGGGATAAATTCCCATATCTAATAAGGTGCCGCCAGCCAATTCCGGGTTCTGCCAACGGTCATCTTTTTCCTTGGGTGCATTGAAGCCAAAGGTGCCGACCATGAGACTGATATCACCAATGGCTTTTTCATCCAGCCAGCCGCGGATAACACTATAGATCGGCAGAAAACGAGTCCACAGGGCTTCCATCAGGAAAACTTTTTTCTCACGCGAAGTTTTGATCAATTCTCTCGTCTCATTCGCATTGACCGTCAACGGTTTTTCGCACAAAACAGGTTTGCCCGCATTCAGGCACAGCATGGCATTTTCAAAATGAAAACGGTGCGGAGTGGCAATATAGACTCCGTCCACCTCCGGGTCGTTGACCAGTGCCTCGTATGAGTTATAAATCTTCGCGCCGCCGTATTGATCAGCGAATTCCTGCGCACGCTCAATTTTTGAGCTTGCCACCGCATACAAATTTGCATCGTCAATTACTTGCAGACCCTTTGCGAACTCATGCGCAATACGGCCCGGGCCGAGAATGCCCCAGTTGAATTTTTTGGTTGTCATGTTTGTCTCCAATGCAGGAATTCTGAGAATAGGTTTGGGAATTACTTTGTTGATTATGTAGGTGCTGCATTCCCTTGTCAAGTAAATTTGAACGGGAGCAGGTCTAAAAAAACAGGCTTTCGATCGAAAGCCTGTTTTTCTGTTCTTTATTTTTCGTGATAAATATCATGCCCCTCAAAAATGTTCCTTAAGGTAGACAGTATATCTGCAAAGGCAGTGTCATTTATTTCGAAATGAACTTGAACTTTTCTAAAATCTTCATTCCCGTCAAATTTTTCGACTGAACTTTGCTCCAGGACCACCACGATCTCGCTTCGTGAGAATTCCACCAATTCCAAGCCCCCATACCGTGAGTATGATTGGTCGTTGATCTCGAAATAGTAGTTGCTGTCTTCAAATTCAATCGGACGTTGAAGGGAAAGGAACGTCGGCTCATCGGGGTTTTCCTCGGTGTTGGCAAACATCACTGAGGCCGTGATGGAGTTGGTGTACGGTTCGACATAATTGGCTGTGAATTTCATATTGATTCTCCTTTGAATTTTGGCGTATTTTAAAATAATAGTGCCAACAGGTTTATCACCTATTAGCACTATTATTCAAATTAGCTAGTCATCAAATCATCAACCGCATTCGCCAACTCTCGTAAATTACCGACCTTCAATACTTCATTGCACAGCGGTTTATATTTTGCCATGTCACTGTCACCGTGCCACAAATGCTCGGGTTCAGGATTCAGCCAAATGGTCCGCGTGGATCGGCGGGACATGCGTGAGAAAATGTCGAGGCGTGGATCATTGTAGTTGTTGCGTCCATCTCCAACGATGATGAGAGTCGTCCCGCTATTTAAAGTATCCATATATTCATCGTTGAAATTGCTCAAGGCGTGGCCGAGGTCTGTGTTGTAATGTCCGCTGGGCATACGCCACAAAACGGACTGAATGGCTTCATCTGCATTCGAGCCGCTGAAATCTTCAGAGATCGATTCAAGATGATCGATGAACGCGAAGGCGTGCGTCTTGCGCACCTGTCCCTGCAATGCGAAAAGAAAACTCAACATCAGCTCCGAACAAAAACGCATCGACGTGCTCACATCACAGATCACCACGATCTTCGGCTTATGAATGCGGTTGCGAAATTTAATTTCCATCGGCACGCCGTTGTATTTCAAACTCGCGCGGATGGTGGCCTTCGCATCCATCTGTCCGCTCTTGGCGCGTTTCTGCCGCAGCGCATTCGTGTGCGTAACGCGGCGGCAAGTTTCTTTACTTCACGCTGTAAAAGTTGTTTATCAGAATCAGACAACGCCTCAAATGGGCGGTTCATTAAGTTATCAATATTTTCGCCGCGCGGCTTCTCGCTCAAATTCTCTGCAATGCGTTCGCCCGCAAACTGCTCGATCTGCTCCTGCATGCCCCGCATATTCTGCTGGATCATCTGCCGCATCTGTTCCACACGCTCGCGGCTCATGCCCATCTGCTTGAGCTGCTCCATCAATTCCTTCATCGCCTTTTGGACTTCTGGAAACGCCATCGCACGCATCATGCGCTGTGACATCCAATTTTGATAATTGAGATTCTCAGCCTGATTTAATCCGACGAGTTGACCCAGCGCTTCAAGCTCCGCACGGGACAATTGCTCGCCATTCATCAGCCTTTCCATCCGCTGACGGAGATTCTCCGCGAACTGACTCATCGCCTCGGCCCACATCTGCGCTTCTTCGGGAGTCATCTCATCTGAAGGATTTCCGCCCATCTCAGGCGGCTGCCCCGACCCGAAGAACAGCGGAAATAATTTCTCAAACGTAGGCATGTCTTTCAAATCTTTGATTAACGTGGCGCGCAAAGACAAACGAAATTCTTCGCGGTCTTGAATCCCCATTAAATCCACGGCTGAAAATGCCTCGGCTGATTCCGCTAAAGACACGCGCACTCCGCTGGCACGCAATGCTGCAATTAACTGTAAGATACGGGATTCCATTTATGGGCCTGGGGGGGGGGGGGGGGGTTGTCCAAAGCTCGACCATAAAACAGGGCGACCATAAAGGTCGCCCCTACGGAAAATTAATTTCCAGAAAATCTTCCGAACTCGTCGTTATTTCTTGGTCTTGGCTGCTGCGGTGGGGGAACGTTCAACTGTCGCTTCGCCTTTTGCAAATCCGCTTCGTGTTTCAACAATACTGAAAGCGTATCTTCCAATACATCCTTATCCAGATTAGACGCATTCAACGCCACGAGCGCATTCGCCCAATCCAAAGTCTCACTGATCGATGGCGACTTGCGCATGTCTGCCTTGCGGAGCTTCTGCACAAATTCCACGGCCTGCTGTGCCAGTTTGGGATTTAAATCTGGCACTTTCAAACGCACCACTGCCAATTCTTCGCTCAAAGATGGGTAATCAATGAACAGATACAAACAACGTCGTTTCAATGCTTCAGATAACTCACGTGTATTGTTCGATGTAAGAATCACAAACGGTTTGTGTACCGCAGTTAACGTCCCCAACTCCGGCACAGAGACTTGGAAGTCGCTTAAGATTTCGAGCAGAAAGGCTTCAAACTCTGCATCGGCACGGTCAATTTCATCGATCAATAACACCGTTGGCTTTTCGCTCAAAATGGCCTTCAACAGCGGACGTTGCAACAAAAAGCGATTTGAGAAGAAGACATCTTCCTCTTTCGCCAGTTTATCCGCCGCCTCTGCCAGAGACTCAGCTTTGCCAAGTGTGTCATTCAACTTGTCACGCAATAACTGCGTATACAACAACTGCTTTGAATATTCCCACTCATACAACGCCTTTGACTCGTCCAGCCCTTCATAACATTGCAAGCGGATTAACTCGCGTCCCGTCGCGCCGGCAATTGCTTTTGCCAACTCGGTCTTTCCCACGCCCGCGGGACCTTCCGCCAGAAGCGGCTTGCCCAACTTCTGCGCGAGATACACAATCGTCGAAATTTCATCTGAAGCGATGTACTTTTGCTTCGAGAGTTCAGATTTTACGGTTTTGGTCGAGTCAAAAAGTGTGGTCATAATTCTCCTTTGTCTTTTTCTACAGACGGCGGCAGATTATCTTCTTTTACTTCTCACTTCTTACTTTTCACGCCTCACTTTTCACTACCTTTATTTCTTAAACCAACCGGGTTGTGTTAAATTTTCGGGGCGCAGAACCTCATCTAATTGTTCCTTGGTCAAGAGTCCGCGGGCGAGGACGATCTCCGCCACGCCTTTGCCTGTTGCGTAGGCTTCTTTTGCAACCTCGGTTGAGTTTTCGTAGCCGATGATCGGATTAAGTGCAGTCACAATCCCAATCGAGCGATTTAATAACTCAGTCAAATGATCGCGATTGGCGGTGATTCCTTTCACGCAGCGCTCGGCCAGAGTCAAACATCCCTGACGTAGATAGATAATGCTGTCGAATAAACTATGCGCGATGATCGGTTCGAATGCATTTAGTTGGAGTTGTCCGGCTTCTGCTGCGAAGGAAACGGTCACGTCGTTGCCGATCACCAGGAATGCAATTTGATTCACCACTTCTGGAATGACAGGATTCACTTTGCCCGGCATAATGCTTGAGCCTGCCTGAGCGGCGGGAAGATTAATTTCGCCGAACCCGGTTCGAGGTCCCGAAGAAAGGAGGCGCAGGTCGTTGCAGATCTTCGAGAGTTTTACCGCCACTCGTTTCAACACTCCAGAAACCTGCACAAAGGAGCCGACATCCTGAGTTGCTTCCACAAGGTTTCCAGCGGTGATATATGGAATGCCTGTAACCTCACTCAAATGTTTGCGAGCCAGCGCGGCATATTCGGGATGGGCATTAATGCCTGTGCCAATGGCCGTGGCTCCAAGATTGATCTCACAAATTAATAAAGCCGCTTCGCGCAAACGTTGTTGATCTTCATCAAGCATCACTGCATAGGTGCTGAATTCCTGTCCCAGCGTCATCGGCACGGCATCCTGTAATTGGGTGCGTCCCATTTTCAAGATGTCTTTGAACTCTGCCGCTTTATCTGCAAATGCAATTTTCAAAATCTCCATCGCTTCGATCAACAGATCGATTTCAAAATGCAGCGCCACCTTGATCGCGGTCGGATACACATCATTGGTGCTTTGACTTAAATTCACATGTTCAAGCGGATGTAAATATTTATATTCGCCAAATTCATATTCCATAATTTCCAGTGCACGATTGGCACCGACTTCATTCGCATTCATGTTGGTCGAAGTCCCTGCGCCGCCTTGAATTACATCCACGACAAATTGATCGTGCAGTTTTCCTTCACGTATTTCTTCGCAGGCTTTTATGATCGCATCTGACTTTTCTTTATCAAGCAGACTCAATTCTTGATTGGCCTGTGCGCAGGCTTGCTTGACACATGCCAATGCGCGCACCATGTTCGGATACGTGCTGATCGGAATCCCGCTGATCGAAAAATTTTCCAATGCGCGCAGCGTATGTACACCATAATAAGCATTCGCAGGCACTTCGCGTTCGCCGAGTAAATCATGTTCTGTTCGAGTTTTCATTTTGCCACTCCAAGACTTTTATAGATTTTTAGATTCGCTTGCAACTCTTTTTCAAGCGTGAATTGACGTAGAACCGCTTCTCTCGCGGACTTTGACATGGTCTGGCGATTCTCAGGCTGACTCAGCAACTGAAGAATTGTTTCGGCCAATTTGTCTGTGTCGTTGAGAGGAACGAACCTGCCATTTTTTCCATCTTCGATCACATCGATTGCACCGCCCACAGGTGTTGCGATGACGGCTTTTTCACAAGCCATGGCTTCCAGTATTGCATTCGGCATTCCATCACGCAAAGACGGGTGGACAAATACATCCATCAGCGCGTAGTAGGCGGGCAGGTCTTTGTGTGCCACAATGCCGGTGACAATGATCTGAGAATCAGGAATGGAGGCTTTTATCTCATCGAATAATTTTTTATCTTCGCCCGCCCGCACTTCGCCAACAATTAATAGAATAGCAGGCAGTTTTTTATTCACTTGCGCGTAGGCACGAAGAAGAGTTTCCAGTCCCTTTTTTTCTCTCAACTCCCCGGCAAAACCAATCACCATCCTTCTTTCTTCTTTCTTCTTTCCTTCATCCAATCCCAATACTTCAGCCAATCCTGAATTTCTCTCCATTGGCTTAAACAACTCAATATCAACCCCATTCGGAATTAAGTTCACTTCTCTATCTATAAATGCTTTTGCCTTTTTCACCAGTTCACTCGCGTTCGTTGTGACCGCGCTTGCGTTTTGCAGCGCATACATCACGTGCGAAAATTTAGACGGATCAAAAGCTGCGCGTTCAATGTCATTACCGCGGATGGAAACTACGCTTGGGATGTTTAAATATTTTCCAGCATAAGCAGCAACGAAGCCGGCTTGTGGAAGAAAGTATGCGTGGATCAGATCAAACGGCTCGCGCTTGTGTTCTTCAACGATCAACTCGAACCAGTCGACCAGTGTGTCGTCTACGCGTTTGTGTGCGCCAAAGCGAGTGACGCCGACTGCGCCCGAGGGGAGAGTCTGCTTTTCGGAGGGGAGCAGGTTTACGGTCGGGGCAAAGACGCGGACTTTAAATCCAGTAGATGCCAACAGATGGCCCAAACGTCCTGTTGAGATTGCGAGTCCGCCGATGTCTGGTGTATACTTTTCTGAAAGCAACGCAATTTTCATGAGGTGTCTCAATGGCAGAAAAATGTGAAATGATTATTGGTTATCTGGTTCCGCACCGCTGCGAAAATCCTTCGTTGGGTGCCTGTGTTAAATGCGGACGTGGTTTTTGTGATGAACATACCAATGCTACAAAAGAAGGTCGTGTGTGCCTGGCCTGTCAGCAGGGATTGGATATGCCTGTTGCTTTACCGATTGCTGCCGCGTTGTTCACGCCAATGGATATGGATACTTTTGGCCGCACCAGCAGATATAACGATAATGACGATGTAGATAGCGGCGATATGTTTTCAGATTTGAGTTAAATCATTAAACACGACGGACACGAACTACACAAAGGTTAAGAGCTTAAGGTCTTCAGGCTTTCCTTCGTGCCCTTTGTGTCCTTTGTGTTTAAAAATGTTTAATACGGCCCGATCGTCTCCCAAATCTTTTTATTTTCCACAATAAAATCATCGCAGCGTTGACAGGGTTTCAATGAAGGCGGGTGCATTTTCAGGCGTACAGCTTGATAGGCTGCGCCTTCCCAGATTTCTTTAAACGATTGCTTACGAATATCGCCCAGCGGGGGGATTTGTTCGCGGGTCATACAGCAGACATAGACCAGACCATTGAAATCGATCAGGCTGTGAGTCCACGGGGCGAAGCAGGGATGTTTGCTATAGTAACCGAATGCGTATCGACCGGCGCGCCCCAGGCGGATCTCGTTCTCGTCTCTGCCAAAGGGGAACGCATCTTCATCTGCGATATTCACGCCCAACTCTTGTGCGCGTTTTTCAATATATGGGGCGATCTCTTCGTTGAATAAGGCAATATCTTTTTTGCGCATGGATAAATGTTCACCGCAATGATCGTCCACTGGGATTAAGTTAATTCCGTCCGCGCCGAGTTGATGCGCCAGTTCGGGCAGGGTGGCGAGGCTGAAATAATTTTCGCGGCTGACCACCGTATTAATGCGGACGGTCAACTTGCCTTTGTGGGAATATTTATGAAACAACTCTACAGCTTTGGTGGTGAGTTTAAAGGAACCTTCCACGCCGCGCACTTTCTCGTGGATCTTTTTGATGGGTGAGTCGATGGAAACGTTTACTCCGCGCAAGCCGGCTTCGATCAACGCTTTTGCTTTTTCCTTGTCTATCAATGTGCCGTTTGTGGTGAGGGTAACGCGCAATCCAAGTGACGTAGCGTGTGCGACCAGCTCAGGCAGTTGCGGACGAAGCATCGGTTCGCCGCCCGAAAAATGGATCTTCTTGCAGCCAAGTTCCGCGAGGTCGGTCATCGTCTCTTTGAACCGCTGCATGGGGATTGGCGTCTCGCGAGTCTCACGCCAGTGCTTGCACATCTGGCATTTGAGATTGCATCCGTAATTAATTTTGATCTTTACGTAGATGGGTGTATAGGCGCGGGCATTTAAAACAGCCTGACGTATTTCTTTTTTTTCTGTCTCTATCTGCTCAAGGTTATACATATAAATCCTGTGCTATGATTATCGGGCTAAATATATAAGTAAACAAGAAAACAGGTATGCAAGTCGGGTAAGATTGGACAATTGTATCATCTCAAAATTCCGCATTCCGAGTAAAGGCTGACCTTCCTAGAAAACAGAAAACTATGACTATAAAATACACTCATCCATTGTTTTACACATTGAACTCTTCATCCTTCATCATTTCTCATTCATCTTTCTCCTCCCATGCGTCTTAAAGCAGATCTCACCCTCCTCATCGTTTCTGTCATTTGGGGCTCGGCTTTTGTTGCACAGCGAGTCGCAGGTCAGCTGGGAAGTGTGTACCTGTTTAATGGTGCGCGGTATCTTCTGGCTGCGTTGGTGGTTTTGCCGCTGGCGATTCGTGCCATTCGAAATCCGGCGTCACCTCAGAAAATATCCCCCAGTCAATACAAGTGGATGTTTATTGCCGGCTTCCTGCTCTTCGTTGGGAGTGCGCTTCAACAAGCGGGGATGGTATATACTACTGCGGGCAATGCTGGCTTCATTACCAGTTTATATGTAGTGCTGGTGCCTTTTGCTTTATTCTTTGGCTGGCGTGAGAAACCGCATTGGATGTCAATTGTGGCGGTGGTTTTGGCCGGGGCGGGGGCATTTCTCCTGTCAACGGGCGGCAGGTTCGAGGTCAAGCCTGGAGACGCGCTTGAGTTGATTGGCGCATTGTTCTGGACGATCCATGTTATTGTGCTGGGCAAATACGCATCCAAATTTGAAGCCTTGTCATTTTCAGTGGGACAACTCTTCGTGTGTGCCATTTTGAATTTTGGGTTGGGCGCCTTCGTTGAAACATCACTTGAATTTAGCTGGCCTTTGCTCTTTGCAATTGCATATACGGCGCTTTTCTCGCTTGGCCTGTGCTACACACTTCAAGTTTGGGCGCAGCGCCATACACCGCCCGCCGACGCCGCGTTGATCCTGAGTCTTGAATCTGTTTTTGCTGTATTGTCCGGATGGTTATTATTAAACGAAACATTGGTTGCCATTCAAATCTTTGGCTGTGTGTTGATCTTTATTGCTGTTGTGCTTTCACAATTCAAGGAATGGAATTCGGTTGACCATGAACATCTTGTCGAGGGAAGATAATTTTTATGTCTGAAACAGTAGATTTGATCGAAGAATTGGATCTGTCATTTCATCCGCTTACGCAAAAACTATGGCATGATTTTGAGTTGTTGTTTGGCAGGCATGGCGCGTGCGGCGGCTGCTGGTGCATGTTTTGGAAATTGCGCGGCAGGGAATATGACGAGAGCAAAGGTGATACCGCACGCCAGATGCAAAAGTCAGTTGTAGATTCGAAAACGGTCCCCGGTCTGATGGCATATTCAGAAGGCTATCCCGTGGGCTGGGTTGCCATTGAGCCGCGCAGTGCCTATCCCAGGTTGGCACATTCGCGCACCCTCAAACCCGTAGACGATCAGGAAGTATGGTCGATCACTTGTTTCTTTGTTGAGAAAAAACATCGCCATAAAGGGATTACAGTTGAGTTGCTAAAAGCCGCGGCGAACTATGTAAAAGAGCAAGGCGGTAAAATTGTGGAAGGCTACCCTGTGGATGTTAAAAAAGAGGAGCCACCGCCCTTTGTTTTTACAGGCACAGCATCTGCATTTAAACAGGCTGGTTTCGAAGAGGTTGCACGCAACTCGCCGGCACGTCCTATCTTTCGATATTTGATCAAATAAATTGAGAACCACGTTTCAACCTCCACAAAAATCATTAACGCCTCGCGATTATCAATTTATCGCGCTGGTCATTGTTGTTTTTATCGGCGTCTGTACCGCGCTTGTTTTTGCAAACCTCACACTGAAAGGTGGAGGTGATTTTTACGTCCACTGGGTGGGGGCGCGCGCATTTCTTTTTGACAAAATTGACCCCTATGGCGGCGAAGTCCCGGCTCGTGTTCAAAAAATAGTTTATGAAAGCGCCGCGAAAGCAGGGAATGAGCCTTACATACTGGATACGCCTTTTCAGATTCTTCCTTTCTACTACCTTTTCTCGTTTCTTTCCGACCCGAAAATTGCCCGGGCGATATTTACCTTGATCTTGGAATTGGCATTGTTCGCGCTTGCCATTCTCAGCTTGCGATTAACAGAGTGGGAAGCCCCGCGTATTTTCACCGTCCTGTTTATATTCTTCGCAGTATTTAACTTCTATACATTTCAAGCCATCTACGAAGCCAACCCTGTTTTGATCCTCGGGTTGTTATACATCGGTATTCTCTTCACCTACCGCGAAGAACTGGATGAATTAACAGGCGCGTTGATGGCATTTTCTCTTTACTATTGGGAGGTGGGACTGCCATTTTTAGTTCTTGTTTTTCTGCGTGTATATTACGAAAAGCGCACGCGAGTCTTTGCGGGATTTTTCATGTCGTGCTTTATCCTGTTCTTTATTTCATTTCTTACGTACCCCAGTTGGATCGTCCCGTTTGCGCGTGCCACAGTCAATAATCTGCGGGCTGATTTTGGATATAACATCCACACCATCTTTGCTCATCTCTGGCCTGCGCAAGGCGCAATTCTTGCATGGATATTCACTGGCACGCTCGTCATTACTCTTGGCTACGAGTGGAGTCTGGCTCGCAGTGGAGACAACCGTCGCTTCTACTGGACAGCCTGTCTCTCACTGGCCGCTGCGCCCTTACTTGGCTTCCGCACCGAAGTGGAACATCTTTCCGTTCTTATTATTCCGCTTGCTCTGATCTTTGCTATTATCCACGACCGCTGGCAGCGTTTCGGCAATGGATTAATTATCCTGCTTATGTTTGTTATCTTCGCCCTCCCGTGGACTTTATATCTTTTTTCTGTTAATCGTTTTGGGGCAGAGATCATCTTCCTCTTTCTTCCAATTTCCACCCTCATTGGCTTATACTGGATTCGCTGGTGGGCGATTCGTCCGCCGCGCATCTTGAGTGATTTCGCCAGCCGCCTATAATTCTATATATATTCTTAGCGAAGCCGTGTACATCCTGAGCGCAGTCGAAGGACCCTCATCCGCCCATGACCTTCCGCAACTACTTCTTCCTCTTTCTCTTTGGCCTTGCTGTTACCGTGTTTATCGCGCAATTTCAGCACATCCCCGGCTATCTTGATTCTGATTATTATTTTGCAGGCGGTATTCAGCTTGTAAACGGCAAAGGCTTCACAGAGCCCTATCTGTGGAATTTTCTGGATGGAACCACCTCACTTCCGCATCCATCTCACAGCTATTGGATGCCTCTTTCTTCCATAATATCTGCTCTGGGAATGTGGGTCACAGGTCAAACCACGTATGCGTCTGCTAGATTATTCTTCTTGCTCATCGCGGCGCTTATCCCCCCGTTGACAGCCGCCCTAGCTTACACATTTTCCAAACGGAAGGATCTCGCCATCGCCTCCGGTGTACTGGCTATTTTCTCGGTTTACAATGCGCCCTTCGTCGGCGTGACAGACAATTTCAGTCTCTTCATGCTTTTTGGCGGATTGTATTTCCTCGTTGCCACACAACTGATCGAAGACCCGACTCGCATCCGTAATTGGTTTTTGCTGGGACTGCTCGCCGGCCTGATGACTCTTCCCGCAGTGACGGTCTGCTCTGGCTCGCGCTTACTTTTCTCTTTGTGCTTTGGCGTCTTCCGCGTTTTTCATTCAGCATTCTTCATTCTGCATTCTTTGTTTCTCTTGGCTTTCTCCTCGTCATGTCTCCCTGGTACGCGCGTAACCTTGGCGTGTATGGAAGTCCCATGGCGCCTGGTGGAAGCCGTGCCTTGTGGCTCGCAAATTACGACCAGACTTTTGTGTATCCGCCCACTGTGCTCACTAAAGAATCCTTCCTCGCCCTCGGCTGGGATCATATCATCGCCGACCGCATGTGGGCATTGAGTAACAACCTGCAAAGCGGATTCGCTGCGCATGGCGGAATCATATTATTTCCATTCATCATTGCTGGAATCATTTATTATCGTAAAGACGAACGTGTCAAGCTGGCTGGCATCGCATGGTTGATTCTTTTTCTGGTCATGACCTTCGCCTTTCCTTTTGCCGGCGCACGCGGAGCGTTCTTCCATGCTGGTGCCGCGCTTCAACCTATGTGGTGGGCGCTCGCGCCGTTAGGTCTTGAGGAGATTCTACTGTCCCTGAGAAAACGTGGAATTGGCAACGACCAGAACCGGCCTATATTCCGAAGCGCGCTGGTCATGGTCGCCATAATGCTTACTGTGTATGTCGTCTATCTCCGCATTTTCACTTTGGGGTGGGGCGAAGGCGAAGATGCAAATTATCCCGTCGTTGAACAATTCCTGCTCGATAACGGAATGCAAGATACAGATATCGTCATCGTTCGCAACGCGCCCGGTTATTATCTTGCAACAGGGCGTTCTGCAATTTCCATTCCTTATGGAGGCGAGGAACCTATTCTTGCAGCTGCCAATCAATTTGACGCCGGGTATCTTGTGCTTGAGCCTGCCGGCGTACTTGCTCCGATTCAAGATTTATTTCAAAACCCTGAAGGCCATGATAAATTTATTTATTTAGGTGAACTCGATGGCACGCAAATCTATAAACTTGAAATTGAATAAAATTTCGTCCCGCGACGTTTTCATCATTGCGGGCGCGGTTGTATTAATCGCGGTGATTTATTTAATAACAAGCTGGATCACATACAGCATTGGGTTTCCTCTCGACGACTCGTGGATCCATCAAACCTATGCACGCAACCTTGCCCTGCGCAGCGAATGGGCCTTTCGCCCCGGCATTCCCTCAGCTGGTTCAACTGCTCCGCTTTGGTCGGCGCTGCTCGCCCTCGGCTTTCTTCTTCGCCTCTCACCCTACATCTGGACATTCTTTCTCGGTATCGTTTCACTCTTTGCGTTGGCCGTTGTCAGCGAGTGGGCTGTTCGTGAACTTATACATTCCTATCGTCCGCGCTTCCCGTGGATCGGATTTTTCTTTGCCTTCGAATGGCACATGGCATGGGCCGCCATGTCTGGCATGGAAACTTTACTTCACGGATTAATTGTCACCACCGTTCTTGTTTTGTTGATGACGAACACGCATCGCTACTTAACCCTCGGCCTGCTCACCGGTCTAGCGGCCTGGGTGCGCCCCGACGGTTTGACTCTGCTCGGTCCCGTCTTGATGACGATTCTGTTTACTCAAAAGGATACACACTCACGCCTTACTGCGATCACGCGCTACCTGATCGGCTTTGGTTCCCTATTTGTTCCCTATCTATTATTTAATCTCGCCATCGGCGGCACGCCCATGCCGAATACTTTTTATGCCAAGCAAGCCGAATATGCCTCATGGCAAACCATGCCGATCTTCACCCGTCTCGGTCAGATGTTTTTGCAATTATTGGTTGGCCCAAGCCTTGTATTAATTCCGGGCGTGATCGGCTGGATTGTTAAGTCTGTTAAAGAGAAACTGTGGGGGAGTCTTGCTGCCATCATTTGGTGCGCCGGATATCTCTCCCTTTATATTTCCCGTCTCCCCGTCTATCAGCATGGACGTTACATCATGCCTGCCATGCCGATCTTCTTCCTGTTTGGCTTGCTGGCCTTCGCCGAATTCGATAAAGGAAAATTATTCAATCGCTTTCATTGGATCGGACAAACGATCTGGCGTTCAAGCAGTGTCATGCTCGTAATTGCTTTTATTTTTCTTGGTGCACGGTCTTATGCACAGGATGTTGCTGTAATCGAAAGTGAAATGGTAGTCACGGCAAAGTGGGTCGCCGCCAACCTGCCCCCAGATGTGTTAATTGCCGCCCATGATATTGGCGCATTAGGATATTTTGATTATCACAATCTAATTGATCTCGCCGGATTGATATCGCCGGATGTGATTCCTTTTATTCGCGATGAACCACAGTTAGCCAATTATCTTGATCAAAACGGCGCAGATTACTTAATTGCCTTTCCTGAGTTTTATCCACTAATGACGGGCAACACGGAAACCGTCTTTGTGACAAATAGTGCTATTACCTTGGCGTTTGATCAGAAGAACATGGTGGTCTATCTGTGGAAAACACCTTAATGGGTTAAAATAGAAATGTTTCAATAAACCAGATATGTTAAAGAGAGAATGGGTTTGGGATGAATCAAATTACCCTATTAATTGTTGACGATCACCCTCTGTTTCGACAAGGCGTTGTAGATGCCCTATCGTTGGAACCTGACATGCGTATTATTGCCCAATCTGCAACTGGAGATGATGCGCTTGAAATGATTCGTACCAAAAAGCCGACCATCGCCGTATTGGACGTAAACCTTCCAGGCATGAACGGCCAGCAGATTACGCATCAGGTCTCCCAGGATCGATTGCCCACACGAATTATTCTGATGACCGGCTATGATGACATTGAGCAGGCTGTTCACGCTGCGCTTGCAGGCGCGCATGGCTATTGTTCAAAAGATATTGAACCACAAAGCCTGTCACGTATTATTCGTGAAGTTGCAGAAGGCAAGTTTGTATTTGCGAATAATGTGTTTACCCGCCGCGAATTGGATCTATGGGTGGAAGATAGAATGGAAGGCGCACGCCGTTCCTATAGTGAGCCCGGAACTCCATTTCATCCATTGTCTGACCGTGAAATGGAAGTGCTTGCGTGTGTGGTACGCGGGATGAGCAATAAAGAAATTGCCAACCTGCTGGGTATTAGCCACCAGACTGTAAAAAATCATGTTACCGCTATTTTGCGAAAATTCGGCGTGGAAGATCGAACTCAGGCGGTTGTTTTTGCATTGAAGCGAGGCTGGGTCACCCTTAAAGATATGGATATTCGATCTCAGGAGTAAATGAATGGCTAACAGTAATTCTAAGGATTACCAGTCTGAATTGGAAGAGACACAACGCTCCTTAAGAGAAGTGACTTTAATGATTGAGCAAAGTCAGGGCGAGCTTTCCAAAATTACACAGCGCAACACTGCGATCACCACCCATCTTCAGCAGGTGCAAAAGCAGGGTGCCACCGCTGAAGAAATTAAAATGGCCTACGACTCTGCGCTGGATGTTCAGCAGAGGCTTTTTGTAATGCGCGGACAGTTGGAAAAACTTCAAAATGATAAAAGTCATCTTGAAAAATACAAAACGATTTTAGAAAAAACAGTATCTGGCATTGGAGAAGCGGCAAGTTCTTCTGCAAACGCTTCAAATTTGAAAAATCAGATGGCCGGTATTGAGATGATCGTTAACGCGCAGGAGGCGGAACGACAACGTTTGTCCCGTCAGATGCATGACGGTCCCGCTCAGGCTCTCTCCAATTTCATCCTGCAAACAGAAATTGCCATGCGTCTTTTGGATGTTGATCCGGCACAGGCAAAGGAAGAATTGGGGAATTTAAAAACCTCCGCCATGGGCACTTTTCAAAAGGTGCGAAGTTTTATTTTTGAATTACGTCCCATGATGCTGGATGATCTGGGTCTGGTTCCCACCCTGAAAAAATATTCTGATGCTTTTAAAGAGCAGGCAAACCTGGATGTCAGCCTGACGGTCACAGGGGCTGAACGGCGGCTGGAATCTTATTTGGAAGTTATGGTTTTTCGAGCCGTTCAAGAGTTACTTGGCAATGCATCCCGTCATAGTCAGGCATCAATTATTAAAGTTCAAGTGGACCTTGGCAGCGATATGATTAGAGTCAGCGTTGACGACAATGGCAAGGGGTTTGACACTGAAACTCTAAAAGAGTCAAACAATCTGGGCTTGAAGTTAATTCGAGAAAGATCTGAAATGTTAGGCGGCAGTTTTGAAATTGATAGCGCAACAGGAGCTGGTGCCCGAATATCTTTTGCGGTGCCGATCAAGGCTTAATCTGATACTTTTTCCATCAGGCGCTGCGGAATACTTAACAGGATTGACAGGTTGTTTTTGTGCATAAAATCTGCTTTCCTAACTTCAAAAAAAGTATAATAAATATGTCCGGTTTTTTATGAATTACCGTCAGTGTAAAACAGTGGGACTCTATTTTGGTGGAGTCCCACTGTTTTACACTGAAATTAGGGAGTGCTTTTCAAAAGAAACATGATCGGATGATTTATTGCAATCCTTTTAGAACTTATTTTCTGTGGTTGCAATTATGTTTTTACCATTTTTCTTGTATAATGAACGTGTTATAAAATATTTGATTACAGATTTTGAAGAGAGGAGAAGGTTATGCGCCGTGGAAGAACTCTAATTTTTGTACTTCTCATCATCATAATTGGTTTAGTGGTGGGTTTTGTGGCTATTCGTCAATTTGTGGTCACTCCGGAACCCGAACAGCCGCTTTATGTTGAGGTGTTTATTGCAGGTCAGCCCGTTTCACAGGGAGGGAAGATTACTGAGGATTTGTTAGCTACAATAACAATCCCTCAGGATAAGGTCATTACCGTGATGTATACACGTGAAGAGATGGCTGGGTTGGTCGGTAAAGTGGCGAAATATCCGCTTGATCAAGGTGTTGTCATTACAGAGTCTATGGTGAGTGACGGTTCAGCCGCCGTTCCCATCTCTGGTCCGCAATGGGCATCATTAATTCCTTCTGGAATGACTGCTGTTTCAATACCTGCAGATCGTTTAGCTTTGGCGGGGTATGCAGTTAATAATGGGGCGCATGTTAATATTAATGCCTGTTTTCTGTTTGTGGATATTGACCCTGCATTTCAATCTGCGTTACCAAATCAAACAGCTACTCTGACGGGTACTGGGTTTTCGGGTGAGGGGTTGCCGGTGCTATCTCTTGGGGTTGCTGCCAGCGGCTCCAGTCAAGGTCGTTTGGAACTTGATCCGTCACTTCAACAGCCTTATTATTTGATTCCTTCCGAGACCCAGCGCCCGAGAATGGTGTGTCAGATGTTATTACAGGATGTGGTTGTCATGCGGGTTGGCGATTTCCCGTTGGATCCAACAACGAACCTGTCTGCCCCTGCGGTAGCGGTTGCCCCGGCTGTAGAGGGTGAGCAGGCACAGGCTCCTGTGGGACCAGACATTGTTACCTTATTGGTTTCACCTCAGGATTCGATCACACTCTCCTACTTAATTATGACTGATGCTGAATTATCACTGACATTAAGAAACCCAAGTGATCAGGCTCGACAGGCAACAGAAGCGTCGACTCTGCAGTTTTTACTCAGCCAATATAATATTCCTGTCCCAGCGAAACTCCCATATTCTCTTGATCCATACACAATAAGTTTCGGTAACCTTGAGCTATTAAACGCACCACAACCGCCTGCTCAATAATTGTGTTGAACCATATTGGTGTATATTTTATTTTGATTGGATGTAATGTAGCATGAGTGCAGATAAAATTCGAGTATTAATTGTAGATGATATTGCAGAAACGCGTGAAAACGTTCGCAAACTTTTGCAATTTGAGTCTGATGTAGACGTTGCTGGTGCGGCCGGTTCTGGAAAAGAAGGCATTCAACTTGCGCAGGAGTTAGATCCTGATGTCGTTCTGATGGACATCAATATGCCGGATATTGACGGGATTACAGCTACGGAAATTATCAGGCAAAAACAGCCGCACATTCAAGTTATTATTTTGTCTGTACAGAATGATCAGAACTATATGCGACGGGCGATGTTGGCAGGGGCACGTGACTTTTTAACCAAGCCCCCGATGGGAGATGAATTAATCTCTGCGGTTCGTCGCGCAGGCGAGATGGCCCGTGCCGAAAGAGCAAAAGGTGCTCAACAACGCTTGGTTGCCACATCGGCTTCCGGGTCATCGGCTGCGATGGCGAACTTCACACCGATTTCAAAGGGAAAGATCGTAACTGTGTACAGTCCCAAAGGCGGGACTGGGTGTACAACTATTGCAGTTAACCTTGCTTTGGCTTTGAACAGTGAAGATACCCGTACTGTGCTTGTGGATGCAAATTTGCAATTTGGTGATGTCGCAGTTTTTGTCAACGAGCAGGGGAAGAATACAATTCTTGAACTTGCGCCGCGCGTTGATGAACTGGAACCGGATATTGTTGAAGAAATACTAATCAAGCATGAAGCTTCTGGTATGCGTATTCTTCCAGCTCCACAGCGGCCTGAAATGGCTGAAAAAGTTAATGCAGATCAGTTTTCCAAGGTTTTGCAGTATTTACAGCGAATGTATGCGTATGTTGTTATTGATACATCGCCGATTTTATCTGACGTAATTCTTTCAACCATTGATATTAGTGACGTGCTTGTGTTGGTCACTACTCAGGAAATCCCCTCCATTAAAAACGCCCGTTTGTTTCTTGATCTGTTGCACACATTGGGCATTGGCAAAGAGCGGATCATATTTACAATGAATCGCTATGATAAACGGATCGCCATTACACCGGAGCGGGTAAGCGATAACCTGAAACAGGAAATCGTTACCACCATACCGCTTGATGAAAAAGTCGTGATTACAGCAGTGAATCGCGGTGTGCCATTTATGTTGGACAATAAATCTCAACCAGTGGGAAGAGGAATTTTGTCTCTGGCCGAATCTGTTAGGACGCGGCTGGCCGCTTTGGAAGATAAAGATGAACCACTAGTTAGACGTTAAGGAGTAATTTAAATGTCATTGCTTCGACGCATTGAACAAGGTCAAGGGGGTGCCCAACAGGGTGGCTCTGCACCTGCGCCAAAACAGCCAGGTGAGGGGCAGTCAGGGTCTGGAGGCGGGGACAATTCACGTCTTTCTTCGTTACAGGCTAGGAGAGTCAGCGCTCCAGTTACATCACCTCAAGCTGGTTCTTATTTTGATCTAAAGACTCGTGTTCAGAATAAACTGCTTGCTGAAATCGATCCTTCCATGGATGTTTCCAAAACCGACGAGGTCCGGCGGACCATTCAGGATCTGTTTGAGCAAATTCTTACAGAAGAAAATATAGTTTTGTCTCGTCCTGAGCGCGCGCGTTTATTTGAACAGATCGCAGCAGAAATACTTGGGCTCGGCCCGTTGCAAACTTTATTGGAAGACGATACGATTACTGAAATTATGGTAAATGGCCTAAAAATATTTACATTGAGCGTAAGGGTAAGTTACATCGGGTTCCGGTGACATTTGAGAGTAACGAGCATGTGATGCGTATCATTGATCGCATTGTTGCTCCGCTGGGACGCCGTATTGATGAATCCAGTCCATACGTGGATGCGCGCTTGCAGGACGGATCCCGTGTAAACGCAGTGATTCCCCCGATTTCCTTGGTTGGCCCTGTGTTGACCATTCGTAAGTTTTCTAAAAATCCAATTTCTATTGAGCAATTAATTCAGTTTGGTTCGATTACAAATGAAGCCGTTCAATTTTTGAAGGCCTGCGTGGAAGCCCGTTTGAATATTATTATTTCCGGCGGTACAGGCTCTGGAAAGACCACTCTTTTGAATGTGCTTTCCGGTTTTATTCCATCTGATGAACGCATTTTGACGATTGAGAATGCGGCTGAGTTGCAATTGCGTCAGGAGCATGTTGTAACACTGGAGTCCCGCCCTCCGAATATTGAAGGCCGTGGCGAAGTTACCATTCGCGATCTGGTAATGAATGCACTTCGTATGCGTCCCGAACGAATTATTGTTGGCGAATGCCGTGGCGGTGAAACCCTGGATATGTTGCAAGCCATGAATACCGGCCATGATGGTTCGATGACAACAGCACATGCCAATACTCCCCGTGATGCGATCTCCCGTATTGAAACCATGTGTCTAATGGCGGGGATGGATCTTCCGGTTCGGGCGATTCGTGAACAGATTGCAGGTGCGGTTGATGTGATTTGTCAACAGGAACGTATGCGCGATGGAACGCGTAAGGTGACCACAATTGCAGAAGTAAGCGGTATGGAAGGCGATGTGATCACAATGACCGATATTTTTGTGTTTGAACAAACAGGCACTGAGGAAGGCCGCATTATTGGCCGAACGCGCCCAACCGGATTACGTCCAAAATTTATGGATAAAATCGAAGCGGCCGGCATTCATTTGCCTCCCTCGATTTTTGGCATTGGAGAACGTCGTCGGTATTAGGAACTTCTTAAAAATGCTTAAGTAATTTGTCGGCTATTCCTGTGTTTTTGCCTTGTATTTTTCGTTGGTAAAAAATATCGGGAATTCAGTTTCGTAAAACTCTTTCCGATGGGCTACTTAAAAGGATCAACATGACTTCTTGGATCATTATCATCGGCGGCATAATTTTAATTATCCTGTTGATCGTGGGCGTTATTGTTTCTTCAAACAGTGAGCGCGCGATTGTTGAACAGCGCCTAAGTCAATATTTGGATGACGACAAACAGAGTCTTGAGCGGGATGCTCAACGCTCTGTAATTACTGACTGGGTATCCAGGCGAGTTGAAAAAACATCGTTTGGCGACCGGGTTGCCCGAAGCCTGGCGCGGGCAGATTTAAAATTTAAGGTTGGCGAATACTTTGTTCTGATTATTGTTGCCATATTACTTGGTGGACTTTTGGCCTGGTTTATCGGGAATCGTCACCCGATTTCTGCTCTCATTGGAGCACTCGCAGGTGCTTTTGCCCCCGGCATGTATGTGTCTTCACAACAAAAAAAGCGGCTCGCAAAATTTAATGATCAATTATCGGATATGCTGAATTTGATGGTCAACGGTTTGCGTGCGGGGTATTCGACAATGCAGGCGATGGAAGCGATTAGTAAGGAACTTCCACCACCGATCAGTGACGAGTTTAGGCGTGTTGTGCAGGAGATGCAGATTGGTATTCCGATGGAAACCGCCCTTGAAAACCTGCTTCGCCGTATTCCGAGTGAAGATCTTGATTTTATGATCACGGCGGTTAATGTTCAGCGTGAGGTTGGCGGTAACCTTGCTGAGATCTTAGATAATATCTCCTTTACCATCCGTGAACGGGTGCGTATTAAGGGAGAGGTGAGAGTGCTGACCTCTCAGGTACGGACATCTGGAAGTGTGCTTTCCTTGATTCCGTTTGGCCTAACGATTATTTTGTGGTTCCTTAATCCTGAATATTTATTGTCTGTTACACAAGGCGGCCCTATTTGTACCGCAGTGATTATTTGTGTTGTTCTTGGGTTGATTGGTTCCAGTTATTTCATCATGATGCGTATTGCTGATATCGAGGTATAAAATGAATATTTCAACAATTATTGCGATTATTGTTGCTGTCGTTATTTTAGGCGGCGCAGTTGCTCTGGTGGTAGTGGGGATGCGATTTTCACAACAGGGGCAGCAGGATGAATTTGATCCTGTTATGTCCCGCCTTGCAGAAGCAACCCAGCGCGGTGAGACGGTATCCCTTGAAGAAGCGGAGTTGCAGCAGCCCTTTATGGAGCGTGTTGTCATTCCTGTTATTAAAAAGATGGGCGATATTTCAACCCGTTTTACACCGCAGAGACTTTTACAAGAAACCACACTTAAGTTGGAATTGGCTGGGAATCCAGGCCGGATTGATGCATCAACATTTTTGGCGACACGTTTTGTTGGCGCGGGTCTTTTTGGCGGATTGTTGCTTGTTGTTTCCATTTTTTCCGACAACAACTGGTCGGTGGGGAGAATTTTCCTCACTGTAATTATTTTTACCGCACTTGGATTTTTCTTCCCCCAATTATGGCTTCAAAGCAAAATTAACAGCCGCCAAAATGAAGTGCGCAAGGCAATGCCAGATGCGCTTGATCTGTTGACGATTTGCGTGGAAGCCGGTCTTGGTTTTGATGCTGCGATGTCAAAAGTCAGTGAGAAATGGGAAAATGAACTTTCGATCATGTTTGGCCGTGCCATTCGTGAGGTTCAATTGGGCAAGCCGCAGCGCGAGTCGTTGCGCGACATGGCAGACCGCATTGGTCTCCCCGAGTTGACGAGTTTTGTCGCAGCAGTTATTCAGAGTCAGATTCTTGGTGTAAGCCTTGCGAAAGTACTCCGCATTCAATCAGATCAGATGCGCATGAAGCGTCGTCAGTTTGCCGAAGAATTGGCACACAAAGCCCCGGTAAAAATGATTATCCCGATGGCTTTGTTAACCTTCCCGTCAATTATGATCATTCTTATGGCTCCCGCGGGTTTCCAGATTGCCGGTGCCTTTGGGCCATTGCTGGGTAATTAAAAATAAGAAAAAAATATCCCAATCTATTTTTTATAGAGGCGGAATTTGTCGAAAATTTCTTTGACATATACTTTTTATCAGACATTATGGGCGGGGTTGGATCTGTTCTTCCCCCCTGTTTGCGGGGGGTGTGGTAAAAAAGGCTCAATCTGGTGTTTGGATTGCCAGAATAAAGTACAAATTTTAAATGGAATCCTTTGTGAAATGTGCGGCCTTCCGCAAACGAAGCAGGGTGTCTGTGATACCTGCCGGGCAGACAGGCCGCATTTTCGCGCATTAAGAGCCTGGGCGATTTTTGATGACCCGATTCGCACCGCTTTGCATAAATTGAAATATCGCCGGAATATTTCAATGGGATATTCTCTCTCGTTACAAATGAATGATTTTGTGAAAGATTTGAACTGGCCGATCGACATGATTGTTCCAATTCCATTGGGACGGAAAAGAATGCAAGAACGGGGATATAATCAGGTTGCAATGATTGCAAAACCGCTTGCAATGTCGCTAAATGTTCATTATGCGCCGAACCAGTTGAAACGTAGAAAAGAAACGCGTTCCCAGGTTGGGTTGTCCAGTATGGAGCGCAGGGAAAACGTTCGCGCGGCGTTTGAAGCAGGGATGGGGGTAATCGGAAAAACAGTTCTTGTAATGGATGATGTTTCTACAACAGGATCAACTTTATCGTCCAGTGCTGAAGTGTTGTATGCATCTGGAGCGAAAGACGTATTTGCGTTGACTGTCGCCCGCGCATTGCCTCATCACGGATTGAGGCACGTGTAGGCGTTTGATGTTCAGTACTTTTCATCCCCAAAAGGAGGACGTATGTCCAACAAAGTGGAAGTTCAGACACGTAATATCCGTTTGACCGAAAAGATCGAAGAATATGTAAATAAGAAAGCAGGTAATTTTGATCATTATCTGCCGGCAATTGAAGAGGCACGCGTTGAACTGGCGCATCACAAAGCCGCACGTAATGCCACAGATCGAAACGTTGCCCAGATCACCGTTTACGGTAAAGGCTTTACCCTTCGCACCGAGGAACGTGCCGATGAAGCTTTGGCAGCTTTCGATCAGGCATTGGACAATATGCAGCGTCAGATCGAGCGCTATAAAGGGAAGCACCAGCACGGGCGCGGTGATGGGCGTTCAGCCGCCGAAGCCGCCGAACCGATCATTGATGACGAAACCGGCGAACTCTCTCCACTTGTGGCGCGCAAAAAGAAATTTATTCTGTATCCAATGAGTGAAGATGAAGCAGTTGTGCAAATGCGTAATCTCGGACACGATAACTTCTTTATCTTTTATAATGCAGATACAAGCAAGATCAATGTGCTATATCGCCGCCGCAATGGAAGCTATGGATTGATCGAGCCGGAACTCGGCTAGATCGACTCATTAAAAAACTGGTCTGGCGGCTTTGCTGTCAGACCAGTTTTTATTTGGAGCCATCATGGAATTTGACGACATGAACGAAAAAGATGCTGAAAATGATAATATGGACAATCCTGCCATTGAGAGCGCAGTGACGCAAATCTTAAATGCCGTGGGCGAAGATCCTGAGCGTGAAGGCTTGCAGTTTACGCCGCGTCGTGTGGCGCGTATGTATCATGAACTGTTGGGCGGTTACACAATGGATTCAGACGCCATTATCAACGGCGCACTCTTCAATGTTCAATATGATGAAATGGTGCTGGTGCGTGATATTGAGTTTTACAGCATGTGCGAACATCACATGCTGCCGTTTATGGGACGTGTGCATGTGGCCTATATCCCAGATGGCAAAGTTTTGGGTTTGTCGAAAATTCCGCGCATTGTGGATATGTACGCGCGCCGCCTGCAAGTGCAGGAGCGCATGACCCGTCAGATCGCTGATTTTCTGCGCGACTTGCTCAAGCCGCAGGGTGTGGCGGTGGTGGTTGAGGCGGGACACTTATGCTCAATGATGCGCGGCGTGAAAAAACATGATGCGCGTATGACCACTTCCGCCATGCATGGCGCCTTCCGCGCCAACCTCGCCACCCGTCAGGAATTTTTAGCGAACATCTCACGCGGCGCTTCGCCGTTGCAGATCTAGAATTTTTTTTTGGATGTAAACCCCGCTTCGCTCTTAATCTCAAACCTGATTCGCGTATTTGATCTTCATCGCCGCTGGATCAGGTTTGAGAAAATATCTCACTGTTTTTGAAATCTGTATTCAAACAAAACAAAGCAAAGAGCAAGAATTATCCATGCGATGAGTTGTTCCTGGCGCAAACCGTTGAAGATCAATGTGCTATTGCCCCGGAAGGCTTGAATGAAAAGTTGTGAAGCGGCAGTCAACGCGGCGTAGGTGAGGAAGAGAATGCCCGGGCGTGGATCATGCTTTTTGAACCAGAGCAGGCTGAAGATTAAGAGAGAGGCGAGCGTCTCATAGATTTGAGTCGGGTGGCGGGTGGCGTTCCAAAGATCAATTCCCCAGATTAAATTGGTCTCTTTTCCAAAAGCTGTGCCCGCTGCGAGGTGACTTAATCCAAGACCGATCGTGATAACTGCAAAGAAAGGCGTAAGCGCATCGAGCGTGGGCCAGAGGAAAAGCCCGCGGCGTTGACCATACACCAGCGCGACGATGAGCGCCGCAGCCAGCGCGCCGAGCGGATCGAAGATATCAGTGTTGATGGAAACAATGTCAGCCGGGCTTTTGATGAAGGCAGGGAGGTTTTGCAAGACGAACGAAATACGCCCGCCGATGACAAATGCGATCAGTCCGTAAAAAGTAATGTTGTTCAGGTCTTCCTTGTTGACGCCGTGGCGCTCGGTGCGTTTTTCGGCGAGACTGAGTGCGATCCATGTAGCGAAAACAAGCAGGATCATGTGACGGGGTGGTGAAAAAATATTGCGGAATAATGTGAGCATATTATTGTAGGATTTGTTCGATACGGGTGCGAAGCAGGGCTTCAGACATTGGGCCGCCGATCACGACTTCGCGAATGATGCCGGCGCGGTCAATAAAATATGAAGAGGGCAGTGAGCGCAGTTGATATAAAGCCGCCACATCGCCTGTTTCTTCAAGCAGAATGGGCAAGGTCAGGTTGTATTCCTGTATGAAGGGCACAACATTGAGTGGGTTGTCTTGATAGGTCATATCAACAGCGAGGACAATGAATCCCTGATCTTTATATTCCTGATACATCTTCTCAATGGCGGGCATCTCTGCCTGGCAGGGCGGGCACCATGTGGCCCATAAATTGACCAGCACTGCCTGTCCTCGTAACTCAGAGAGGGTGTAGGTTTCGCCGGTAGGTGTGCTGAGGGTGAAATCAGGTGCGGCAAAGCCAGCCTGTGGAGCAGAGACTCCATCTGTTGTAGTAGTTGTGTTTGCGCTCAGTGCGATCCACGAAGCGCCTGCCATCAGCAGAAGCAGGTAGAGAATGATTCTTTGATTTTTTTGCATGATTGTCCGAGTATACATGAATTGGGGTGTAAAATAGCGTTTGTTTTGTGGTTGTTTAATTGTCTACATGGATGACTGGTTAATTACTTATGCTTTTTACCGACTTCGCCTTTATTGGCATTACCCCCAACACTTCACGCAAGTCTTTTGCTTACGCAGCACTGGATCACAATTTAAATCTACTTGCGCTTGCAGAAGGTGAACTAAATGAGATCGTCGCCTTTATTGCGGATCGGAATTCCGCGATTGTGGCGATCAACTCGCCTTCAGGCCTCAACCGCGGATTGGTACGCGAGTTGACGAAAAAGAAGACTCTTACACCGGCGCAAGTCCGCCGTGTTGAGTTGCGATTGGCAGAGCATATCATGCGCGAACATGGGATTGCAGTGACAAAGACCCCCGCAAGCGCTGCATTATGTCCTGCGTGGATGCAGGCGGGGCTTGAGTTGTATCGCAAACTCGAAAAGATGGAGTTTCAAAAATACCCCGAGAAGGATGCTCCCCGTCAAATTCTGGAAACGAATCCGCTGGCCGGGTATAGTGTGCTGGCCGGGCAGATCCCTGCGGCTCGCCCTTCTCTGGAAGGCCGTCTGCAAAGACAATTGATCCTTTATGAAAATGGGGTGCGCGTTAAAGACCCAATGGATTTTTTTGAAGAGATCACACGACATAAAATGTCCAAGGGGATATGGCCGGTGGAGTTGTTGTATTTGCCAGATCAACTGGATGCGCTTGTTGCTGCGTACACTGCGTGGCTCGCCACGGAAAAACAAAATCAAGTGTCCTGCGTTGGGGATGCGCGGGAAGGTCAGATCTTTGTTCCGGCTGCTGAGTTAAAAGATAAATACTGAGCCATAGACTTTGCATTATATGGAAGAAGGCTTTGGACAAAAATATTGTCCATGGTTATTTTATTGTCTGGAATGATTTAATGATAGATATAAAATCAAAATATCACGGTGGTAAAATCGTGCCATCACAGGAGATTTATTCATGACCGACCTTCAATCAAAATCAATTAATACACTTCGCTTTCTTTCCGCCGATGGCGTGCAAAAGGCCAATTCTGGCCATCCCGGTTTGCCAATGGGTGGAGCTGCAATGGCTTACACCATTTGGACTCGCCACCTGCGACATAATCCGCGCAATCCAAAGTGGGCGGGACGTGACCGCTTCATCCTTTCGGGCGGGCATGGTTCAATGCTCCTTTATTCTTTGTTGCATCTGACGGGATACGACCTGCCGCTTGAGGAATTGCAAAACTTTCGTCAGTGGGGCAGTCTCACTCCGGGCCACCCAGAGTATGGATTAACCCCCGGCGTGGAAGTGACCACAGGTCCATTAGGGCAGGGGTTTGCAAATGGTGTAGGTATGGCGATTACCGCCTCACATCTCGCCGCGACCTTCAATCAGCCCGGACATGAAATTATTGACCCGTTCATTTACGCAATCGTGACCGATGGTGACTTAATGGAAGGCGTGGCATCTGAAGCCGCGTCTCTGGCTGGCCATTTGTCCCTTGGGCGTTTGATCTATCTTTATGATGACAATCACATTTCGATTGACGGCTCAACTGACCTGGCTTTTACAGAAGACCGCGCCATGCGATTCCAGGCTTATGGCTGGCAGGTTTTGCGTGCAGACGATGGCAACGATGTGGAAGTGATTGATAAGCTGATCCAGGAAGCGAAAACTGATCCGCGCCCAAGTATTATTATGTGCCGTACGACCATTGGATTTGGAGCACCGACTCGCCAGGGGACTTCCAAGGCGCATGGTGAACCGCTCGGTGATGAAGAACTCAATGCCGCAAAGGATAACCTCGGCTGGCCGAAGGAACCGCGTTTCTTTATTCCGGATGATGCGCTTGCTTTTTATCGCAAAGCCGTTGACCGCGGACGTGAACTTGAAGCCGATTGGAAAATGCGTTTCGATGCATACAAGCGTATTCATCCAGCATTAGGCGCGGAGTTGCAGCGCCGCTTGAAAGGCGAATTCCCCGCAGACTGGGAATCCGCTGTGCCGGTCTTCCCAGTGGACGCAAAAGGCATGGCGACGCGTGCCGCTTCAGGCAAGGCAATTAATGCGTTTGCCCTCAAACTTCCCGAGTTGATCGGTGGTTCTGCGGATCTGGCTCCTTCAAATAACACAAAAATTGACGGAAGCCCTGCCTTCCAAAAAGATTCTTATGAAGGACGCAACTTCCACTTTGGGGTGCGAGAGCATGCGATGGGTTCTGTCTTAAATGGCATGGCCGTCTTTGGCGGCGTGATTCCCTACGGCGCCACCTTCCTTGTTTTTGCGGATTACATGCGCCCGGCGATTCGTCTTGCGGCGTTGTCGCATTATCCCTCCATCTTTATATTTACACATGATAGTGTTGGACTCGGTGAAGACGGTCCTACACATCAGCCGATCGAGCAGTTGACTTCGTTGAGAATTATTCCAAATCTTGTGGTCATTCGTCCAGCGGATGCGAACGAGACTGCCCAAGCCTGGAAGGTTGCAATTGAACGCCGCAACGGGCCGACCGTGTTGGCGCTTACTCGTCAAAATCTGGCGACGATGGACACTGTGGCACAGGTTGAAAAAGGTGCATACATCGTAAAGGATTTTGGAACGCCTGAAATCATTTTGATGGCTTCCGGCTCGGAAGTTGGTCTTATCCTTGAGTCTGCACAAAAACTTGCGGACGAAGGAAAAGGTGTGCGTGTGGTTTCCTTCCCGAGTTGGGAACTGTTCGAGAAACAGGATGAAGCCTATCGTGAGTCTGTGTTGCCGAAAAACATTCAGAAGAGACTCGCTGTCGAAGCGGGAGCAGGCATCGGCTGGGAACGATACGCGAAGTCTGTCATCAGCATTGAGCGCTATGGCGCATCCGCTCCGGCGAAGATCATCTTTGAAAAACTTGGTTTCACGGTTGAAAATGTGATCGCAAAGGTGAAAGAACTTTAATTAATCAGACCCTAAAGGTCTCAAGAGACCTTTAGGGTCTGTTGGAGTATTATGAAAATTGCAGTTGGCTGTGACCACGGCGGATTTCCGTTGAAAGAAGTTGTGATCGAATCGGTGAAGGCCGCCGGACATGAAGTGATCGATGTGGGCACGTATAGCGCGGATGCGGTGGACTTCCCTGATTTCACAAAAAAAGTTGGTGAGAAGATTCAAAATGATGAATCCGAGCGCGGAATTTTAATTTGCGGTTCGGGTATTGGCGCTTCGATCGCGGCAAATAAAATGAGAGGTATTTATGCTTCGATCTGTCATGATACATATTCTGCAGCGCAGGGTGTGCAGCATGATGCGATGAATGTGTTGTGCCTTGGCGGACGTGTGATCGGCCCCGAGTTGGTAAAGGTTTTAATACCCGCGTTTTTAAACGCGCGTTATCAAGGGGATGATGCCGGCGGGGAAAGACTCGCGCAAGGCGTGTCAAAAAATAAAGGCATTGGAAAAAGATAATTAAAACGTTGGGCAGTAATGCATCAAGGCGTTATTTTTTATAAAGTCAGAATGACCCCATTCAAAAACTTACATCCCTTGGACAATCCCTCTGGTACGATAACATTCAGAGAAAACTCCTCGAAAACGGCGAACTGAAAGCCATGATCGAACGCGGCGATATTCGCGGTGTCACTTCCAACCCGACTATTTTTCAAAATGCAATTGCCAAAACAAATGATTACGATGCCGCGTTAATTCCGCTGGCGTGGTCTGGTTGGGATGCTGAAAAGATCTTTTGGCAGCTCGCGATCGAAGATATTCAGGAAGCCTGCGATCTCTTTCGTCCGTTGTATGATGAGACAAAAGGCGGCGATGGCTACGTGAGTCTTGAAGTCAGCCCGTATCTTGCAAACGAAACTGAAGCTACTGCGAAGCAAGCCAAAGAACTTTGGGAACGCGTCAACCGCCCGAACTTGATGGTGAAAATCCCCGCCACAAAAGCCGGCATTCCCGCCATTCGTCAAACCATCGCGGCTGGGATCAATGTCAACGTGACGTTGATCTTCTCGCTCGAACGTTATGCCGAAGTGATGGATGCTTATCTTTCAGGTCTTGAAGATCGCGTCGCTGCAAATGAACCGATCAATATGATCGCCTCGGTTGCATCTTTCTTTGTCTCGCGGGTGGATACAAAAAAGTCGATCCGCGCCTTCCAAAAGATTCTGCGTTGCTCGGCAAGGCCGCGATTGCAAATGCAAAACTTGCTTATCATGCCTTTGAAGAAACTTTTACCTCTGCGCGTTTCGCAACGATCAAGGCTCGCTTCAGCGCCCGTGTACAGCGTCCGCTTTGGGCTTCGACCGGCACGAAGAATCCTGCATACTCAGACACAATTTATGTTGACAGCCTGATCGGTCCCGATACCGTCAACACGGTTCCGCCCGCCACGCTTGATGCTTTCCGCGATCATGGCAATGCCGCCGTCACCATCACCCGCGGACTTGACGAATCAAAGTCACAGCTTGCTGAGCTTGAGTCTGCTGGCGTTTCCATGAATCAGGTCACTGATGAATTGGAAGCGGAAGGTGTTAAATCTTTTGCCGATGCATTCAAAGTGCTCCTTGATGTTGTGGATGAAAGAAGGAAGAGCGCCGTTTCATCCATTAACCCTTTGGCTGATTCTGTCGCCAAACGTTTATCCACGCTGGAAGCGGACTCTGTCGCCGCTCGTGTCTGGTCACACGACCCCACACTCTGGGCTGACGATGAAGCCGGCCAAACCGAAGTTAAGATCCGCCTGGGTTGGCTGCATTCCATTGAAGATGCGCGCACCCGCCTCGATGGATATTTATCTTTTGCAAAACAAATTCACGAAGAAGGCATTGACCGTGTGCTCGTGATCGGCATGGGTGGTTCATCCTTGACTGCTGAAGTATTGAGCTCGTTACTGGCTGCTGCCAATATCGAAGCAAAATTAAGCCTCGCCATTCTTGATTCGACTGATTCTGAGCAGGTTGCTCTGGCTGCGAAAAATTATCCGCCGGAGAAGTCATTGTATATTCTCGCGAGTAAATCAGGCGGAACAGCCGAACTGCTGGCTGCGTTTGATTATTTCTGGGAATTAAGCAAAGGCAACGGTTCGCGCTTTATGGTCACAACCGATGCCGGCACTTCTCTTGAGAAACTCGCCAAAGACCGCGGATTTAGAAAAGTGTTCAACGCTGACCCCAACGTGGGCGGACGTTTCTCCGCATTGACCGATTTTGGTCTTGTCCCTGCGGCTTTGCTCGGCATGGATATTCCCAAGTTGTTGAATTCGGCTGAGAAGGTAAAGAAAGTTTCAACTGATGTTCATAGCGCCGGTTTTGCACTGGGCGCTCTACTCGCTGAGTCTGCTCTCGCAGGCAGAGACAAGCTGACCGTTATAAGCGATGCGCCTGTATCCGCATTTGCGGGATGGGTCGAGCAGGTCATCGCTGAGTCCAGCGGTAAACATGGCAAGGGAATGCTTCCTGTTCCGCTCGAGCCGCTTGCTACGCCTGAGATGTATGGCAATGACCGCTTGTTTGTGTATCTGCGTCAGACCGGTGAATTTGATGGCAATGTGACCGCGCTTAGAAATGCCGGTTTCCCTGTGATTGAATTCCCGTTCATGAGCCCGTATGATGTGGGCGCAGAATTCTTCCGTTGGGAGATCGCGGTTTCGATCATGTGTCATATTCTCGGCATCAATGCGTTTGACCAGCCCGATGTGCAGGATAGCAAGTTGCGCACGATTGCGAAGATCACTGATTTTCAAAAGACCGGCAAACTGGCCGATGTGGACCTGGTAAATATCAACGATGTGAAAGCCGCATTGAACGCTTTTGTTTCAGGTGCGCAGACGGGTGAATTCTTCACCATCAATGCTTATGTTCCGCGCAACAAGGAAACTTTGGATGCGCTGCAATCTTTGCGTGTTGCGATCCGTGAAAAGACAAAATGTGCTGTCTCTGCGGGCTTTGGTCCGCGCTTCCAACATTCCACGGGACAGTTCCATAAGGGCGGCCCAAACAAGGGATTGTTCATTCAGGTTGTGTACGATGCACAGAATGACATGGAAATCCCGACACAGGGCATGAGCTTTGGCACGTTAATCCGCGCGCAAGCTTTGGGTGATTACGAAGCGCTGGTCGCTGCTGGCCGGCGGACTTTGCGAGTCTTGCTTTCCTCGCCCGCTGACTTGTCTAAGCTGGTGGATGCTCTGCAATGAAAAACCTTGCGGCTGGTCAATGTGTTGCCTGCCGCGCTGGCGAGCCGACTTTGACCGATACTGAGATCGAAGATTTGTTGTTGCATGTCATTGGTTGGCAGGTGAAAGAAGTAGACGGCATAAAACGGCTTGAGAAAGTTTTCAAGCTTAAGAACTTTGTCGAAGCAATTGAGTTCACCAATAAAGTTGGTGTGATCGCCGAAGAGCAGGGACATCATCCGCTCATCATCACTGAGTGGGGCAGGGTCACTGTCCAGTGGTGGTCGCATAAGATCAAAGGCCTGCACAATAATGATTTCATCATGGCCGCAAAAACAGAAGAACGATTTGGATAAAATAAAAACGACCCGCAAGGGTCGTTTTTATTTACAGGCTGTTTCTTCTTTTTCTTAGAGCACGATCATCAAGCATTCTGAAAAAATGTAATACGATGTGTCTATCACCCAGCCATGCCAGAAGAGATGCGAATAAACCGAGTAATCCCGTTTTTGCTGCTGGCAGTGAAAGCGCCGGAGTGAAGTCCACTTTGCGTTCATTGATCTGGAAAGTGTATCTGCCTGTTTGTTTTATGACCGGATTTGAATTAAGAAATAAACGCAATTCATCCATCTCGTTTTTTGTCATCCACTGCGGCAGATCAGAAGTGGCTTTGAATTTGCAAACATAAGCCAGATCTTGCAAAAGATTTTTTTGTTCTGTTGTCAGTGAGTTTTCTTTTGATTCAAAGTAGGCTACATCGGGGTCAATGTGCAGCAATGATCCCAGCCACAATCTATGGATCACAGTGCGGATTGCATTCTTGGTTTCAGGGGTTGATGGATTGTAAAGCAGGTGGGCGTTGCGATAATTTTCCCATTCAAACGAAACATCAGGGCCGATGCGAATTGCATCGCACATGCCGATCGCTGGAAGAATCGGTGTGCCGCAGGTCAGGAAGAATGCGTCACTTCCCATGGCCTCGCGCAGCACTTGCAGACATTCGCGATACGCAGCTTCACGCGGCATATTCTTATGTCGTTTGCCTTGCAGCGCGCCCGCGTATAGGAAGTCAAGTTTGAGATAGTCAAAGCCCCAGGCGCGGACCTGCTTCATAAGGGCAACCAGCCACGAGATTACGTCAGGATGCGTGGTGTCGAGGGCGTATAACTGTTCGTTCCAGTTAAATCCGGCTGAGACGAAATGTCCGCGCTCATCGCGTAAAAACCAATCTGAATGCTGTTGAAAAAGTTTTGAAGATTTCACTGCGAGCAAAGGCGCGAGCCATAATCCCGCTTTTCTGTTGGTTGATTTTATTTTATCCGCCAGCGCCTGCATGCCCGATGGAAATTTTTGATTCACGTCCCAATCGCCAACTTTCATCTGCCAGCCATCGTCCACTTGCAGCACATCAAAAGGCTGGTCGCCGATCATGTCAAACGTTTTATAAAGGATCTCTTCATCGATCGCTGTATACAGGCTGTACCACGAACACCAGATGCGCGGCGCTTCTTTTTTATTTAATTTTCCAAGGCGGATTCCCAACTGTTCGGCATATTCAGCAAAGACGACATCTTCCTGTCCGAAGGCAGTGAACCACTCTCCATCATCCGCATCAAACCTACCCGACAACTGATTCTCGACGAGATGCACGTGCGCATCTGTTGAAAGCGCGCCGAGCAAAAGAATGTTGCCGTCTTCAAACTCCACCGCGCCCAGCCATGAACCATTTGGGTTTTGATCATTCACGTATTCGGCGTTCACTTGCAATGGATGAAAGATGGCGGGCTTCTGGACAGGGATAAAACCCAGATCAGTCCACGACGCCAGTGACCATGATTGCCAGCCGTGGCGATAATATTTTATATGTGTTGACGTAAACTCGATTGCCAATTCTCTGGCTTTGATGATCTTTGATTTATTTTGAATTTCACTTAGTTGAATGGATATCATGATCGTGTCTCTTGCTGTAAAAAATTAGTTATCAAATGGAAAGAGCGAGCATAATACTCGAATTAACCTTGATTGGATAGGTGGCATGTAAATTGGCTCTTGTATGGCTTAGACAACATGTGATATTGGATTTTCCACCTTGCTCTTGACGATTAAAACGCCGTAAGGTATAGTTGGCGCGTAAGATTCGGAAGAGATATGGACTCATTATGTATGAATTCGACAAAACTGACATAAAAATTGTAAATTTACTCCTTGAAGATGGACGAATGTCCGCTTCTGAGATTTCGCGTCGCATGACGGATATTTCCGAACGTGCGGTGCGTTATCGCATTGACCGTATGATCGACGAAGGCGTGATCCAGATCAGCGCGGTGGTCAACCCCGAATCCCTTGGATTTAACATTAAGGCAGATGTCTGGCTGGAAGTTGAGTCTGACCTTATTCTGGATGTGGCGAAAAAGCTGGCTTCCTTTGAAAATGTCACTTATGTTGCCTGCGGCATTGGTCAAAACGACATCAGTATTCAGCTTGTGGCAAAAGATACAGCAGAAATTTATTACTTTGTCACAGAAGTGATCCGCAAAGTTCCGGGGGTGCGCAAGACGACCACGTCCATTGTGCCGATCATTATCAAAGATGTGTATCAGTGGCGGGTTCCGGAAAGAATCGCAAAAGCGATCACTGAAGGCAAAGCGGCAGTTCAATCAAAGGTTTCGTAAGTTATTTGGAAATTCCTGATCGTAGAGTCTTCCAGAGAATTTC
The DNA here is from genome assembly GCA_016715195.1 of Candidatus Villigracilis proximus. Lineage (GTDB taxonomy): Bacteria > Chloroflexota > Anaerolineae > Anaerolineales > Villigracilaceae > Villigracilis > Villigracilis proximus. Next base: position 68,377 of record JADKBB010000002.1, read on the forward strand.
CGAAGTCTGTTATTAAATCCCAAAGGAGAATTTATGTTTGGTCCAAAAACGCAATCATTGCAGAAACGCGCGCAAAAGGTCATACCATTGGGGGTGAATTCCAATTTCCGCTTTTGGGGGGACGAAATTACGCCTTATGTGGAAAAGGCAAAGGGCGGTTATTTATGGGACGTGGACGGCAGAGAATATATTGATTATCGCATGGCATTTGGCCCTATTATTTTGGGGCACGCTTATGATGAAGTAGACCAAAAAGTAATCGAAGAAATTCAAAAGGGGATTTTATTTGCCATGACGGGCGAACTGGAAGTGGCCGTGGCAGAGATGATCGTGGACATGTCTCCTGCGATCGACATGGTGCGTATGGCTTGCTCTGGCACCGAGGCTACCATGCATGCCATCCGCGTGGCACGCGCTTACACCGGACGCGACATTATCGTAAAGTTTGAAGGAAATTATCACGGAATGCATGACCATACATTATGGTCAACGTATGCGCCTGTTGAAGCGTATGGAAATCGCCGCAGCCCGATCCCTGTGGCTGCTTCGTCCGGCATCCCAACCGCCATGCGCGACTTCATCATTGTTTTGCCATTCAATGACTTTGATGGATTTGACCGCGTGATGAAATCACATGGCGAGCAGATCGCTGCCGTCATTACGGAGCCTTGTCAGGGAAATTGCGCGGCGATTAATCCGCAGCCCGGCTTTCTTGAGTTGATCCGTCAGCGCACCGAAGAACACGGCTGTGTTTTTATTCTGGATGAAGTGAAGACGGGCTTTAGAATCGCAAATGGCGGCGCACAGGAATATTACGGCATCACACCGGACCTGGTAACGTATGCCAAGTCCCTTGGCAACGGTTACCCTGTGGCAGCTTTCGGCGGCAAGCGTGAGATCATGTCCATTATTGGTCAGGGTGTGTCACAAGGCGGCACCTATACAAATAACAAACCGGGTATTGCCGGCGCGTATGCTACATTAAATATTTTGAAGTCCCAGCCTGTTTTAAAAACAATCGAAAAACGCGGACAACGCCTGATGGACGGCTTGAAGGAAATTTTTGAAGAGAATGATATTCAAGCGGTATTCACCGGATATCCCGCCATGTTTTCTTTTTCATTCGGCATTGACGCGGTCACCTGTCAACGGGACTGGGCGGTGAGCGATCATGACCTTTATATTGAATTGACTGATAAAGCCATTGCCCGCGGCATCATGCCAGATCGTGACGCGCGTGAACCATGGTTCCTGTGTTATGAACATACCGACGCCGATATTGATAGAACCCTGCAGATATACGCGGAAATTGCAAAGGAAGTAAAGAAATAAATTATCAAAGGTCAAAAGTTGAGGGTCGTCAAAGACTTTTGGCCTTTGACTATAAATAAGGAAAACAATGATGACAAACAAACTAACTGCAAAAGAAATTGTTGATCTAAACAAAGAATATACATTTTTCTCATGGTCGAATCAGGGACAAGTGAATCCGATCCCTGTCACCAAAGCCGAGGGAGTTTATTTTTGGGATGCCGATGGAAAGCGTTATCTCGACTTTGCGTCACAGTTGGTGAATGAGAATATTGGTCATCAACACCCCAAGGTCGTCAAGGCGATTCAAGATCAGGCGGCTGTGCTGGCTTTTGTCTCTCCCGGAATGGCAACCGAGCCGCGCGGACTGTTGGGAAAGAAACTGGCCGAAATTACGCCTGGCGACTTGAAGAAAACATTCTTCTCATTAGGCGGAGCGGAAGCCAATGAAAATGCGATCAAGATCGCGCGTCAATATACCGGCCGACATAAAATCCTGGCGCGCTATCGCTCGTATCACGGTGCGACTCATGGCGCAATTGCTTTAACCGGTGACTATCGCCGCCTGCCGGCCGAACCTGCTATTTCTGGTGTTGTCCACTTTTTGGACCCATATTGCTATCGCTGTCCATTCGGGTGGACGAAGGATACCTGTCATCGCGAATGTATCAGCCATGTCGAAGAGGTGATCCAGCACGAAGGTCCCGACCAGATCGCGGCCATCATTCTTGAAGGAGTAACCGGCACAAACGGACTCATCATCCCGCCTGATGAATACTGGCCGCGTATGCGCGAGATTTGCGATAAGTACGGCATCCTCTTGATCTCCGATGAAGTCATGTCTGGCTGGGGCCGCACTGGCGAGTGGTTCGCTGTGGACAATTGGAATGTGACGCCCGATATCATCACAACTGCGAAAGGAATTACTTCCGGTTATGTGCCTTTGGGCGCAGTGATCGTGAGCGAGAAGATCGCCAATTATTTTGACAGTCACATGCTATCAGCCGGGCTGACTTATAACGGTCACGCTTTGGCTTGCGCTACCGCACTGGCAACGATTGCAGTCTACGAAGAAGAAAATATTTTTGAAAATGCTAAAACGGTTGGAAAATATCTTGGCGAGCAACTCGAAGAATTAAAGACGAAACATGTTTCGATTGGTGACGTGCGCTATATCGGCATGTTTACCGCCATAGAGCTGGTGAAGAATCGAGTAACCAAAGAGCCGATGGATTTGACCGCGCTCAAAAACTTCCTGATCGCAAACGGTGTATATGTCTTCAATTTCAAGAATATTCTTTTCATCGTTCCGCCGTTGACGATCACCAAAGAGCAGATTGACGAAGGCCTGAAACTGATCGACGAAGGTCTGGCCGAGTTGATGGATACACAGGCAGTTCAGTAAAAAGTAAAAGGTAAAAAGTAAAAGGCGCGTGGTTTTCACTTCTCACTTCTCACTTATTACTTATTACCATCTTTTGGAGAAACCATGGAAATCTTAAATTATATAAATGGCGAATGGGTCAAGCCCGATGTAAAAGAATATTTCGATGTCATCAATCCTGCAACGGGTGAGGTGATCGCTCGCACTCCGCTCGGCTCAAAGGCAGATGTGGAAGCGGCGGCCAAGGCGGCGAGTGAAGCATTGCCCGCCTGGCGCAGAACACCGGTCAATGATCGCGTGCAATATTTATTTAAACTTCGCAATTTGATGCGCGAGAACGGCGATGAAATTGCGCGCCTCATCACCAACGAAGCCGGCAAAACTTTTGAAGAAGCCAAGGCTGAAATGGTCCGCGCTTATGAGAATATCGAAGTGGCCTGCGGTATGCCTATGATGATGAAGGGCGAAGTCTCCGAAGATATCGCGCCTGGCATCGACGAGTTAATGATCCGTCAACCTGTGGGTGTGTGCGCCACGATTGCGCCGTTCAATTTTCCCGGCATGATCGTCTTTTGGTATTTGCCCTATGCCATCGCGGCGGGCAACACATATATTGTCAAACCTTCTGAAAAAGTTCCAATGACGATGCAGTTTATTTTCAAACTCATTGAGCAGATCGGTTTGCCGAAAGGCGTGATCAACATGGTCAACGGCGCGAAAGAAACCGTGGATGGCATTCTCGAACATCCCGCGATTCGTGCGATCACTTTTGTAGGCTCGACCAATGTTGCAAAATATATTTACAGCACCGCCGCCTTTCATGGCAAGCGTGTGCAGGCACAAGGCGGAGCGAAGAATCCGGTCATCATTTTGCCGGATGCCGATATGGAAATGGCGACGAAGATCATCGCCGATTCAGCCTTCGGGTGTGCTGGTCAGCGCTGTTTGGCAGTTTCTGTGGCTGTGACAGTGGGTGAGGCGCGCAACACGTTCAATGAATTAATTTGCGATGCGGCTTCAACGCGCACCGTCGGCTATGGACTGGATGCCGGCGTGCAAATGGGACCGGTCATCAACACAGCCAGTATGCAGCGCGTGGAGCAGTTGATCGGTCTTGGCGCGAAGGAAGGCGCGGGAGTCCCTGTGGATGGTCGTGGCACGGTGGTGAAAGGCTACGAGCGTGGATCCTTCGTCAGACCGACGATCCTGTCTGACGTCCCGATTGGAAGCGAGATCTCGAGGACGGAAATCTTCGGGCCAGTGTTAAGCCTGATGCACGTAAATTCCATCGATGAAGCCATCCAGCTGGTAAATAGCGGACAATACGGCAATCAAGCGAGTCTGTTTACGACCAGCGGCAATGCAGCGCGTCGTTTTAGATACGAAGCGGATGCGGGCAATATCGGTATTAATATTGGCGTCGCTGCACCGATGGCTTTCTTCCCGTTTAGCGGTTGGAAGGATTCGTTCTTTGGTGATATGCATGGACAGGGCATGGATGCGGTTGAGTTCTTCACACAAAAGAAGATCGTTGTGGAGCGCTGGCCGAAAGAGTGGACAAGAAAGTTCTAAATTTTTGGAGTGAAAAATTATGGCTGTTGACTACGAAGACGCATTGGATTATTCATCGCGCTGGCTGGATCTGATTCATAAGAATGAATTTCCTTCAATAGAAGAAGCGCACAAGATCATTGATGAGTCAAAATTAAATTTTGCCGAGCACTACAACCGCAACTGGCTGGAGTATCGCAAATCAGTGACCGAGTCTGGTGACTGGGCCGCAGTAGAGTGGACGGGTTCAGGTTCGGTGTTTAAAGATGTGCTGGGCCGCGAGTATCTTGATTTTCTTGGCGGCTATGGCATGTTGGACTTGGGCTGGAGTCATCCTGATGTTGTAAGCGCAGTGAAGGCTCAACTGGATCGTTCTCCGATGCCTTCGCAGGAATTGATCGATCCGCTGCGGGGTGTGCTGGGCAGGCTTCTCGCAAGCATCACTCCCGGCGATTTGAAATATAGTTGGTTCGCTGCCAGCGGCACAGAAGCCAATGAAGCCGCGATGAAGATCGCAAAACTTTATACGGGCAAGTCGGCATTCATTGTTGGAGTGCGTGCTTTTCACGGCAAGACCATGGGCGCGCTTTCTCTGATGGGCAAGGCTGATTATCGCGCACCGATGGGTAATTTATATGCGGGGCAGGTTTATCACGTCCCATTTGGTGATGCGGATGCGGTTGAGAAGCAATTGGAGATTTGTGAAAAAGTTGGCATTGGTGTTGCGGCGGTGATGTTTGAGCCCATTCAAGGTGAGTCTGGCGCGATTGTTCCGCCGGATGATTTCTGGCCGCGCATTCGTGCCGCGACAAAGAAATACGGCGTTTTGCTTATTGCGGATGAAGTGCAAACGGGTCTCGGCCGGACCGGGAAACTGTGGGGCGTCGAACATTGGGGCGTCGTCCCTGACATTTTGACTGTGGCCAAATCTTTGGGCGGCGGCGTGATGCCGATCAGCGCGGTGACGACCACCGAAGAGATCTATCAGCCGATGATGTATCCGAATCCGTTCATGCATACCACCACCACGGGCGGCGGCGCGTTGGCTTGTTCTGCGGCGATCGCGGCAATTCATGTTACTTTGCGTGAACGTCTGTGGGAAAAGGCTGCTGAAAAGGGAGATTATCTAATTTCACAATTGGAGAAATTCGCTGTGCAGTATCCGCAAATTTATGAGAAAATAACGGGCAAAGGTTTGTTGATTGGTATGCATTTCAAGACGCCGGAGATCGGTTACAAAATTGCAGCCGGATTGTTTAAACGGAATATTGTGGTGGCAGGCACATTGACCAGCGCGCAGACCATCCGTGTTGAGCCGCCGCTTATTATTTCGCAGGAGCAAATGGATACCCTGCTAGATCGTTTGAGTGAAGTGCTTAAAGAAATTAACGCAACCATGTAGTTTGTCAGGCTTTACAATTCGCACTTCCAATCTCATCATGGAGAAGATAGATGACCAGTGAATTTGCAGTTGAAATGCGCGATGTAGTTAAAAAAATTTATAACACCAGAGGGGAATGAGATGGCCGCAGTGGACCATGTGACCATGCAGATCAAGAATGGAGAGTTCTTTTCCATGCTGGGTTCTTCAGGCTGTGGTAAGACCACATCTCTGCGTATGATCGCCGGGTTTGAGTGGCCGACCGATGGAGAGGTGTATATTGAAGGAAAGGCCATGGGGCATACTCCACCTTTCCAGCGCAAGGTCAACACTGTTTTTCAAAGTTATGCATTGTTCCAGCACATGACCATTTTTCAAAATGTGGCTTTTGGTTTGGAAATGGAAGGCGCAAAGGAAGAGGAGATCAAGAAGCGGGTGGGGCGTGCGCTTGATATGGTGCAGCTGACCGGTATGGATCGCCGCAAGCCCAAGCAGCTTTCAGGCGGACAGCAGCAGCGCGTGGCGCTTGCCCGTGCGTTGGTCAAGACTCCTGATGTTCTTCTATTGGATGAACCCCTCGGCGCGCTCGATCTGAAATTGCGCAAGGAAATGCAGCTTGAATTAAAGGCGTTGCAACAACAACTGGGAATTACGTTTATCTACGTCACGCACGATCAGGAAGAAGCGCTGACGATGTCTGATCGTATTGCGGTCATGAGCAAGGGCAAGGTACAACAGATGGGTACGCCGGTTGAAGTTTATGAACGCCCGGCGAACAAGTTTGTGGCAGACTTTATCGGGGAGTCGAATTTCCTCGAAGGCAAGATCAAGTCCATCTCAAAGGATGAAGCGAGTGTTTTCATCCCCGGATTAAATGCCGAGTTGGTGGGTGTGCCTATTTCGGAGGGATTGGTCAAGGGTGAAGAAGTCAATGTGTGTATTCGTCCTGAGAAAGTTCGTATTGCCGACAAGCACGTAGTTAATCAAAATATGTTCCATGCCAGAGTGACCAATACGGTTTACATTGGCGCGGATACTCATATCTATGTGGATGTAAACGGCGCAAAATTGAAGGTGTTGGAGCAGAACCGAATTTCACGACTTGACCCCAAGTCATTCTATACGGTGGGTCAGGAAGTTTGGTTGATGCTCATGCCTGAGAATACGCTTGTTTTGAAGAAGGATTAAGCCATGCTTCAGCGTCTTCGCGAAAATAAATCTGCGCAGGGTACGTTGTTGGCGCTTCCCACTACGGTTTGGTTGTTCGTGCTGTTGATCATTCCGTTGATCCTCACGTTGGTCGTGAGTTTTGGCAAGCGTAGTCCTGATGGCAACGTGATCTATTCTTTCACGTTGGATAATTATGTCCGCCTTTTTGGGTACAGTACAGATTGTCCTGAGGGACAGGCTTCGTGCTTTGACCCGTTGTATGTGAATATCCTCGGGCGTTCATTGTCGTTGGCGTTTAATACTACATTTTTTGTGATCTCTCTTGCATATCCGCTGGCTTACTTTATTGCGCGTGCGCATCCAAAGCAGCGTAATATGTATCTGTTTATGGTGTTGATTCCGCTGTGGACTAATTTCGTGATCCGCGTGTATGCGTGGATGATGTTGCTGCGTAAGGAGGGTGCGATCAATATTATTCTGGGCTGGATCATGAATGCCTTGAATATTCCATTTACGCCGCTTGAGATGTTGTACACTCCGGGTGCGGTATTGGTAGGGATGATCTATGAGTTCCTGCCGTTTATGATCCTGCCAATTTATACATCACTTGAGAAAATTGACACTTCGTTATATGAAGCGGCTGCTGATCTGGGCGCAAATTCAATTAAGACATTTCTGCGCGTGACGCTTCCATTGTCCATGCCCGGTGTGGTGGCTGGGACAATCCTTGTTTTTATTCCAGTGATGGGAACATTTATTGTTTCGGATATTCTCGGCGGACGTCAGGTTATTTTGGTCGGTAACTTGATCCAGCGTCAATTTTTGGATGCGCGTGACCCGACTTTTGGTTCTGCCGCGTCGCTGATTCTGATGGTGCTGACGCTGATCGTGACTTATTTCTACACCCGCAAATTTGGCTTCGGAGAGGAGATCGTAGTCGCATGAACCCTTTTCGCCGTTCTCCCTTTGTGATCGCAGCCGCGGTTTTGGTGTATGTATTTTTATATGCACCGATTGTCGGGTTGATCTTGTATTCGTTCAATGCTTCGCGAGCGAATGTCACCTTTGAAGGATTTATTCCCGCTTATAGTGAAAATGTGGTTATGGATGGCAGCCTAGTGTTGTCGAGTCCGTGCGGACCGTTTCACTGGTATTGCGATCTCGCAAAAAATGACGATGTAGCCGAAGCTGCCGGAAACACGCTGACCATCGCTTTTACAGCAACGATCATTGCCACTGTGATCGGCACGATGGCTGCACTTGCGCTTCAACGCTACAACTTCAAAATGAAGCCTTTCTCACAGCTTGCATTGTATATTCCCATTGTTATTCCAGAGATCGTCATGGGAATTGGCGTTCTAACCTTGTTTAGTCAGTTCTTTGGTTGGGCAAATACAACCTTCGGTCTTGAGGGAGATGCGCGTCTCTCGCTTGGAATGGCAACTGTCACGATGAGTCATATTGCGTTCATGGTCCCATTTGTGACATTGGTGGTGCAAGCACGTTTGCAGGGTTTTGATAAATCCTTTGAAGAAGCTGCCATGGACTTGGGCGCCAACGAATGGACAACTTTCCGCCGCGTGACACTTCCAATGATTCTGCCCGGCATTATGTCCGGTGCTTTGCTGGCGTTCACCTTGTCGCTGGATGATTTTGTGATCACATTCTTTACAAATGGCCCTGGTTCTACAACGCTCCCGATCTATGTCTATGGTTTACTCCGTCGCATTATCACGCCGCAGGTTAATGCGTTGTCAACGGTTTGGATTTTGGTGGTATTCTTCGCTGTATTGTTGCTGCAAATTCTTCAAAATCGTGATTCAAAGCAGCACTCGTAAGTCTTATCTTTCTTCTTTCCGTCTTTCATTTTTAATTTGAAAGGGGAAGAAGGAAGATTCGTTAAATCAGGTATTCCGCGCTTTTAGAACAGCGCGTGCCAAACGATTTCAATATCTTCTAGGAGGAAGAGATGAATAAGAAAAATCTATTTACATTGCTGACACTGCTTGTGATTGCAAGCATGGCGTTAGCTGCATGCGGTGGAGGTGGATCCGCCGCAACAACCGAGTCTGAAGCTGATGGCCCCAAAGTCACCTCAACTGGTTTTGCGTGCCCTGCCGCCGAATTCCCAATGGAAGTCACTTCCACGGAAGTCAATATTTTTGTGTGGACGGAATATATTCCGGTTGAAATGCTCGAATGCTTCGAATTGGTTTATGGCGTCAAGGTTAATCGCGATGAATATTCCAGTAACGAGGAGATGTACGCTAAAGTCTCTGCGGGCGGTTCCAATTATGACCTTGTCCAGCCTACCGATTACATCATTGCACTCATGGCTCGTCAGGAGTTGTTACAGGAACTTGACCACGCCAAATTGCCCGTCTTGAAGAATTTTGACGCAAATTACCTCGATTTTGAATTTGACCCAGGCAACAAATACACCATCCCATATCAGGCTGGGACTGATGCGATCGTGGTGAATACCGATGCCGTGGAAAATGCCCCTGCTTCATGGGAAGACCTTTGGAAGCCTGAATATGCGGGCAACATGGTTTTTCTTGATGACTCCCGCGCCACCATCGGTTTGACACTTTTGACCCTCGGATACGATGTCAATACTACCGATCCCGCTCAACTTGATGAAGCCAAGACGAAATTAGCTCAACTCGTTCCCGGCATCAAACTCTTTGACAGCGACAGCCCAAAGACAGCCCTGATCGCCGGTGACGTGGATCTCGGCATGACCTGGACCGCCGAAGCCTTGCTTGCTCAACAGGAAAACCCCGCCATTCAGTATGTGTACCCAACCGAAGGCGCGATCCTCTGGCAGGATAACTGGGCCATGTTGAAGGATGCTCCCCACGCTGATGCCGCGTATGCTCTGTTGAACTACACCATGCAGGGCGATGTTTTCTGGTTGATGCTGCGTGACTTCCCATACACCAACCCGAACCAGGCCGCGCTTGATTACGCCAAGACCAATCAGACGGAACTCTACGATGCCTACATGGCTTCCCCGATCACCAATGTCCCCGCGGACGCCATTAAGAACGGCCATCGCATCGCGGATGTGGGTGAGGCAACACCTTTGTATGATGATATCTGGGTTGAAGTAAAAGGCCAGTAAAACTTACAGCCCTGTGATAATACCGGCCTTGCAGTAAAATAAACCGGACGGATCATTTGATCTGTCCGGTTTATTTTTGTTTTGATCGAATAAAGAATCCACCTTCTAAAGGAACTAAAGGATGATTAAACATAATCTTTTTAAATTATCAATGTTTTTTACGATTGCGAGCCTGGTCATGTCTGCTTGTAGCGGTGGGGAAGGGAGTGCTGTGGCTGATGCTGACACTGATAATGATGGAGAAAAAATCACATCCAGCGGATTTGCCTGCCCTGCGCCCGAATTCCCGGTTGAAGTTACTTCCACTGAGTTAAATATTTTTGTGTGGACCGAATACATGCCAGCTGAGATGATCGAATGTTTTGAGATGGTCTATGGCATCAAGGTTAACCAAGATGAATACTCCACGAATGAGGAGATGTATGCCAAAGTCTCTGCGGGCAGTTCGAATTATGATCTTGTTCAACCCACCGACTACATTATTGCATTGATGATGCGTCAAGACTTATTACAGGAACTTGATCACGCTCAACTTCCCGCACTTAAGAATTTCGATCCAAATTACCTCAATCTCCCGTTTGATCCCGGTAACAAGTACACCATCCCATATCAGGCGGGCACAGAGGGTATCGTGGTGAATACTGAAACGGTTGAAAATATCCCGCAATCATGGGCTGACTTGTGGAAGCCCGAATACGCTGGCAGAATGGTTTTTCTTGACGAATCTCGCACAATCATTGGTGTGGTGCTTCTGACACTTGGATATAGTATTAATACAACCGACCCTGTGAAACTGGAGGAGGCGAAAGCAAAGCTGGCCGAACTTGTTCCAGGTGTTAAGTTATTTGATAGTGACAGCCCCAAAACAGCGTTGATCGCCGGAGATGTAGACCTCGGCATCACATGGACAGCGGAAGCACTGCTCGCTCAACAGGAGAACCCTGCCATTCAATATATTTATCCAACAGAGGGCGCGCTTTTATGGCAGGATAATTGGGCAATGCTTGCAAATGCTCCTCATGCAGATGCGGCTTATGCCTGGCTTAACTACACCATGCAGGGTGATATTTTTTGGATGATGCTGCGTGACTTTCCATACACAAACCCAAATCAGGCTGCATTGGATTACGCAAAAGAAAATCAAACAGAACTATACGATGCGTACATAGCGTCTCCGATCACAAATACGCCCGCTGAAGTGATCGCGAGCGGTCATCGTACTGAAGATGTGGGTGAGGCGACTCCACTGTATGATGCCATCTGGGTTGAAGTTAAAGGAGGAGAGTAGCTTCTTCTCGTAGACAATAATTAAGTAAGAATCAGACTTGGGTATTCGTGTAGTCAGTGTCTTGGTTTTTTTGTGTACAATAATGCTCTGCGAAATAACAAATCATCATGAATTTATTGACTTTAATGCAAAAAAGGAATAAAATAAATCAATGGAAAGCGTAATCGGCAATATTAATCAATCTGGACGCCTTGACAACATCGATCAATACATTATTGACGCCATGCGTAAAGATGGCAGGGAAGCATTTGCTCAGATCGCAGAACAGCTCAACGTCTCGCCCGGTATGATCCGCCAGCGTTATAACCGCCTCGTTGAACTTGGTTATCTCAAAGTGGTGGCGGTTACAAATCCGCTCATGATGGGTATTCGCACCATGGCGCTGATCGGCATCCATACCGATGGCGGCAAGATGCTGCAAGTGGCCGAGAAAATAGCCAAACTCGATGAGGTCGTTTACATGGTGGTTGTCAGCGGACGTTATGACATCATGTGTGAAGTTTTTTGCCGCGACCATGAAGACCTGCTAAAATTTCTTACAGAGAAACTTGCCAAAGTGGATGGGATCCGCGAGACCGAATCCTTCATTCACTTGAAGATCATGAAGGAAATTTATTTTTAGGAAATTCACGCTTCACCCGGACCTGAAACCGGGTGCGGCGGAATAAAACTTGTCTGCCCCGTAAGTTAAGATCACGGCGGTGGAGCCAATAAAAAAAGGAAATATGAAAGCGTTTTTGAAAGCAATACGTACGATCGGGGAAACCTTTACCAAAGTGTATATGGTGGGGCTATTTATGAATCCAAACAGTAATCCTAACTCGCATACGCGCGAGTTATAAAACTAAATGGAGCAAAGATCATGAAAGTATTACTCGTTGGTGTTGGCGGGGTGGGCGAAGCAATTGCGGCGATTGCAAAACCGCGCGCCTGGATGGAACAAATGGTACTTGCAGATTACAACGTCAAACGCGCTGAAGAAGTGCAGAAGAAAATGGGAGATAACAATCGTTTCCCCGTTGAATTCATTGACGCCAGTAATCAACAAATGATCGAAGACCTCGCTAAAAAATATAGCGTGGATTTGATCATGAATTCCGTTGATCCGATCTTCAACAAACAGATCTTCGATGCCGCGTATAATGTCGGCGCAACCTATATGGATATGGCCATGACTCTCTCCGAGCCGCATCCAACTGACCCGTTCAATAAACCCGGTATCAAACTTGGTGACTATCAATTCGATAAAGCCAAAGACTGGGAGAAGAAGAATATTCTCGCACTCGTTGGCTTTGGTGTGGAGCCCGGCATGGCAGATGTATTCGCCCGCTACGCAGCCGACCATCTCTTTGATGAAATTGAAGAACTAGGCATCCGTGACGGTGCCAACATTGCCATCTCAGGCTATGAATTTGCGCCCAACTTCTCGATCTGGACCACCATCGAAGAGTGCCTGAATCCGCCCGTGATCTGGCAGGATGGCGAGTGGATCACCACCGCACCATTTTCTGAGCCCGAAATCTTTGACTTCCCCGAGATCGGTCCCGTGGAAATTGTCAACGTGGAGCATGAAGAAGTTTTACTCATGCCGCGTTGGATCAAGACCAAGCGCGCCACGTTCAAGTATGGTTTGGGTGACCAGTTCATTGGAGTGCTCAAAACCTTGCACATGCTTGGCCTTGATAACAAAGAAAAAATTACAGTGAAGGGTGTACAGGTTGCACCGCGCGATGTTGTGGCGGCCTGTTTACCAGACCCCGCTCATCTTGGAGATAAGATGTCTGGCAAGACCTGTGCCGGAACCTGGGTCAAAGGCACAAAAGATGGCAAGCCGCGCCAGGTTTATCTTTATCAGGTGGCAGATAACAAAGCCTGCATGGATGCCTGGGGCTGTCAGGCGGTGGTGGCTCAAACCGCTTTCAGCGCAGTCATCGCCATGGACTTGATCAAACACGGCGTCTGGAAGGGTGTCGGCGTTCTTGGCCCTGAGGCGTTCCCGCCTGATCCATTCATGGAAAAAATGGCCGATTACGGCTTCCCGTACGGGATGAAGGAAATGACCGCATAAAGTTCATAAAGCGGACAAACGTGAGAACGTTTGTCCGCTCTTTTTTTGGATATGGAGTTCATCAGCTTGCTGATGTTTTCTTGCAAGCTCTCGCACTCCAATACTTTCGGAGGGCACAATGAATAAGAAACTTGGTGAGGGAAATGTCATCAGCGCAGAGACGAAAAAGCTCAAGCGTGAATTGACACTTTGGCCGTTGTTCGGGTTGATCTATTTCACAGTGTGCGGCGGTGCTTTCGGAGCAGAGCCAATGGTCGGCTGGTCAGGACCCGGTCTGGCGTTGCTTCTGTTTGTATTAACTCCTCTATTCTTCAGCATTCCCAATATGTTGATGGTGCGCGAAATGCAATCCATGATGCCGGTTGAGGGTGGTTATTATCATTGGCTCAAAGTTGCCTTTGGTCCTTTCGTCGGCTACATGGGCGGATGGATGAACTGGGTGGTTTCATGGGTTGATGTTTCCATTTATCCTGTGCTCGCTGCTTACTATCTTGGATACTTTTTTCCGGCATTGCGTGAAGGCGCAACGATCGGCGGCGTATTTGTGGATAGCACGTGGCTTTCCTTTCTCGTTGCAGTTACTTTAATTTGGCTGGTCTCTGCCTTGAATGTGCGCGGCGCGCGTTTTTCAGGATTGCTGACCAACTGGCTGGGAATCATCATGCTGCTGCCATTGATCGCGTTGACGGTTATTGGTTTTATGGCATGGCTCAAGGGCGGCACAACTGTTCAATTACCATTTCTGCCCGGCGGTGCGGAAGTTAATTTTAACAACACGATTGGCGCGTTGAGCACAGGCATCTTTGTTGCCATGTGGAATTTCATGGGTTGGGAATTGCCCGCCGCAGCCGGTGATGAGATCGTTAATCCAAAGAAAACATATCCGCTGGCGATGGCGTTGGTGCTGGTCGCTGCAATTGCAACCTATGCCTTGCCGACTCTGGCTGGTCTGTATGGCGGCGCGGGCGAAGATGGCCGTTACCAAATGTGGGGCATTGAAGAATACGAAAGCGGCGAAGGCATTGGCCCTGTTTTGGATGAATACGGTGTTCCTCATGAGCAGGCGCAATCCTGGGGCGTGGATACATCAAGCTCGGTCGGATGGGAATTTCCAGATATTGCTCACGCAGTAGCGGATAAATTAACGGGTCAAACCAACGGGACGCTTGCTCTTGCTATGGGAGCTTTAGTTACCTTTTCGGCAGTGTTAAGCATGGTCGGCTTGTTCATCGGCAATGGTCTCGGCGGAACGCGCGTGCCCTTTGCGATGGCCGCAGACGGTATGATGCCGAAATTCATGGTGAAGGTCCACCCGAAGTATGGAACTCCGTGGGTCGCGATTCTGTTTTGCGGATTGATCTATTCTGTCTTTTCGCTTTCGGCGTTTGCCGCTTTGGTGGTGATTGACGTATTCCTCAACATGCTGGTGTTGATGGCTGAATTCTTTGCCATGTGGAAATTGCGTTTTTCCATGCCGCACTTGGAACGCAAAAAAGTCCCCGGCGGCTATTTTGGGTTAACCCTTGTGACACTTGCTCCTGCCATGATTATTGGCCTCGCCATCTACAGCCAATATACTGAAGAAGGCATGGCCTCCATTTCGTGGGCGTTGGGCGCGATGGTCATCGGTGCGATCCTGTATTTCCCGATCCGCATGTGGATTAAACCGGGAATTCCAGATGTCAACCCGTTCGTGGCGGGTTTGGGAGACGATTAAGGCGAAAGGTAGAAAATGCTTTTTAAGGCCGGGCAATTCACAGTTCAGAATTGACGCGGGTCTTTATTCATATCCTTAAATTTTGTCACGTCCTTATAATGATTGCCAGACGCGATGAGAGGATAATACATCCATTCGTAATGCCATGAGGTAACGTATGGAAGATAAGACCATGATTCTTGTAATAGATGATGAACCGGCCATTCGCATGGGGCTGGCGGCTACGCTTGCGCGGCGCGGATATAGTGTGGTTACTGCGATGAACGGAGATGATGGCTATATCAAGGCGAAACAAGCGCAGCCCGATCTGATTATTTCAGATGTAATGATGCCCGCGCTGGATGGGTTTGAGATGAAGCAGCAAATGAGCGAAGACCCGCAGCTTGCGCTTATTCCGTTTATTTTTTTGACGGCGCGGGCGGCCAGTGAAGATCGGGTTTCAGGGATTCGCAACGGGGCAGATGATTATGTGACGAAGCCTTTTGTGACCGAGGAGCTGATCGCGCGTATCGAGGCTGTGTTGCGCCGTGTGAAGACAGAACAGGAACGCGGTCGTACTCAGGTGATCCAATCGGCACAGGAGGAGATGGATAAGCTGCGTAAGGAAGTTTTGCAAAATTTTAGCCACGAGCTGCGCACTCCATTGGGCAATGTAATGATGTCGCTGGATATGGTCGTAAACCATAAGTTTACGACCCCTGAGGAGCAAGGTGAGTTTATTCGCATTGCGCATTCAAGCGCAGATCGTTTGGAGTCGTTGATCGCGGATATTATCCTTCTGGCTGATATTGACCAGAATAAATTAAATACTTTGCGTCAGACAATTGATCCTGAAAACCATATTTTGGCGCCGATCAAAAGAAGGCTGGCACGATATGAAACAAAGCGATTAAGCTTTGTGCATGATATTTCACTGGATGCTGAAATCAAAGCGCCGCGTCGTGAGTTTGCCCAGGCATTGGTACATTTATTGGATAATGCATTTCGGTTTAGTCCTGAACGCGGCAGGGTTGCGCTGTTGGTGAGCGCGGGGAAAAACGGCGGTGCAACGATCACTGTGCAGGATGAAGGCAGAGGAATTCCGGTTGAATTGCGTGAAAAAGTATTTGAACGTTTTTATCAGGTCAGTCAGGGAGATGGGCGCGAATATCAGGGTTTGGGGCTGGGGTTGACGATTGCGCGCGATGTTCTCCAGTTTGGGTGGTGAGGTTAAAATACTCGATACTGAAACTGGCTGTTGTGTGCAGGCCATACTGCCCGATCTGCGCCCGGAAGATATAACGTATGGATGAAAAGACGATTCCACTTGGCAGGCTTCCAGTTGACATTAAGGTACAAGTCAGCGGGAGGAATAAGCTGGGAGGAAATCTGGATTATCGCGCTTTATTCGAGCAAACGGGGGAATGTGTTTTTATTATCGGACTGGATTTTAAGTTTATTACAGCCAATCAACAGGCGCTGCGTTTGCTGGGTTACGAAGAATCCCAGTTGATCGGTCTGCCGGTTGGAGATATTATGCTGTTGGATAACTCCAGCGAGCGTGATGCGCTGCTTGAAAAGCATTTAAGTATTTCTGAATCTACATTAAAGAAAAAGGATGACAGCCTGCTGCCGGTGGAATTGAGTATTTCGGTTGTCCATAATGACAACGGACTGCCCGCGTATATTCAAATGTTGGCGCGTGATATTTCAGAGCGTAAACATTCTGAAGCAAGTTTGAAGCGGCATATGCTCGCGCTGGCGGTGATCAGCGAGGCAACTGCCGGGTTGTTCCGTTCTCCCAATATCCAGCTGGCTATCCCTGAAGTACTTGAATCTCTGGGGTATGCGGTGGATGTATTTTGCTGTGCGTTGTTCAATATTCACGCAACTGCGATGATGGAGCAGTATCAATGGGTGGATCATGAGGCGGCTGGATTTAATATCACAGCGGCACTTCATCCATTTCTGGATGCGATCGCAGAGAGTCCCACGCGCGTGTTTTCTGTCAAGGGGGTGAAAATTGAAAACTCGCCATTTCCGGTTATCTCCATTTTGGTGATCCCGATTCAAGGCGCGATGGGCTCATGGGGATTTCTAGCCTTATTTGATAAACAGAATCAGCTTTCATGGCTGGCGAATGAATTTGATACGATTCAGACGACTGCGAATTTGATCGGCGCGGCATTGGAGAAATTGCGCTATGAGGAAACGATCCGTGTCAGTGAGATGCGCAACCGCATCATCGTGGACGCGCTGCCTGACCTGTTGCTCCGAACAGATCTGTCGGGACGGATTCTCGACTACAACGCGAATCCGAGTCATCCGTTGTTCGCGCCGCGTGAATTGGTGATCGGCAGAAAATTACAGGAATTATGGCCGCCTGATGTGGCAAAAATGATCCTTGAAACCGATTCGCATCAGGCTTTTCTTGCGTCTCACTGGGTATATGGATTCAATCTGCCGAATCACGAGCAGACATTTGAAGCGCGTTTGCATCCGATCAGCACTGGGGAGGCCTTGATCATTGTGCGTGATATTACCGAGCAGGCGCGGCTTGATCAGATGAAATCTGATTTTATCAACCGTGCATCACATGAGTTGCGCACGCCTTTGACTTCTGCAATTCTGATGACCGAATTGTTGCAGCAAGGCGGCACGAACGAGGAGATTGCTGAATACTGGCGTGTACTGGTGAGTGAGTTGAACCGTCAGAAGGAGCTTATTAATCAGTTGCTGCTTGCAGGGCGCCTGGAAAGCGGCAGGATGAAACTTGATGCGCATCCAATGGATTTGATGCCTGTTTTGAACGAGTCTATTTTAGCGGTCAGGGCGATTGCGGGTAGACGAAATATCTCTATCAAGCTGAAAACAGAAGATGGCGCTGTTTGGGTTTTTGGGGAAACAGGCGGTCTTTCTCAGGTTTTTATCAATTTGATCAACAATGCGGTGAAATTCTCGCCGGCGGGAAAAAGCGTTGAGTTAACAACTGCGGTTAGCGGCAATGAGGTGGTGATTTCGATCAGGGATCATGGGCTTGGGATTCCGCCTGAGGCGATTCCGCATTTGTTCGAGCGTTTCTATCGTGCCAAAAATGTGACTGTGGCGGAGATTCCCGGCAGCGGCATTGGCTTGTATATCGTTAAGTCCATTGTGGATGAGTTGGGCGGGACGATCTCTGTCGTGAGCGAGATCAATCAGGGGACTGTGTTTAACGTCAGGTTGAGGATGGCGGGAAGGGAAGGGTAAGGCTGCGGGGAGAAAATGTCATTCGAGGCTGTGCCAGATTTCGGTTTGGGAATGAAGCGGTTATTTAATCCGTATGTGTCACTTTCGGAAAACCTGCGTTGTCTTAAGTCCGCCAGACCTGTATAATTGAAAAAATAATTATACGGAGGATGTCATGCCCAACGGTTATAACGGCAAGATTTTGCATGTTGATTTGACGAAAGGTACGCTTGAGGTTGAAGAGCCGAAGGAGTCTTTTTATCGAAAATATCTCGGCGGCTCTGCCATGGGAATGTATTATATTTTGCGCGATATGCCGATAGGCGCTGACCCGATCGGCCCCGACAATGTGCTGACTCTTATGGCGGGTGTGACAACGGGCGCGGCCATTTCTGGTCAGAGCCGCTTGAATGCGAATGCCAAATCCCCGATCAGCGGCGGGATTGGTGATTCGCAGAGCGGTGGTTTTTTTCCGGCCGAATTAAAGTTTGCAGGCTTTGATGGAATTGTGATCAAAGGCAAATCGTCCAAGCCCGTTTATCTGGCGATCATTGATGGAAATTATGAACTGCGCGATGCCGCGCATTTGATGGGCAAGTTGACGGGGGAAGTGGACGATATTATTCATAAAGATGTTGACCCGAAAGCTGAAATTTTGCAGCACGGTATCGGCGCGGAAAATGGCGTGCTGTTTTCGTCGCTTGCTTCCATGTCCAATCGTCATAATGGACGCACAGGCATGGGGTTGGTGATGGCTTCCAAGAATTTGAAGGCTGTTGTGGTGCGCGGTAAAAAGAAAGTGGAAATTGCCGACTCGAAAACATTAACAGCCTTAAATCGTACCGGCCCCAAGATTCTCCCGGACAATGGCGATATGGATGGTCTTGCGAAATTTGGTACAGCGGTTGTGGTTTTGTTCAATAATACGATTGGTACTTTGCCGACCCGCAACTATAACGAAGGTCAGTTTGAAGGCTGTGAACCGATCAGCGGCGAGAAGATGGCTGAAACCATTTTGAAGGAACGCGACACCTGTTATGCGTGCGTGGTCAAATGCAAGCGCGTGGTTGAGATCAAGGAAGGTGCGTATAAAGTTGATCCGCGTTATGGCGGCCCTGAATACGAAACACTTGGCACGTTCGGTTCCTATTGCGGCGTTGATGATCTTGCGGCTGTTTCGCTTGCGAATCAAGTTTGTAATGAATACGCAGTTGATTCAATTGCGGCTGGTGCCACGATCGCTTTTGCGATGGAATGTTTTGAAAAAGGCGTTATCACAGCTGAACAAACTGCCGGGCTTGACCTCAAATTCGGCAATGCCGATGCGATGATCAAGGCTTTGTATATGATGGTAAAAGGTGAAGGCGAGTTCGGTAAGACACTTGGAATGGGTTCTGAGCGTGCCGCGCAGGTTTGGGGCAAGGGCTCCGATGAATTCCTGATCACGGTCAAGGGCGCTGAAGCTCCTGCGCACATGCCGCAAGCCAAGCGTTC
Source organism: Candidatus Villigracilis proximus (assembly GCA_016715195.1). Classification (GTDB taxonomy): domain Bacteria; phylum Chloroflexota; class Anaerolineae; order Anaerolineales; family Villigracilaceae; genus Villigracilis; species Villigracilis proximus. The sequence goes on from JADKBB010000002.1 coordinate 88,075, forward strand.
TCTTAGCCTGATTTATGCGGTCAATCCTTTTGGAGCCGATCATCAATCCAGCGAGCATGATCCTTATTATGAAGAAGGCATCGGCGATTTCAATTTGGATCGTCTCAAGCAAATTGGTCTTGGCTCGCCGCAGCCTGCTTACAGCTTAACCAATGAAAAAGTCCGCTTTGCGTATGAGACCGAAGTTTTCTATTCAATGTTGGATTCTGCTGAGCTTTGTCAATTTGTTTACGGCCCAACGTGGACTCTGTACGATGGAAAAGATACCGTAGCCATGATGAACTCAGTCACAGGTTGGGATTTAACCCTTGAAGAGTTGATGACCGTTGGCCGCCGTCGCTTGAGCCTTTTCCGCGCTTTCAATGCCCGCGAGGGACTTGGACGCAAGGATGACAGACTGCCAAAGAAATTCTTCAAAGCTCTGGCAGGGACCGGCCCAACAGCAGGCTTCGTTCTGACTCACGAAGAAGTTGATTCTGCCATCGATGAATACTACAAGCTGGCAGGACTCAACGCCGATGGCGCGCCGACTCCCGAGACACTTGAGAAACTTGACCTCGCCTGGGCGATTAAGAAATTTAATATTCTCAAATTAATTTCTGGAGAATGTATGGAATATAAACTTTTGATCGACGGTAAGTGGACTGGGAACGGCTCTATTCTTGAAGTAAAAAATAAATATGATGGCTCAACAGTTGGCGCATTACCTACTGCCAGTCCCGAAGACTTAAATCAGGCGATTGATGCCGCAGAGCGTGCCGAAGATATTATGGCGGAAATGCCCGCCTATAAGCGTGCTGAAATTCTCTTGAGAACAGCCACGCTCTTGCGTGAACGCTCAGAAGAGCTTGCAAAAGTAATTGCGGCAGAAGCCGGTAAGGCCCTTAAGTTTGCCCGTGGCGAAGTGGATCGTGCCGCAAGCACTTTTACCATTGCGGCTGAAGAGGCCAAACGTTTGCATGGTGAAACCATTCCATTGGATGCAGTCCCTTCGGGTGAAGGCTATTTTGGTTTTTGGACCCGTCGTCCGGTGGGTGTGATCGCAGCCACAGTCCTTTCAATTTCCCCTCAATCTGGTTGCGCATAAAGTGGCGCCGGCTCTTGCGGCTGGTAACACGCTTGTTCTCAAGCCCGCGACTACCACACCTCTTGCGGCTGTTATCCTTTGTCAAATTTGGCTTGCCCGCCGGAGCAATCAACCTGGTTGTTGGTTCAGGCGGAACAGTTGGCGAATGGCTCATTACCGACGAGCGAGTGGATAAGATCACCTTTACAGGCTCGCCTGAAATAGGCCGTCATATTTTGGCGGTTGCAGGCATTAAGAAGGTAACGCTTGAGTTGGGAAATACTTCGCCTGTGATCATTGCCCCTGATGCAGATTTGGATTTTGTAGCCAGCCGGTGCGCACTTGGAGCATTTTACAACTCGGGACAGGTTTGTATTTCAGTTCAGCGTATTTATAGTCAAAAAGAAGTCTATGAACCATTTGCTGAAAAATTTATTAAGGCTACCGAATCTATGGTGGTGGGCAATCCACTTGACGAGCGGGTGGATGGCCCAATGATCGACTCAAAGGAAGTTGATCGTATTGAAGGCTGGGTCAGGGAGGCGCAGGGTTCTGGCGCAAAAAAGTTTTGACAGGCGGTAAACGTGACGGAACAGTGTATTACCCAACAATTCTTTCAGATACCAATAATGAAATGAAGGTGATCGCCGAGGAAGTGTTTGCCCCGGTTGCATCCGTGATTTCAAGTGATGACTTTGAATCCTCACTTAAGCAGGCGAATGATTCAAAATTTGGCTTGCAGGTTGGCGTGTTTACAAAAGATATTGACCGCGTTTTGAAAGCGGTGAAACGTTTGAATTTTGGCGGTGTCATTATTAACGATACTCCCAACTTCCGCGCCGACCATATGCCGTATGGCGGCAACCGTCAAAGCGGGTTGGGGCCTGAAGGCGTCAAGTTTGCGATGGAAGATATGACCAATATTCAACTGGTCGCTATTCGATTGAATTCATAATTTTCAAAACAAGGAGAGACGTCATGGAATACAAACTTTGGATAGACGGAAAATGGGTTGACAGCAAAGGCGGCGGAAAAATATCTGTTGAGAACCCGGCTACTGGTAAGAAATTTGCAGAAGTAGTGGATGCCAGCCCGGAAGATGTAAATTTTGCCGTTGAGACGGCCAAAAATGCATTCTACGATGGCCGCTGGTCGAGACTTGCTCCAGCAGAACGCTCAAAAGCTCTTCGGAAATTGGCCGATCTTCTTGAAAAAAATGCCGCAGAATTTGCCCGATTGGAATCTGAAAATACAGGGAAGCCGTACAAGTTTGTCAGCCTAGGCGCGGATTTGTTGTTTTCGATAGATAATCTTCGCTTCTTTGCTGGTGCGGCGCGCGATACACATGGAAACCATGCCGGCGAATTTATGCCAGGCTATACTTCCATGTATCGCCGTGAGCCTGTTGGAGTAGTGGGGCAAATTGCTCCTGGAACTCCGCTATAGTTGGAATCGCCGGCTCTTGCCTGGGCACCACGTTTTTAAATGCTCTATTACTCCGTTGACAAGCCTCTTGGCAGAAAGCTGGTATACCCGATGTGTTGTCAATATTAACAGGTCGCAATGCAGGACGTCTTCTGTTGAACACCTGATATTCGTTTGATTATAACGCTCCCCGAATTGGGCAAACTAAATGCGCACACGCAATACTATAAACGCCTTAACTGTGCAAGGCCCCTGTACTTTTTTCGATATGCAGATGGAGTAGTCGCCGCGGCTTGCGGTAACACTGTACCGCTGGTGTATTGGCGGAAGGTGGAAAAGTTGAGCTCTTTGGCTGCGTCCGTCACAAAGACGGATACTTGTTGCCCGATGATCTCCGGCGGACCGTGTCTGTAATTTTGAGAACGGCTCAAAGATGGCAAAGTTTTGACCGGCGGACGTCCCAAGAGTTGGCCAACAAATCTAAATCATTCCTTGGGGCCTGCACATCAATTCATTCACGAATGAGCGCCGGGTAATGATGTTGTTTACGGCCTTCGGCTGGTATTCACAAGACTGGGTCTGCATGCATTTTTCCCAGCATTGGTTTGGACAGTCTGGGTCAACATCACATCCCAGTAGTTTTCAGAAGCGCCCATGGAGGGTGGAAACATCTGGTTTTGGCAAGGACCTCTCCTCTGAATCCGTTGGTGATTATTTGGCCGAAGAATTATTTATTCCAAAAATGGACAGGCGCGAGTCTGTCCATTTTTTGGTAAAAAGGAGATTCATGAATACCCAACTCTATCAAGATAACTTCTCACATATGACTCCCGCCTGGAGCCGCATTTTCAACTTTGTTGCAGACCGTGCTGAAGGTGCGTATATCTACACCGAAGACGGCAAGAAACTGCTGGATTTCACCAGCGGCATCGGTGTGACCAATACCGGTCACTGTCACCCGAAAGTGGTTGAAGCAATTCGGGGCAAGGCTGGCTTGTTCCTGCATGCGCAGGCGAATATCGTCATCCACAAGCCCATGCTGCAACTGATCGAAGAATTGCGCAAAATTGTACCGCCTTCAATTGACAGTTTTTACTTCGCCAACTCCGGCGCGGAAGCTCTGGAGAACGCAGTCAAAATTGCCAAGGCCGCCACAGGCAGACAGAATATCATCGTCTTCAACGGTTCCTTCCACGGGCGTACACATGCCACCATGGCGCTCACCACGTCCAAGACGGGCTATCGCACAGGATTTGGTCCGCTGCCTTCGGGGATTTATGTTTCGCCCTTCCCGTACGCCTTCAACATGCACATGACCGAAGAACAGGCCAGTGAATATGCTTTAGGTCAACTGGAATATTTACTCGCATCACAAACTGCTCCAAAAGATACTGCCGCCATCTTGATTGAATCCGTTTTAGGCGAAGGCGGATATATTGTCCCGCCGACTTCGTTCATGAAGGGTCTGCGCGAGATTTGCGACAAACACGGAATCATGCTTATCTTTGATGAAGTCCAGTCGGGTTTTGGGCGCACGGGCAAATGGTTTGCGCTCGAACATTTCGGCGTTGTACCCGATATCATCACCTGCTGCATATCCTTCTAGGTATGCCGCTTTCAGCGTCTTTACCCGCACTGACATTATAAGAAGAAGTTGGATGTCGGCTCCATTGGCGGCATATGGGTGGTAATGCAATTGCGAGTGTCGCTACGATCAAAGCCATGCGTGATGAAAAGATGCTTGAAAACGCCGCTGAAAAAGGAATTCAATTAATGATCGGCCTGCGCAAATTCCAGGAGGAATATCCGCAGATCGGTGACGTACGCGGCAAAGGCTTAATGGTCGGCACCGAATTTATTATTGATGGCAGCCAGGCCAAAGCCAAGCAATTGGTTAAGGATATTGTCCACTCGGCTGAAGAAAAAGGCATGTTGCTGCTTTCCTGCGGCACCTACGACAATACCCTGCGCTGGATCCCGCCATTGAATGTCACAACTGAGCAGATTAATGACGGCTTACGTATTTTCGGTGAAGCCCTTAAAGAAAACGCAAAATAATCCGTAGGGGCGACCCTTGTGGTCGCCCCTACGGATTATCCTTATTCAATTCAGGGCGGGGACAAGCCCCGCCCCTACATAAAACAAAATAAAATCATGACACAACCCCTAAACCGCACACACCTCGAAACCCTTCTCAAACAGGAAGAACAACTCTTCCACAAAAATCATCCCAAATCCTTTGAACTTTACCAGCGTGCGCGCAAGTCATTGCATGGCGGCGTGCCGATGTTATGGATGATCCGCTGGGCGGGTTCATTTCCGATCTTTGCCAAAGAAGCCAAAGGCGCACACTTCACCGATGTCGACGGCAATTCATATATAGATTTTTGTCTCGGCGATACAGGCGCAATGACAGGCCACGCACCCGAAGCAACTGTCAAAGCCATCACCGAACAAATCCAAAAAGGCATCACACTTATGCTGCCCTTTGAAGATGTTATTTGGGTTGGCGAAGAATTACAGCGACGTTTTAAACTTCCGTATTGGCAGTTTGCTCTCACTGCCACTGATGCGAATCGTTTCGCGTTGCGCATGGCACGTCACATCACTGGGCGGCCAAAAATTCTTGTCTTTAATTATTGCTATCATGGCTCAGTGGATGAAACCTTCATCACGATGGACGAAGAAGGTACGCCCATGTCGCGCCCCAACAATATGGGGCCGCAGATCGATCCGCGCGAAACTTCCAAGGTGATCGAGTTCAATGATATTGGCGCGCTTGAAACTGCGCTTTCTGCGCGTGACGTGGCCGCAGTCCTTGCTGAACCTGTGATGACCAATATCGGCATCATTCATCCGAAACCCGGCTATCATGATGCCTTACGTGAACTGACTCGCAAATACGGGACCTATCTCATCATCGACGAGACTCACACCATCAGCACCGGCCCAGGCGGATACACCGCTTCGCACGGTCTTCAGCCTGATTTCTTAACCCTCGGCAAACCTCTCGCTGGAGGAGTGCCCGCCGCGATCTATGGCTTCACCGAAGAAGTGTCACAGGCTTTTACTGCCAAACTTTCAGTGGAAGACTCAGACGTTGGCGGCATCGGCGGCACACTCGCGGGTAATGCTCTGTCCATTGCAGCGATGAAAGCCACGTTGCAAAATGTATTAACTGAAGAGTTTTATACCAAGGCGATAGCCTTGCAAACTTTTTGAAAACAGATGTGAATATAATCCTGTTCACAGGAGTAAAACAATGACTGATTACAAATCTCAAGTTTGGCGCGTAAATGTGCGTGAGCAAACTCTACAACGTGAAGATATCCCTCAAACATGGGAGCGCCTTGGCGGCCGCGGATTACTTGCACGCATCATGCTGGATGAAATGGATGCAAAGTGTGATCCGCTTGGTGCGGGGAATAAACTGATCTTTGCGCCGGGATTATTGGTGGGGCACATGCTTTCATCCACAGACAGAATTTCAGTGGGTGGGAAATCCCCGCTGACAGGTGGCATTAAAGAAGCCAACGCAGGCGGACGTACTGGCTATCACATGGCCTTCATGGGCATGAAGGTACTTATCATCGAAGATAAGCCCAAAGAAGATGGTTTCTGGGTTTTGCATCTTTCACTTAACGGCGCGAAATGGGAAAAAGCTGATGATCTGGTTGGGGTGGGTGTGTATGAAACCGCGCCAAAATTGCTTGAAAAATATGGCGATAAAGTTGCCATCGCGTTGATCGGTCCCGGCGGCGAGATGTTGATGAAGTCCGCGGGGATTCAGAATATCGATAAGGATAAAATTCCGGCACGCATCGCCGCCCGCGGCGGACTTGGCGCAGTGATGGGCTCGAAGGGATTAAAAGCCATCGTGTTCGATCATGCTGGTGGTCAGAAGCCGCCTATCGTGAGTCCCGAAGCGTTTAAAGTCGCACAAAAAGATTACACAAAGTCGGTCATGGATCATCCGCAGTCTGTCACATATCGCGATTACGGCACCGCTGCGATGGCGCATCTATGTCAAAGTTTTGCTGCACTGCCCGCTCATAATTTTTCACGCGGCACATTTGATAAAGTGGATAATATCAGCGGTGAGACGTTGCGCGAATTCACGTTGACGCGCGGCAAGCCCTCTGATCCGTCTCATGCGTGTATGGCAGGTTGTACGATCAAATGCTCGAATGTTTTTGGCGGGGAAGATGGCAAGGTGATTGTTTCTCCGCTTGAATATGAAACGATCGGTTTGATGGGTACGAATATTGATATTGACTCGCTGGATGTCATCGGACGTTTGAACTGGCACGTGAACGATCTGGGACTCGACTCGATTGAAGTTGGCGCTGCACTTGGTGTCGCTGCTGAAGCTGGTTTGATGAACTGGGGCGATGGTGACGGCGCAATGAAGTTGATCGATGAAATGCGCAAGGGTACCGAACTTGGGCGTAAACTTGGCGACGGTGCTGCAGATATGGGCGATCAATATGGAGTTGAGCGTGTGCCCGTCGTGAAGCGGCAGGCGATGAGTGCGTATGAACCGCGCTCAATTAAAGGCACAGGCATCACGTATGCCACAACTCCGCAGGGTGCAGATCACACCTGCGGACTTACCATCCGCGCAAAGGTGGATCATCTTGACCCGAATGTGCAGGTTGAAATTTCACTCAATGCGCAATTGAACATGGGCGGTTATGATACATTAGGCGCGTGTATCTTTGCCGGCTTTGGTTACGCCGCAACTCCCGATGGAGTTGTAAAGCGCTTGTTGCAGTCACGCTATGGCTGGGATGATCTGCCTGATAATATTTTGCAGGCGCTAGGGAAGGAAACCATTAAGATGGAACGAGAGTTTAATAAACGTGCCGGCTTCACGAAAGAAGATGACCGCCTGCCGAAATGGATGACACGCGAAGCGCTGCCTGAAAACGGTTCTGTGTTTGATGTGGATGCTGAGATACTCGACCATATTTTTGACGGGATCGAATAAACAATATACGGGCGATGAGTTTTTACTCATCGCCCGCTTTTTATGAGGAATGCCATGAAAAAAAATATCTTAATCGCTTTTGTTCTTTTCACTGTTTTTTGTTTCATCAGGTTGTACGCAAGAATTAGCTGTGCAGCCTTCAGTATTTACGCCCTATCCAACTGTGGAAAATCCAATGGAGATGATTGAGAAATTTGCCAAAGAAACTGCGGCAGCTCAGACCTTAATTGCTGGCGGTACTTTTGAAACTCCAATACCCACCATGGTCTCTCCTCAAAATTGGGCTTTCGTAGTCATTGGACAGAATGGGGATATATTTGGCGTTGACAATGATTTTATTTCAACCCTTCCTTTCCAGTCTATTTTTGTTGAAGGAGTTGAATATAGCGGAGTAACTCTTTTTGAGGTCTTGTCCAGTGTGGGATCTGTCAACTTTGGTGTGACTGAAATTGAAATCCATGGAAATACAGCTTTTGTTTATGAGTTTGACCAGATATCAAATCAATCGCTTAATGCTGCTGTGCTGGTTCAAAACCTGTCAGGAGACTTTGATATGATTTCATTAAGTATTCCTCGGGAGAATTGGGTTTCAAATGTGAAGGTGATTCGTGCCAGATAGCGCCTTTGCGCCGCCTGATTTCAGGTTTGTACTATTTTTTCCCAAGCGTAAAGTGGAAGGTCGCTCCAGAATTTTCTTCGGAGTCCACCCAAATTCTGCCGCCGTGGACTTCAATGATTCGTTTTACCAGAGCCAGCCCTACACCGGTTCCGTGAGTGTTTGAATCCAGTTTATCGAACAGACCAAAGATCTTTTCGTGGAATTGTTTTTTGATTCCAATACCGTTATCTTTCACGTAAAAAATGTATTCATCTTTTTCGATTTGCATTCCGATCTGGATCATGGGGGATTTTTGCTCCCCCATGAATTTACAGGAATTGTCAACCAAATTTTGAATTACTTCAACAAGGCGTTCTTTGTCGCCATAAACGACGGGCAGGTCATGCGTGATTTCAACCGCGACTTGATTTGCCGTCAACTGTCCTTCCACACGCCGTAAAGCTTCGTTGACGATCTCCGTAAACGGTATTTCCTGCGGCTCATTGATGATGCGCCCGACACGTGAAAGCTCAAGCAATTCGCTGAGCAGGCGGTGCATCTTCTCTGTCGCATCTGAGATGCGTTGAATATCAACCTGAAGTCGTTCAAAATTTCCGCTCCGTGCATCCCGCTCAAGGTAGCCCAGATATCCTCGGATTGTGATCAGTGGAGATTTGAGATCGTGCGATGCGGTGTAAGTAAAACGTTCCAACTCCGCATTTTTGGTTTCAAGCTCCGAGATCAATTTCCTCTGAATGGTTAATTCCTGCTCTAATGATTCCTGTAGGTAAGTATTATCAATGGCTACAGCCAGATTCGCGGCAATTGTCTCCAGCAGGCGTACATCGTTTTCAGTAAAAGCATCCTCGCGCTCAATATTATCCATGGAAATGATGCCAATAGCCTTATCCCTGATGATCATAGGGGCCGCCAGCGAGGATTTGACCGTTTTTTCGTATCTAAAAATTGCATTATGTTGAGCGGCAATATTGGCCCAATCTCTATTGATTAAAAGAGTCTTTTTCATCTCAAGTACTTTGGATGTCATCCCTTCGCCAAATTTGATGGGTAGGTCTTTGTGCTTTTTGTTCTCTTCATAATCGTAGGGAAAGTGAATTAGATTTGTTTGTGGATCATGGATCGCAATAAACAAGTTTGAGGCATTAAAGGCGAGTCGTATCTGTTCGCCTGTTTCCTCAAAGAAATTTAGCAGATTTGTTTTGGCGATGAGTGACTGGCTCACTCCGCGGACCGCGTTCAACTCTGCGAGGCGCTTTTGCAGCTGTTCCTCGGCTGTTTTTCGGGCCGTAATATCAAACAGAAAACCCTGTACTGTTATCTGACTTGTGGACGATTCCAAGACCAGAAGACTCTCGTCGTAGATCCAAATATATTTCCCGCTTTTGGTGAGCAGCCTGTATTCCATTTGCGGCGTGGTATTTGTTTGTAATGCATTTTTTTCAATCGCTATGATTTTTTGCTGTTCGTCAGGGTGTATTTTGGAATACCATAAATATGGGTCGTTCAACCAGTCTTCGGGTGTGTACCCGGTTAACTCAGTAATTTGCGGACTTACATAGTGCCAGCGACCTACTTCTCCCGGTTCTGAAATGTAAATAACAGCAGGAATCTTTTCCACCAAATCACGATAACGGTTTTCCGCTTTGCGTAATTTTTCTTCCACATTGGTGCGGTCATTTAATTCCTGCATTGCATTTAAGATGTTTTTATTCAAACGGTTTATGATCAACCACTGCAGAATAGTGATAAGAAATATGGTTAAGCTTACTGTCAGGTAATCTGAAAAATTGTTAAATTTACTTAATTTATTCTCAATAATTTCTGCGGATTCCAAATAGCCGAGTATGGTGATCTCTATTAAAATAATTGTACCGATAATAAATGTGCCTTTGCGGCCGGCGAGTAATCCCGCTGAAATCAGAACGACTACCAATCCCATGACGGCTGTATCGCGTATGCCGTAGTTTTTATATAAGAGGGTGGAAATGATGACCAATGCTGAAAATAATGAAATCCATCGGGCCGTTATGTCGTACCGGTGATACATCAAGATCAATGAGAGCAGAAAAATCATGCCGAGCAGGATCATTTCGTTTCTGTTTATATTGATCAATGCAAGTGCTATCGCACCCAAAAATCCCGCAATCAGGACAGCATTGACGATTTTGCGATCTCCGGACGAGAAGCCATCCGGCTCTTGTCCAGACGACTTTCCGAAAAAGAACTTTGGTAAATTGAAATTAGTCATAAAGAATTCCTTGAATATCGGCAGTGATTGCTGGGCTATTGTGATTATTTTCAGGTTTTATTTTTTTGACGTATGATAAAATTCCTGAAATTTCCGGGCGGAATTTTCTTAAATGACAGCGCTAATTTTTGTGAGCGTTCTGATACTTTATATTATATTGCTGTATTTAAAATAATGAATATTTTTTTGAAACATCATTTACTTTGATAAGGAGAATATTCTCTGATGAAATTGGTTATTCTTATACCAGACGGCATGTGTGATGTGCAGTATGAGGAACTTGGTGGTTTGTCTCCTGCTGAGTATGCACGAACGCCAGGCATGGATGAGATGGTTAGGCGGGGAAGTGTCGGATTGATGAAAACAATGCATGACGGGCTGCCTCTCGGGAGTTTGGTGGGCATTATGGGAATATATGGTTACTATCCGCCGCAGTATGTTCCTCGTGGACGATCTATTTTTGAATCATACGCCTTGGGTTTGAAGGCCAATCCTGATGATCTTGTTTGCCGTTGTAATATTGTAAAGGTGAACTCCTCTGGAGTTCTTGAGGATTTTACGGCGGGGCAGATCAGTAATGAATTGGCACGTGCTTATCTCGACGATGTGCAGATTCCATCCGGCTTTGAAATTTACCACGACAATAGTTATCGAAATGTATTAATTTGCCGTGAAGAGGAAATTGACGATACGCAACTTGAATTATTTGAGCCTCATGAATGCATGGGCCTCTCAATTGATAATATCCTGCCGCGCTTTAAAGGTGAAATTTATAAGCCGTTTGTAGATATGATGTCTCAATCTGTCCGGGGAGATCTGATGTTGTGGCCCTGGGGTGCGGGAAGAATTCGGAACTTCCCGCCAATGCCTTATCGCAGTATGACGATTACCGGGTTGAGCTTTTTGTATGGCATGGCCACCGCGCTGGGCGGGAAGGCAATCATTCCGGATGGAGCCACTGGTTATCGCGGTTCAAATCTAAACGCTAAATTTAAGGCGGCCATGGATCATTTGGATGACGTGGATGTCTGTTTAATACATTGTAATGCGCCTGATGAAGAAGCGCATATTCATAATGTTGTTGGGAAAGCGCAGTCGATAGCCGATATTGACTCTCAAATTATTCAACCTTTGTTGCAATATCTGGAGACGTATTCCGAGCCTTGCCGGATTGTTCTTTTGCCCGATCATTATACGGTTTGCGATACTGGAAAACACCTTCCTGATCTGGTTCCGTACGTGATTTTTGGCGCAGGGATTGACTCGAATCATAGCCTAAAGGGATATTCTGAAACTGGAATTATTAATTCTGCACCTCCGGTAATGGATAGCCATCATTTGATCCAATTCCATTTGGGAAAATAGACTATATCCAAACGAAACTTTTTATTTCAAACCTCACAATACTGGTGCCGCACTATCCCGGTAGGGAGTCTTTGAGAAATACGATTTTTGCACTATTTCGTAATAATGGGTGTTCTTTGTGGATTTTTTTCCGCCGTGTGTCATAAGCAATAGTTGGGCGGTAGGCGAAGCAAAGAAAGGAGTTCTGATGAGAAAAGGAGAGGCACCATGAAGTATCTTCTCACATCCGCTGGCATCAAGAACCCGAGCATCCACGACGCGCTGGTCGACCTGCTGGGCAAACCGATTGCCGAGTCCAGCGCCCTCTGCATTCCCACTGCCATATACCCCTTCTCCATTGGGCCCTCAATGGCCTACCGTTTCATCAGCGGAACAACTGCCAGCCCTCTTACCGAATTGGGTTGGAAGTCGTTGGGAGTGCTGGAGCTCACCGCCCTGCCCAGTATCAAGAGAGAGAATTGGGTCGCTCCTGTCGAGGAGGCTGACGCTCTGCTGGTGTTTGGCGGCGATGTCCTGTATCTGTGCCGCTGGATGCGCGAGTCCGGGCTGGCAGACCTCCTGCCGTCGCTGCGCGAGACGGTCTATGTGGGGGTGAGCGCCGGCAGTATGGTGACGGCCCCTGTTTTCGGAGAGACATACGACGACCCGAATACGCCCTTCGTCATCGATAAGGGGCTGGGGCTGGTTGACTTTGCGTTGCTTCCGCACGTGGATCACAAGGACCACCCGGAAAGCTCCATGTCAAAAGTGGAAAGAATGGCGGCCGAGGTACCAGTGCCGACCTATGGAATTGACGACGAGACCGCCATCAAAGTGGTCGACGGAACCGTCGAGGTCATCTCCGAAGGCCATTGGAAACTGTTTACGCCCTAATGGAGACCGTGAACTGGTTTGTTCGTGCGCCATACTGGTTAACATTATCGTTGATTTTTTCATTCCAAAATAGCGACCATCACAAAAACCGCCCAACACAGCGTGCACTGGACGCTGGGGATTCTGCGCGTTTTTCAAGCATTTCCCTCGCTTCGAGTTTTTCCTGCTCCCAAGCATTGTCCACGCCCGCCCCAGCGCCAGTATGCAAACCGTTGAAAAGTAAAAAGGCGACCCGTTATGGATCGCCTTTTTACTTTTCAATCGGATGCTATTTTCCGTCATTTTTTCTGTTACTTCTTTTTCGTATGTCTGCGGCTCTTTTTTGCAGGTCGATAAAGAAATCGTTTTCAACGATTTCTTTTACCTGTTGTTCCCGCTTTGCCTGATCGATCTGGATGCTTAATTCTTTTACCTGTTGTCTCAAAGCTTGTTCGCGTGCGCGTAATTCCTGCGCCATTTTTTGGAATACGCGTGCCAGTTGTCCCAATTCGTCAGTTCGATTTGATACTTTTGTGAGCGGATCCAATTCCCATTTTTGTTCTTCAATATTTGCGGCTACGCCAGTAATGGTGAAGACCGGTCGAATGATCCATCCGGCCAGCAAATAACCCAGTATGGTCGATAAGATCAGCGCTGCAATGCCCAACACGGTGGTATTGTGAAGATTTTCTGTTACCTGCGTCATAAAATCACTTTCTGGTACTACGACAATAACAAGCCAGTCCAGTCCATTTGCATTTAAAGGATTGACTTGTGCATAATATTTTTCGCCGTTTTTTTCAAATGTAATTTGTTCTGACTTGTTGATGTTTGAAAAGTTTTCATATTGAGCGAGCAGATAGTCGGCGGTGTCACGTACCAATTGTGTGTCGCTGTCTTTCACATTTAGCCGGCTTTGTTCATCATTGATCAGTGTGTACGGCGGTTGATCAGTGGACGTTGCCACCATGTTGCCGTCACGTTCAATGATAAATGCTTCTCCGTTTGGGCTAATCTCAAGGCTTCGCAGGAAGTTGCTGAGTTCTCCCAGCGTAAGATCAACGCCAAGAACGCCAAGCAGTTTCCCCTGACTGTCCTTGACCGGCATGACCGGGGAGATACCAAGTTCTTTTAGCGCAGAGAATGGATAAATTGGCGACCAGGTGAAATCATCTGCTGTCACTGCGGCTTGATACCAGTCGCGCACACGAGGATCGTATTCTTTTGATTCGAGTACTTCTTTGGGTTGCCCGCCAGCAGTGACGCTGTATGTGACGCGATTGGGCGTGGTGTCGGAATTTAATATTTTATATGCGGGTTGATCGCCTTTGTATTTTGTGTCGATCCCGAGGAAATATCCTTCTTCTGTGCCGTAATAAAGATAAGGAACCGAATCGCTGATATAGACCTCGTTCCAAAAAAGTTCACGTATCAGCTCGTACTGATCCAGTCCGGTATTTGTGGACTCTAAAACTGCAAGATTGATCTGGTGAAATAGTTTTGGCGGCTCGACAAAACTCACTATGCGTTCTTCAATTCGACTGGTAACTTCAAGATTTAAACGTTTTGCAAGGATTTCCACAGACGCAACGCCGTTTTGATAGGAAAACCAACCTGTTAAGCCCAGTGCGATAATAATCAGCACTGCAAGCAGCCCGGGAATTGCATAGCGGATGGAAATGGACGCTCGGGATAAATTATTTTCTGACATGGATCGCTCCTGTTATAAATCTATGTGTAATCAAGGATTAAAAATCCAGCTTGCTGAATACATCCCCGCCGCGTTTACGGCGTTTGAGTCTCCAGTTGAATAAACTATTGTCGTAGACTTTTCGCATCTTCAAAAGGAAGTATACGGCAATACCGGCAAATATTAAACTCAGGCCTAAATAAATGAAAAAGGCATTTGCGATGTTAAATTTTTCGCAGACGAACACAATTCCCAATGTTAATAGAGCTGATAAAAGCATCCCTACAGCCGGCGCGTAATTATCAGTGAAGAGCGCCACGCGTCCCCTGCGTTCCTCAGGCACAAAGCCCTGAAATGATTTTCTGGTTGATTCGTCAATTGTGTTGCGCCCGATTTTCAATACCACTGACCCAAGGGTGGCGGCGATGATTTCAGGAGACAGGATCATCGCGAGTGTGGAGCCAAGTGCAACAAAGGGCTGTATTAAAAAGGCATTTTTTAATTGCAGGCGCTGCACGATCCGGCTTGTTACGAAACCTTGTATTGCAAAAGAGGCCAACGCAATCATCAGCAGGTACAGACTGTATAAATTTTTATAGGAAACGGGATCGGTAATGGTGCTTTTGGCGACTGCGAAAAAACGATACTCAAGTATCACATCGCAGGCGGTGATAAATACAACACCGATCAATAAATAACGAAATGAAGGCACTTCCATAATAAAATCGCGGCCCTCGGTTAAAGTTTCCTTGATGGTTTCTTCGGTTTTGGCGAGTGGGCGGAGCGTTATTTTTTTCAAACCGATTGTTATCATGATAAAAACAAGCAGATAATAAAAAATATTTAATCTGATGACGACTTCAATAGACAGCACCTTGTTTTCCATCAACCCAAAGCTAAAAAGCAGGGCGGGCAAAAGTGTGGCGCCAATGCCGATTACCTTTCCAATAAAGCTCCAGCTTCCAATGGCGGGAATCAGGCGTTTTGCCTGGGCAATTTCAAAAATATCATTTGCAAGAACCCAAAAGAACATGGGAAACAACAACCATTGTTGTTGTGACATAAGATAAACAAGCGCCGCTGTAATTTTTTCAGACGAACTCACCAAACTGATAATTTCAACAACGACGAACATCAGAGCAAATGCAAACGATGTCCATTTTAATAACTCGATCCGGTCAAAGCGGTCTACGATCAGGGAGGCGAGCATGGCCGTGATAAAGATCAACACGCCATTAATTGCGTTTACGATCAGGATCTGATTTACACCCGCCGTATTAATCAGATCGCTAATGCCGATAATTCCGGTCATCTGGCGCGCAACAGTATTCCCCAACAGCAGAATGCTCAACAATACAAACAGCCCAAATTCATCATCATTCACATTGAATATTCTGCCCAAAAATTTTCGCATGAAGCCTCGTGTTTTTTGTAGTATCTTCAGATAAATTCAATGTTTGTAATGGGATTTCCAGCCGCATTTCAAGATGATTTTTCAAGAAGAATGCATTATTATATCAAGGAAAATTTCCACACTAACAACAAAACCGCGCTGATGCGCGGCGTAATAATATCTTTTGGAGCCACCGGTCGGCTACGACCCGACGACCTAACGATTACGAATCGTTTGCTCTACCAGCTGAGCTACGGTGGCTTATAAGTGTTTTTGGAGCGGCGGGGATTATAAAGGATTACAGGTAAACTCGCAAGTTTTTAGATTTACACGTTGTCAGAAGAACGGGAATAAATGATTATATGCTTCGTATAGCAATGCTTTCTTACCATACTTGTCCATTAGCTACTCTCGGCGGAAAAGACACTGGCGGAATGAATGTCTACGTCCGCGATCTGACGCGTGAATTGGGGCGATTGGGTGTCCATGTGGATGTCTTTACCCGTTCACAAGATGAGCATGTTCCGCATGTTTTGCATGATCTTGGATATGGCAATCGCGTGGTTCATGTACCTTCTGGCCCTGAGGAACCGCAAGCCAAGAGTCAAATGGCGAATTACATCCCCGATTTTGTGGATGGGATAAAACAATTCGCCGCTGAAAAGGGGATTACTTATGATGTGATCCACAGCCACTATTGGATGTCTGGTTTGGCTGCAGAGGCGTTGAGCGATGCCTGGGGTGGAACCCCCATCGTCCACATGTTTCACACACTGGGTGAAATGAAGAATCGCGTGGCTCGTTCAGAGGGAGAACGCGCGGGCGTGGATCGACTCAATGGGGAGAGGCAGGTTCTCCGTCGAGCGGACCGGATCGTTGTCGCCACGTTAGCTGAGCAGACACAGTTGAGATTTCTCTACCGGGCAGATGACCGTAAAATGGTCGTCATTCCGCCCGGCGTGGATACGAGTCATTTTTATCCAATTCCAGCAGATGAAGCCAAACAGTATATTGGCTTGAGACCTGAGAATCGCATGGTTCTTTTTGTAGGACGTATTGAGCCGTTAAAAGGAGTGGATACGCTGATACAAGCCATGTCTTGCTTGGATTTGCAGCAGGCTTATAAGCCTGTGCATTTGGCGATCATTGGCGGTGAACCAAATGTGATTCCTGAAAATATGTCTGAGGAAATGGCGCGCCTGCAAAAGATGTGTGATGACCTGTGCATGGGTGGGATGGTTGTTTTTCTCGGTAAGCGTGGACAGGATACTCTGCCGTACTATTATTCCGCTGCGGAAGTGGTTGTGATGCCGTCGCTTTATGAATCTTTTGGCATGGTGGCGTTGGAGGCAATGGCCTGCGGCACACCTGTTGTTGCCTCTGAGGTGGGTGGGCTTGGTTATCTTGTGCAAAACGGGGTGACCGGTTATACAATTCCAGACAGTGAGCCTGAGGCATTGTGTGAGAAATTATCCTGGCTATTGGGGGATGCTGATTTGCGCAGTTCAATGGGGCAGCGCGCTGCAAAATATGCAATGGATTATGCGTGGGATAAAATCGCTGCCCAGATTATTGACGTATACAAAGAACTGGTGAAAAAAAAAGGAAAATACTTTTTTACGACCTGACAGTTTGAAAAATGGGACATAGATGAACGCTGATAAAAAACGTTTTTTGCTCATGCTTACCTGAGTTCACACTGCACTTGCGTTCGATGTAAGCATCTGTGTTTCGTTTCGCGAATGTCTAAAAAATTCTTTCAACAATATAAATATAAAAATCCGCTGATTTGTGGTCAGCGGATTTTTATATTGTTACTCTTTGATTTTTACGAAGAACAAGGTCGAGCCATCCATAACCTGTGTTTTCATGTCAAAGCGATCTTTTAATTTGTTCATCATTTTTGAAAGTTGCTTGTGCCCGTATGTACGCGGATCAAAAGCCGGGTCCAGTTGATAAAGCGCATTTCCCATGTTTGCAAGAGATGCCCAGCCATCCTGTTGAACGGCCATTTCAAAAGCCTGAGTGAGAAGAGGCATTGGGTCAGCTTCTTCTTTTTCGTCTTTGGTCTTTTTTGTTCCACTTTTTTGCGCGCGCGGCTGCGTTTCAGCTTTTTTCTCGACGACTAGATTCTCGGTATAAACAAAAACATCGCAGGCATTTACGAATGGCTTGGGTGTTTTCTTTTCCCCGATCCCCATGACGAAAATGCCAGACTCGCGAATGCGGGTAGCCAGACGGGTGTAGTCACTGTCACTTGATACCAGGCAGAAGCCATCCACCACGCCTGAATGCAAAATATCCATGGCGTCAATGATCATGGCGCTGTCAGTGGCGTTTTTTCCAATCGTATAGCGGAATTGTTGAATGGGTTGAAAGGCGTGAAAGTTAAGAATTTCCTTCCATGAGTTCATGCTGGTTGTTGTCCAATCCCCGTAAATCCGGCGGACAGTTACCTGACCATAGCGGCCTGCCTCCACGAGCATTTGAGAGAGCAGGGCTGCCTGAGCATTGTCACCATCAATAAGCATGGCGATCTTGTTGCGTGAAAGAGAGTTGATCTGTTCGTCTGCCATAAAGATATTATACACTTTTAAATACGCGACCGGTTTCATTGCGATGTGAGTGAAGCATATTCGCCGGGATACTGATGTCCCTTTGCGTTATGATTCTCCCGGCCCTGTAACCGTTATAATTTTAGTTGTTGCCAGGCACTCAATTTACTCGAAATAAACTTCAGGATGATTGCTGTAGGGTATCATTCTGATAATGTCTACTAACCTTTACCATATCTTTACAATTGCTTTATGATAAAGAAAACTCAACTTAGGTAAAATCCTCTCATGACTAAAATTCTTGTAATTGATGATGAACCCGCGATCGTAAATCTTGTGCAGGCTTATCTTAAGCCGGAAGGGTACGAAGTTTTTACTGCCATTGATGGGCCTTCGGGTCTTAAGGCTGTGCGGGCTTTCAAACCTGATTTGATCGTGTTGGATGTAATGCTGCCCGGTATGGATGGGCTTGAATTACTTTCACGGCTGCGTCGTGAGTCGCAGGTGTATGTCATCTTATTAACTGCCCGCACAGAAGAGACAGATAAGATCGTAGGGCTTTCAGTTGGCGCAGATGATTATGTGACCAAGCCGTTTAGTCCGCGTGAGTTGGTGGCGAGAGTCAAAGCGGCGTTGAGGCGTATTCAAACAGGATCAGGCTCGGGCGCAGAAGGAAGCGTGCTGGTCTTCCGTCACATGCGAATGGATCTGGATGCGCGTCAGGTGGCAGTGGATGATCAACTCATTGATCTCACGACCAGTGAATTCGATCTTTTGCGTGTGCTTGCTGAAAATCGCGGGCGCGTGCTCACTCGTGAACAATTATTGGAGCGTGTTTGGGGCGGCTCTTATTTTGGCGAGATGCGTGTAGTGGATGTTCACCTTGGGCATGTTCGTCAAAAATTGGGCAACCCCGATTTTATTGTAACTGTGCGCGGTGTGGGATATCGCTTTGATGATGAACCTTTATAAAAGTTGGTGAGCCATGAAAATTATCCGTTCTCATTTGGGCATTAAATTATTTCTTTCATATTTTGTTGTGATCGTGGTCGGCATGGCTGTGATCGGCATCATCACCAAGATCACCACGCCGCGCGCGTTTGCGCGCCATCTTTTATTCATGGAACAACAGTTGGGCACAGGGCAGGGACATGGGCAGGGGCAGGGGTTGGGCGCGGGCGGCATGATGTCTGATTTTTATCAAAATTTCCAACAATCATTTAATGAGTCGTTGTTGATATCAGTGGCTGCGGCTTCACTGGTGGCATTGCTGGTCAGTTTTATTTTTAGTAAAAATATTCTTGGGCCTGTTTCCGTGATGACCAGCGCCAGCCGGAGAATTGCAGAAGGTCATTATGATGAGCGGGTTGAACTGCGCGGCAATGATGAGCTCAATCAACTTGCGGGAAGTTTTAATCAAATGGCAGAGCAGCTCGAACAGGTTGAATCCATGCGCCGCCAATTGATCGGAGATGTGGCGCATGAACTTCGCACGCCGCTGACCGCGATCAAAGGTACTGCTGAAGCATTGATGGATGGCGTGCTCCCCGCATCTACAGAAACATATCAACAGATTCATTCTGAAGCCGGACGTTTGAGCCGTCTGGTTGATGACTTGCAGGAGTTGAGTCGTGTTGAATCCCGATCTACTCAATTGGATATCCACCCTGTGGATTCGGCTTCCTTAATTCAGACGGTGACGAAGCGATTAAAATATCAATTTGATGAAAAGCGTGTCAAACTGACTTTGAGCCTGCCGCGTGATCCCATACATGTTCTGGCTGATGAAGGGCGCATTCTTCAGGTGCTTACTAATTTGATCGGTAATGCCTTGCAATACACACCAGAGCATGGAACTGTGACCATTTCGATTGAACGTGACAAAAATGAAGCACTTATTTCCGTCGCTGACACTGGCGATGGCATCCCTCCGGAACATCTTGCGCGCATCTTTGATCGTTTTTACCGTGTGGATAAATCCCGTTCCCGCGCGCGCGGCGGCTCAGGAATTGGTTTGACGATTGCGAAGCATCTTGTCGAGTCACATGGCGGCAGAATTTGGGCCAGGAGTGCAGGTAAAGAAAAAGGCAGTGTCTTTATATTTACACTGCCTCTGGCAAAATAATTAATGAAAGTGAAGCATTAAGGCTGAATTGGTTTAATTACACCCAGATCTGAAGGAGCGCCGCCAAATAAACCTATATCCGTGCAGGATGGTTTATCCACGCGCAATAAGACAACTTCGTTTGAAGAAATGTCCACTTGAATAATGGTATTTTGTTGATACACAGAGTCAACAGTTAATTTCAAGGTCACTTGATTTTGTGCAGGTAAATTTGTGACACAAACCTGCTTGTCGGGATGTTCACGATCTTCATCGATTGCGCGCAATAGAGCGCAATTATTCGGCAGATCCGCCGTTCCTGTGTTTTTCACAGTGACGTAGGCGTTTGTCACTTCACCCATGCCGTGGCTAATGTCCAGACTGGTGTTACAACCAAGAATATCCACAGTCACAGACTGTACCAATGCAAGAGTTGGCTTTTCAGTTGGGGTGATCGGCGTACTTGTTAAGGTGGGGGATGGGATTTCGGTATTTGTGGGAGTGCTCGGCGAAAGGACCGTTACACCTGGTACTATTTCGGTGGAAAGTGTGGGCGTGATAATCATGGGTGTGGCTGTAATAATGCCCGGCGTCCGTGATGGAATGGGAGTCCACACCGGGAATGGCTGTGGAGAGACACCCCATGCATCACACGCAGTTAGAAAAAATATAAGGATAAGGAAAGCAGATGTTTTCTTCATACTTTTATTATACATATTAAATTGCTTAAATCAAAAGCAGAGATAAATCTCACTTGAAGAATATCTCTGCTTTTGATTGTGTTTTACACAGTGTAGATTTTTATGTGTTGGATGTTTTTGCCCGAAGTTCTTCCCAGCTTGGTTCAACAAGCACGTCACCATCAGGGAAGATGATGGTTGGAACGCTTTTATTTCCTTTGTTTACAGTGACTACGAATTCAGTTGCTTTATCGTTGCCTTCCAGCCCGACGCGCAGGTATTGAATCCCATTCGTGTCAAAGAATGCCTTTGCCCTGTGGCAATCAGGACAATATTCGGTTGCATACATCACAATCTGTGATGGTTGTGTGGTGTATAGATCAGTCAAGATATTATTCTCCTCGTTTTTTTAGTCGAAACATTATTGTAATTTACTTTTATTCGCCGATTGTTTTTAAATATTCTCGAATAGCGAGCGCGGCTGAGGCGCCCTCGCCCGCAGCGGAGGCGGCTTGTTTTGTGGAGCCGGCGCGTACGTCGCCAGCAGCGAAAATGCCGGGAACGCTGGTCATCATATACTCTGTTTTAACAAAACCCCATTGATCGAGATTGGCGGTTCCTTTTAGCAGGTCATTGTTAGGGGTTAGCCCGATAAATACAAACACGCCGTCATAATTGAGTTCTTTGCTTTCGTTTTTATTTTTGTCTTCAACAACGACAGACTCAAGTTTGTTTTTTCCACGCAGCTCCTTGATGTTGTGGTTAAGCAGGACACGCATATTTTCCTTCTCAGCCACTTTGTTCTGTAATATTCTGCTTGCTTTTGGTTCCTGTGAGTTTACGATAATATCAACCTGCGCGGCAAATCTGGTTAAGAAAAGACCTTCCTCGAAGCCGCTATTCCCTCCGCCGACCACCAATACTTTCTTCCCCTTGTAGAAAGCACCGTCACAAGTAGCGCAAAAATGGACGTTTATGCCAATCAACTCATCTTCACCGGGAATATCCATACGGCGATAACGTGCGCCAGAAGTAAGCAGAATAGCCTTGCTGTGATAACGTCTGCCTGAACTGGTCTGCACAATATGGTATTGCCCATCCCTTTTGATCTCGGTTACTTCCTGTGCTTGCAGGAGTTCCACTCCAAATTTGCGCGCCTGCCTGCTCAAACGCTCTGCAAAATCTGCTCCTGAGATGCCCTCATCAAAACCCGGAAAGTTATCCAAGGTTTGCGTTATACCAGCCTGGCCGCCAATTCCTGATTTTTCAATAACCAGAGTGTCCATTCCCTCACGCGCCAGATATAACGCAGCCGTTAGTCCTGATGGGCCACTACCAATAATGATGACATCATAGTATTCTTTGCTTGCTTCGGCCTTTAGTCCAAGTTTTTCAGCAAGCTGGGAATTGGATGGCTCTACAAGAATTTCGCCATCAGGGAAGATAATTGTAGGAATAACCCGCATCCCGTTGTTAAGATTTTCCACAAAAGTCACCCCTTCTGGAATCTCTTCAATATCAATGTTTATATATTGTACGCGATGCTCTCCAAAGAATTTTTTTGCCCGTTTACAGTCAGGGCACCAAGCAGTGCTATAAATGGTAATGACAGAAGGTTGTAAGTTGAAAAGTTCCGGTTTTTGGTCCATTTTATTTCCTTTCGTATACAGATAGATTTTTAGCGTTTATTCTTACTCAGTTGACGACCTGTTTTTGTAAAAAAAAGCAACTTATATATAAAGGAGCGTGAATGCGATTTTATTTGTCGTATTTCTATGTTAAAATCGGTTCATTGATTTTGATATGTAATTGATATGTAATTTTTTAGGTGCTAACGTGACAAATCTTAAGAGATCATTTTTCTGGATTGCATTTTATTTGCTGCTTGTGCTGGTACTTGGTCAGTTGGATCGTTCCAATACGCCAATTATTAACTTTGCGGCATATTTTTATCTTACCGCCATCATTATTGTGCCGGTAATGATTTTCGTTCCCTCTCTGCACAAGGTTTCCGTTTTTGTTCCCATGTTTTTCTGGGGCGCAATTTATTTTGCTCTTTTTCAGATCATTGACCGTGAACTAACAGCCACACTGGATATGGAAGTAATTATTTTGGAAATTGTAATACTCGAAGTTGGAGTGTGGCTTTCATATCAATTGGCTGTTGGAATTGAAAGTTCTGAATCGCTGATGGATGCTCTTGCTCAAGGGACATTCCCTCATCGTGCTCTTGAAATGGAATCTGCTTCAGAACAGTTGAAAATTGAATTTGCCCGAAGCAGGCGCTATCATCGGCCATTATCCTTGCTGGTGGTTCATGCCTATCCCAAAGATGAAGAAGTTGTACGGGAGATGTTGAAAAGTTTGCAGCACGATGTATTATCCCGGCTTTCCAATGCACGTATTGGGCAGTCAATTGGTGAGGCGGTTCGTCAGACCGATTTGCTTATTCGGGATCATGTAGGTCGGTTTGTTATTTTATGCCCAGAAACTGATTTGGAAAGCGCTATTTTTTTGGCTGAACGCATTTGTAAAATTGTTGAAGAGCGCGCAGGACTGCATGTCAATTGCGGCGTGGCATCCTTTCCTGATGAAGCATTAACTTTTGAAGACTTGTTACATTTGGCGCGAGACCGTTCAAAGCAATCGTTGATACCCCAAAGATCCATTGATGCCACTGAGAAAGCTATAAAATGACAAGTATGACACTAACTCCTATCGATCAGAATGCATGGATTAATTCCTTTGATCCAAAGAAACGCATCATTACGGGGCGTGCTTATTTCTTCTTTAAGCGGACGATTGACCTTGCTCTGGTCCTTTTGAGTGCTCCTTTTTGGCTTCCTGTTATTTGTGTCATTGCGGTAATTATTACCATCACCTCTCCCGGAGCCCCTGCAATGTTTACACAATTACGAACCGGGAAAGGCGGCAAGCGTTTTAGCATGTATAAATTCCGCTCAATGGTTCCGAATGCTGAGGCGCTGAAAGAAACATATGCTCATTTGAACGAGCTGCAGTGGCCGGATTTTAAAATTACCAATGATCCGCGCATCACCAAAGTAGGCAGGATCTTGCGAAAGACAAGTTTGGATGAGCTGCCCCAGTTGTTCAATGTCTTAAAAGGCGATATGAGTCTTGTGGGACCGCGTCCAACTTCTTTTGGAGCAGAGACCTACAAGCTGTGGCATACCGAAAGATTGGATGTTGCGCCAGGTTTGACCGGCTTGTGGCAGATCATTGGCCGCGCACAACTTGAGTTTGATGATCGTTTACGCCTTGATATAGCCTATATCGAACGGGCTGGCATTTGGTTTGATATAAACATTCTCTTTCATACGGTTACTGCGGTATTTAAGCAAAGAGGCGCTCATTAGCGTATTACGAGTTTCGGGTTTTTAGGGGGGAGTGCAACATCATCTATTTTTGTAGTGATTACCGATATAGAGCCGAGAATTTAAGAGGGTATCCCATTGGTACTAGCATTAAGTAAAATTTATTATCCTTACGGGTATAATATTATTTCTTTGCAAAAATGCAAGGTCTGTGTTTTTCGAGATTGTTTGATTTATTTTTTGAAAGTTATCAAAAAGCAGAAAGGATAATTTATATGGAACTTAAACTTTATTTTCGGATGTTACAACGGGGGTGGTGGCTTGTTCTTCTTGTTGCGCTTGTTTCCTTGCTTGCGTCGTTGACTGCTTCATATCTGGCAATTCCTAGATATAAAACGACAGCAAGATTTATTATTACACCAGGGTCTTTATTGACAAGTGAAGGCAGCCCGGAAACTGTAATTGCCGGGCTGGAGACACTGGATTTGCCCTCTGTTGTCGCAACGTACACGGAAGTTATGGGTAGTCAGAGAATATTAGTGGATTCGTTGAGCTATCTAGGTGTTAAGAATTTCGTGCCCAAGGATTACACCATTGATGCAGTTGTCCTTCCTGAGTCCAGTGTTTTGGAGTTAAACGTATCCGGAACCGACCCGCAATTGGTGGCTGATTTGGCGAATGCAATAGGCTATCAGACTATTTTGTTTACCCGTAGTATTAATAGAATTTATGAACTTAACTTTTTGGATGAAGCGGCACAACCTGTTGCTCCTTATAGTCCAAGTCCGCTTCGGGATGCAGGGTTGTCGCTATTGTTGGGCTTGGCGGGGGGGGCGGTTTTGGCAATATTAAGTGAACAAATTCGAGTTCCTCTTGAGGCTTATCGTCAGCGTTTGCAGATGGATGCCGACACGGGCGTATATAACAATCGATACTTTACGCGTTTGTTGGAAGATGAAGTCTCAAAAAATTCATCAGATGTGCTTTCGATTGGTATTATCGAATTAAATGGAATGTCAGATTTTACAGGTACGCTTCCTGCTCAGGGAGTTTTGCGGGTGCTTGGCAGCGTTACCGATACCTTACGAAAGGAATTGCGTGGTAACGATAATATCGGCAGGTGGAATGACAACAGTTTCATTGTAATGCTTCCCATGACTTCCGCCGAATCTGCAAGCCGAATATTTAAACGAATTTATCAATCACTTTTGGTCCCTGTAGACTTACATCAATATGATGTGAAAATTAACCTGGATCCCCATGTCGGTGGTGGGGAATACAGTAACGGAATTACTGCACAGGAGTTGATTGAAAAAACCATCGGAGCGCTTGATCAGTCCAAACGTGATGAATTAAATCCTGTGTATGTTTGGGAAATGCGTAGTCCGTTTTGGGTTCAGAAAGACGACGTTAATTAATTCCAGCATTTTTGATACTTATAAATACAATTGGTTTCCATTGGATTTAATAATTAATGATTACGAATGACAAAACAGTAAATTCCATACCGATGCAAAAATCATCCCTATTGGACATCAACAAGGCGTCACTGATGTCTGTGGTTATTGCGTCGGTTCTTGGCATTTTGATTTCAATTGCCGTAGGGCAGTTTGGCTGGCTAACACTGGTTACGATACCGGCTTTGGCAATGGCGTTTAGTACGGTTTCCAATCCAAGCCTCGGTTTGATGGCTCTTATTATTGTAATTTTTGCGCAAGTCCAAAGAGCCTTTACTGAATTTCTTGGGTTGCCAGGCCCTGGACAACCTTTGGTGGGTTTCTTAATAATGGTTATCGTAATTCGGATGCTCTTGTTCAACGAACGTTCCGTTAACTGGCTTCGTAACAGCTTTATTCTTGTAGTTTATGTTGTGTTTTTAATGGTTTCAGTCGTGGCTGCGCAGAACATGGAGCCGGCAATAACGGAATTGATTGATCTTGCGCAGAATATTTTGATTTCTTCACTGGCAATTTATATAATTAAGGAATCTTCGTCGCTGAGAAACGCAATTTGGGCGGTCATTTTTGCAGGGATTTTGATGGCCTCCATTAGCGTGTATCAGAATTTGACCGGTACATTTAGCAATGAATATTGGGGGTTTGGCGGAAATGAATTTTCTGGATATGTGGGCCGCCCTAGAATCACTGGACCCTATCTTACTCCAAACCCTTATGCCCAAGTATTGGCAATCATATTTATTGTTGCTTTGGATCGAACCTGGCATGAATCAAAAATAATATTACGTCTTGTAGCAGGCGCGGGGGCGTTACTTTGCGCGTTGGCTTTAATCTTTACTGATTCTCGCGGCGGTTTTGCTAATTTAATATTCACTATTTTTGTTTATTTTCTATTTAATCGCCCAAATTTTTCTGCAATGCTGGTTATATCCGTTTTTAGTCTTGTCGTGATCCAGTTTTTGCCGGGAAATTTTGCCGAGAGGATACTAACTTTAACAGAATTGAATCCATTTAAAGAAGATACTGCAGTGGTGGCTGATGAGTCCTTTAGAGGACGTACGAGTGAAAACATTGCGGCGATGATGATGTTTTCAGATTATCCGATCTTTGGAGTTGGCTTGAGTAACTACGGAGAAAACTATCAGAAATATTCGCGTGAGATTGGTCTTGATCCTCGTCGTGAAGAGCGCGAACCAGCGAGTTTGTATCTTCAATTATTAGCAGAGCAGGGTGTGATTGGCACCAGTGTATTTCTTTTATTGGTGGTTTCCATATTTATGAAGCTCTTGAAAGCGCAGAGAGACTTTAAATTATTGGGGATGCGGGATGAGATGTATATCACATCAGCTCTTTTCGCTTCTCTTGCAGGATATATGTTTATGTCGATTTACAAGAATAATGCGTATACCAATGTGTTCTGGATGTTGATTGCCATTTGTATTTCAGCCGCGCAAATTGCGACAAATATTATGAAGCCAGATGAAGAATCTGGAAATTCCATGGAGTTTTCCAGTTGAGCGGAGAACTTCAAAACGCCGATATTTCCAAGGTGGCAATCCGTGGCACAGCCTGGCGCTATGTTGCTTTGTTTACCGGGAAATTTATGGTTTTCATCAGCACAGTTGTGCTCGCTCGATTATTAACCAAGGATGATTTTGGCCTTGTTGGATACGCCGTTACGGTTATCGCATTCCTTGAGGGGATTAGTGACCTTGGTGTGACGGCTGCAATCATTTATTTTCCCGACGATCAAAAACGAATTTCCAGCGGCTTTTGGATTAATCAAATTACAAGCTTTCTGTTTTTCGGCTTAACCTGGATTTTTGCTCCAGCCATAGCAATTTATTTCAGAGATGAGCGTGTGGTGGAGATAACGCGTGTTCTTTCGTTAACTTTCCCTTTCCTTGCTTTGGGATATATGCATGAAGCAGTTTTACTTAAAAGATTATCCTTTAAGCGTAGCTTTATTCCTTCATTTGTTAAATCTCTGGCCAAAGGGTTGACGTCTATTGGATTCGCTTTGGCTGGATTTGGCCCCTGGAGTTTGATCTGGGGACAATTAATTGGCACATTGATTTCTTCAATCTCCTACTGGGTGGTTACTCCCTGGCGTCCCTCCTTAATCCTTGATTTTAAGATGGGGTACGCTCTCCTAAAATATGGGGTCGTTTTTATAGCCGGAGAGCTGCTGGCGGTTATTCTTATGAATCTAGACTATTTACTAGTGGGCCGTTATTTGGGCTCTGAGAAACTTGGCGTTTATACTCTTGCTTTTCGTATGCCTGATTTATTGATTCTTGAATTTGCCCGTACTTTGAGTAATGTGTTGTTCCCAATATATGCGCAAATGCGTGAACAAACTGGCAATATGTCACGGGCTTTTTTTCTTGCAACACGTTATATCTCTTTAATGACGATCCCAATGGGTTTGGGGCTGGCTCTTGTTGCTGAGCCATTTATCATCACATTTTTTACAGAGAAATGGATTGATGCCGTACCAGTTGTACGTGGAATCGCGATATATGCAATGCTCCTTTCGGTTGTTCACAATACAAGCAGCGTGTATTGGGCTGAAGGTCGCCCGCAAATTCTTACGTGGGTGGGGCTGGCCCGTCTTGCTATGCTTTTCCCTGCTTTATCATGGGCCGTGCTGTCAGCGCAGTCCATTGTCATGGTAAGTTGGATGCATGCATTAATCGCATTCTTAAGCGCTTTGCTGAATTTTTATATTGCAACACGGTTGATTGGTTTGTCTATGATTGAGATTGGGAGTGCGTTGCGTCCTGCTGTATTATCGGGTTCTCTTATGGCAATTGCCGTTATGTTGGTGATGAGTCAGACTCAGGCTTTTCTACAACCATGGCTTTTATTGATTGTAAATGTAGCTGTTGGTGGACTGGTTTATATCGCCAGTTTGTGGATTTTTCAGCGCGAGATCATTTTATCCATCGTGGATAGATTACGTGATGCCTTGGGGAGAAATTAACCTGTGAATGGCGTAATGATGCTGGTAAATGAATTTCCACCTCTTCCAGTTGGTGGAGCGGAGACACAGGCGGAGCGTCTTGCCATTTATATGGCTGGACATGGATGGCCCACCTGGGTACTTACACGTCGGGCGCCTGGGTTGGCTGCAAATGAAATGCGTCAAGGATTTCAGATCATTCGTCCGCGAACCATAGGGTCGGGAAAAATCCGCACCCTTACTTTTATGTTGTTCGCATTAATAACTCTGTACCAAATGCGCCGTCAATATCAAATTTTACATGCCCACCTGGCTTTTGGCCCGGCATTTGTTGCCGTTCTTATGGGGCGTTTGTTGGGTAAACGTGTCATTGTTAAACTTGGCGGCAGCAATTCCATCGGCGACGTGAATGTTTCCCGTAAAACCTGGAGAGGACGTTTGCGTTTGGCTGCGATTCGTCGTTGGGCTGATGTGGTTGTTGTGCTCACTGATATTATGCGCGACGAAGCCCTCAGTGTTGGCATACCCTTGGACCGTGTCGTGCTTTTTAATAATGGCATCGATTCAAGTGCTTATGTTTTTGATAAGACATCAAAAGCTGCGGCAAAGGAATCATTGGGACTGACCGGTAAAACGGTTCTACTTTTTGTTGGACGGCTTGATCCGGTCAAGTCCTTGCCGACAGCGTTGGAAGCATTAAAGATTGCACAAATCTCCTGCCCTTCATTGCATATGTTGATTGTTGGAGACGGTCCCGAAAGACTGCTCTTGCAAGATATTGCTGAGAATATGAAAGGGCAGGTTACTTTTGCCGGCAATCAAAAGGATGTACAACCTTATTTACGGGCCGCGGATATATTTGTTTTGCCTTCTATTACCGAAGGTATATCTAATGCACTCCTTGAAGCTATGGCCTCCGGGCTGGCTTGTGTGGCGACTCCAGTGGGTGGCAATAATGAAGTTTTAGATAAAGGTAAGTATGGCAGAATGGCCCCCGCGCTTGATGTGCAGGCCTGGTCAAAAACATTGATTGAGTTAGCTGAAAACGAACGACAACGCCTTCAGCTTGGTGAACTTGCAAAACAGCGAATATTGGATGTTTACGATTTTAATGTGGTAGGCGCTCAGTATGAGTCTTTGTATGTTCAATTATTGGACAAATAAAAAAATAGCTGCTTATAGATTATTAAATTATTTCCTATGAAAAAGATTCATGCTCTTCACTTAATTGATGGTTTGACTTTTGGCGGTGCAGAAACCTTGCTGCGAGATTTGGCGTCCGGGCTTGAAAGGCGCGGGTATCGCATCACGGTTGGATATAGTACTCCCGGCCCGTTTGTTCAAGAGTTGGCAGATAAAGGATTGACCTTAAAGCATATTCCACGAATGGGCTTGGTCGATCCTGTGTTTATGTTTCGTATGGTGAAACTAATGCGAAGCGATCCGCCCGAAATTGTACACACTCACTTGTTTAAAAGTGATTTTCACGGACGGTTGGCTGCGCGTTTGGCAGGTGTGCCGGTAGTCATATCAACTTTACACAACAATGATGTATGGGCAAATAACTGGTTTCTCGGTCGTCTTTATGGTGCCACGGCGTATTGGGCTGACCGGCTTATCGCTGTTTCTTCAGAAGTACGGGAATTTCATCTTAGGAAAACCAGAGTTCCACCGCAAAAAATAGTGGTTATAGAAAACGGAGTTGATGTTGCCGCGTTTACCGGGCATGAGGATAAGGCAAAAAGTATTCGGGCAGAGTTGGACATTATGCCTGATGCGCCTTTGCTGGGTATCATCGGTAGATTGAAACCTCAGAAAGATATACCGACATTCTTATTAGCCGCAGTTGAAGTGCTTCGAGAGCAGCCAAACGCACGTTTTCTTGTAGTTGGGGATGGCCCCTTGCAATCAGAGTTGGAAATACAGTCAAAGAGCCTGGGTTTATTTCCTTCATTGATTTTTACCGGGATGAGAAAAGATATCCCCGCGATCTTGGCGGCCTTGGATGTACTGGTGCTTTCTTCACTATGGGAAGGGTTGCCGGTAATTCTGTTGGAGGGGATGGCAGCTGCACGGGCGGTTGTCTCCACTTCAGTGGATGGTGTTGTCGGTGTAGTTCTTCCCAATGAGACAGCGCTTCTCGTACCTCAAAAAAATCCTGCAGATTTGGCACAGGCTTGTTTGAAATTGATTCAGAATCCGGCACTGCGCCAAAGTATGGGTCAATCCGGGCAGGAGAGGGTCATAAAGAAATATAGTCTGAACGCCATGATCGATAAAATTTCCTCTTTGTATGTTGAACTTCTGCAAGCCAGAGGATTTGATACCCCTGATTTCTCCGAAATATCGGAAGCAGGTAATTAAGTATGCTACAGAAAATTCGTTTATTAATTGTTTCAAAATCTACCGGCGGTGTTGCTACGTACGTTAAGTCTTTGGTAAGTGGATTAAATCGGGATTTGTTTATCATTACGGTAGTGTGCCTGTCTGAAAATGGAAAAGAATTTGCAGCTGAATTAACTCAAAAGTATGGCGTTAAAGCTTTTCATCTGGCAATGAATCGTTATAAAGTAAATCCATTAACAGATGCTTGGGTTTACTTGAAATTAGCTTCTCATATCAGGCATGAAAAATATGACATCATTCATGCACATGCGTCAAAACCCGGATTTTTGATCCGGATGGCCGCCATTGGCACTGGTATTCCAGTGATTTATTCGCCGCATAACTTTGCTTTCCACGAGGGCACCCCCGGGATTTTAGCCTGGGTGGTTGCGTTGTTTGAAAAATTCGCGGCGATTTTCACAGAAAAGATTGTCGCTGTCGCACAACATGAGCGTGACCTGGCTTTAAGATATGGGGTTGGTACCCCCGAAAAGTACGCAGTTATTCACACTGGTATTGATGCGCGTCCTTTTCGAAATGATATTGATATTTCCGGAATTAAGAAAACCATTAATATTCCGGCTGATTCACCGGTAATTGGAACAGTGGGTCGTCTGGCGGTTCCAAAATTGCCATTGGATTTTGTATTGGTGGCTGCTGGTATAAATAAAATCAGACCCAATGTTCATTTTGTCTGGGCTGGATCTGGTCCGCTGGAATTGGAGGCTAAAAAGTTATCCTTCGAACTGGGCTTGGATGACCGAATTCACTGGCTTGGACAACGCTCGGATGTACCTGCGCTTTATCGAATTTTTGACTGTTTTGTTTTACTTTCTCAATGGGAAGCGTATCCTTACGTGATTTTGGAGGCTTTTGCCTCTGGAGTTCCTGTGGTGGCGACGAGTAACTTGGGTACAAGTGAATTGATTGAGACCGGCAGAAACGGCAAACTCGTTCCGCAGGGAAATATTCAGGCAATGGTTGATGCAATAAACGAAATTCTTGAAGATACTGAGCAGGCCGAGGCACTCTGTCGTGCTGCTGAAAAACAGATTGATGAAGTGTTCACAATGGAAACCATGTTGCTTTCGCTTGAGAAAATCTACATGCAAAAGGCAACTGTTCTGAAATAAGTTTTTTGTCCAGTAGCTAATTATTTGATGTCGGAAAGGAATTTAAAAAATGAAAAAATCAATATTATCTCTTATTATCTTTAGCGTTTGTCTGTTGTTGTTGCCCAACACCATAGGGTCTGCCCGGGGTATTCAGGCAAATCCTGTGGTAATGCCTGTAGCTGATGAAACTTCTTTTACGTTTGTTCAATTACGTGAGGAAGAATTACGTATGTTCGGACCTTTTGCAACCGAAACCTTACTGTTTGGATTGCCAGCAAACTGGAAGTTACTGGAGGGTGCCCAACTTGAATTAAATATGACGGTTGCGATACAAAACTCAACCACGCAGGCTGAAGCCGGCTCCATATACGGTGGAACTTTAACCGTCACAATAAATGGCATACCCGTTGCTGTTTTGCCATTAAATCAATCCGGCGCTGTCACGCAAGTGATCTCTATTCCGTTGGATGTGTTGCGCCCTCTTCGCGAGGATGGCCGTGTTGAATTGGCCTTTTTGTTGAGTAGTAGCCAGGCTTGTTTGATCGATCAAAAAATGGATGTTGTGATTCATTCCAGCTCACGATTTACCATTCCTCATGAGATTGTTCAGCCAGATACAAATTTGGCGAATTTTCCCCGCCCTCTATATCAAGACTCGATTTTTGTTGACTCTGCACGTATCGTTATTCCTGATCAGCCCACTGCCGCTGAATTACAGGCTGCTGTAACTGTTGCTGCTGGTTTGCAAGCGCGGTCGGGTAATTCCATGCTTATTGATGTTGTTTCCAGCAGTGGGTTGACTCCAGATAATTCGGCTGATAGTCATTTAATTATGGTGGGGAATGCCGGATCTTTGCCCGCCTTATATCAACTTCTTCTACCGTTGGGGGTGAATGAAGGTCAATTTGCCAGCGCTGGAGAATCTGGTGTTTTGCAAATGATCAGCTCACCGTGGAGTCCGGATCGGGTTGTTTTAGTAGTCTCTGGAAATAATGATCAGGCTACGATAAAAGCTGCTCAGGCATTAAGTACCGGCGTAATCCGTCCAAATAATGTTTCGAATCTTGCGTTGATTGATGATGTAAATGACAGAGTTTATATAAACGAATCATCGGTTGACCAGACCTTGGGCGGCTTAGGGTATGAAAGCGCCACATTTGAAGGTCGCGGCGAGAATACTGAAACTTATCAGTTTTATATTCCCACAGGACAAACTGTAACTGCAGAAGCTTATTTTGAAGTTTCCATAAGTAATAGTATGCTTTTGAATTACAGCAGGTCTGGTTTGTTTATTGTACTTAATGACAAGCCGATTGGAAGCATTCGATTAAGTGATGATACCGCTAATAAACCAAATAATCGTGTACGGATTGCCGTCCCGCCTTCTGCGGTTCGACCCGGATTAAACTTTTTGGATGTGACCGCAGTTCTTGAGCCGCTTGAAGAGTGTGCTGATCCAAATCAAGCCGGCCTATTCGTTACGCTTTGGTCTGACTCTCGTTTATACCTGCCTTTGGGGCCAGCTCCTGTAAACACGATTGATGTTCCTGATTTGGGCGGATACCCAATCCCATTTGTTCAGGTGCCTGAACTAAGTCAGATTGCTTTTGTGTTACAGAGAGACAATTTTGATTCCTGGCGCTATGCCATTCAACTTGCCGCCGATTTGGGTGCAACTTCAGATGGCGTGATTTTTACACCCACTGTTTTTTATGCAGATGATGTGCCAGAGGCTGCCCGCTCAATTTACAATCTGTTGGTGATAGGTTTTCCAAGCAAGATGAAATTTATGAACGAGATTAATGACAGGTTGCCTGCTCCATTTCCAGCGGATAGTGATACTGCGCAAGAATCTGAATTACAGGTTGTTTATCAAATTGACCCTCAAATGCCGGCGGGATATTTGGAGCTATTGCCGTCGCCCTGGAACCCGGAAAACCTAATTATTACAGTATTAGGGAATTCTCCCCTCGGAGTTTCCTGGGCCGCGGATGCTTTACTTGACGAGTCTGCCCGTCCTAAATTAATCGGGAATTTTGCTGTTGTGACAGATGAGCAGGTCATTTCAATTGATACGCGTTTGTTCGCGAATGAAAATGATCCTGCTTCTTTGCCGGCTGCCGTTATTCCTTCAGATGTTATTGCTACAGATGTTGCGAGTACTCCAACAGGTACTCGCACATCAGCCTCGGCATTATTGCCAATTGCGCTGGTTGTTACTGTTTTCTTGATTTTTGTTGTTATTGGGATTGCCCTTTACACCAATAGAAAAAGCAAGTTGACACCCAATAAAAAATGATTGGTAGGTAATAAAAGTAAGGCAGTGGTGTAAAGCAAATAAATTGGGTGCGTTTTTTAAAATGCACCCAATTTATTTATTACCTATTGCTCGAAATGAATCCGCTGGATAGTACTAGTCTGTTATTTCCAATAAAATCTATTGTTTTCAACGTTTGTTGAGCGTGGAGTTGTACGAATGAAAAAAATACTACTTAATTTTTTACTTATATTGGGGGTTGTGTCCTGTTCTTTTAATAATGAACATCTTCCTTTGAGTAACGTTTCTTTTACTCCAACACCGCTTATTTCCGTTGCGCCTCAGACTGAGGCAACTATTCCTTTTGACTCTTCTGAGCCACCGCTTGTTACAAAAGTTTTCCTGCCGTCAAGTGAATTGATACAAAATCCAGAGCGTGGGTTTTCGACCGAATTGGACTTGGAGGATTCGGATTACTTTCAATATTACGAGGATGGAACAACGCTTGTGTATGCTACTATTCGGCTGGATGAGTATGTGGCAAACGAGCTGCCTCAGGTATTTCTTTCTGATTTGGATGAGTGGTTTTCATTGATACGTGCTGGTGGGGTAAAGGTAATACTGCGTTTTTCCTACAACGATGGCCCCTATCCATTTCCAGAACCCGACGCTGATTTGGAGCAAATTCTCTTTCATATTCAACAACTTACACCTGTGATTCGGAAAAATGCAGATGTGATCGTATGGTTGGAGGCAGGTTTCATCGGCGCTTGGGGAGAGTGGCATACCTCCACGAATGGATTGGACGATGATATTGAAGCAAAACGGCAGGTACTATTTTCCCTGCTTGATGCCGTTCCGTCTGATCGGATGGTTTTATTGCGTTATCCTGTGGATATTATCCAAAACTTTCCAGTACCTTTATCTGCGCAGAATGCCTTTAATGGTACGTATCAAGCGCGAGTTGGATTTCACAATGATTGTTTTTTAGCCAGTGATGATGATGAAAACACATATGCTCGTGATGGCATTAATAGTTATGAAGAAGAAGTGGAATATTTGGCATTGTCAACTCGGTTTGTGCCTGTCGGAGGCGAAAGTTGTGCTTATAACCCGCCTCGAAGTGATTGTCCGACAGCATTGCGCGAGTTGGCGTTTTTTC
Source organism: Candidatus Villigracilis proximus (assembly GCA_016715195.1). Classification (GTDB taxonomy): domain Bacteria; phylum Chloroflexota; class Anaerolineae; order Anaerolineales; family Villigracilaceae; genus Villigracilis; species Villigracilis proximus. Next base: position 123,738 of record JADKBB010000002.1, read on the forward strand.
ACTTTGATGAGATTGGCGATGGATGGTATCCGGAAGTGCTCAATTCCTGGGCTGAACAAGGTTGTTATGATGAAGTGGAAAGCAAATTGGGATACCGTTTTTCATTAATTTCTACGGTGGTAAATGAAATTGTACTTCCCGGAGGAATCCTAAACTTGAAAGTGGAATTAAATAATAGTGGTTTTTCAAACTTGAAAAACCCACGTCCGTTGTATTTAATTCTGGATGGAGCGGAGCGCTATCAAACATTACTGCCGGTTGATCCAAGGTTTTGGGCGCCGGATACCGTTTCATCATTTAACTTCCGATTACGAATACCGGCAGACGCTCCTCTGGGCGAATATAAACTTGCACTATGGATGCCTGATGCGTATGTTAGTTTACAAAACAATCCGAAATATTCGGTTCGTTTTGCTAATGATGGAGTTTGGGAACAACAGAACGGCTATAATCTTGTTGGTAATATTGAGGTGAATTTGCTCGCTTCGGGCAATGTTGATGAAAGTGCAGACCAATTTGTAGTTCTTCCTTAGTTTTCATTCGGTATGTTATGTTAAAGTATTTAATTAAAATGAGGTGTCATGCTTACTAAATCAGGCGCTCTTGTTATTTCCTTGGATTTTGAATTGTCATGGGGAATACGCGACTTTGAGTCGATTGGCAACAGGAATAAAATTTTACCAACTCGGCAGGTTGTTCCCATGCTGCTGGAGATGTTTAAGAAATATGATATTCATGCCACATGGGCAACTGTTGGTTTTCTTTTTTTTGAATCAAAGGCTGAATTGCTTTCGGCTTTGCCTAAATCCCTGCCTGGATATTCAAATAAAACCCTGTCTCCCTACGATTCTTTGTTGAATGAAACAGAATTCAATAAAGATGAGGATTTGCTGTGTTATGCCCCTTCTCTGATACATGAAATTCTATCCACCCCCTATCAGGAACTGGCTACCCATACTTTTTCTCATTACTATTGTCTGGAAGATGGTCAGTCGATCTCTGATTTCGAAAGCGACCTTCACGCAGCCATCCGAGCCGCAGAAAAGTATAATCAGAAATTAAAAAGTATTGTATTTCCTAGAAATCAATACGATGATCCATATCTGGAAGTTTGTGCTAAAAACGGGATACTGGCTTTTCGTGGTAATGAATCTGTATGGTTCCGCAGAACATCGAAGAGGGCTGCGCATCGACAATGGCTCCGCCGTATTATGCGTTTGATGGATGCGTATGTCAATATCTCAGGCACGAATGCTTATCCCTTTCCCGAAGCAGTATCGCTGCCTGTGAATCTTCCTTCGAGTAGATATCTGCGTTCCTATTCGAGGCGGTTTCGCATTCTTGAACCATTACGTTTGAAAAGAATTTTGACATCCATGACGCAGGCCGCACAGTCGGGTCAAATATTCCACCTTTGGTGGCACCCCGAGGATTTTAGCAGCAATATAACCGACAACTTTTTATTTCTAGAGAAAATTTTGGTTAAATTTAAAGAATTACAAAAACGATATGGAATGCAAAGTTTGAATATGAATGAAGTTTCGCATCAAGTTCTTGATTTGAATTAGGGGTTTGCGTTATTTTCATCCCTGATTTCATCTTTTTTTTCATTAATATTTAGCCTGCCCTTTTTTAAAGCGGGCTTGATTTTTTGAAGCCACCAATAAGCAAAGACGGCAAATATTCGTCCATTGTTAAATAGGCGGATATTGCTAAAACTTCTTTCTGAGGGCATCCACTCCTGTTTGTATGATTCGTCGCCTCGTAGAAAGTCGATTTCGTTGTAATTCTCTTGAATGCATTTTTGAACAACTTGCATGGCAAGCACTTTACCGATTGAAACATTGGTCGGGAATCTTGTGTCAAACCCTGACCTCCAATCTTCAAACCGTTTCTCGTATACAAAACCGTATTCATAGGCGACAGGTTTATTGTTGACGGAAAGAATATAGATATCGAGCCAGCTTTGACCTGATGTCGTTTGTTCGATTAATTCCTTGATCAGCATCTGTTCTGATGGGGAGTTGTATAAGCGCGGATAGTTTGCATGACGGTTAATCTCAATAACAGTCTGGAAAGCCTCCCAGGTTGCGGTATTTCCAGAAAAGTGCTCGATTTCAACTTTTCCAATTTCTTCAGCCAGTCTTAATGCGCGCCGTAGATTATATCGAAATTTTCTCGCAAGTCGCTCACTAAATTTTTCCCAGTTATTTTCAAGGGTAATAAAGTAGTGCGAGTTTTTTTCTTCACGCCATAAGAGGCGGTTATTTAGAGACAGATTTTCTAATAGATTATGCTCAGGTCCATTCGATGCGAATTCGTTCAACTCAACGATATCCCATTTATCTTTATTTTGATCCAAATAGTTAAAGAGGGAATGCGGTACATCAACATCTTTCGGGTTAAATAAAAACCCCCCCACGTCATTTTGAGGTGTTCCCAGGTTGACGATGGCGTGTAGTGACAACCCGAATTTTTTTCTGGTTTCCCGCATCAAAGGTGCAATACCAACGATTTCATCGCCGCGCCAGGCGGTTATGAGCCACAGTTCTTTATTGTTGCCGTTTACTTTCCACCAACTGTATAACCACTCCCATGTTAGAAATACACTTTTAGTGGGGCTATCAGCAAGAAGTTGGTCCCAGTTTTTTTGAATGCTCTTAAATGTTTCAGCGTCTTGTATGTTTTTGATGATAAGTTTGCTCATTGTTATAACGTTAGCTGCCTTGTTTGTGTTGGATGTGTTTTTTTACCCAATGCCATATTTTGGGAAGTATTATTAATGCAATGCGCGCCTGAAGGTGGTTTGGACGCACTGCAACAATGTTGAGAAATTTGCGGCTTGAGGGCCTCCAGCGGTCCTTGTGTTCGTACTCACCACGGAGAAAGTCAAAATCATTGTAGCCGTTTTCAAATAGATCTCTCATTAATAGAATAAGCAGAAGTTTGCCGACAGCCTGGTCTGAATAATTTGTATCGTACCCAGTTCTCCAGTCCTCGAATCGTCCATTGAGATTGAATCCGTATTCATAGGCAACGGGGACATCATCGAAATAAAGCAGTACAACCTCGATCCAGTTTTTTGTATGCATTATCTCAAATAATTCGCGGTGGAAGGCGCGTTCGGTTTCTGATTTATATTTTTCCGGGAAATGTCCATTTTTGTTGATCTCAAAAAATGTTTCAAAATGCTCCCATTTAACATTGGGGCCGCGAAAACACTTTAAGTTGACCGACTGTTTTTCTTTTGTGTGCCGTATGCATTTTTCCATGTCGCGCCGCATGTTTTTTGACAGGGATTTTAAGTAGGCTTCCCAGGATTCTGTAATCGCTACATGATGGTGAAGGTTTGTGTTGATTTTTGTGATTAGTTTGTGATTTACCAGTGCGTTGGTAATAATATGGGTGGTTGCATCCTCATCTTTATGCTCATTCAGCTCAATTGCATCCCATGCGTTTTTTTGAGTAAGAATATAATTACAAAACTGCATGACAATTTCAGGGTCATTATTTAGCGCAATAAAATCACTCTGATCTGTATTGGGTGTTCCCAGTGTTTGCAGCAGGCGGAAAGACATCCCGTGTTTTTTTTGGGATGAGAGCATTAATGGAGCTATTCCGACCAGATTATTATCCTGCCGGGCGGTTAGCAGCCATAACCTTTTACCTTCTTGATTATGTTTCCACCAGGCGTACAGCCATTCCCAGGTAAGGAATATAGTTTCATTTTTATACTGGTCAAGTAGATGCTCCCAGTCTTGTTTCAACCCCTCGAATTCTTTTAAGCTTTGAATATGTTGAATTGATGTTTTTTTTACCATCGTATAAATAGCACCTGTAAGTAGAGTTGAAACTTATTAAGTATCAAGAGTATTAAAATCCTGATGTTTTTGGGCGTGGCTTATATTTAGCAGTGGGAATGCTTGCGTATATTAAAAGGTTATTCGATTCTTGTTATTACGTCAAGACTGTTGCGTGGTTCGGCAGTACCATTATAGAATTATTCCTTTGAAAAGGAACAAGGATTGTAGTTTAACCTTAAATCTGGCTAGTATTCAATTTCACAAAGATTGCGGATTTTACCCCCGAATAGTTGATTGTCAATTTTCAAATTCAGTATTATATTGTATTCTTGTTATATTTTTAATGGAGAGTTTATGAAAAGTCACAAATTTTTTAATCTATTGTTTATGGCAACAACCATTTCATTGATATTATCTTTATTTTTTACTGCAACAGCAATTGCAGATGATTCTACGCCGCCAACGGCAACTGAAGAGCCTGTTATACCTCCCACGGTGGAGCCGGTTGCAACTTTGGATCCAATTGTGCAAGAAATCCCGACGACATTGCCTGAGGTATTGGACCAACTTCCGGCAGACATCACCGTGATTATTATGGTGGATGATCAGATTGAGCCTATGGCTACTTTGGAGGCAGCAAATACTTTTGTTGTTGGTGATCCGATATGGTGTCCAGACGGTGATCCGCCTATTCCTGGTGTAGGAAATTGCACAACCACATACTTGGATTTATTTTCATTAATTGACGATATAGATAACGGCGTAATTCCCCAGCCTGCTGAAGATGGCACAATTTGGATAATGGGTGGCAACGATGCTTCATCATCGGATATTTCAATTGATGGTACAAGCCTGAATTTTTCAACATGGAGTAATTATTCATTAACTTTACAGGGCGGTTGGGATGGCACCTCTACGATTGGAAGTAATATCTCTGGCTCCTCTGTTTTTTCTGTTCCCGTTTCCATTGTTAATTGGGGCGGGCCAGTCACGATTAATCAAATTGTAATTGACGGGACCAATTCAACTGGTTTGGAAATTGAAACCTCTGGTGATATTGCTCTGGATGAGGTGTCTTCCATTAATAATTCCGGCAATGGTGCAGAACTGACTTCATTAGGGAGCGTAACCCTTACTGGTGTAAATATTTTTGATGATAATGACGATACTGGTTTATATATAAGCGCAACTGATGATATCGATGTAGAAAATTTAAGCGCTGATGGCAATGGGGCAGGCGGCATTGCTGGCAATGGGGCAGAGTTGTATTCAATGTCTGGTAGTGTCACCTTGTCTGGGGTAAATACTTTTGAAGATAATTTTGATGCAGGGCTTTATGTGGAGGCCACAGGTGATGTTGATGTGGAGAATGTGACCGCCAGTGGTAATGGCGGTAGTGGCGCCGAATTAGCTTCATCAGCCGGGGGCGTTAATTTAATAGGCACATTGGTCTTTGAAGATAATACTCTGACTGGTTTGTTTGTTGATGCTTTTGCAGATATTGATGCTGAAAACATAACCGCAAGCGATAATGGCGCCGGCGGAGCAGATTTGAATTCATCTGGTGGTAGTGTTTTTCTGTCAGGCAGCAATATATTTGTGGATAATGATGTAACGGGATTGGTTGTGGATGCACTTGGCGATATTGACATTATTAGCGTAACCGCAAGCGGCAATGGATCTGGGGGCGTTTCTGGCGGAGGGGCAGATTTGAATTCTTCAACGGGGAATGTTTCTGTGACCGGGATAAATTTTTTTGACGATAATTTTGAAAGCGGATTGTTTGTGGATGTCGTTGGAGATATTGATGCTGAAAACATAACCGCAAGTAATAATGGTTCCAATGGCGCAGACTTGAGTTCTTCAGCCGGTGCTGTGTTTTTGTCTGGGACCAATGTGTTCAATGATAATAATACATCAGGGCTGGTTGTGGATTCATTTGGTGATATTGATGTCTCAAATGTAACCGCAAGCGGTAACGGCGCGGGCAGTGGTGCCGAACTGGATTCTTCAACAGGTAATGTTTCTCTGACCGGAACAAATGTCTTTGAAGATAATAATGATAACGGGCTGTCTGTTGATGCGGGCGGTGATATTGACGCTGAAAACATAACGGCTGGCGGTAATGGCGCTATCTTTGGGACTGGAGCGGAGTTCAATTCGTCAGGCAGTGTTTCTTTGACAGGCGTGAATACATTTACCGGGAACAAGGATGCAGGATTATTTATTGATGCGGTTGGTGATGTTGACGTTGAAAATGTGACAGCTGTTGATAATTCCATTGGTGCAGAATTGAATTTGTCAGGCGCTCTTTCCATTGTTGGGGACAACGTTTTTAATAATAACGATGGTGTTGGGCTTTATGTTGATGCTGTTGGTGATATCAATGCTGAGAATTTGACCGTCAACGATAATGGTGTTGATAATGCATTGGGAAACGGCGCTGAGTTATATACACTGGGAAGTTTTTCTTTAGTTGGCACGAATGTATTTAATGGGAATAACAATACTGGGTTATATGTGGACGCTTTTGGCGGAATTGATGTTGAGAATGTTACAGCGAACAACAATGGTGTTGGCGGCGTTTTTGGGAATGGCGCAGAGTTTTATTCGTTGAGCAGCTTCACATTGTCTGGAGTAAATACATTTAATGATAATTATTCAGATGGCCTTTTTGTGCATGCCGTACTTGACGTTGCCATTGATGAGACGTACGCCGGTTTTAACGGCGGGAATGGACTTTACATTGAAACTGATGGATCTGCGTCGGTAACTTGTGGCGTTTTGAATGACAATATTGGATATGAAATTGAAGCTGATCTTCTGGGTTTGCTTACCTTGAATGGCGTTGATTTTGGCGGAAGTATTGATAGTAACCTTGGCGTTGATGAAGACCAATTGCTTCTTGTTTCAAACGGGTGTTTTACTTATCCTCCCGTAGATAATGGAGAAGATGATGATAATGATGATGATAGCGGAAGTGATGGCGGGAATGTTGGAGATGATTTTGATGCTCTGTCTTTACCGGTTTTGCCGGTCAATAATTTAATTGGCAAGGATGGTCAGACGGTCGCTCTTGACTGCACTAAATTTCAAGGCACATTGGTGACTCTTGTAAATGGTGATGGCGCTTATATCCCCTGTTTTATCGTGGATTCTGCCCGATTGGTGAAGTTGCCGGTGGATGCTTTGCCTGGAGATTTACCTCCTGGGAACACCATGGTTTCCAGTTTTAACCTATCCATCACAAAGGATGGGCAGGTTGTGCAGCCTATTGATATGCCGGGTTCGATCTGGTATGCAAATACGCAAGATCCTGCCGCACAGATCGTGTATTGGGACGGATCTGACTGGGTGGACGCAGAAGATAGAATTTATCCTTTCATGCGAGTCTTTTTTGCCATTCCAGATGCTTTGAAAAATCTGGATCTGGCGATTTTATATTGGGATGGCGTGAAGTGGGTGGAATTATTGGACAATCAGAATATTGGAGATGGACGCATCATTCAAAAAGGCGGCCATGTTAGTGCGGAAGGTTTCTTTGAAGGTTCGGTTAATTTTATAGGGACATTTGTGCTGGTGCAAAAATAGTTCTTTTTGTTTGTGTAGCTAAAGATGAAACAAGAAGCTCCGTGAATTCACGGAGCTTCTTGTTTCACTGATTTTACTTAAGATTTACCTGTGAAGATGATTGTCAAAACCTGCGTCTCAGTTGAATTGCATCAATGGCGGTTAGTCTCCCAATGGAGTTGTAGGTGTGGGTGGCGATGGTTTTGCTTTTGCTTGGCGGCTTGAATACGCTCTCGCGAATCTCGGAGTATTCGGTTTCACTAAGCGTTATGATGCGATTAAAATTAATTGCATACCCATAAAGCGCCGAGCAGTCTTGTGAAGGTCGAATTATGTGTTCTCCATCTAAAAAGATACGTCCGGCAGGGCGTGCGGAGTAAATGTCCTTTACGATCGGGTTAAGCGGATGGGGTGTCCAGTGGTCTGAGAGTGGGTCGTCTGAATAATATAGGTGCAATGTGTCCCAGCTTGAGCCGCCTTCCTCCTGGATATTTGCAAACAACCACCATTTGCCGTCTTTTTTCAGCAATGTCGTGTCGAGCGCTCGAATATTAGGGATAAGCGTTTTCTCATACTCCCATTGATCTGGGAAGTGAACGCATCGATAAAGTTCGATCCTGTTATTTTGTTTTGTTTCCGGAATCATGTAAAGCTGTTCTTCGTGTTCAAAAAGAAAGGGATATGAAAGATGGTATGGCTTTTCCAGCACTACTTGATTGGAGATGATATTCATCTCTTTATCCAGAGTTATGCAGATAATAATTCCCCGGTTGGTTGAGTACGGTAATTCTTCAATGAACACATAATATTTATCTTCACGCTCCCAAATAAAAGGATCTGCCCAGAAGCGATCCAGCGGGGGAGTGAGGGGCTTGAAATCTTCCCACGTGAGGGATTTGTACCCGGTATTGGCGGCAACAAGAACGATCCATTGATCCAGATAAAAGAGGGAATGGATTTTATTCCAAATGCGACTTAAGAGCCGCGGTTTCATGATGCGGGTTATAAGGTTTTTTTTCATATGAGGTAATTACCGATTTAAGGGAAAAAGGGATGGAAAATGTCTCAGTCACGATATTCATGGTGAAAAAAAAAATTTTTGTGCAATGAATTGGCTATTTGTTTGCAGATTCTATCATATTGATTACTATTTGTTTTGGCGATTCTTGGTTTCGTCCATGGCTGTAGCAAAGTCGAAAAAACCCAACCGGGGGGGGGGGGGGGGGGCGGGGAGGGGCGCGCGCCGCCCCCGCGGGGGGGGGGGGGGAGGCCCCCGGAAAAAAGAGTTTGCAACGCTTTGCAAGCATATGGCTTCGTCTGCTGAGACTTGGAGGTATTTCTTTCCAGTTACTGAATCGCGCTTTTTCATCTATACGGTATACCACTACCGATTATTTTTAAAACCAGCTCACAGTTACGGCTGAAGCGAGAAATCAGGGTACGATCCAACAGGCGTTGCAGATCCAAATCCAGTCTACGAAACGGGCTTGGAACACCACCGTCGCCAAAAGTAATATTCGGATGGAATTTATGGCTGTTTTCCTGCTTTTCGTCGTTCACTGGGGAATCTGTACAGTTATAGCGAGAGACCTTCCTGATAAAAAATATCACGTTCCTGAAGTCGAAGCAGGCAATGACTTGAACGCCAAAGGCGCGTACTCCTACCAGCGGATAGCGTCGGCAGACATGTTTCGCACACGGGCGGTCAACCGAAGGGCTCTGGCTGGCAGGTCTATGAACGCACCATGCTGAGGGATTATAAGTAGATTAAAACTTGAAATTTGAAATCTATTATGATATAGTAATTGTGAAATAATTCATAACTAATTTAATGGTAGAAATGTTAATCTTATTGGTGGAAGGGTGAATTTTAAGCTGCGAAAAACAATCAATTTACATTGCAAGGGTGAGGTAGCCAATTGAACAAAAAAGTGCTCGTAATTGATGATGATCCTGAACTAGGGAAGCTGGTTGAGGTAATTTTGAAGCCTCTTGAGCTTACTGTACATCAGGCATATTTGGGCGAGGATGGTTTAAGGCAGGCGTATGCTATTCATCCGGACCTTGTCATCCTTGACGTTATGATGCCTGGTTTGGACGGGTTTGACGTTTGTTCGCGTTTGCGGGAATTATCCAGCATTCCCATCCTGATGCTGACTGCCCGGACACATGCAAATGATATTTTGCATGGCTTCAATGTGGGTGTGGATGATTTCCTTGGGAAGCCCTTTAATAGGAACGAATTTGAGGCGCGTGTACGTGCTTTACTTAGGCGTTCGGGCAATCAAAATTCTGGTGAAGATTCATACATCACCACATACACAGATCCGGTTTTGGATGTTAATCTTTCATCTGAAACTGTTAAGCTCAATGGAAATATTGTAGAGCTTTCTCCAAAGGAATATGATCTGCTGGCATGTCTGGTGCGTGAACAGGGGAAGGTCATGTCGCATCATGAATTGATGCGGGAGGCGTGGGGAGAATTGTATATTAATGGTCCTGCTGTCGCCTCTCTTTACATCTATTATCTAAGAAATAAGTTGAAAGATGGCCGCTATGGACATCAATATATCCGCACGCTTTGGGGGCGTGGGTATTGGTTTGCGCCGCGTAAAGACGCATAAAACTTTTATAGAGGTACAGATTATAAGTAAGCGGGGAAGATAAGGGTTTATCAGACAGAGTAGCTCAAATTTATCTCAAAAGAATTCAAATAAAACTCCAAGAATCAAAAAGATTTGAAGGAGTAAAGTGTATTTAAATCACCCAACGAATTACTTTTTTAAATAAGATTTGACCGCCAATTTTAAAAAGGCTTTTCGGGTGTTTTCTTTCATCGAGTTTCATCAACTGTCGTTGAGTTAGGAATAATATGCGAAGTATTATTCAGGAATTAGCTGCCAGAATAAACATGTCATACGATGAGTTCATCGGCGAGATGCGAAAAAGAGGATGTAGTGAACCCACTGCCATTAAGATCTGGCGCGGTGAACACGAAGACTTTAAGAATTTTAATGATAACGACATATATTTGAGCAACCTTAGGAAGGCGGCAGATGTATTAAAGGTAACAACTGGACGACTTTTACCGAAATAACAGGGTGATGACTTCACCAGTCAAGGATACAAATTATTTATATAAATACCCAGGCTGCAAGTTCACACAGGTTTTTTCCCAGTCCTTAGGCTGGCATCAACCTTGTCCCATCCAGTGGAATTGCTCCGGCTTTATAACAGCGAGTGAGGCTGCCGTGAGGGATAGAAGATCAGGAAAGTTTGGCATTCATGGAAAAGTGGTATGTTGCACATAGTAAACCAAGAAATGAGGAACTGCTTTGGAAGCAGTTCTGTTTACGAAGTTTTGAATCTTATTATCCTTGTGTGCCTGTGCAAACTATGAATTCGCGGACGCAGCGTAAACAGCCGTATTTTCCGGGGTATCTGTTCGTTCATGTGGATTTGGAAGTGACGGGCCGGTCGGTTCTTGAATGGATTCCCGGCGGTACAGGACTCGTGTCATTCGGCAATGAGCCTGCTATTATCTCTGATGGTTTGATTTACGCGATAAAACAACAAATTGACCGGTTGACACTGGCGTCAGATACTCCCTCTGTTGTGTTGTGCAAGGGTGACAATGTTGTTGTTCACGGCGGCGTTTTCGCGGGATATGAAGGGATCTTTGATGTCCAACTTTCTGGCACTGACCGGGTGCGTGTTCTATTGTCTTTGTTGAACGATCAATTCATTCCGGTGGAAATGTCCGCTGGTTATATTCATCAGGCCAAGCAAAGTTAGTTTAAATAGGGCGGCGCTTGGTTTCGTATAGGCAATAGTAGAAGTTCTGACCATTCAGATGGTCAGAGGGCGGAGCATTTTTAGGCAAGGTTCACATGCAAACTCAAAAACTAAAAATAGGATTACTGCTTGATTCATTCCACGTCCCTGCATGGGTGGATCATGTTATTCGGCGTATCATTGATGAAAATGCTGGTGAATTTGCACTGGTCGTATTGAATGACACCCTTGCTGCTTCAAAAAAAAATAATTTAAATACTGCCGTCTATTCCATGTTTAATTGGATCGACGAAAAACTATGCACGAAAAAGCCCGATCCTTTTGAACTGAAAAATGTGGCTGAGTTATTGTGTAATGTGCCGGCCATGAAAGTGATTCCTGTGCGGGAAAGTCAATATTGGCTGCTTGGCGAGCCGGACATCGACAGGATAGGGCAATATCATTTGGATATTTTGGTTAAGTTTGGCTTTGACGATTTGCAGATTGAAAACCTGAATGTTTCAAAATATGGGGTCTGGTTTTATTATCATGGTGATGACAGAATAATGAGGGGCGGACCGCCGGGATTTTGGGAAGTCGTCGAAAACTGGTCAGAGACTGGGTCTGCTTTACTTGCAGCAGGTGGAAAATTTCCCTCTACAAATGTTTTATTTCGTTCCCATTTTGTCACTTATCCCTTATCTCCAGCCCGTCACAGGAGTTATTACTTCTGGGCAGCCTCCTCTTTTTTGCCGCGCCAGATCGTTCTCCTTCAGCACCTCGGTGAAGAAGGGTATTTTCAGGAAATAGAAAAATTTAACAAAGCTTCTTTGCGCGAAATACAAAGATATAAAGCGCCCTCAAATATGCTGGCTTTCATGTCAATTGCCAGAATATTGGGCAGGCTGGCAGGTGAGTTTTTCATGCGAATCCTTTATGTGAAACAATGGTTTTTGTTGTTCAGTTTAAAAAAGGATGCCTCTGATGGTTTCTGTGAATTCAATAAGATACAACCTGCAAAGGAAGTGTTCTGGGCAGACCCGCACGTGATCCAGATGAAAGGTATATATTATATATTCATCGAGGAGTTTGTAAACGCAAAAAATAAGGGGCATATTTCAGTAGTTGAATTGGATGAGTTGGGAAACTGGAAAGCTCCCGTGAAAGTTTTGGAGAAAAGTTACCATTTATCATATCCATTTGTTTTTAAGTGGAATAAAAAATTTTACATGGTGCCAGAGTCGCGGGAAAATAATACGATTGATCTATATGAATGCGCTGAATTTCCCGGTAAATGGAATTTTAAACAATGCCTAATGGATAACGTCTCAGCGGTGGACACCACACTGATTCATTACTCCAACAAATGGTGGCTTTTTACCGCAATGGCAGAAAATGCCGCTGCCTCGCCAAACGTTGAGCTGTTTCTGTTTTATTCAGATGATCTCTTCAGCGGCAGATGGACAGCTCATCCGCGTAACCCGATTGTTTCTGATGTCAAAAGCGCCAGGCCGGCGGGTAGTTTGTTTGTGACTGACGGTAAGTTATTCAGGCCGTCTCAGGATTGTTCAAAAGTCTATGGGTATGGGTTTGACTTGAATGAAATAGAAGTTATTTCGGAAACAGAGTATCGTGAAAAAAGAACATTATCCATCAAGCCAACCTGGGACAAAAAAATCAAAGCTACGCATACATTTGCCTGTCACGGGAATTTAACCGTCATTGATGTGTTTTCCCGGATTCCAAAATTCGGGTAAAGATTGACTTGATCGCACAGGCGGAAGAGTCGGGCAAAAAGATTAATGAGAAAAATGGAAGAACAAATTACGCTCGACCTTGTTGCCGCATTATGTAGAACTCTTGCGTCAAAAAAAATTGACTATTGTCATTGGAAGAGCAATACTTTTCTGTATCGCTCGGCAAATGGGGACAATGATCTTGATCTATTAGTAAACCGAATTCATACGCAAGAGTTTGAAGAAATTTTATCCAAACTTGGGTTTAAGGAATCTTTACTTCCGAAAGATGAAGAATTACCGGGTGTGCGTAATTATTATGGCTGCGATCCGAAAACTGGACGGCTGATCCACGTCCACCTGCATTTTCAATTGATTTTGGGGAATGACCTGTCCAAAAACTACCGCTTGCCGCTCGAGCGGGCTTATCTTGAATCGTCCATTCAAAGAGATTTGTTTCGTGTGCCAGCGCCTGAGTTTGAACTTGTAGTTCTGGTCATACGTATGATGCTTAAACATTCAACCTGGGATTCGATCCTCATGCGGCATGGCCGGCTTTCTAAAACCGAGCAATGCGAGTTAAGTGATCTGTCTACGCAAGAGACTCTGGCTATGGTTGGAACAGTATTAACTCACTTGCCCGGGGTAAGCCGAAGCCTGTTTGATTTATGTCTGCAATCCCTGCAGGTGGACTGCCCATATTGGATACGCATCAAAACAGGCAGGCAATTACAAAAAATATTGCAGGCGTATGCGCGGTATCCACATTGGTTTGACATCATTTTGAAATTTTCACGCAGAATTTGGCAGCCCATTCTGAGGCGTGGATTTGGTTATTCATCGAGAAATCGTTTTGCAAGTGGAGGTTTATTCATTGCCATTGTTGGAGGGGATGGTGCTGGCAAAACAACAATGATTAATGAATTATATGACTGGCTCTCAGAAAAATTTGAAATTAAAAAAATTCACATGGGAAAACCAAACTGGTCCTGGATGACCACTGCCATTCGGGGAGTTTTGAAAATAGGCACGCTTTTACATCTATATTCCTTTGAAGGTGATGTTTATGAAGAGGCTTCGCAGCCGCATGGATATCCCTGGTTTATTCGGGCAGTTTGCACAGCCCGTGATCGCTATTTGACTTATATGCAGGCACAACGATTGTCGTCAAATGGAAGTCTTGTATTATGTGATCGTTATTCCCTGCCGGGTTTTATGAAGATGGATGGGCCGCAATGCGAATCTGCGATTGCCGGTTTGGAAAATGTTAATTGGTTTCTAAAGTTTTTGGTTAAAACAGAGAAATTTTATTATGGGCAAATATTAAAACCTGATCTATTAATTGTCCTAAAGTTAGATCCGGAAATAGCGGTCAACCGAAAAACAGAAGAAACAGAAACTTCAGTTCGAGCACGATCTTCAGAGGTGTGGAGCTTGGACTGGGGAAAACTATCAGCTTTTGAGGTCAACGCCAGCAGGTCCAGAGAAGAAGCGCTTTCTCAAGTCAGATCTCTTATGTGGGAACATCTTTAGTCATGTCAACCATTGCCCGTCCCAATAATTTTTTTTCAAATTTGTTGTCTGATAAAGGATTAACCAAAAAAGCTTATTTAAATGCGTTAACAGTAATATTGGAATATGCTGCGGGCCTGATCGTTGGTTTTTTGATCACGCCTTTGATGGTTGCTGGGCTGGGAAATTATTTATTCGGGATGTGGCAGATTTTAAATCGTTTGATCGGATATGTTGCCCCGGTTAGTGGCCGACCTGGATTTGCCCTGAAAGCAACGCTTGCCAATCAACAGGCATCCACAGATTATGATCAAAAACGTCGTTATGTTGGCAGTACACTTGTTATCTGGTTATTATTTTTACCACTTCTGATCGGTGTTGGCGGAACAGTTAGTTGGTATGTGCCTTATTGGGTTCGCGCAACAACAGATAATGTTTGGGTCATTCGCGCAGTTGCCGGGCTGCTTGTACTGAATACCATCGTTGGCGCACTTTCATCTGTGCCGCAGGTTACTTTGCAAGGTGAGAACCTGGGCTACAAACGAATGGGCATGTCTGTGATTCTTGTCTTTGCCGGCGGAAGTTTCACCTGGCTGGCTTTATATTTTAAAGCAGGAATCATTGGCGTTGCATTTGCCGCAGTTGCTTTGACCTGTGTAACTGGTTTGTTTTATCTTTGGGTTGTGAAGAGCCACGCCCCGTGGTTTGGAATCACAAAACCTCGAATTGCTGATACTCGTCAAATGTTGGGCTTGAGTTGGTGGTTCATGGGCTGGAATGTTGTGACCACCCTGCTTTTAGCAAGTGATGTCGTCGTACTGGGTTTGCTCAATTCAGTTGAATCAGTTACTAATTATTCGCTGACTAAATATGTTCCTGAAACTTTGATTGGCGTTATTGTTATTGTAATTTTTGGAATCACACCCGGGCTTGGCGGCATTATTGGAACAGGTGATTATCAAAGAGCGGCCCGCTTGCGCGAAGAGATCAATTCATCTGTTTGGCTTGTAGCGACAACTTTGGGCGCATCCATTTTGATTTGGAACAGAGTGTTTATCAACTTGTGGGTTGGCGCTGACCATTATTCCGGTTCGATTCCTAATCTGTTAGTTGTTGTGGCCGCGATGCAGCTTGCTCTCATCCGAAGTGATGGCACCATCATTGATCTGACATTGCACCTTGGTCAAAAAGTGCTTTTGGGTCTCCTCTCCGTAGTAATCTCCGTTGTGGCGGCCAGTATTTTGATCGGCTACTTTAAGCTGAGCATTGTGGGATTGTGTCTGGGAATTATCAGCGGGCGGTTAATTATTAGTTTTTGCTATCCAATGTTGATTACTCGATTTCTTGGTGTTGTGCAGCCCTTAAAGAATATGCTTCGTCCTGCTGTTGTCACGATCATGCTTTTTTCAACATCGGTTGGCCTGGATATGTTTTTCTCAGATGCAATTAAATCTGAAGTGGCGGGGTGGTTTAGTTTTGTCCTTTTTGCGGGTGTAACCGGTTTTTTTATGTTATGGATTTCTTTTTATGCTGGCTTGTCGGGTGATCAGCGCAGGATAATATTGCGGCGTGTGAAAGCTGTATTGGCAACCTTCAGGGCGTCATGAAAAATAATCTAATTCCGCGAATCGTGGAGATTGTCGGCCCGGCAGGCGCGGGAAAGACCACACTGTGTCAAGCGTTAAATCATAGCAGCGCATTTATTCAATTAAGCAACTTCCCAAACATCAGGCAAATATCGGCTGCCCCTTTTTTTTTCGGGAATGGTTTTCAGGTTTTTGCCCGTTTTCTCAGCTTTCCCCTGACTTCCACCCAAAAAATTAACCGACGGGAATTTGCGTGGCTGTCAATTCTAAATGGATGGCCTGCTGTTTTAGAAAAAGAGTTGAGGAGTAACAAGATCATTATTCTTGATCAAGGCCCGATATATTTATTAACTGAAATAAGAGAGTTTGGCTCTGATTATCTGAGGCAGGGAAAAGCCGACATACTATGGCAGGACTTGTACTCTCGCTGGTCAGATACGCTGAATTTGATTGTTTGGCTGGATGCAGAAGATACCGACCTCTTGAAACGAATTCGCAGCCGTGACAAGGACCATATTATCAAAAACGAATCTATGGAATCCACCTTTGAGTTTTTAGCCCGCTATCGCAGCGCGTACGAAGTGACACTTTCCAGTTTGGAGAAAGTTCACGCAGGTTTAAAGATTCTTCGCTTTAACACAAGCTCCACGCCGCCGCAGGAAATTGCAGATCAACTCCTCCTTGAATTCACTTCGAATCGATAATGCCAACATGAAAACTTCACAAGAGCGAGTGGCTTTTTTTTTACCCGGCTTATATGAGGGCGGCACTGAACGTATTATTCTTAATCTGGCAAAAGGGATTTCTGGCCGCGGCTATAACGTTGACCTGGTTTTGGCGCGCGCCGAAGGACCGTATATGTCTCAAGTGCCTGATGGGGTCAGGCTTATCGATTTGAAAGCGCCGCGTGTGTTAGGCAGCGTCCCTGCTCTCGCGAAGTATCTTAGATACGAACGTCCGACAGCATTGCTTTCCGCCATGTTTGCCAATGTGATCGCTCTCTGGGCGAGATGCCTATGCGGCGTCCCTTACCGGTTGATTATCACTGAGCATAATACGCTATCTTCTGTTGTTAAGAATAAAAAAGACCTGCGCTGGCAGTTGTATCCGAAGTTAGCCAGATATTTTTACCCCTTGGCCGATCATATTATTGCGGTTTCAAATGATGTGGCACGTGATCTAACCATGTCTGCTGGAATTCCAAAAAATCTTATTCAGGTTATCTACAATCCGGTAGTTACTCCAGATTTGCTGGAAAAATCCAAGGAGCCATTGGAGCATCCCTGGTTCAAGAATGGGGAGCCTCCCGTTATATTGGCTGTTGGTCGTTTAACAGATCAAAAAGCTTTCGATGTATTAATTCAGGCTTTTTCTCATGTGAGAAAGAATCGCCCTGCACATTTATTAATATTGGGCGAAGGGGAGAATCGTTCTGCGCTTCAATCGTTAATTGATCAATATCGATTGGGGCAGGATATAAATTTGATGGGATTTGTGCAAAATCCATACCCTTATATGGCACATTCTTCACTGTTTGTGCTTCCTTCCAGATGGGAAGGATTGCCTACAGTTTTGATTGAAGCCTTATATTTAGGTGCGCCAATTGTTGCTACAGATTGCCCTGGCGGATCGCGGGAAATTTTGCAGGATGGGCGGTTTGGAAGATTGGTTTCAGTTGACGATCCTGTTGTTTTGGCGGAAGCAATGGAAAAGTCTATGAATGACCGTCATTCTTTTCCTTCCAAACAAAGTTGGGAGTTTTTTTCTTTGGATTTTGTCATGGATCGTTATCTCAACTTATTACTTGGAGATTCTTAATGCGCAGGCTTACCTACTGGCTGACTGTGACGTTAATTTTTATTATTCCGTGGGAGGATAGTATTTCAGTCGTAGCGCTGGGTTCGTTGGCCAGAGTGATGGGTTTGGTGGTCGCAGCGTTCTGGGGGGCGACAATGTTAATTGAAGGACGATTTCGAAAACCCCATTTTTTTCATGTTCTTGTCTCGTTCTTCTTTTTGTGGAATTTTGTCAGCATGTTTTGGAGTACGGATACAGTAAGTACGATGCAGCGTATAAAAACATATAGTCAGATATTTTTATTGATGCTTATATTTTGGGAGATGTTTCAAAAGCCGAATGAATTGATGGGCGGATTACAGGCGTATGTACTGGGTACTTATGTTCTCATACTCAGCACAATTTTCAACTATATCAATGGAAATGTTGCTGTAGCCTACGAGGGAAGATATAGTGCCACGGGAGTAAACGCTGTTGATCTTGCTTTGATCCTCATGCTGGGATTGCCAGTTGCCATGCAATTGTTTTTTTTAGCCGGATCAGGCGTAAAGGGAATAGTATTAAAGTTATTAAATTTAGCTTACATCCCTTTGGCTGTTTATTCAATTATTTTGACCGGCAGCCGAACCTCCCTGATCGCAGTGATGCCATTTGTTATTTATCTCATTGGAACACGACAGATCAAATTTGATCGAAAAATATTTATTTTTGGCGTTCTGGTTTTTTCAATGCTTGCGTTGCTGCCTTTTATCCCGCAATCAGTCACTGATCGTCTGAGTACGCTGGGGGCTTCGATTGAGTCTTCAGATATTGGCGGGCGGGTTGAATTATGGCTGCAAGCTATTTTGGTGTTTTCAAGACATCCGTTTGTAGGACTTGGCAGCGGCACCATGGATTCATCAATTGGCTCGGCGGCTCATAATACTTTTATATCTGTTGCGGCTGAAACAGGTTTTGTCGGGTTCATGTTATTTCTTGCGATCCTTGCCGTGGTTTTTTTTCAGGCAACTAAGATTCAGGGTGGGAATTCAGGACTCTGGGTTGCAATTTTTCTAACATGGGTGATAGGTGTTTGTTCACTTTCATGGGAGTTTAGAAAACTTACCTGGATATTCCTTAATTTTATTATCATTGAAGGAAGTTTTACTTATGAAAAATTGCTCCCTGGCGAGATCAAAGAAAGATTTCCAAAAAATATGGCGCGATTTGTAAACATCAAGAAAACTGGAATTAATACCGGGGCAGGTTGATGAAAAAAGACTCAGGCATCGGTTTGTTTCTGATTGCTGGGTTTCTTTTTTGGGTTTTGATAAATCTAACAGATTGTTTATTGGCTCCAAGCCCAGTTGAGATCCCTGCACTTACAAATACATCGAATACAGGTCTAACAGATGTATTTGTTTCATCTTCCGGGCTGCTGCCTGCTTTTCCTGGCGCTGAAGGGTTTGGTGCTATGGCGGCCGGTGGTCGTGAGGGCAGGGTAATTGAAGTAACCAATCTGAATGATGCGGGTGAGGCATCATTGCGTGCCGCAATTGAAGCGAAGGGGCCGCGGTTTATTGTTTTTCGTGTGGCAGGCGTGATTGAGCTTGAATCTGACCTGGTAATTATGGAGCCGTATCTGACCATTGCGGGACAGACTGCTCCGGGCGGGGGGATCACATTGCGTGGTGTTGACTCGCAAATTACTGCCTTGATTAATATCCAGACCCATGATGTTGTGATTCGATTCCTTACATTGCGCGCTGGTCCGCCGTCAGCTGGTGATGCAATGGAGATATTCGCCTCTGACAGACACGATACATATAATATTGTTGTGGATCATAATTCTCTCAGTTGGGCTGTCAATCGCAATTTGGCAACCTGGTACGATGTTCATGATATTTCCATTCAATGGAATATTTTCTCTGAAGGGTTAAATTGCAGTATTCACCCCAAGGGCTGTCATAGTAAAGGGGTTTTGATCGGAGGCTATGCCAGTGACGAGAATAAAGATAAACCCGGTGCTTACAATATTTCCTTTCATCACAACTTAATGGCACATAATGGAGAACGCAATCCATATATTGAAGCAAGCGGCGTTGTTGATGTTGTTAATAATGTGGCGTACAACCCTTTTGGAACTTTTAGTCATATAGATATGATTTATCAATTGACCCCGAGTTTGACAAATTATATTGGGAATTTCTATAAACCCGGCCCAAATACTGAAGTGAAATATGGGATTAGAGTCCTTAACTCTGGAACCGCTGGAACAGGGATTTTTGTTCAAAACAATATCGGACCTAACCGTGAAAGTGATAGCCTGCCTGAGAATAGTATTGTTGATCCTGCTTCAAGACAGTTTGTTATGTCCACGCCTTTTCCTGCCGATATGATCACAACAACGACAGCTTTTCAGGCTTATGAGCAGGTATTAAGTGGCGCCGGGGCAAATATAGGACTGAATTGCGACGGAACATTATTTTTAAGAAGAGATGATATAGACACGCGCATTGTTAAAAATGTTCGCGATGGAACGGGGGGAATCATTGATGACCCTTCCGAGGTGGGCGGTTGGCTGGCAGTTCTTTCTGGTATTCCCTGTGTAGATTCGGATCATGATGGTATGCCGGATGAATGGGAACAAAAATATGGCTTTGATCCCATTCATCCGGCAGATGGCTCGCAGGATGCAGATGGGGATGGATATACAAATATTGAAGAGTTTTTAAACAATACAAGACCGCTTCATTAATAGAGAGACTATTCAATGCAAATGACCAAATCCAATCACAGTATGGAGTTACAAACGACCCTCAAATCCAGGAGGCTTCTGTTTGTTGGGCCCAAACCACCACCTATTGGCGGTTCGCCATTAACCGTTCAGGCCATGCTGGAAGAACTGGCTTTATACCCTTCCGTGCATGTTCAATTGATCAATACCTCTCCAGGTTTGGATGTTAGAAAAAAGATGACAGGCTTTAATTTTGAAAAAGTTAAGCGATCTTTGTTTGTCCTGCCAAGATTCATGCTTGAGATCCCATATTGTGATGCAGTTTTGGTGTTTGCAAATGACCTGTTTGCCATCACGCTTGCACCTTTGCTTTTGTTTTTGTCAAAAATTTTTCACAAACCTTTTTACCTCAAGCCGGTGGGCGCAGGATTGGACTTGTTCATCAACGCCCAGAAAAAACCTCTGCGGGAATACTTGTTGTATGTGCTGCGTTCCACAGATGGCATCTTGACTCAGACCCGCCTGCTAAAAGATGATCTCAACAAAATGGGTTGTACAAGGGTTCATTATCTACCAGGATGCCGGCCGCTGCCGGCATTCACTCAGGCTTCCAAACAATATTCATCTGAACTTCACCTTATTTTTTTAGGGCATATTACACGACTGAAAGGTCCGCTTGTTTTGCTGAATGCACTTAAGGTGGTTTCGGAGTTATGTGAAGAGCGAGTGACTTGTGATTTTTTTGGCCCCATTCATGATGAGGTACGGGATGAATTCTTGAGCAGTTTGAAATTGATCCCGGGTGCTCGTTATTGCGGTGTTGCAGAGGCTGGTACGGGGCCGCAATTGATCGCAAATTATGATGTGCTTGTGCTACCTACTTATTTTGATACTGAAGGTCATCCTGGTGTTTTGATAGAAGCGATGCACGCCGGAGTTCCAGTAA
Organism: Candidatus Villigracilis proximus; assembly: GCA_016715195.1. GTDB lineage: Bacteria > Chloroflexota > Anaerolineae > Anaerolineales > Villigracilaceae > Villigracilis > Villigracilis proximus. The sequence continues at coordinate 145,178 of JADKBB010000002.1, forward strand.
TTGCCACTCAAGTCAGGACTTTCCCTGAATTGGTTGTGAATGGAGTTAACGGATTTCTGGTGCCAACTCAGGATAGTTATTTTTTAGCTGAAGCCATTTTATTACTCGCAGTGGACTCAGACTTGAGAAAAAAAATGGGAGAAGCGAATCGCATAAAAGGGCGTGAGTTTCGCGCAGATGCTGTTGTAGGTCAATTATTAAAAATCATATTTCCAGATGCATTTATAAGCAAGGCAGTATGAATGAAAATTTTATTTATGGCGCAGTGTTATGCTCCGGAAGATGTTAGTGCCGCGATCCTGATCACCGAGTTGGCTGTTGATCTTGTTAAGCGCGGACATGATGTGAGTATTGTCACCGGGGCGCCAAGCTATCCGCAGGGGCGTGTGTTTGAGGGATACCATAACAGGGTTTGTGCGCTTGAGATGCTGAATGGCGTGCGAGTCATTCGTACCTGGAGTTATATTTCCCCCTCCAAAAAATTTTGGCCGAGATTACTACATTACGGGACTTACAGCCTGACAGCTTTTTATGGCGGATTATTTGCGGGCCGCCCGGATGTGATCGTCAGTTATTCTCCCCCGCTTCCTCTTGGACTTTCAGCCTGGTTGCTCAGCCGAATCTTTCACGTCCCCTGGGTGCTTCAACTGGAAGATCTATATCCTGATGCTGCAATAGCCGCGGGTGTGATGAAAAATAAAAGAATCGTCAACTTTTTTTTAGGGATGGAAAAATTTCTTTATCAACATTCACAGCACATCTCGGTCATTTCAAAGAATTTTAGACAGTCGTTGCTTAAAAAAGGCGTTCCGGATGCAAAGATCGACATCATTCCCGTTTGGGCTGACCCTGATGAAGTGCGGCCAATGCATAAGGAAAATGAATTTCGTTTTGAGCACGGGCTTGTAGATAAGTTTGTTGTGATGTATGCAGGCAACATTGGTATTACTTCCTGTCTGGAAGATGTGATTTGCGCGGCGGAAATTTTGCGGGAACAAAAAGATATTCAATTTGTGATCATTGGAGAGGGCGTTAAAAAAGAGTCGCTTGAAGCAGAGTCACGATCAAGACAATTGACAAATGTTCTATTTTTGCCGTTTCAGCCAAGAGCAAAATTTTCAGGAATGCTTGCTGCTGCCGATCTTGGTCTGGTAACACTCAATGCAAGCGCAGCGCTTTCTTCATTGCCGAGCAAGATATTTAATGTAATGGCGAGCGCGCGGCCGATTTTGGCAGTCTCCCCGCCTGAAAGTGAGATCATGCAAATTGTCGAAGAGGCAGGCTGCGGGTGGAATGTTCCGCCGCAATCGCCTGAAAAACTGGCAGAGGTCATAATCCAATTACAGAGTCGTGAATCCCGGCTTATTCAAGCGGGTCAAAATGGACGTGCTTGTTTGGAAAAGAATTATTCCCGCACGCATTGTGTGGATGCTTACGAAAAAATGTTGAACGGTTTATGTAATCAGACTCGCTTGGAGAAGACCACCCATGCAGGAGAAGTATTATGAACGAAGAGATTTTTGCAGAATGGATGCGCCGACAGGGACATCGGGTATTTCATACAGCTAGCAGCTATTGGTATGATGCCGGTCCGCGCGTGCTTCAGGCTTTTCCGTATCACTGGTTGATAACGCCGGATGAACAGGAAATACGAGATCTGATGCTGGGGCATGGAATCGTTGCGCTGCGTTATTCAACGCCGCTGGATTTTCAAAACGGAATGGTGAGTTATCACGTTACGCTGCGAAAACCTTATGAACTTGAAATGCTGAGATCGCAGGCGCGTAATGGGGTGCGGCGCGGGTTGGATCATTTTAAAGTGCAGCAGATTTCATTTGAAAGATTGGCTACTGAAGGTTGGGTTTTGCAGCAGGATACTTTGGCAAGGCAGGACCGCTTGCGAAGTATGACGCAGAAAGAATGGGAACGTATCTGCCGGTCGGCAGCCGATTTACCAAGCTTTGAAGCCTGGGCGGCGATCTCAAATGATGAACTTGCCGGTGCGGTCATTATTTGCCGTATTGCCGATGTCTTCAATGTGCCTTATGCCATGAGTCACAGCCGCTTTTTAGCCGATCATGTAAATAATGCAGTTTTCTTTTCGGTGAGCCGCGAAATACTGGGACGAGAAGGTGTGAGTGAGATATTTTTTACAGTGCAGTCTTTGGATGCGCCGGCGAATGTGGATGAATTTAAGTTTCGGATGGGATTTGAACCCAGAGCTGTGCGTCAACGTGTGGATTTTCATCCTTTCCTGAATCCCTTTGCCACCCCAACGATTCATACCTTGACCCGGAAACTGCTTCAGCGCGACCCGTCTAATCCTCAGCTTGCGAAAGCAGAGGGTATGCTGCGGTTCCATGTGGAAGGCAAGCGCCGCATTGTTGAACAAGCCTGGCCCGAATGTCTGACGACACAACATGTTTCGGGTATGCGTTAACCAGGAGAATCAAAATGAAAAACTTTGATGGCTGCCAGCTTCCGTGTGTTCCAAAATTTTCAACTGGAGCAGTCAGCCCGGTCAGGAAAACATTGATGGGGAGTGTTAAGCGTCTCTTGGCGGTTCCGTGGAATCGTCATGTCAAAAAAGGATTGAAACAGGCTTATTACATCTCCAATCGTTTGCGTGGAGATTCGACTCAATTAACAGCAGCAAAGGATCTTGCTCCTGCAATTCCGTTTGTACAAGGTGATTTGGTGCGTGTGCGTTCACGTGAGGAAATTTTTTCCACGCTTGACCCATTTAAGGAATTAAAAGGCTGCGCCTTTCTCCCGGACATGTATCAATACTGCGGAACAGAGCAGCGTGTCCTTAGGTCCATGCGGCATTTTATGGACGAGCGTGATTATAAACTTAAGAAAGTACGCGGCGTTATTCTGCTTGAAAACATAATTTGCAATGGAACTCCCGCGTTTGGCGAATGTGACCGATGTTGTTTTTTGTTTTGGCGGGAGGAATGGCTTGAAAAAATTACAAAGTAGATGCGTGACGACTCAGATCGTGTAATTATATTAATGCTGGTGGAGGATGAATGATTCGTTTTAGACCACTTTTAAAGCAATCGAAGAATATTGAGCTGGTTAATATTTCCTTTCGCATAATGCTGTCTGGATTAATGAAGCGCGTTTTTGATATCGCTGTTGCATTGATCGGGTTGATCCTTCTGTCGCCTTTTTTTGTGTTTATCGCCATATTGATCAAGCAGGATTCTCCAGGCCCTGTGTTTTACTGGGGTCCGCGTTTTGGGCTGCGAGGCGTCATTTTTAAGATGCTCAAATTTCGCACCATGTATGAGACTCCAAAAAGTTATCAAGGTCTGCGCGTTACAAGCAAGGAAGATGACCGTATTACACCACTCGGCGCCTGGCTGCGTGATACCAAGCTGAATGAACTGCCACAACTCTGGAATGTGCTGATCGGTGAGATGAGCCTGGTAGGCCCAAGACCTGAGGATCCATCCATTGCGAGGACGTGGCCGGCAAAAATTGCGAGCGAAATCCTTTCTGTGCGGCCCGGAGTTACAAGCCCGGCTTCTGTTTTATACAGGGATGAAGAAAGTATGTTGCAGGCCGGAGAGGTGATGCGTAAATATCTACATGAGTTAAGCCCGGATAAAATGCGGCTGGATCAGCTCTATGTCCGCTATCGCTCCTTCTGGTTGGATCTGGATGTTATGCTCTGGACCGCATTGCTGCTGATGCCAAAGATCAGATCTTATTCGCCGCCGGAACAAATGTTGTTTGTAGGGCCGGTAACTCGTTTGATACAACGCTATGTTATTTGGTTTATTTGGGATTTTCTGATCGTTTTTTGCTCCATTGTTTTTACCGGGGCTTTTGTGCGTATTTTTGGCCCCTTGAATATCGGTTGGCTGATGGCTGTAAAAATGGCATTAGGATGCTCATTGTTATATAGCGCGACCGGGCTTTTATTGAATACAAATCGAATAAACTGGGCCAAAGCTTCTTCCTGGGAATCGGGACGCCTGTGGATGAGCTGGTTTGTTGCGACGATCATCCTGGTTGGTTATCATTTTTATTCGGGAATTACGAGCCTTCGCTTTTATGGCGTAATTCTTGGGGCTTCCATCCTATCCTTTTTCGGCATACTTATTATTCGTTACCGTGGGCAATTAATAAGTGGTTTGTTAAGTTGGGTATTAACTCACAGGCTAAATGCAAGTGTAATCCGTGAGCGGGTTTTGATCGTTGGCTCCGGGCGGACAGCGGAAAACATTGCCTGGTTAATGGGGCATCCAACGTATTCAGAAAAATTCCAGATCGCAGGTTTTATCGATGATGATCCCTTCTCGCAGGGAATGAAGATCTATGGGTCGAAAGTTATTGGCAGTGTTAAAGATATCCAGAAGATCATTCAATGTCATGATATTGGTTTGATTATTCTTGCAGATAACCAGATGGCTTTGAATAAATACAGAGAGTTTCGCGATACAGCCAACTTTAGCCCCGCACGAATTGTCGTTGCGCCGGATATTTTTGGTTCGCTGAGCGGGCTGGATGGCGTGACAGTAAACAATGAAGCTGAGGATAATTTAAATAATTTTCAATGTCAACATTGTTTGGCCCGATACGCCCAGCAAAAGATTCAGGAATAAACTATTTTAATTTTGATTTGAAGATCGTGTTGTTAAGACTTGATGCCGCAATGCAGCGGGCAGGGAAAAATGAAAAATTTCTGGAAAAAGAAGAAAGTCCTCGTAACCGGAGCCGGCGGATTTATTGGCAGCCACCTTGTTGAGAGGCTGGTGGAGGCTGGCGCGTCAGTTCGGGCGTTTGTTCACTATAACTCGCGCGCCGACCCTGGTTTGCTTCGTATGGCTGTTCCTGAGAACCTTTCCAGAGTTGAGCTTGTTGGCGGTGATTTGAGAGATGCAGATGCCATTCGTGCGGCGGTGAAAGGCTGCCAATTTGTTTTTCATCTGGGTGCGCTGATCTCGATTCCATATTCGTATCTGCACCCGGCTGAGGTTGTCGAATCTAATTTTATGGGGACATTGAATGTGTTGATGGCTTGCCGTGATTTTGAGGTGGAGCGGCTTGTACACACTTCAACAAGTGAAGTATATGGCACTGCGTTGAAGCCTATGATCGACGAGTCTCATCCGTTGCAAGGTCAATCGCCGTATTCTGCAAGTAAGATCGGCGCCGATAAACTGGCTGAAAGTTTTCATTGTACTTATGATCTGCCGGTTGTAACTGTTCGGCCTTTCAATACTTATGGGCCGCGTCAATCTGCGCGTGCTGTAATCCCCACGATTATCACTCAGGCAATCGCAGGAAGTACGATTCGCCTGGGGAGCCTTGATACTATACGTGATTTTACCTATGTGGATGATACAGTGAACGGTTTTCTATGTGCTGCGATGGCAGGGAATGTGGAGGGTTGTACTTTTAATCTTGGTACAGGAGAGGCTGTCAGTATTGGTGATCTGTCAGCGAAGATCATTCAAAAGGTGGGCACTCATGTAAAAGTTAAGGCGGATGCGGCTCGTCTGCGTCCACGCAAATCGGAGGTGAAGCGTCTGCTGTCTGATAATTCCTTGGCGCGTGAAAAACTAGGTTGGAATCCGGTTGTGAGTCTGGATGATGGTCTTGATAAAACCATTTTCTGGATCAAAGAGAATCTAAATCATTATCGTGTTGGCATCTACGAACTTTAGTGAAGGAGGAAAACATGAAAGCTGTTGTTTTAGCTGGCGGGAAGGGTGCCCGCCTTGCACCCTATACTACGATCCTACCCAAACCATTGATGCCGATTGGGGATATGCCCATTCTTGAAGTGATGCTGCTTCAAATGAAAGAGGCGGGAATTGAGCAGGTTATTTTAACAGTTGGGCATTTATCAGAATTGTTGCGCGCATTTTTTAAGGATGGCAGCCAGTTTGGAATTGATATCTCTTATAGTTATGAGAAATGTCCATTGGGAACGGCTGGTCCGATTGCGCTGGTGGATGGACTGACCGATACTTTTCTGGTGACGAATGGCGATGTGCTTACAACATTAAACTTGCGCGAGCTTATTCAGTTTCATCACGAACAGAAAGCGATCGCCACAATTGCGAGTCATCATCGTCAATCAAAAATTGATTTGGGCGTGATTCAAAAAGATGGAGATTTTCGCATTACAGGATACATTGAGAAGCCGGTTTATGATTTTATGGTCAGCATGGGGGTTTATGTATTTGAACCGGCTGTTTTGCCTTACATCACCCGTAATGAATATCTTGATTTTCCTGATCTGATAAAGAAATTAATTAATTCTGGTGAAAGAGTTGTTGGATATGAATTCAACGGCTATTGGGAAGACCTTGGAAGGCCGGATGATTATGCCCGCGCTGCAAAGGATTTTGAAAATATGCGTGAGCAATTTTTGCCGGCCTATTGTGGAGGATAAATATCATGCAATGGAAAATTCCGCTTTCTGATATTGATTTTGGCCCGGAGGAAATGGCTGCTGTGGATGATGTTCTGCGCAGCAAGTGGCTGACAATGGGTTCCATGACAGAGGAGTTTGAGCAGGCTTTTGCATCGTATATTGGCGCGAAGTACGCAATTGCAGTGACGAATGCAACAGCGGCGCTGCATCTCTCTTGTGTTGTGGCAGGTTTGGGCGCAGGTGATGAAGCGATTGTCCCTTCGTTGACGTTTGTTGCTACGGCTAATGCTGTCCGCTATACAGGCGCTACACCTGTATTTGCAGATGTCGCTGGTGAGGATGATCTAAATATTTCATATCATTCCATTGAGAGAGCAATTACCGCACGGACACGCGCCATCCTTGTTGTGCATTATGGCGGTTACGCCTGTGATATGCCCAGTATTATGGAACTGGCGCGCGAACGCGGTTTGAAAGTGATCGAGGATGCCGCACACGCAGTTGGATCGGAGCTTGGCGGCGTTAAGCTTGGTGTTTGGGGTGATCTTGGATGTTTTAGCTTTTTCTCAAATAAAAACATGACCACCGGTGAGGGTGGCATGATCGTTACCAATGACGATGCTTATTCTCAGCGCCTGCATTTGCTTCGTTCACATGGAATGACTACGCTGACATGGGATCGTCATAAGGGACATGCCTGGAGTTACGATGTTGTGGATCTGGGATACAACTATCGTATTGATGAGATCCGTGCTGCATTGGGAAAGGTTCAACTTAAAAAGTTGGAGGCAAATAATGAGCGTCGCCGTCACTTTACACAGGTCTATCGGAATTTATTACAGGAGTTAACCCCGCAAGTGGTTGTTCCTTTTGTTCGCCATGCGGGTGTTTCGGCGGCTCATTTGATGCCGGTGCTTTTACCTGCCGGTGTAAACCGGTCGAGTTTCATGGAAGGCATGAAGTCGCAGGGGATTCAAACCAGTCTGCACTATCCGCCTATTCATACATTCGCGGCGTTCCGTGGTGGAAAAGAGAAATATTTTCTGCCGAATACTGAAGAAATTGCAGCCAGAGAAATTACACTGCCGTTGTATCCAACCATGTCTGATGGGGATGTTTTGACTGTAGTGAAGGCGGTTGCGGAGACACTTGTGCGTGTTTGATCGTCAATTGTAGAAAAGAATGATGCGCGGATGGGGAGCTGGTAAATAATAAATTTCCCGTTGAGAGGAATAACCCATGGAACTAAAAGATTTAATTCGGCTGATGTGGCGGAATGTTAAATATATTATTTTGGGGCTTGTGTTAGGCGCAGGGGTTGGGCTTTTTGTTTCTAAAATTCAACCTCCCGTTTATGAAGCAACAGCCAAATTTTTTGTCAGTCGTGTACGTCAGCAGGGCAATACAGATATGTTGTCGCTGAGTGATGAGCAATTGCTGGCAATTAACCTTCAGTTGGCAAAATCACAGTCTGTTTTGGACGATGTCTCTTCTCAATTGGGCAGCAGGGTTGAGGTGGATACCATTCAAGCTGGAGCGATTCCCAATACGCTTATTATTCAAATCAAAGCCCAGGATGACGACCCGCAACGGGCGGCAATGACTGCCAATTTACTTGTGCAGACCCTTATTCAACAAAATGACATACTTTTATCCGGACGGTATGCCGCTTTTGAAAGTGCCATAAATGAACAGGCCGATCAGGTGCAGAAACAGATTGATGCTTTGCAAACTCAGATCGATCAGGTAAATGAGGCGGGTGTTCAGGAGCAACTGGTACAGGTAAACCAACAGATTGAGCAGTTGAAAATGGAAATAGCCAGTCTTGAAGAAGAGGTTGCCAGTTTTCCATATACGCCTTCCCCGCTTGAGCGGATTACGCTTGCTGAAAAACAAGCGCAGTTGGATCAGCTTCATTCTTTGATGACGCTTTATCAGCAGATCCAAACCAATCTAATTTATATTGGTCAACCCGGGCAAAATGGTTCTCGCCTGGAAGATCCGGAGTTTGCAACTCTTTTATCCACATTGGGTATTTATCAACAGATTAATGTGTCTTTGATCAATAGCCGTGAGAACGTGCGTTTGGCACGTATGCAGGGCGCGCAGAATATTATGCAAATTGTTTTGGCCACACCGCCTAAAGACCCGATTCGTCCCATGCCGGTTCTTTATTTTTTACTGGGTGGTGTTGTTGGGTTGGCGCTGGCTGCCTCGACTATTTTGTTGATCGATCACCTGGACGATTCTTTGAAGTCAGTAAAGCAAATGGAAGAACTACTTGGACTGCCCGTTTTAGGGTCCGTTTCAGATTACAAGCCTGTTAGCAGCGGATTGATTACATCGCACAATCTTTTTTCATTGGAGGCGGAAGCATTTCGTACTTTGGGGGCAAGTGTGGAGATGATCAGCGCGGAAAAGAATATCTGCACATTGCTGGTTCTTAATGTGGAATCCGCAGATACAGAGACAACCATAGCCGCAAATTTGGCTGTCGTAAATGCTCTGCGTGGGAAGAAGGTTATTCTTTTAGATGGAGATATGGACCGCCCTCGCTTACATACTCTTTTCGAGATCGAAAACCAAAATGGATTTGCTGAACTTCTCAGTACGAAATTGGATTTAAATCGAGCGTGTCAAGCTGTGAGCGGCGTTAAAGGATTGACATTGATAACTGGCGGGGTGAAAGATAAAGAATCGGCAGCATGGCTCGATGCTGAAAAATGGGGACAATTATTGATTCAGCTACAAAGACAGGCTGATTTAATAATTATTAATGGCCCTTCTGCAGAGGTTGCTGATGCCCAGATCCTGGCTTCGAAAATAAGCGCGGTTCTTTTGGTGATCAGGCCTGGGTACACCCCGGTGGATGCTGCACAGACTGCCTTGAGAAGACTTCAATTGGTTGGCGCTCATACAGCAGGTATTGTATTAAATCAAAAGACACAGCACCAGAAGATAAAGACGCGGATTTTATCTTTGCTCAAAACCAAACTGTATGGCAATAAAGATTCTCGTGACGTTAATGCTGAAGCCGAAAATGCAAATGTTTTGCCATTCTGATTGCTGTTGATGTTGCCGTAGTAACAATAAATTTTTTGTGCGAGTCTTTATTGATTGGCGGGAAGGCGGATATCCAATTCTTTCCGGCAGGTTTTCTGGAAGATGCAGGTGCTTTATCCATTGAGCTGGGAATGAAATCCAGTAAAACGACGATTTTAATAAAACGGGGGAGTTGAATATATCTGACAGAACTGCTCAAGTTTGTCTCAAAATAATTCAAATAAATGTCAAAGAATAAAAAAGATTTATGTGGGTAAAGTATGGTTATCTTAACTTTCAAATTGCTTTTGAAATGAAAATTAATAGGTATTTCTTTCGGCGCTGCGATTTTCATTCGGACTATATCCCCAGCGCCTTTTGTAAAAGAATATACAGGGAGCCGTATGGACAGCGTTGTTCAACAGTTGGCTGAAAAGATAAATATGTCATTCGACGAATTTGTTGGGGAGATGCGGAAGCGTGGTTGCAGCGAGCCGACTGCAATAAAAATATGGCGTGGCGAGTACGAAAATTTTAACAGTTTTAGTGATAACGATATGTCGTTAAGTAATCTTCGCAAGGCGGCTGATGTCTTAAAGGTAGGGACGGGAAGGCTTTTGCCAAAATAATAAATATAGGCAGGAACCTGCTTATTACAGTCAGGATTGGGTACTTATGAAATCTAAGAGAGCATCTGAAAACTTAACCACAAAGTCTCAAAGCCGCAAATTTTTTTCTCTTGGTGTCTCCGTGACTCCCTGTCACTGCCCGCCACTACAGTCTCCGAAGTGAAACGAGTGGGGGCAGGTGTGGTGTCTTTGCGGCAAAAAATAATACAACCTCGTTATTCCAGATACAACGAATCAGGATACCCACGATTCGCCTGATGAATACATTCCGTTGGAGGAACGATATGCAAACCAAAATCACCAAATCTTTATTCACGATCAGCCTTCGGGCCCTTTATAGTTTAATGATCCTGTCCATGCTTCTGGCTGGGGTTGGGGTTCACCCGGTCAGCGCGGCATCTACTTATACGATCAGTGGCAATGCCGGGGTGGCAGGGGCAACGATTACCTACTCTGGCGGATCGACCACCGCAGATGCAACAGGAAATTACTCATTTGTCCGTGATCGCTACTGGTCCGGCTCCGTGACGCCCTCCAAAACGGGGTATACGTTCTCGCCTACCAGCAGGAGTTATCTCTGGATCAATTCCAATCAGACCAATCAGAATTACACAGCCACGTTAGTTACTTATACAATCAGTGGCAGTACTGGGACGGCTGGTGCTGGTGCAACCATCACTTATACAGGCGGATCAACCACCGCAAATGGTACGACCGGGAACTACTCGTTTACCGTCCCTTCTGGTTGGTCAGGTTTGGTTACACCTACCAAGGCTGGCTATATCTTTACGCCCGCTACCCGAAATTACCCGAATGTGACATCCAATCAAAGCAATCAGAATTACACTGCTGTATCGGATATGCCGGTCATCTCTGGTAATGCAGGTGTTGGCGGTGCGATACTAAGCTATACAGACGGTACGCCCAAGACTGTCACGGCGAATAGTTCTGGTTTGTATAGCTTCCAGGTTTCCAATAACTGGTCCGGCATGGTCACGCCTTCCAAGGTTGGCTTTTCCTTTGTGCCTGGCAATATGTCTTATAGCAATGTGGTTTCGGCTCAGACAGCGCAGGACTACATCGCAAGACCAACTGCATTCACTTTTGCATCGATGGCTGATGGACATGCAGAGACAGCCTATTTCTCCACGACTGTCAATCAGATTTCAACCCTCAACCCTGCACTTGTTCTTTTCAATGGCGATTTGGAGGATACCGGGTTTGCGTTGACTGAAATAAACCCGATGATCAATGCGCTAAAAAATGCAAATTTATTTAATAAAACTTTTTTAGTAAGAGGTAATGCAGATAATCATATTAGCAACAGTGCGGCCTTGTGGGAAAATTATTTTGAAACAGCCCCAAACATTAAGGTGCTGCCGCCATACGTAACCAATAAAGTGGCGCTTAATTCAGATTCGGATCATTTGACCTACAGTTTTGAATATGGGAATTCCATCTTTATTGGTCTGGATGTTCCAGGTGACGTTAATTATTTGACTTCAGACGAAATAGACTTTCTCGATTCTCGCTTAACGTATGCAGAATCTCAAGGATTAACGCATGCCTTCATATTCTTTCATGGGCCAGAATATTGTGTGGAAGGCGTCCATTGTATTTGTTCAAGCAGGACAGACTCAAACTGCACGCCTCCAGCCTTGATGACCATCATTAACAATCACCCTATTGTCTCTGCAACCATTCACGGCCATGAACATGTTTTAAGCTGGACGCATATGGATAATACGCGGGTGGCTGGATTAACCCGCAGTTACGAGCAATTTATAACTTCCCCTTCCGGCGGCGCTTCATATTTTAGTTATCTTTTTCCGGATAGAGTGGACTATGCGTATCCGGACATGGAAAATTCACAGGGCTTTGCAACTATCAGTGTTGATGGCCTCTCGTTTACATATAATATGTACAAGGTTGGGATAGCACAGCCAGTCTGGTCGCATACTTTTTCAAAATTAAATACAGCGCCGACAATTAGCGATATAACTGACAAGACCACAGATGAAGATACGGCTACTGGAAATATTTCCTTCACAGTTGGTGATGTGGAAAGTTCTGTGGATTACCTGACCGTCACAGCGACTTCTTCGAATACAACTTTGGTGCCAAACGGAAATATTTTTCTGGGTGGCAGCGGAGCAAACCGCACAGTTAATCTAACACCTGCTTCCAATCAGAGTGGGAATGCCACCATCACAGTTTTTGTCAATGATGGAACGATTACCGCCAGCGATACTTTTCTCTTGACCGTCGACCCGGTTAATGATGCGCCGGTTGCCGAGGCTCAGTCTGTTAGCCTGTCATGGAATACGTCCATCGATATTACGTTGACGGGGACAGATGTAGAAGGTAGTTCCTTAACTTACAGTATCGTGGGTGATCCGGCGCATGGCAGTTTGAGCGGTAGCGAGGCGAATTGGACTTACACGCCAACCACTGGATACTCGGGTGCAGATAGTTTCACCTTTAAGGTCAATGACGGCACTATAGATAGCGCGTCTGCTGTGGTTAACATCATAGTAACAGCCTATACCATTTCTGGTGACGCAGGAGTCGCAGGTGCGATTCTAAGTTATGTAGATGGTTCGTCCAGGACTGTCACTGCGGATGGAGCCGGTTTGTACACGTTTCAGGTTCCAGCTGATTGGTCTGGAACGGTAACACCTTCCAAGGCTGGCTACACTTTCTCACCTACAAGTATGATCTATGTCAACGTACTTGCTGATCAAACGGCGCAAAACTATACAACTACAGGGGTTACCTATACCATCTCTGGTAACGCCGGTATGGCAGGAGTAACGCTTAGTTACATGGATGGTACGCCCAAGACTGCCATTGCCGATGAGGATGGCCTGTATAGCATTGAAGTTCCCTATAATTGGTCAGGCATGGTGACGCCTTCCTTGTCTGGTTATGGATTTAGACCTGCTACTCATACGTATTCCAATCTGACTTCCAACCAGTTCGCCCAGGATTACATTACGAATACTGGCCGGGTTTATTATGTTGATAATACGAATCCGGCTTGCACAGACAGCGGTACGGTTGGTTCGCTTGCGATTCCATTCTGTACCATAGGGAGAGGAGCATATCTGGCAGTTCCTGGTCAGATCGTGCATGTCATCCATGGCATATATGCAGAGACGGTCTTTCCGTTGAACAACGGCACTGCAGGGAGTCCGATTACCTATTGGGCTGATCCCGGTGTTACAGTGACTGGAAACTCAGCCGGATTTGGAAGTGCCTTCGCTTTAGGTTCCAAAAGCTATTTGGTGATTGATGGTTTCAACATCACTCAAACGAAGTACAGAGGCATCTATGTAGATAGTTCAAATCATATTACCATTTCAAATAATCACGTTACTTATGCGGGTGTTAATTCAGGTCCAGATACACATATGCAGGGGATCTTTTTGAGGAACACCACTTACTCTACGATTACTGGAAATATCACCGATCACAACTCATGCATCGGTATTCGGTTGATTAATAACAGCGATTACAACTTGGTCAGTAACAATATTTCATTTGCCAATTTATCATCAATTGCCTATCCAGTAGTGGTGGTGTCAGATGCAGCTGGTATTGATTTGACTGGCGCTAGTAATAACATCGTAATTAATAACACTACTTATAGCAATGAAGATAGCGGCATCAATGTGTATGTGGATGGCAATGGAGTGCCTTCCACCAACAACCTGATCATTGGAAATCTTAGCTACGAAAATGGAGATCATGGTATTGATGTTAACAATTCACCGAACAATACAATTGTAGGCAATACAGTTCATGGGAATGGCACGGTTGGGATTAACGTTGAAGGTGAAGCAAGTACAGGTTCGCATACTACGACGATTGTTAATAATATTAGTGCGGGCAATGGGTTTACCCCTCCAGTAGGTTCCTTTGGCGGCAATCTTCGTGTCGACTCTGCCTCTCTGGCCGGGACAACCATCGATTACAACCTCTTTAACCGCGAATCTGCTGTTGTTCAGATTATCTGGAATGATATTAACTATGCCTCTTTGGCCGCATTTCAGACAGCTGTGATTAACCAGGAAGTGCATGGGCGGGAAGGCGATCCGCTCTTTGTGGATCCAGTTCCCTCGGCCTTAAGGCAAAGCGGAGTGCCTTATGTAGGCTCTGAATTACTGGGTAATTATTACTTGAGTCCAGGGTCACCAGCAATTGATAGTGCTAATGCAGATGCTCCCAGCCAGCCAATCTCCGATATTGACGGAAATTCCCGGGTGGATGACCCAGCGACACCGAATAATGGTGTTGGCGTGCGGGATTTTGATGATCGTGGCGCATATGAGTTCCTGCCGTTAGGACAGTCGCTGCCTATTGTCACCACCCAGGCGGTTACTTCAATTTCAACAACAACAGCCGCCGGGAACGGCACAGTCACTGCAACGGGTGAGCCAAATCCCAGCCAGCATGGCGTTGTTTGGAATACAACAGGTGGGCCTACGACAGCAGATAGTAAAACCATGGATGGGGCGGTCAGCGCAACCGGTCCCTATGCAAGTTCTATGAGTGGTCTGACACCTGGGGTACTGTATTACGTCCGCGCTTATGTTACCAATGCCATGGGTACAGTGTATGGTGATGAAGTTATCTTCACCACCCATATTATGCCGACAGTTGCCACTTTGGCCGTCACGGAGATCACGACTTCAACTGCTACAGGAAATGGAAATATCACAGCTTTGGGTGTCCCCAATCCTACTCAGCATGGTGTTGTATGGAGCACCTCATTTAATCCAACGATAGGAGATAACAAGACTACAGATGGCACAGTTAGTGCAACGGGCGCTTATACGAGCGATATCACTGGTTTGACAGCAGGTATGCTCTACCATGTTCGTGCTTATGCTACCAATGCTGCCGGTACCTTCTATGGCGAGGATGTTACCTTCACTACCCACGATTTGCCCGCAGTTTCTACTTTGCCTGTAAGCAACATCACCACAATGACAGCTACCGGGAATGGCAATGTGACTGATCTTGGTGTGCCCAATCCCAGCCAACATGGCGTTGTATGGAATACCGCTGGTGAACCTACCATCGCGGATAGCAAAACCATGAATGGTGTAGCGGCTGTAGCGGGCACCTTTACCAGCTCAATGACTGGCCTAATGCCTGGAACGCTTTATCATGTTCGTGCTTATGCCACAAATATGGCAGGCACTGTCTACGGCGAGGAAGTCACTTTTACTACTCTCCTTGCGCCTACAGTTACCACTCAATCTGTCACCAATATTACAACTGTGACCGCCCTGGGCAACGGTAACATCACAGTTCTAGGCACCTTTAATCCGACTGAACATGGTGTTGTCTGGGCAACCACTGCCAACCCCACCATAGAAAATTTCAAGACAATGGAAGGTGAGGTTGATGAGACAGGCTCTTTCACCAGCACTATGACTGGTCTGACTCCCGGGACTTTATATTATGTCCGTGCGTATGCTACCAACGAAGCAGGTACTTCGTATGGGGCGGAGTTATCTTTCACCACTTTGATTGCACCCACCATTACCACACTGCCTGCCTCGTCCATCGGCACCACTACGGCCATAGGAAATGGTAATGTCATTACGCTTGGTGTGCCCAATCCAACCCAACACGGGGTTGTCTGGAGCACCTCTGCTGATCCCACTCTCGCGAATAATAAAACTACGGATGGCGATGTAACCATAACCGGCGCATTCACAAGCAGTATTACCGGCCTTACGCCGGGGATGCTGTATCATGTCCGTGCTTACGCCACCAACGCAGTTGGTACCGTTTATGGAGAGGATGTTAGTTTTACCACTCTTCCATCGACTACCGGAACCACCACTCCGAACACAAACCCTGGAACAGGTATCAATATACCAATTGCCGGATCAGCTGACTGGGCTAACCCAGACTATATCACTGCTGATGATAATAGTTATGCAAGCGTCACCCTCACCGGCAGTGTTCTGCAGTCTGGTTATTTGGAAGGCACCAACTATGGCTTTGATATTCCTTTAGATGCCGCTATTAATGGGATTACGGTCACTATTGGTCGTCATGAAAGCGGGACCAGAGTTGGCTATTTTGATGTGCGGGATGGCACTGTTAAATTACTCAAAGCCGGCACTCTGGTTGGGAATAATAAAGCAGCAACCGGGACGGAGTGGCCAATAGAAACAGCAGTCCCTGCTACATACGGAACAACTGCCGACCTTTGGGGTACCACCTGGACACCCGCAGAGATCAACGCCAACAATTTTGGTGTGGCTCTCTCAGTCATCAGTGATGTCAATCGAATTGCATATGTTGATTATGTACGCATCTCTGTAACCTATACAGTAACAATGGTTGGTTCGAACACGACCGTTAGCTGCGGCTCGGGTACTCCGCTCGTTACTTATGGATCAAGCATCACTTGTGTTGCTACCGTAGCGCGCGGCTCCGGCCCCAAGACACCCACAGGAAATGTTAACTGGACTACGAATGGCAGCGGTAATTTTTCCGCCAGTCCATGTACTCTCTCGGGAGTCGATGGAATTTCAACCTGCTCTGTAACTTACACTCCCAACGCTGTGGGCAATGGCGCGCATTTGATTACCGCCGCGTATGCGGGAGATCCAAATTTCTTTACAAGCAGTGACCAACAAAGCGTAACCGTAAATAAAGCGACGGCTGCCATAGTCCTTGGCAGTCTGGGACAGACTTATGATGGCACCCCCAGATCTGTGACTGCGGTCACGGAACCGGCTAACCTGACAGTTGACTTTACCTACGATGGTTTGATCGCCGCTCCAACCGACGCTGGTTCTTATGAAGTAGTCGGGACGATCAATGATCCTAATTACAACTCCACTTCAGATAGTAGCACACTAGTCATCGCCAAGGCATTGGCTGTAGTCTCTCTTGCGGATCTCAGTCAAACCTATGATGGCGCGCCCAAATTGGCGGCAGCCACAACCAACCCTGCTGATTTAACCGTTGACTTTACCTACGATGGTGCTGCTGTTGCTCCAATCAATTCCGGTTTGTATGCTGTGATTGGAACGATCAATGATCTGAACTACGCAGGCAGCGCAAGTGGCACACTCTATGTTGCGAAGGCCGCGGCAGTCATAACCCTTGGCGGTCTTAATCAGACTTACGACGGCACGCCAAAGTCAGTGACGATTGCAACCATTCCTTCCGGTCTCCCGGTTGAAGTAACCTATGCCGGCTTGCAGACTCCGCCAACATTACCGGGTAGCTATGATGTGGTTGCCACAATTAACGATCCAAATTACAGCGGCACGACTGTTAATACATTGATCATCGTACAGGCAGTTTCAACTCATAGCATTCCATTGTCTATTGGCTGGAATCTGATCTCGTTCAATGTACACCCGGCAAATACAGAGATTGCGACGGTACTCTTTAGTATTGATGGAAATTACGATCTGGTCTATGCCTGGGATGCGACGAGCGCTGGTGATAACTGGCAAATGTATGATCCAAATGTGCCGCCATTCTTAAATAACTTAACTCATCTTGATGAGACCATAGGTTTCTGGGTTCACATGACGGCTGCTGATGTATTGGAGGTAGTTGGCACTGAACCTGTAACAACCGATATTGATTTGTATGAAGGTTGGAACCTGGTGGCTTATCCATCCATGACAAATCGCCCGCTGCCTGAAGTATTGAATGAAAACGGCTGTACCGATTTCTCAGTGGTGTATGCGTATCTGGCGAACGATGCTGCTCCGTGGAAGTTGTTTGATCTAAGTCTGCCGCCCTTCTTGAATGATCTAAGTGAGATGGCGCCCGGGTCGGGGTATTGGATCTGGGTCAATGCGGATTGCACCTGGAGTGTGACTTATCTGGCAGAGTAGTTACATCGATCGGTAAGGTCAGGAAATAATCTTCATCCATTCCTGACCTTACCCGAAAGATTAATGGATCAGCATGGATTTGTGCAGAAAAGATATGGAATAAATCGTAACCAAATTAGACGGGTCTAAAAAGAGGTACAAAATGAAAATTCAACGCGTTTTCAGTGCTCTGTTTCTAGCTATCACTCTCGTACTTAGTAATGTTTCAACAGTATTTGCCCAACCTCCCTTACCTTCTTCTTTTTGGGGAACGGTGAAGTTGGATGGAGCAATTGCGCCAGCGGGGACTGTCATCTCGGCTCGCATCAATGGCATTCAGTATGCTACAACTACTGTCACGATAAGCGGGGATGCGTATTATCTTGTAAAGGTGCCGGGTGATGATCCTGCAACTTCAGATATTGAAGGCGGGGTCTCTGGGGATACCGTGGTCTTCTATATCGGTGGTTATGTGGCTGATCAGACCGGTTCCTGGGTAAGCGGGCCGAATGTCTTGCTAAATTTAACAGGGTCGACAAACCACGCTCCAGTGGCCAATGCTCAACCCATTAGCGCAGATGAAGATACGGCCAAGACTATTACTTTGACAGGCACAGATTCAGACGGCGATGCATTGACTTATGTGATCGTGACCAATCCTGCACATGGAACATTAACTGGAACTGCTCCCGCACTGACTTACACTCCCGCCGCGAACTACAACGGTGCGGATAGTTTCACCTTCAAGGTCAACGACGGAACCGTGGATAGTGCCCCTGCCACTGTCAGCATCACTGTGGCCGCTGTCAATGATGTGCCGGTTGCGAATGATCAGTCTATTGACACAACCAGAAACACTTCGAAGGCTGTCACATTAACTGGCTCAGATATTGAAGGCAGCATATTGACTTATATAATCGTGACCGATCCTGCACATGGAACATTAACTGGAACCGGCGCGAATCGGACTTACACTCCCGCTGCCAATTACAACGGTGCAGATAGTTTCACCTTCAAGGTCAATGACGGAACGATGGACAGCGCTGTTGCAACAGTGAGTATCAATATCACATTCACAAATGTTGCCCCGGTCGCAAGCCCGCAGTCTGTTAGCACCAATGAAGATACAGCCAAGGCCATTACTCTGGCTGGTACCGATGCGGACGGCGACACATTGACTTATGTGATCGTGACCGATCCTGCACATGGAACATTAACTGGAACCGGCGCGAATCGGACTTACACTCCCGCCGCCAACTACAACGGTGCGGATAGTTTCACCTTCAAGGTCAACGACGGAACTGTGGACAGTACTCCCGCCACTGTCAGCATCACCGTGACCGCCGTCAATGATGTGCCGGTCGCGAGCCCGCAATCTGTTAACACCAATGAAGATACAGCCAAGGCAATTACTCTGGCTGGTACCGATGCGGACGGCGACACATTGACTTATGTGATCGTGACCGATCCAGCGCATGGAACATTAACTAGAACCGGCGCAAATCGGACCTACACTCCCGCCGTCAACTACAACGGTGCAGATAGTTTCACCTTCAAGGTCAACGACGGAACCGTGGACAGTGCTCCTGCCACTGTCAGTATCACCGTGACCGCCGTTAATAATGCCCCGGTAGCTAGCCCTCAATCTGTTAGTACCAATGAAGACACAGCCAAGGCCATTACTTTAGCTGGCACCGATGCGGACGGCGACACATTGACTTATGTGATCGTGACCGCCCCAGCACATGGAACATTAACTGGAACCGGCGCGAATCAGACCTACACTCCTGCCGCGAACTACAACGGTGCAGATAGTTTCACCTTCAAGGTCAACGACGGAACCGTGGACAGTGCTCCCGCCACTGTCAGCATCACCGTGACCGCCGTCAATGATGTGCCGGTAGCGAGTCCTCAATCTGTTAGTACCAATGAAGACACAGCCAAGGCCATTACTTTAGCTGGCACAGATTCAGACGGCGACACATTGACTTATGTGATCGTGACCGCCCCAGTACATGGAACATTAACTGGAACCGGTGTGAATCAGACTTACACTCCCGCCGCCAACTACAATGGTGCAGATAGTTTCACCTTCAAGGTCAACGACGGAACCGTGGACAGTGCTCCCGCTACTATCAGCATCACCGTGACCGCCGTCAATGATGTGCCGGTTGCCAATGACCAGTCTGTCAGCACAACCAGGAACACGCCAAAAGCTATTACATTGACTGGCTCAGATATAGACGGCAATTCCTTAACTTATATTATTGTATCCACTCCGTCACATGGCACTCTTAGCGGCACTGGCGCAAGCCGAACCTACACGCCGAACACGAATTACACAGGCGCAGACAGCTTCACTTTCAAGGTTAACGACGGAACGGTGGATAGCGCTGTTGCAACAGTGAGTATCAATATCACATTCTCAAATGTAGCCCCGGTAGCGAGCCCTCAATCTGTTAGTACCAATGAAGACACAGTCAAGGCCATTACTCTAGCTGGTACTGATGTGGACGGCGACACATTGACTTATGTGATCGTGACCGATCCTGCACATGGAACATTAACTGGAACCGGCGCGAATCAGACTTACACTCCCGCCGCGAACTACAACGGTGCAGATAGTTTCACCTTCAAGGTCAACGACGGAACCGTGGACAGTGCTCCCGCCACCGTCAGCATCACCGTGACCGCCGTCAATGATGTGCCGGTCGCGAGCCCACAGTCTGTTAGCACCAATGAAGATACAGCCAAGGCAATTACTCTGGCTGGTACCGATGCGGACGGCGACACATTGACCTATGTGATCGTGACCAATCCAGCGCATGGAACATTAACTGGAACCAGCGCGAATCGGACTTACACTCCCGCCGTAAACTACAACGGTGCAGATAGTTTCACCTTCAAGGTCAACGACGGAACCGTGGATAGTGCTCCCGCTACTGTTAGTATCACCGTGACCGCCGTCAATGATGTGCCGGTTGCCAATGACCAGTCTGTCAGCACAACCAGGAACACGCCAAAAGCTATTACACTGACTGGCTCAGACATAGACGGCAATTCCTTAACTTATATTATTGTGGCCACTCCGTCACATGGCACTCTTAGCGGCACTGGCGCAAGCCGGACCTACACGCCGAACACGAATTACACAGGCACGGACAGCTTCACTTTCAAGGTTAACGACGGAACGGTGGATAGCGCTGTTGCAACAGTGAGTGTCAATATCACATTCTCAAATGTTGCCCCGGTAGCAAGTCCGCAGTCTGTTAGCACCAATGAAGATACAGCCAAGGCCATTACTCTGGCTGGCACCGATGCAGACGGCGACACATTGACCTATGTGATCGTGACCGGCCCTGCACATGGAACATTAACTGGAACCGGCGCGAATCGGACTTACACTCCCGCCGCCAACTACAACGGTGCGGATAGTTTCACCTTCAAGGTCAACGACGGAACCGTGGACAGTGCTCCTGCCACTGTCAGTATCACCGTGACCGCCGTCAATGATGTGCCGGTTGCCAATGACCAGTCTGTCAGCACAACCAGGAACACACCCAAAGCTATTACACTGACTGGCTCAGACATAGACGGCAATTCCTTAACTTACATCATTGTGGCAACTCCGTCACATGGCACTCTTAGCGGCACTGGCGCAAGCCGAACCTACACGCCAAACACGAATTACACAGGCACGGACAGCTTTACCTTCAAGGTCAACGACGGAACGATGGACAGCGCTGTTGCAACAGTGAGTGTCAATATCACATTCACAAATGTTGCCCCGGTAGCAAGCCCGCAGTCTGTTAGCACCAATGAAGATACAGCCAAGGCCATTACTCTGGCTGGTACCGATGCGGACGGCGACACATTGACCTATGTGATCGTGACCAATCCAGCGCATGGAACATTAACTGGAACCGGCGCGAATCGGACTTACACTCCCGCCGCCAACTACAACGGTGCGGATAGTTTCACCTTCAAGGTCAACGACGGAACCGTTGACAGTACTCCCGCCACTGTCAGCATCACCGTGACCGCCGTCAACAATCCACCAACAGATATCTCTATATCAAAGAGTAATTTCAACGAAAATCAAGCTGTAGGTACGTTGGTTGGAACATTCTCCACTACAGATTCTGACATGAGTGACACCTTCACTTATGAATTCTGCGGGGGTACTGATGATACTTCTTTCACAATCAACGGTGACAGCTTGAAGACTGCTGTGCTTTTTGATTACGAAACTAAAAATACTTACAGCATCTGTGTCCGCAGTACAGACGCCGCCACACTTAGCATTACCAGAACGTTTGTGATTACTGTCAATAATCTTCTGGACACGCAAACCTTTATGGATGTGCCTCAAGGTTTCTGGGCAGCTCGTTATATTCAAGCGATCTATGAAGCTGGAATTACGAGCGGTTGTACAACCAACCCATTAAACTATTGCCCTGATGCTTCTGTCACCCGGGCGCAGATGGCGATCTTCATCGAAAAGGGAATGCGCGGTTCCGGATTTACTCCCCCTGCCGCAACTGGCACAGTCTTTACAGATGTTCCACAAGGGTACTGGGCAGCCGCCTGGATCGAACAACTGGCAGCCGATGGCATCACTGGTGGATGTGGAGCAGGCGTTTACTGCCCGGATGCGGAAGTAACACGTGCGCAGATGGCCGTCTTCCTGCTAAAGGCCAAGCATGGGTCAGCTTACACTCCGCCGGCCTCCAGTGGTACGGTCTTTACAGATGTTCCACAAAGTCATTGGGCAGTCGCCTGGATCGAAGAGTTGGCGGCTGAAGGGATTACCAGTGGTTGTGCAGCAGGATTATATTGCCCCGAGAGTTCCGTGACACGTGCCCAGATGGCGGTATTCCTTCAAAAAGTTTTCAATCTACCTCTGCCGTAGTCATCCGGCAATAAGATAATTTTCATAAAACACCCCTACAGTTAAAAACTGTAGGGGTGTTTTATTTTGGCAGATTTGATTTTCAGATTTCCAAAGATGAGCGATTCTTTTTGAGCAGTGACTGGAGCATATTTTTGTTTGCTTGTTTTTTTACTGTATACAAAATTGTAACGTTGAATTTCATAATTGTTAGGTTAATTAAGAGGAAATATCTGTATAATGATTTTGTAATAAGAAATTGATAAAGGCAAACCCAGTGAAAACTGGGGACGCAAAGCCAACGGGTCTACCGCCACAGCAAATGTGGTCATGATTGCCAGGCCGCCAAAACTTTATATATGGTTATTCCTTGGCGGACCTGAATGAATCCAGGTTCGCTTTTTTTGTTATTTTTGAACTTTACAAAGTTTGTATCGATAAGGGCAAACCCGGCGAAAGCCGGGGACGCAAAGCCAACGGGTCTACCGCCACTGATGTGGCCAATGATTGCCAGGCCTCCGAAAACGAATCAGCGCGAGTTTTTGCGTTCCGGGTGCCCTTGTCAGGAGAGAAACAATGGTACCCAAATATTTTTCTAACTCCATCTGCCTTGCCATCATTTTGACACTTTGTCTGACTGCGGTTCCTGCGCCTGTTTTTGCTGCATCAAGCCGCGTTGAATCTGTTGTCGTAAATGAACATGTCATTAAATTTTATCTTGATCCTGCTCTTGTACCTGATGTGAACTTTGCAAAAGCAGTTCTTGGTGAATATGTGCATGATATGAATGTTATTCTGGCAAAGAACACATCCCGTCGCCTGATATTTAACCCTGAAACAGATATTATTCTCACCAATACACAGCCTCATTCAAATCAAGCAACCCCTCCTTTGCCCGTGGAAGATTTTGAGATCTGGGCACATGCAATTCGCACGGACTATTCAACCTCTTACGGTGGATACGCCGGTATTGACGATGGCGGCGCCGGAGTTCTTGCCGGTTTAAAATGGACAAAACTCTATGACCCCAATTCACTTTCTGCGGATGAAGTGGTCGATTATTGGACACAGATCAACAACATGCTCCATGAGTTGGCGCATGTATTCGGAGCGGGGTATGGAGAATACTATAAACTTACCACCATTCAGGATTCAACCGGAGTTGCTCCTCTGCTTAATATAAACATCCTTAACCAAAATGATGCGTTCTGGAGCGACAAACCCGATTTCATGACCGATCCGTTATTGAAGAACGCGGCACAAGCCATGATCGCCGGGCAGCCGGCCAATCGCGCAAATCTGCTCGATTATGTTGAATATTCAAAATTGACAGCGAAGATCATTAGCAGTGATTATCGTAACGGATCTCCCACAATAGACCTTTCACAAATTAACATTAAGGTAGTTTCCACTGATGGACAGCCTCTGAATGAAGCCAAAGTTAATGTGTGGAGCGTTTTTGGTGGTTCTCCATACTCTACACAATTAATGGTGGATGATCTTACAAACGAAAATGGAGAGATTGGCTTTAGTTGGGGTGGTTTGAGCAATCCGCATAATAGTTATGATTTTTTACGCCTGATCAAAGTATATAAAGAAGGTTATGTTGCTTCAGCCAGATATTTTTCCATATTTGACGCGGATATTGAGAAACTGGTCAATGGGAATGACTTTTTGACCATCACAATTCAGTTAGGCGTAGTTGGTGCAAACCCGCCATCTACACCCACTTTTGAGGATGTGGATGTGAATGCCTTCGCATCGTCGTCCATTGAACAGTTATATAATGCCGAGATCACTGGAGGCTGTTCACTTTCGCCTTTGCTCTATTGTCCAAACGATATCGTCACTCGCGGACAAATGGCGGTTTTTCTTGAGCGCAGTATGAAAGGCTCCAGTTTTTCTCCTTCTGTTGGTACGCTTAGTTTCAATGATACAGCTGATCATTGGGCACGTTATTGGATCGAAGTTCTTGCGGTTGATGGAGTGACAAGCGGTTGTGGAAATGGAAATTATTGCCCTGATAGCCCGGTGACTCGTGCTCAAATGGCGGTATTTTTATTGCGTGCCAAACATGGTGCTGATTATGCCCCATCTGCACCTTCCGGTCTTTTGTTTCAGGATGTGCCCGCCGATTATTGGGCCGCGGCTTGGGTTGAGCAATTCAGCACGGATGGAATTACAAGCGGCTGCGGCAATGGAAATTATTGTCCTGATGAGCCTGTAACACGTGCGCAAATGGCCGTCTTTCTAACCAGAGCCTTTGATCTTATTCCCTAGAAAATTTTTTATGCCGCTGTGGCAAACAGGCACTTGAGGTAAGCCCCTTCTTCAAATCCAATCGGATGGTCAAGCGCGTGGCTGGTGCGTTCAATCTCTATCAATCGGCGGTTGGATTCTCTGGCGGATTGGTGGATGGCATCAAAAAAGGATTGAGCATCAATGCGGCTGGAACAGGAAGCCTGCACCAACACCCCGCCAGAGCGCAGCACACTTAACCCGAGCCTGGTCAGCTTTCTATAAGCAGCCAGCCCCGCTGCAACTTGACTCTGATTCTGCGCGAACATGGGCGGGTCGATGATGACAAGGTCGAAGAACCTCTTTTGTGATTCCATGCGGGCGAGAACTTCAAAGGCATCTTCGGCAATGGTTTCGTGTACGGCAGATTTTACTGTGGGGATATGCAGGTTATGTGAAAAGTTATTGATTGCAGCCTGCATGGCGGGCGCACTGATATCTACGCTGACGATTTCTTTTGCGCCGCCGCGAGCGGCATAAACTGAGAATCCGCCAGTGTAAGCGAATACATTTAGCACAGATTTCCCCTTGGATAATTTTTCAACACGAGCACGGTTTTCACGTTGGTCGAGAAAGAAGCCCGTCTTCTGCCCGTGGATCGGGTCACACTCAAAGGTTAATCCATTTTCTTGAAACAGAAGCAGGCCTTCGGGCGCTTGACCCGTGAGCGTCATCCCATCTTCGAGTCCGTATAAGAATCCGCTTTGTTTATTTAATGAGCGGCTAAGCCGCAATATCAATCTTTTGGAGGGATGGACCTGAGCGAGCGCGGAACAAAATTCTTTAAGATGGGGGATCCAACTTGGGCTGTAAATTTTTAAGACAAGAGTCTCTGCGTAACGATCGATGACCAATCCGGGCAGGCCGTCATTTTCGCCATGGATGAGTCTGTAGCCATCGGTGAGTTGTTGTGTGAGTGGTTTGCGAATCTGGCTGGCAGCCATGATCTTTGTTTGAAACCAGTTTTCGTCAATTGTGGCGGGCTGCCGATGTTGAAGGATGCGCACGCGAATGGATGAGGTTGGATCATATAAGCCGATGGCAAGGAAGCGGCGTTTGTTGTCGAAGATGACCGCGAGATCGCCGGGGGCGCCCTGGTGACTTTGTTCGATAATGGCTTGATCGAAGACCCAGGGGTGGTTTTGGCGCAGGGCGCGTTCTGCCGGCGCGCTGACTCGCAATGCGATGCGCTTTGACGCCGGACTTGGTAGTTGAGATAGTGGGGAGTTTGTCATGGCTTTTTTTTTGTTTGAAGTATGGTTCTGATTTTATTGATAAAAAAGAAAATCTTCATTTTCTGCGCACGAAGCGATCAGTGTCCCGATTTTAATTTCGGATAATGTCTATTAGACATTATCCGAAATTACTTACAAGCATCATCGTGGTATTTCCCTGATTTTAGCGGACTGAGTTTTTTTTGAATCAGTCTGAAGAGGAAATTTTTATATTTTTGCAGTTAATTTTTTTGAGGGTTTTTTTTGTTACAGAAAACCTTCATCTTTTTTTCCTGCGCCAAATGTTAATACTGCTTCCAAAACACCACCGCCGACTGCCAGCGCTTTATCAGAGACCAGCGTACATAGCGCGGGATCATTACGTCGATCTACATCACCGATCTTCATTCCGCGTGTCACATGATGGCCGGGGCGGATTAATCCGCGCAGCACACCTGTAAATGGGCTAAAGATCGAGAAATTTTCGCTTTCATCATCCGGTTCGATTTCGCCAATAAATTGGCCTTCTTCCAAATGTTCTCCGATATTCACTGAAGAGATTAATACGCCATCGTGTGACGCTCTCAGCACGCGCCTTCTGTCTCCATCAGGTTCACCGCTATCTTCCTGTGCCGACCCGCTCCAATACACGCGCCCCAAGGTATGTCCGCGGCGGGTTTCTATTACAGCGTGACAATTCTCACCGGCGCAGAAACCAGGCCCGAGGCCGATATGAAGCGGAATGTTTACATCCAAAGGTTCAGGCGGAACTTTTAATAGCCGCGCATCCACCACAAAAGTCGATTGTGGACTTGTCAAAAATTGATTGCGGAGAATATTTGCCTGCGGATCAACCAACACTGGAATTTCACCCGCTTCCAACGTAACCTGAAGCTGGTCTGGCGATACTAGACGCGCGGTCGTCCCTTCAACAGTTTGTGCTCCCTCATAAACAGCCTCAGAAAATGAAACAGTCCGGCGAACAGCCAAAGGTTTTTCCAACTCAATGATGACCAGTTGAAAACCGGCGCGGTGTAAACGTAGAGCTACGCCGCTTGCAAGGTCGCCCCCGCCGCGTAAAACGATTAAATTACTCATGGTATCTCCTGTGGGATCATGCGAGGCGCCTGTTCTTGAAGTAAAAGACCAAACGCGTAAAGAGTTACATAAAAGAAAATAAAGAAAGCCGAGAATACGCTGATGAAAATAATGGACTGCATACTCGGATGAGATGCATAATACATGAAATCACGTAAACGCTCAAGTGGATGAAAGAACATGTCCCATGAATTCCAGCGTAGAAAACGCCCGATGTAAATTCCGAGGCTGCATAGTACACCCGCGGTGAAAACAAATATCCAGCCTGCCGCTCGCCCAAACTGACGGCGTACAATATCATGCATGAGAAACATCGAAACCACGCCGAGCAGCAGGCCTGTCCATGCGAACCAGATCAATAAGAGTGTGTCGAACCATAGCGGCACATCAGGCTTGGGATACCCCAAATGTTGCAGGTCTGTCAGAATATAAGGCGCATTTGGAAAGAAAAGCATCCATAAGACAGCCACCACGGGTACGGTAAATATCAGAAACCTGCGTTTCCATGAAAAGATCGAAGCTGTGTAGGCCAGTCCAAGCGGAATCCATGCCAGAAAAATATTCCAGATCAAAAATGCGTAATCCAGCGATCCGCTGATCAAAGTCCGCACGCGGAATAATACCAGTGAAAGTAATGTCGCCCCGCATAGCAAAGCAAAGACTGTCATCCGAAATTTATAGGGCTGTAGGTGAGTATAAAGTTTTTTCATGAAATACATCTCCAAATTGTTTTTCGCCAATTGTAGTCAGCCCAGCCTTCAATGCCTCTCAAAACCTCGCAAAATTCCCGCTGTTATTTTTTACTTTACACTCACATTCTGCTCCTGCAATAAATGCGCAAAGGAATACAAGGTGAGATACACAAACAAATAAAATGCCGCGAATAAGATCGTAAATGCCACCAGTCGTTTGGAGGGGTCAATCGCCAGGCCAAGAATTGTGACCACGATCTCAGTTGGGTCGTCCAGTAAGTCCCATGAATTAAAGCGTACAAAACGTCCCAGATATACGCCAAAACTGCTCAAGCCTGAAACGAAGAGAACAAAAGCCCAGCCGAACCAGCGTCCAAAAGTGCGCTGGACGATATCGTGCATTAGGTAGAGTGAAACAAGGCCGAGCAGCAGACCTGTCCACGAAAACCAGACCATCACAATCACGTCATACCAAACCGGCGCGCCGGATGTCTCTTTGGCAAGATGTTGTAAATCTGTCAAAATATAGGGAGCATTGGGGAAGAAGAGCAGCCAGAGAAACGCGGTGAAAGGCAGTACAAAATATAAAAGCGGTTTTTTCCAGGACAGGGCATACGCCAGATAAGCCAGCACAAAGGGAATCCAGGCCAGAAAAAGATTCCATACCAATCCTGTGTACCGTCCTGTATCACTGTATGTAATGCGCGCTGCTACCAGCAGTACGCAAATCACCGAAGCTGATAACATCAGTCCAAACATCGACAACTTATAGCGATTGCGTTTAATAAAATTTTGAGTTGTGTTTATCATATTTTATATTCATCCGGAGCGAAGCCAAAGGAAAACCATCGCAATCTATTTCATCTCGCGGAAGAATCCAATCATATCGATTTCGCCCGGCGAATGATCGAAATCCGTCAACATTACTGCGGCTTCGCTTCTGTGCTGTGTGCCATGATTAACTACATGCACCATCGCGTGCCAGAGGATACTTTCCATTTCATTGCCTTGTGTGGTTTTGAAGTAAAAAGGTGCATTCAATTTCTCATCGCTTAGGCTTTCCACAAATGCGTTGAGCGCAGTTTCTTCTTCCAGCCAGCGTGCTTGCAGTGACGCGAATGTCGGGAAGTCCTCCGGTTTCATCCGTTGGGACGGTGATTCTCCCAGCCAGCGCTTGCGCCAGATCCATTCTGCAAAAAGCGTATGTGTCAATGTGCTTCGCAGCCCGCCATGTGGATATGAAGCGGGTGCCAGAAATTGTTCTGCGGTTACCTGTGCGGCAGTATCCAGAATACGTTTGTTCGCCCAGTTGTTGTATTTGTAAAAGACTTGAATATCTTGTTTATTCATTTTGATGAACCTCCAATCTCTTTATAAACTTTCTATATTCCTGTGCTGTAAAAGATCTATCTGGATAGAAAATCCAGCAGGATCGGGTTTACAACTTCAGGTTTTTCGTAATGCGGAATATGTCCACAGTTCTCGATTGCATGAAACTCTGCGTGTGGCATGGCCTGCATGACAGACCGGCTGTATTCAAAGGGTACGGTCTTGTCGTTTATGCCCCAAAATAGCAAAGTGGGCTTTTGCAGCTTTCCAGCGCGCGTATAAGTTTCGTAAAAAGAATCAAGCATCCCATTCCGCATCGTGGATAAGATCGCACGCTTAAATCCCTTGAATTGCATCTGTATCTTATATTGCGATTGAAAATGTTCCACCGACTCAGGGTCAAACAGATCAGATGCGATTGCTTTTACCATGCTCACGCTTCCAAACAGACCAAGCGCCAGCTCGCCCAAAATGGGCAGTTTCATCGCTTTTAGAAACCAAGCCAATGACACGCGCCTTGCACCCGCCGGGGCGATTAACACCTGTTTGCGGACGTACCCGGGGTATTCGCAGACAAACGATGTTGTGATTGCTCCGCCCATTGAAAGCCCGATCAAGTTATCTTGTTTAAGTCTCAGTGCATCGAGCAAGTCTTTGAGCTGCCGCACAAAAAGGTGAATGTCATAGTTGACATTGGGCTTGTCTGAATATCCACGGCCTATAAGATCATACCGTAATACGCGAAAACCTGAATTGACCAGAAAATCGAAAGTGTTGTCGAAAATAAAATATGGGACGGAGAATCCATGCACAAGCACAACGGGAGCCCCATCTTGCGGCCCGCTTAATTGATAGTGGGTGACTCCATCTGTAAGCGGAATGAACGAACCATGCGCTGTTTGGCGTGCGGTTTCATCGAGTATTTTTGTTTCATCAAAATAGGGAAATGACATAATCTTTTTTATCACAGGGGCAGACTTTGCGTCTGCCCCTGTTTTTGTACCCCTTACAAAAAGCCTATCTTATTGTTCCAAGCGCCCGCAAAACACGTTCAGGGGTGAATGGGAATGCATCGATCCAGATGCCAATTGCATCGTGAATGGCGGCGGCGATGGCTGGCGCAACTGGCAGCAGGGGCAATTCGCCAAGTCCGCGCGCACCCCAGGGGCCATTGGGATCAGGAACCTCCACAAGAACCGACTCGACAGATTCGGGAATATCCAAAATGGTCGGGATGAGATAGGTGCTTAATTGATCGGTCAGCACGCGGCCATCTTTTGTTTTGTAATCTTCGAGTATCGCATAGCCATGTGCCTGTACGACGGCGCCTTCAATCTGACCGACAACGAGATCAGGGTTGATCGCCTTGCCAACATCATCTGCAGAGACGATGCGAATCACGCGTATGTGGCCGGTCTGTGTGTCTACTTCCACTTCGGCTGCTTGGGCCACATAAGAATACGAAAAATTCGGCATGGAATATCCAGTATCGTGATCGAATGGGGTGGTGCGCGGCGCAAGATATTTAAATTCTGCAATGGCGGGGCGCTCTTCCAGTTCCCATTTCTTTAACGCTGCTTCTGCCGCGCCTTTGATCGAGTTGCCAGCCATAAAGGTTAAACGGGATGCCGATGCCGAGCCGGGGTTACCCTGTGTGGCAGAGTCGGAAGTTTTGAGCTCCACTTTATCTTCCGAAATTCCGAGTACCTGCGCTGCCATTTGGATCATGACCGTATGTGTACCCTGACCAACTTCTGCTCCGGCATGATGTACCACGACGCGATCCATTTTTCCGTTGCCGTGGATTTCCACTTTCGCCCAGCAGTTTTCCTGATAGCCAAAAGAGAAGCCTACATTTTTAAATCCAGTCGCAAATCCCTGCCCACGGACGATGTGAGAATCGGTTTTCTTCTTTTTTGTCTTTAATTTCTTCCAGCCGAACTTATCACGTGCGGCTTCAATACATTCCACAATGCTCACCGTAGCCGGAACAGGTGTGCCAACTCCCATAGTGTCGCCATCGCGCAGTGCGTTCTTTAATCTAAACTCAACCGGGTCTATGCCGAGTTTTTCAGCGAGTTTATTCATTTGCAGCTCGGCCATGAACAAAGCTTGTGGTGCGCCAAAGCCGCGAAAGGCGGCGCTGGGAACATTGTTTGTGTATAAGCCGTAGACGTCTGTTTTTACGTTGGGTACAAAATACGGTCCGGTGGATGTAATGGCTGCGTTGCCAAGTACTTTATTGGTAGTGTACATGTACGCGCCGCCGTCACCGATTAATTCATTTTCCATGGCGATCAATTTACCGTCTTTGGTCGCGCCCCATTTTGCGTTGATGGTGATCGGGTGACGTTTGCCATGTCCGATCATTGACTCGCGACGAGACCAAATGATCTTAATAGGTTGTTGCAGCTTCCAGGCGGCCAGTGCGATCACAATTTGCACCGACATGTCTTCACGTCCGCCGAATGCGCCGCCGATGGCGGGATAAATGATGCGGATCATTTCATCAGGCAAGCCTAGTGCGTGCGCGATGGTTTCGCGGTCGGCGTGAGTCCATTGGCCGCCAGACTCAATTGTGACGCGGCCTTCCTCGTCAATATAGGCCAGTCCTGCTTCAGGTTGAAGATAGGCGTGTTCCTGTACCGGCGTGTAATATTGACCTTCGACGATCACATCTGCTTTTGCAAAGGCTGCGTCTGCATCGCCTTTGCGGATTTTGTAATGCACGCAGACGTTTGTGTCGCCCCTGTCAGGGTGCAGGATCGGCGCATCGGAGCGCAAAGCAGCTTGCGGGTCGGCAAGAATCGGGAGGTCTTCATAGTCCACTTCGATTAATTTAACAGCGGCTTCTGCTTCAGCTTCCGTCTGTGCGACAACGACGGCTACCTGATCGCCAATGAAGCGTACGATATCTGTGTAGGGTTTGCTTGATCCTGGACCGCAGAGAACGGGCTGGTCTGGAATTTGCAATCCATACTCATTGACGGGGATATCCTTAGCTGTGTATACCGCCGCGACACCCGGTGCGGCTTCTGCTTTGTCTGTGCGGATATTTTTGACGCGCGCGTGAGGGCGTTCGGCAAAAAGGATTTTCATGTGTAACATGCCGCGCATGGTGAGGTCGCCGGAGTAAAGCGTTTGGCCGGTTACTTTTCCGCGCGCATCAATACGTGGAAGTGATTTACCAACAGATTGTTCTGGCATAATTTCCTACCGTGAGTATTTCTTTGTCTTTATTTTTGGAGGGGGCGCATCGGTGGGACCGTATCGGTCTGGGCCGGTGAAGCGGTAGACCAATGCGTAGACCAGTGAAATGATACCGCCGAGAAAGATCATAAAAATAATGCTGGCGGTTGCGATGGCGTAAAAGTTTTTTACGGCAAGGATAGGGCCAAAAACGATCATGAGCCCGTCTGATTTGTAGAAGAGGTCAGGCAGGCTGGGGGTTCCCATTAATTGATAAGGGAAAGGCCAGTCGTTATTCACCCCGTATTTGATCGTCTCGAATCCGGCGGCGATTGAAATGGCTGGGATGAGCAGCATCATAAAACATCCAATGCCGCGCCAGATTGCGTGCGGACCATCGGTTTTTGGGGCGGTTCTTATTCTTGATGAACTTCTGTACTTGCCCATGCGTTACCTCTTAAGTTTTTATTTGGCTTGCGTCTTCAATGGCTTTTACGATCTTATAGTAGCCTGTGCAGCGGCAGAGATTTCCAGTGATGGCTTGCTCGATCTCATTATGTGTGGGTTTGGATTTTTCTTCCATTAATTTTGCGCCAGACATGAGAAAGCCTGGGGTGCAATATCCACATTGGACGGCGATGTGTTTTACAAAAGCTTCCTGCACGGGGTGCAGGTCTTCGCCATCAGCGAGTCCTTCAATGGTTGTGATCTGCGCTCCATGCGCGCGCGGCGCAGGGACAAGGCACGACATGATTGCTTTGCCGTCCATGAACACAGTACATGCACCGCATTCACCTTCGGCGCAGCCTTCTTTTGTGCCTGTGAGCATGCCCTCTTCGCGTAACAGACGTAACAGGGTTTTGTTATGTCCGCTGGTGAAAGAATAGCTCTGCCCGTTAATAGTGGTTTCGATCGGGGAGGAGGGAAAGTCACTTGTGATCTGTGGTCTATGATCTGCGGTCTCTTTTGTCTGTAACAGAACCGGCTTCTTTGGCATTCCATCCTGTTCGGTTTCATTGAGGAGCGAGGTGAGAGCGCGGGCGGTGATGACTTTGACCATTTCAAGGCGGTAGGCTGCGGAACCGCGTACATCGTCAATCGGATGCGCGGCTTGCATGGCGAGTTCTGCGGCCTGGGCGATATTTTTCTTATTGAGTTTTTTCTGTGCGAGGAATTTTTCCGCTTCTTCTGCGTGACCGATGACCGGGGTGACGGCTCCCAGAGTGATGACTGCCGATTTGACGGTATCCTCTTTCAGATTAAGAATGATCGCGACATTGACGAGCGAAATTGCCTGGGCGCGGCGTAAAGCCAGTTTGATGAAGGTTCCACGCTGGGATTTCTTCATGGCTGGGAAGGAAATATCGACCAGCATTTCATCGGCTTGCATCACCGATCTGCGGACGCCGGTATAAAATTCATTTAATGGGACGGTTCGTTCGCCGCGTGTGGAGAGCAGGGTCACACTTGCGTCGAGTGCCATCAACGGAGTGATCGTGTCGTTGGCGGGCGAGGCGGTGATCAGATTACCCGCGATGGTGCCACGGTTGCGGATCTGCGGTGCGCCGACTTCCCAAGCCGCGCGTGCCAGTGGATAGGCGCTTTTGCGGATGAGCTTGGATGCGGCGCAGTCGTTGTGAGTGACAAGGGGGCCAAGATGAATGATATTGTCTTCATCAATTGTGATCTGATCAAGAGTTGGGATGCGCGAAACGTCGATCAGAGTTTCAATTCCTTTACGGACGCCGCGTTCGAGTTCGAGGATGAGGTCTGTGCCGCCAGCCACGATGCGGGCGTGTTCTTTCTTTTCCCCTAATGTTTTTATAACCTCGTCTATGGATGTTGCATTGATATAGTTTTGCCACATAGGATACATAAAACCCTAAAGGTCTTTAAGGCCTTTAGGGTTTTTCATTTTATTGTCCGCTTCCGGTAACAACTTCGGAGCGGCGCTCAAAAGTTTCCACAGCAAGACGGGCAAGGGTGGTCAGGTTGCGAATGGCGGCGGGCAGGGCGGTTTCGTCGCTGATGCTGGCTTCTACATTGTCAAGCGCGCTGCCGACTTGATCGCCGAGGGTAAAGAATGCAACATCGAACTGATAGATCGCTTCGAGTTCCTTTTCGTTGATCTTCACGGCATCGAACAAGCCGGAATATCCGCGTGCGGCTGTGGTGATCTTGTCAATAAAAGTGCGCAAAGCGAGTGCGGCCTTTTCCATATCATCGACATATTTGATCATGCCATTGTTGACAAGCTCAACCTGTAGGTTGGATGCGCGCCCCCAATATTCTTCAAAGCGGCGCGCTACTGTTTCACGCAGAACTTTGTCTGCGTCGCGGCGGTTTTGTCTTTCAATGTAGCCGCTGAAACCGGGAATGTACGAAAGTAGTTTTTTGAACGGGTCGATCTGTCCACTTACTTTTTCAAAAAAATCACTCATGTGAGCCTCCTGTCATAATATACGTGTGTTTGTCCAAATCGTCTCATGATGTTCATATTATATCGTTTAATTCCAGTTATAATGAGGTTATCATTATTTCTCAGGAGCTTACAATGTCAGATCAGATTCAAGAATTACTTAACCTCGTTGACAACAGTTTATCTGTTGACGGTGCAACCGTGAAAGTGCTGGATGCGGCGAAATTCAGAAAGAACATCGGAAAATTGGTGGAACGTTCTGCAACCGCTTCAGACTCATCCGCTGGCTGGTCCCGTTACCTTATCCGTGCCGCCGCTTTGGAATTGGGCGTGTACGCCGCATCCATTCATGAGCTTTATCTTGCCCGTGGACGCGGTGAAGTACCCATGACCTTTACCACACCCGCTTTCAACTTGCGCGCCTTGTCCTTTCATGCGGCAAGCGCCATGTTTCGTGCGGCGAATAAGATCAATGGCGGCGCGTTCATCTTTGAACTCGCACGCTCGGAGATGAGCTACACTGCGCAGCGTCCTTCTGAATATGCGACCAATATTCTGGCCGCTGCTGTGGCTGAAGGATTTGTCGGGCCGGTCTTCATTCAAGGCGATCACTTTCAGGTTTCTGCCAAAAAGTATGCAACCGATGCACAGGCTGAATTGCAGGCCGTGCGTGACTTGTCCATCGAAGCCATGGCTGCGGGTTTCTACAACATTGATGTGGATACATCCACGCTTGTAGACATTCATTTGCCGACTGTTGCTGAACAGCAGGCATTGAATTGCAAATTGTCTTCAGAATTGTCCGCGTTTATTCGCGAAAATGAACCGGCTGGTGTGACCATTTCCATCGGCGGTGAGATCGGTGAAGTGGGTACTGTCAACTCTACTGAGCCGGAATTGCGCGCTTATATGGACGGCTACAATGCCGAAATGAAGAAACTTGCTCCAGGCAAGCCCGGCTTGAGCAAGATCAGCGTGCTGACAGGCACTTCGCATGGCGGCACCGTTCTCGCGGATGGTTCACTCGCCGAAGTGACCATTGCCTTTGATGTGCTGCGTGACCTGAGCCGTGTTGCCCGCAGTGAATATGGCATGGGCGGCACTGTACAGCACGGCGCTTCCACCGTGGCCGAGGAAAACTTCAACAAGTTCGTACAGAACGAAGCGATTGAAGTACATCTTGCCACCAACTTCACCACCATGTTCTTCGATAATGTCCCGGCTGATTTCAAAAAAGAAATGTATGCGTGGCTGGATGTCAACTCAGCGGGTGATCGCAAGCCCGGCATGACCGATGAGCAGTTCTATTACAAGACGCGCAAGAATGCGGTAGGTCCTTTCAAAGCAAAATCCTATGCTCTCCCTGAAGAAGCCAAAGCCAAATTGATTTCTGCGTGGGAAGCACAATTTGACATGCTCTTTAATTTGCTGGGCGTGAAAGATACAAAAGAATATGTGACGAAATACATCACTTCGGCCAAGGTTGCCCCCAAACTTGCAGACTATGTCAAGGCTGATGTTGCTGCTGAAGATGTCAGCGACCTCGCGGATTAATGATTAAAAAGGTGAAGGGTATGGCAGTTTTCCTTCGTCAGTTGTAGATCAAAATGCCTCAATCCGATCAAGGCAGTACGAAAGACAGATACAAACTCATTCCCCGCACGGCGATTTTTGTCCGTCGCGGGGATGAGTATTTATTAATGAAAGGCGCGCCTACAAAAAGATTATGGGCTGGCAAATACAATGGCATTGGTGGTCACGTGGAGCGCGGCGAGGATTTGCTTTCTTCTGCTCGGCGTGAGTTGCTTGAAGAAACCGGTCTCACGGCAGATTTGTGGTTGTGCGGCACGGTTTTGGTGGATGCAGGGGAGACGGGGATCTGTCTGTTTTTGTTTTGTGGAGAAAATGCGCGGGGGGAGATCAAAGCCAGTGAGGAGGGAGCAGCTGAATGGTTAAAGAAAGATGCGGTTCTTCATCTTCCAATGGTTGAAGATCTGCCCATTCTGCTTGAACGAATCCATAACATGCAGCGCGGCGACCTGCCTTTTGCGGCGCGTTCTTATTATGACGCAGAGGATAAATTAGTAGTAGTCTTTGGAAAGTAAATATTTTATGGGATGTTGTAGCTTTGCAGTTCGGTAATTGCGGAAAAAACTTCGCCGCTAAAATCGCCGTTTTCAACTGACTTAACATACCCAATACCGGGGGCGTACCAGGTGATCGTTGTTCCATTAAATTTTATCGGAACTTCATTTCCCGCAAAAACTGAAACGATATCAACTGTTGAGTTGGATTGGATCTTGATCGCTTCAAATGTGCCTGCCGGCACGGTGACAGTTTCACTACCGATTTCCTGCATCATAACCGAGTAGGTTCCGTGCGCTGGTGACAGTGGATCGCCGAGCATGGCGATTGTGCCTTGCAGTGCAAGGCTATATTGCCATTGCATGTTTGCTGTGAGCTCTTTGGGCAGGCTGATTCCCAGTACATTTGATGTATTTAAGTTGGCGGTCATTTCCTGAATTGAGATGCCCGCCGCGCTGCCGCCGCCGAGTTGGAGTGCTTTGATTCCATCAGGTTGACATGCCCATTCCTGGGTGCGGGTGTGGTCTGTAAATTGTGAAGTGAGCGTAAAACCATCAGCACGGATTTCTGTGATCGAGTTTGTGTAATTGAATGAACCGTTCGGACCGCCGGTGCTGGTGTATACCCATGCGGCGTTTTGCACGGCGGGGTAGAGTGCGTTTTCGCAGATTCCATTTGATGCAGCGGATGTGTCTGAATTGGAACCTTGAAGCGTGGGAAAAACAACGGCTGGGCTATTCTCACTTCCTGAGCCGCAGGCCGCGATGCTTAATGAAAAAATAATAAAAATAATAATTGCAGGTCGAAACTTGAATAGCATGTTGTTCTCCATAAAATAATATGCCTGATGCTTTTTGCATCTGACAATGAGCGGCATTATTAATTTAATGGCTGCCACTTTAACAAAGACATGGTGAAAGTGCTGCCTTTCCCCGGTTCGCTTTCCACATCCAGCGAGCCTTTATGCTGTTGAATAACCTGACGTGTGATCGAAAGCCCGATGCCAAGTCCGCCGTATAGTTCATCGCCGTTTTTGTCCACATGGAAGAAGCGGTCAAAAATGCGTGGAAGAATATCCGGCGCGATTCCAATTCCATGATCTTCCACGGTAATCAGCACACGGTCTGCCTGGGTTGTTAAGCGGATTTCAACCATGCCGTTTGGCGGGCTATATTTTATGGCGTTGTCCACGAGCGCAGTCAGCGCGCGTTCCAAAGAACGCGCATCGCCTTTGGCATCGGGTATGTTGTGATCTATCTTAACCTGTACAGTTACATGCCGTGTCTCTGCCTTACCCTCATATTTTCTAACAACAACTTCCGCGATCTTCACCATATTGACAGCATCGAACTCAGGCAGCACCAGCTCGATCTCTTGCAGAAAAAGAATATCATTCACCAGTGTAGTGATCTGGTCAATGTTGCGCGCAATCGTATTTATCTTGGAATCAAGGTCTTCGCCGGTCACCATTCCCTTTTGAAGAACCTGTAAATATCCGCCTGCCACCATCAATGGCGTGCGCAGCTCATGCGCCACATTGGTCAGAAATTCGCGGCGGGCCAGGTCCCTGTTCCGCGAGTCTTTGATAGGCATCTGCCAATTCTGAAGCACGCAAACGCAGATCTTCAATCGCCATTTGATCGTTTTGCCTGAGCCGGTTGCTGATCTCGCTTACCATTGCCATTGCGATCGAAGGACTGCGTTTTAGCACACGATTGAATCCATCTTTATCGAGTTCAAGCACGATCACATTGGTCTTTGAACGAACTGTTGCCGCGCGCGGCGCGTTATGGATCAACGCCATCTCTCCGAAAAAATCACCAGCGGTTAATGATTTCAGCAAACGGGTTTCTGAATTATTGATGGTCTTTGTAACTTCAAAATCCCCTTCAAGGATCATATAGAAAACATACTCAACCTCATTTTCACGGCATATCACAGTTTGCGGCGGATATGTCTTAATGCGGCTGTTCATAATAATTTCCTGAACTTCTTCGGGTTTGATCCCGGGGAAAGCGCGAGGAATGATTTTTGCGGGGGTGCGTATGGTTGTCATAATATTTCTTCAATTCTATCATGCCAAAAAAAATCAGT
Organism: Candidatus Villigracilis proximus; assembly: GCA_016715195.1. GTDB lineage: Bacteria > Chloroflexota > Anaerolineae > Anaerolineales > Villigracilaceae > Villigracilis > Villigracilis proximus. Next base: position 184,420 of record JADKBB010000002.1, read on the forward strand.
TTTCACCCATTTGGGCTATTCCCGAATTTTGCTCTATAATCTGAAAAAAGGATTCAACTCATGATTAAATTTACATTGCGCTTTCTGGTGATACGTGTCCTGTGGATGACAACCCTCGTTTCTTTCTTAACTCAGGCCTGTCAGCCCGCTTTGACATTATCCACACCCGAGCCTGTTTTACCCAGTTCCACGCTTCAACCTCTTTCAACGCCCACACCTGACCCAACATCCACGCTGGTTGCAACCCCCACGCCCATTCCACTGGTACCGGATTTTTCCCATATTGTGATCATCATCTTTGAGAACAAGGAATACGGCTCAGTTATCGGGAATGGCTCCATGGCCTACTTTAATTTGCTTGCCAGCTCCTATACACTGCTCAATCAACATTACACCCCGGCACATCCCAGCCTGCCTAATTATATTTCCCTGATCGGCGGCGACACTTTCGGTATCACGGATAATTGCGATTACTCAGATTGTTATATCAATGCGCCCAGTCTGCCCGACCTGATCGAAGCCAGTGGACGTACCTGGAAGACCTATCAAGATGATATGCCGGAACCGTGTTTTACAGGGAATACCCTGCGCTATGTCCGCAAGCATAATCCGTTTATTTTCTTTGATCCCATCCGCACAGATACAGAACGCTGTCAGCGCAGTATCGTCCCGCTTACTCAAATGGATGTAGACCTTGCCGCGAATGACTTGCCTAATTTTATTTTCATCACGCCCGATATTTGCTACTCCGCCCATGATTGCACCCTTGATCTGGCCGACGGCTGGTTAAAGGAGCAAATGGATAAACTCTATCCGGCGCTTGAGTCCACTGGCGAGCCTTATCTCATCATCCTCACCTGGGACGAAGGTCAAGGCAATCACTCCTGTTGCGGCCTCCCCGAACTCGCCGGTGGACGTGTCGCCACGGTTTTTATCTCTCCTCAAGTCAGGGAAAATTTTCAAGATAACACTCCCTATTCGCATTATTCCATCTTGAAAACAATATCCGAAGCATGGGGGCTGCCATATCTCGGTCACGCCGCAGATGCAGAGACCACACTCATTACCGCCCCGTGGAAGTAATTAACTTAACCGCGCGCTGAAGTGAGAGTCTCTTGTGCTGCTGACTGTTGGTAGAGAGAAAAAAAATTAAATCTCTATACTGTTTAGCAAAGCCTTCAAAGCCAGTAATTCTTCCTTCGACAAAGTGACGCCCTTGCCCATCTTCTCATGATCCGCTGACCAATCCCGGATGTCATACTTTGCATCCCGGTCATTCCAACTGATCAAGTTGACTTCCTTCGCCCAACCCGAAGCAGACTTGGATAACTCGCCGATCTTTTTTACAATTTCATATTTGATCTCAGACATGGTTTGGGTCTCCTATTTACACAAGATAATAAACGATCTTTATTTGACACTTCCCAGCTTCGCATATTTCCTGAGAATGTGACTCATCCCCTTGGTTGAAACTTCCCGCAGGACACTTAATCCGGTTTCCTCTTTTATATATTGACTGATCGCCGGGTTCACCACTGTGTCGCGCAGTTCGTCGCATAATTGATCGTAGCGCCGCCGCCAATCTGGATTGTGTTCAATGGCCATGCACACATCCAGAATTACATCCTCGCCGTATGGTTTGGGCATGATCGCAAGTACTTCCTGCACAAGGATCTTCACCCCTTGGTTTCTATTTACGGGCATGGCATATTCTCCTTTTAGTATTATTGTCCAGTATACCCGAGAGATTCCAGAAAAATATTCTGGGTCTTTTTCATAATGATAGGTATAATCCCGCCATCTCTTTTACAAAGGTATTCCCTTATGGCAACACTCATCAGCGCCAGCTTTTCTTTTATTATCTTGATCGTCATGTATAGCTTTGGTTTGTACACCAGACGCAACTTTCGCTGGGTACTGCTTAGCTTGATCTGGGGCGGAATCGGATTTGGCCTTTCCTATCTTCTTGATCAACAATCCATTGCGGCAGGATTGAATCCGGCTGTGATGCTTATTCTCGTTCTGCCTATTATTCAGCAAATCCTCGCGTCACTTGGCGTTTTGGCAGTTGTCCACTGGGAGAAATTTGACAATCTGGTGGATGGTTCTGTCTACGGTTTCGCCAGTGGGCTTGGGTATGCGATGGGCAGAACGCTTGAGTATTCCCTCAATCATCCTGAAGATAATCTTCAAGGTGTGTTGTCCACGCTCTCCACCGTCCTTGTTTTAGCTACTGCCTCGGGGATCGTAGGCGTGGTAATGACCCAGTTCTACTTCAAGCATCGCGTTCAACGTGTAATCACTTTACTCAGCGGATTGGGTGCCAGTATTGGGTATATTGTGCTTTTTAATTATCTTGTGATCCAAAAGGTCGGCGGTGACATCCTGCCGCTTTCATTTGGAATTGGCGGCGTTACGTTGATCGGCCTCCACATTACGGGTCAACTTCGTAGTGTGTTGATCCGCCTTGGCATTGAAAAACGCCGCGCTGACACACTGCTTGAGATCGTGATTCCGATCGGCGTGCAATTGGCTAGTGAGAAAAATTTTCAGAAACTACTCGAAAGCATGGTGATCGAAGCCAAATCCTTTTGCGGCGCTGATGGCGGCACACTTTATCTGCGAAAAGGCAACATGCTGGAGTTTACCGTTGAGCGCAACGAATCTCTCAACATTGCGATGGGCGGTGCAAGCGGAACGCAGATCACCATCCCGCCGTTACAGTTGTATATGGAGGAGGATAAACCCAATCATCGCAATCTTGCCTGTTATGTCGCATTGACCGGTAAAACGGTCAACATTGATGATTCTTATGAAAACAAACAATTTGATTTTTCCGGCGCAAGAGAGTTTGATAAAAAATATAACTATGCTTCCGTGTCCTTTTTGACCATTCCGCTAAAAAATAGCATTGGCGAAGTACAAGGTGTGCTGCAATTGTTAAACGCATTAGATTCAAGAAAACAATATGTTTCTTTTGACAACAACTTGCAGCAGTTAATGGAATCTTTTTCCTCACTTGCTGCTGCCGCTTTGGAAGGATATATTCTCGAACAAAGTCTGCGTAAAGAGATTCAGGAATTGCGGATTGAAATTGATCAGGTCAAACGTGAGCGGCAAGTGGCGGAGATCACTGATAATAGCTACTTTAAAAACCTGAAGGAAAAAGCACAGCAAATGCGGGAGTCTAAAAAGATCAACCCGAAGAATAAAAAAGCCGCCTGACAAGGCGGCTTTTTTCATAATTTTGGAGTCCATCAGCAAGCTGATGGCTTGAAGCTAAATTTTGCCCAGAATTATTTTCGTGACTTCACTTCTCACTTCTTGTTACTTCTGATCGTAAAAGATCAACAACGTACTTCCGTATTTTCTTTGTTCGCCTTCCACCAAATTCTTTAAATCCATTTCTTCATATTCAGTCGGGTCGATCTGCACGATCACGGTTCCATCATCGGTCAGCCAGCCCATGTGGTCGTCAATTAATTTCAAGGCTTGCACCCACATCTCTTTATATTGCGGCGGCGCGATGTAAATATATTCAAATTGTTTATCAGGTTGCGCCGCCAGCATACTGAAGGCATCGCCTTTGCGTACTTCCGTTTGATTGGTGAAGCGGCAATTCGCAATATTCTTTAAGATGGTGTCCACTGGTTCACGGTTTAGATCAGAGAAACGCACATAAGCCGCACCGCGACTCAATGCTTCGATTCCGATCGCGCCTGTGCCGCCAAACAGATCCCACCATTTTGAGTCGACCACATCTCCTTGCAAAATATTGAACAGCGCCTCTTTCACGCGGTCCATCACGGGGCGGGTTGTATCACCCGGCACCGACAATAATTTTTTCCCTCTGGCTGTTCCAGCGATCACACGCAGACTCATGATTCCACGCTCCTGCGCGCCGCAACCAAATTCCCATGTGACGCTGTAACCGGCACCACACATCCCGTGCCGAGGATGAAGCGTTGACCTCTTGTCTGCTTAATGGCATCTGCCGCTTCTTCCTTAACTGTAGCCTGATCCTCGAAAACAAGAGAACCTTGTCTCAAGCCGCCGCACAACGTACCCCGAAAGAGACTCTGCGCCTCTGCCAATGATGGATACGTCTCACGGTCATGCCAGTTGACAATCTGAAAATTCATCAATCTCAGCAATGAGAAGTAGACTTCCTTGCCATGCAAATGCAGCATATTGCACCACAGATCTTGCGTAGGTTCGAGCACCATTTGGTCAAAGGGTAGACCAAAGTTCTTGTATTCATCCAGCGAAAGGACATCCGCCTGCGCATGTTGTACCGCGTAAAAAATACCATCCACGCCAATTTCGGTTATGGCTTCGATGAATTTTGCTGTGGTCTTTGCGATGGTATCCAGTCCCTTCATCACTGCTTCGGGATGTGTACGCAAGTGCTTAAGCAGCAGATCGTTGCCCGCCAAATTCTTGGCCTGTGACAGTGGGTTAAAGATCGTTTGGATCATCGGAGTCTCAGGGCTGAGATTCTGCCGAATGAGACGGAGACAGGCTAACTGTCCAGAAAGATGCGGGGAACTCGGCTCAAGCACGGACAGTTTTTCCCAGTCCGCTGGCTCAGTGATGACACGTTTGGTATATCGCCTTGAACCTTCTGTGTCGTCCATCCACTTGTCTTCCACGCCCCAGCCTTTGACAGCAAACGATGAAGCCGGCGTGACTTTGACGATGTCGAAATCATAGGTCTCTTGAAAATGCAGAGTCGAAGCCGCGAGGGTTTCGGGATTCTGATCGTCAACAGGGAAGTGACGCCAAAGGGCGATGGGCGTGCGGTCGGTTTTTTCGCCGTTGAGGCAGGCTTGAATACGTTCACGATGTGTGGTCATAGTATCTTCTCGATTCGATGTCTGGTGTACTTTCCTTCGCGGAAAGTTTTGGTGATGGTAAATCCGTTTGACAGGCACATTTTGAGGCTGGCCTGATTGCTGATCTCAACACTGCCGACGATGCGTTTGTAGCCGGCGGCGCGGACCGCTTCGAACAATCCGCGCTGCAGGGTGCCGCCCATGCCCATGCCGCGATAATTTGGGTTGATGGTGAGGTACAGGCTTTCGATCGCGTCGGCTTCGTTTTGCATTTGCGTTCGTATCGTTAAACTGGAGACCACCAATTGCACAATCGCCAGCGGACGAGTGAAGGCTGCTTTGATAATTTGCTTAATGAACCATGCGCGGTCGCTCGTGAGTTGACCGGTCAACGCGGCGGGTTCCGGCGCGGCGATGTTATAGCCGATCAATTCGCCGGTTTCGTCATTTTGCGCATACACCGCCACGACTTGTTTGTTTTTATATACGATCTCAAAATATCGCTCTACGAATGGATAGCCCAACTCTGAAAGCAATCCATGATCTCCCATGTGGATCTCGGCCAGTTTGGGCAGTAGCTCGGGCGCGATCTCGTGAAAATTGTGAATGGTATATTTCATCGCTTCTCTTTAAGGGCTAATTAACTAGGATAAACAGAGATGAACAAAGTAGCAAGATAATGTTTAAAAAGCTATCTCCGTTTATCTTTGTTCATCTCTGGTTAAAAACTACGCCAGACCACGCACCAAATGCGGACCCATCATCCGCACCAGAAATGCCGGCGTGCGCTTCCAGACTGCGATCGCGATCTGGAACTTCGGATTCTTTTGATTTAACACCGGCAATGGATGGCCGGGTGCGAGCCAGTGCCAATAGGCGAGCAGCTTTTTGCGCGGCGCCCATTTCATTTTGAATATCTCATTTCCCGAGCCGACCAGACTGCGGCCAAGATCGAAGGTCTTTAATCCCTTTTGAATGCCGCGCTCGATGACACTCCAGTATAAAAATTCTCCTGCGTAATTCGAGCGGACATAACGCAGAATATTGGCGTGTAAATTAAACATCGTATCGCCCTGATAAATAAAGACTCCGCCGCCCGCAATTTTTCCCTGCGGATCATATAACACCGCAAATTCAAGCGTATCACCTAAATGCTGAGCCATGCTTTTTAGATAATCTTTTGTGTGATACGGCGAACCTAATTCATGCATACTGCGTGCCAGTGCTTCGTAAATATCATCCAGAATATCAAGATGACCATAGCGGACAGAGAATCCCTTTTTGAGAGATTTACGCACATGATTGCGATGATCGGACGAAAATCTCTTCATCATTTCATCTGATGTGGCGGGAAGATCAAGCAGATAGGTGTAATAAGCGGGGTGTTGCACCCAGTTTTCGGGCGGGGTTGATTCGCCTTCGTCAAAACGAATGGCGGCGTATTCCACTTTGGTTTCTTCAGCGAGGCGGCGGGCTTCATCCAATAAAAGATCACGCGCAGCGGAATTCTTGTAGGCGAATCCGCCGTAACTGCCGAAGGGTGAAGTCACGAGATAGTGACCAAAGACCGGATGCTTCACTTCGACCAATGTCAGCGCGGATAAAGTCTGCGAATCTTCGGTCACTGTCATGCGGTGAACTTTGTAATCGTAAACCTCATTCACAAAATCAGACCAGCTGTCCAAACCGGAAAAACTTAACTGCGGTTCAAGGTCTGGTGAATGTATCTTGTCAACGCGTTGTACTTTCATTGGGTACTCTCTTTGATGAATTGGTCAATTGTGGAAATGGGGAAGGAGCGCAGCAGGTCATGCAGAAATGCTGATTTATCAAGTATGAACACATACAACAACGGGTTGACTGAAAGTCCGCGCATGAATTCGGCCGGCCATTTTTTGGGTGAAACAATTTCATACGGGTGCAGGAAGATCACCGGGCTTAAGCCTGCCTTCAATTGTTTTTCGATGATCTTGAAAACCATACGGGGGAAAAGTCCGCTCATCATGCTTGAGCCGTAGGGAAATTCACCGCCCATCACCAGCGGCAAATTCATATTGCGCGGCGCCTGAAATTGTGCAGGCCGCCCAAATAAAGGATACGTGCTGACGGGTAATTCCCAGATATTACCTTTTTGTAATAACGTGCCGGCGGGCGCGTATAGTGATGAACTGTAGCCAAAATTATTTTTTTCAAGCAGCGGATACACATCTTCAATGGTCTTGATCATCGGAGCGCGAAACCCGCGCACCTTGTATTGATTTCTCCACGCTGCCGAAGAATGCAGATCATGTTCGATATCTTCGAGTACCGTCAACGGGCGATGCACCTGACAGTGAAAGCCAACTTCGTGTCCGGCATCCGCTATTTTTTGCGGCAGGCTTGGGTACCACTCCACCAATTCACCAACCAGATAAAAACTGGCCTGCACATCTTTTAATTTTTCAAGGATCGGGTCGAGCGCGTCATTTGCAAATCCATCATCTAAAGTACGGCGTTCCTGCGGAGAAAGAAAATCATATTTGCGTGAAGGCGCAAACCATGATTCGTAGTCAATTGTCAGCAACAAACGTGGAGAAGGACTCATAGGGCGCAAATTATAGCATGGCGATAAAAATGAAGAATGCAGGTTACTCAGAACATTTTATTTCGTTCATAAAAATTCCGATCTGTCTTGCGTTCATATTGTTTTGCTTGATGAATAAATTTTTCCATACTACACACACGCCTTTGCGCATTGCCGGATCTTCTTTTATTATTTTTTCGGATAACTTCTCCGCATCCTTGATCTCACCTTTGAGTGCGTGCGCCTCAATGAAGATCAACCACTCGTTGGGATCTTCCGGTTCATACCCCTTTGAAACTGCTTCTGTTTCGAGGGCAATGACTTTGTCTGTGTCATTCATCTGCATTGCGAGCTCGGCCTTCGTGAAGTAATAGCACCATGTATGCTCCGGCTCCGTAGACAGGAACTCAGGCACGGCAGGCTTGTCGGGATCAGTGATAATGCGCGAAAGATTCGAAAGTGGAATGGTGTTGACCAGCGTATCCGGCAGGCGTGAGTAAATATCAGCGTCACCGCGAACGGGGTCAAGCACACGCAAACAGCCGTTGACCGGCATGTAGATCACAACCGTATCTGTCGTGGAGCCGCGAAAGTTCACTGTCCGGTAGGCGAATGAAATCTTTGTATCAGGATCAAGTGACGGGAGGGTGGGTCCGCCGATGCGTTTTTCGCTGAAGATCAATGCATAAGGCAGATTTCCGGCTGGTGTGTAATCTGGTGCGTACATCCAATTGATCGGACCGGTGAAGGATAAATCAGGTTCGTATTCGGTGGGCAGTTGATGAGTCAATAAAACGGTGTTGGGTTTCAGTGCAGGGATGCGCCATGACAACTGCCAGTAAATTTCGCTTTGCTTTTCCCAGTCACGGCGGAAGATGTTGGCGTTATAAAATTGCTGTCCGACGCCGAGCGCGATCATTGCAGTCACAACATACATTCTGAAACGGCTGTCTTTAAATATCAACTCGATCAGCCCGATGGCAAAGAGAACGGAACCGATCATCATTGAGATCATGAAACGGTCGTAGCCGGTTTGTAACCTGAGCGGAAGTTCTGCGGCGAGAGAAGGCAAACGTCCGAGCAAAATTCCGATCACGCCGATGAACATTAGCGAGAGTGCGAAGTTCCGGCTTTCGCCTGTCCCTTTGAAGTGCTGAATGTAAAAATAGCTGATAAAGACAAAGAAAACAGCGACCAGACCCAAAGTCAAAATGGATGATGGCGCGGTTAAATGAGTGGAGACCAGCACCAGCACTTGAATCCAGATATATAAACAGGCTTTCCAGAGCGTGTCGAGTACATCCATGAAAAGTGAAAGCGGCGTGGCGTTGTTGACCGAGGTCACTTCGTAGGAGTTGTAGGGGCCAAATCTATAGTAATAGACCAGCCAGAGCGCATTGAGAATCCAGACGACCAGATACGGCCACCAATGCTTGAGCGTCTCGCGCACTCGTGAGAAGATGCTGCCGCTGAAGAAGAAAAATAAAAAGAGTGCGCGCATGCCTTCCAGACCAAAGAAATATTCAGTGGGGAAGATGCCGCAGATTTGCAGTAAGACGGCGATGATGATATAGGTCAGCGGGCGTTCGGCGCGTAAGGCTTTGAAGGTGTAGCCGAATGAAAACAGATAAAAGATAAAGGGAATTAATTCCTGATTGATATGTGTTAATGCTATGTAGTGCTGACTGTAACCCGGAAAGACGATCAGCAAAAGCGCCGCCGTCACTGCGATGCGCGGACGTTCAGGCCATAACTGGCGTAACATCCACCAGGTGCCGAAGCCCATCATGAAGCGGATGAATAGAGCAAATCCCTGCCAGTAGATCGGCAGGGGCGGCAGGAGACTGGTGGTGAAATAAAAGATCGGACCAAGAAACGGGCGGAATGGTGCAAATGCCGGATTGAATTCGGCGGGTCCCATGAATTTTGCGATCCAGGCGAAAGGCCAGTCGTCCCAGTAAAAGCCTATGAATGGAATGAGCAATCCATAGGCGAGGACGGTGGTGATGAGAAAAAGAAAGGGAATGTTTCCCGATTTAAGTCGAAGATTTTTCATGAGGCTTTTTCACTCGTTGCTTTATTTGAAGACTGTTTTAATTCTCTTTGAACCACAGATAAACGCTGATAAACACTGATTTTTATCAAAAAGCGCTTTACGGAGCTTGTTTGATGACGCAGAAGATGGCGTTTCTGCGGCGGACATCCATAAATGCAGGCGCATCTTTTAGAATCTTTTCATCGTCGTTGGTGCGGGTGTTGATGAGGACGAAGTCACCGGGTTGGATATCTTTTAGTTCAGTTCGATAATCACGAATGGTGATGTTTGAACTCGCGTAATATTCCGCGATATATGACTCGCGTTTGACGAAAAGCTGCGAGCCTTGCGGCGCTTCTTTTTCAAAGTCTAAAATGGCTTCACGGTAACAGGTGAGCCAGTAATCTGTTTCATATTGTCTGAAGGCTTTGTCTGTGCCGCCGGTGAAGGTGTTGTAGTATGCGTATTGATACGGATGTAACGTCACATTGGCGATGATGGCGGGAAGGAGCAGTGCAAGAACTGCGGCGGCTTTGATTCCGTTGTGTTGAATGCGGATGAATATTTCATTGATAGCGAATCCGGCGAAGATGAAAATCGGCGGGAACATGAAAAGATAATGACGATAGCCATCTGAGTTTGGCGGGTTGGTGATGACGAGGGCTGAGATGACAAACCCAAACCAGAGGAAGGTGATGCCGAGGCGTGCTCGGTCTTTTGATTCTTGAATCGCCTTTTTTATTGCGATGACTGTGCCGGCAATGAACAGAGGCCATGTGGGTTCGGTCAACGTGTAGGTTAGCAGAGTGGGAAAGTATCTGCGCGGCAGTTCATAAGCCGGATACAACTTGCCCATGAAGAGAATCTTCAAGTCTGCGGGCGCGTTGGACATGGCTTGCAGTACGAAGATAAATCTTCCGATCGGGTCAGGCCAGAGGAAAGGCCAGAAGATGTACATGGTGACGATGGCGGTGATTCCGTAAGGAATAAATCCCCAAATGGCTTTCCAGTTTTTGGTGGAGATGAAAAAATAAAAATATTACTACAACCGCATAAGGCCCGATAAAGCGGATGGCGGTGGTGAGTCCGAGCAGGATGCCGGGCAAAATCGCAGCGCGGATGATGGCCTTTGCGCTTTGCGGTGATGCTGTCCACGAGTCGATCATGCGCAGGCCGTAGTAGATGCTGATTAAGAAAAAGACGGCGAAGGGCATGTCTTTTGGATTCATGAAAGCATGGTTCCAGAAGACTGGTTGGGTGGCGAAAAAAGCTGTCGAAACAGTGGCAGGCCAACGGTCCAGCCAGCGGCGGGTTAGTAGATAGAGAAAAAACAACCCGACCTGAAATGTCAGGAAGTTGGTCAAATGCCAGGCGGAAGCCATGTCCAGCCCGAAGAATTCAAGCAGATTTTGAAACTGACCAGCGATGACCAGATAAGCCGGTCCGCGTGTGACGTGGTCACTGGCCGATGCGCCGAAAGTTTTTTCGAGGTCGAAGGTGCCGTTTAATCTGGCGGGGATGGAGTAGGCGGTTTCGGAGGCCTGACCGTAATCGTAGTAAAGCGGTTCATCCCACGAGAGGCCGTAATCACGAAACGTAAAAAGACCGATCACGATGTTGATGATCAGCAAAATAAGAATGGGGTGTTGACGTATTTTTTGCACGATGGGATTTATTTTTGTGAGATGCGATGCGCCTGACGTTTCTTTGCCTGTTCCATGCGTTTGATCTCTTCTTCGGTTTCAAGAACAAGCGCGGGGACGGTTGTCGGGTGTCCTTCGTCATCGAGTGCCACATAGACTAGGTAGGCTGTGTTGGTATGCGTGCGTTCGCCGGTGATCGGATTCTCGGCAATGACTTGCACTTCGGCTTCCATGGAGGTGTGGCCGGTGTAGGTGACTTCTGCGTTAAGCACGATCAGATCGCCAATGCGGATGGGCTGGCGGAAGGTCATTGAGTCAATTGCAACGGTGACGACTTTCTTTTGGGCGTGACGCATACAGGCCAGCGCGCCGGCTTCATCTACAAGTTTCATGATCCAGCCGCCGTGAACGTTGCCGAGCAGGTTGGCGTGTTCGGGATGCATTAATTGAGAGAGGGTGACGTGTGAGGCGCGGGTGTTTTTTTGTGCGTGTGGGTCGGTCATTAAATTAATCCAGGTCTTCGCGGTATTCGCCTGAGTCTGTGGTGTGCAGGCGTTCGGGTTCGTCGAGAAGTACGTCAATAAAAGATGGACTCAAGTCGCCCATTAAAGGCGCGAGCGGAATTGTGGCGGGCAGGCTGATCTTTTTAGGTTTTGGCGGCGGCTGTAAACGCTGCCGGAGAGTGCTGGTTGCCCGTTTTCGGATAATGCGTGGATCGTTGGTGATCGTGCCGACATAATAACCAATGACAGAATAAACTTCCCGTTTTGGGCTTACGAAGCCGACCCAGTCACCATTTCGATTGTATAAATATGGATACACCAGGAACGCTTCTGCATCACCTTTTGTTGTGTAAATGGGGATCAAGGAAGGTTGAGTTGTGCCAGTTGACATGGATGCACCTCACGAAATTTTATCAATGTCATTATACGTCCAATACCTGTTCACAAAAAAGTTCCAGATCATTACGACTCCGACAGCGGCGGCGAGGGTCAGGTTGTTTGCGTAGAACTCTGCAATTTTGTGTGAGGTGTGAAATACGCCTTCGAAAAAATTGAGCACGGGCGGCTCAAGATAATGTAGAGTGGGAATACGAATTGCGACTCCCGCTAAATTGACCAGAAAGAACATTCCCAGTTGACTAAATAGTGTACGTGAGCGCGATTCGGGATATGTCCAAAAGCGATTCCAGATGAAGTTGCTGAACACAGCGCAGGTAAATGAGATTGTCCCTGCATAGACGAGGGGCATGGTTGTAAAGTGCGAGAGCAGATTCATTACTCCAAAGTCGATTGCTGCGCCGATCGCGCCCACCAGCGCAAATTTAAAAAAGCGATTTCGTTCTTTTGTGTCCGTGATGATCATGCAAGTCCCAGTTTTTGTTTAAAGAAAGGAATGGTGCGTCTGATGCCTTCCTCGATCTCTATCTTCGGCTCCCATTGTAAAATATCGTGGGCGCGGGTGATATCGGGGCGGCGGCGCTGCGGGTCGCGCGCGCTGCGAGCATCGACATAGGTAATGCCGGCTTTGTTTTCGGTGATCTTGTTAATGGCTTGTGCAAATTGAAGCACGCTCATCTCAGTTGGATTGCCAATATTGACCGGGTAGTGTTCTTCTGAATAGAGTAATTTGACAATTCCGTTTACGAGATCGTCCACGTAACAGAAGGAACGGGTTTGCGCTCCGTCACCGTATACGGTCAACGGTTCGCCGAGCAAAGCCTGTTTGAGCAGATTGGGCAGGGCGCGACCATCTTCCAGATCCATGCGCGGACCGTAGGTATTGAAGATACGCACGATGCTTGTGTTTACGTTATGAAAGCGGTGATAAGCCATGGTCAATGATTCGGCGAAGCGTTTGGCTTCATCATATACGGCGCGTGTCCCAACCGGATCCACATTTCCGGCGTAAGTTTCTGGTTGTGGATGTACTTCAGGGTCGCCGTAAATTTCACTGGTGGAGGCCAGTAAAAATTTTGCATTCTGTGCACGGGCCAGACCGAGACAGTTATGAGTGCCAAGCGCGCCGGCCTTCATGGTTTGGATCGGCAAATTGAAATATCCAGACTTTGATTGCGGGTTTGGGCTGGCGGGCGAAGCGAAATGCAGAATCGCATCCACTTTGCCAGGCACGAAAATATAATTTGATACATCGCGTTTATAAAAGGAAAAGTTTTCATTATCCGCGAGATGGGCGATATTATCCGGGCTGCCTGTGACGAAATTATCCATGCCGATAACTTCATGTCCATCAGACAGTAATCGGTCGCTGAGATGGGAGCCTAGAAACCCGGCTGCGCCTGTGATCAGTATTCTCATTTTTTATCCTCTTTCAAAATTTTATTTCCAGTCAATGACGTTGATTAATCCGTCGCCAGTGACTTGATAAGCTTCGCTGCTTCCGCTGTCGATCAACCATAAATTGCCTTGATACATGATCGCAATAAAATTGTCCGCCTGCCCTTCAAGCGATTCGGGCGCCCAGATCGGTGTCTGCGGTTCAATTCCACTTGCGTCTGTCGGCGGGAAGAGAGTCTTGCTGTTGGACCCGTCACGATCCATGACAATTAAACGATAACGACTGGTTTCACTTTGCTCAATAAAAATGGATTGTAAATACGCTACCTGATAAATTTTTTCCCTGCCATCGGATCGGATCGGAGATGCGGATGGATAAGCGAACATGCCTGCTGAGTCGACAATGGATGCAACCGCTTCACTACTGAACGAGACAGCTGAGAGGTCAAAAAAGGGAGACTCTTCGCTGGTAATGGGTGCAGGCGCGGGCGAGTGAGTCACGTAGTATAAGGTCTTCCCATCTGCGCCCCAGGCGATGGGCGGAATCCAGGCCCAGTCACTGTGCGTGTTGAGCGGCGTGATATTCAACATTGGTTTGAGATAACCGCCATCCTGATCGACAAGTCCGATGCCGTCGGGGCGTGAATATGCCAGCCTGCCATCTGCTGAATAGGCAAACGACATTCCCCACCAGCCATACACGCCGCCGCTGTTTGCATCCAACATCTTGCGCGGACTTCCACCCGTGAGGCTGACACGATACAGATCGTTATTCGCCTGCCAGCCGGGGGCTGTGCTGCGCGGTTCCACTGTTGAATACGCAACTGAGTTCGTGCCGGGAATCCATTCGGCAAAATGCACAACATTATAAGCCTGTAACCAGATCGGTTTGGGTTCAACATTCTTAACTCGGACAGCCCAAAGTGTATTGATCTCTTCACTGGCTGGCTTCTTGGATTTACGGGTAAAGATCAAATATTCGCCATTGGGCGAGAGTTTGAAGATGCGCCCGTCAAGGTCACCTGTGCTGACGATGATGCGGCGGTTCGCGGTGGAGTCTTCCATGATCCATGCGTTGCCGCCGGCAAGATAAACAATGGTGCCGGGGATGTTCAATGGCGTGAAGGATGATTGCGCGCCGACCATGACGATCTCAGGCAATGCTTCATTTAAAATAACGGTCTTGACCGATGATTTGCTGATCTCAATATTGTCTTCAAGAATCCTGCGATAGGTAACTTCTTCCAGTCCGTTGACGCCCGCTTGAACGAGTCTGGTTTCGCCTTCGGGGAGAGTTTCATTGCGTACGATCTGCCGTTCGAATGCGATCACCACTTGTTCGGTTTCAAATACTTCTGAGACGCGTGTCAAAGTGATCGTGTCACCCTGGCTGAGTATTGTATAAAAGGGCGGTTCCGTGCGATCCAAACTACCCGGCGCAATGCCTGCGGTTTGCAGTGCCTGTGTGACTGTGCTTCCGGCGCTGACGGTTATGTCGCGAGTCGCGCCGTCTGCTGTGATGGTAACGATCATCTCCTCGCCGAGTTGCGGGGAGCGGCAGGAAACGATCAGCGTAACAAATGTTAATAGAAACAGAAGCAGGCTGAGGCGGGGTCGGATGCGAAGCATGTCGGGTATAATCCAGCCGCTATTTGATACGACCGGTTAGAGTCATGATCCCATCTGCAATTGTGATCGATTCGAGTCGAAAGCCCAAGGCTACAGGTCCGAGTGAGCCGGTAAATGCTTCTCCAATAAGTGCGTTGATGGCGGTGTTCAAACCTTCAGGCGCAGGGAAGGGACCAAAATCTGCCGAGGCGATCTCGATCTTTGGCAGGCCGGTTGCCGGGTCAATGCTGACATTCATGGTGATGAGCATATTGGCGGCGAACATGCCGCGGTCAATTTTTCCGTACAATTGCATTTGACCGTTGCGAAGCAAAACCTGCGGCTCGGTGAATGGCGGGCTGGTTTGTTCCTGCATTTTGAGCGCAATGTAAGAAGTCAGCTGGCTTTCAGTGATCTGCAATGTAACTGTGCCGGTTTCGGCGCCTGCAACCAATGCCTGTTCGACCTGTGTTTGCATGGTTTGCACTTCTTCGGTTGAAACTGGAACAGTTGTGGTCGTGTATTCAGGGCCGCCGACAAAGATCGTACAGGCCAGTGATGTAAGCATCAGGGCGCTAAAGAAAAAAGTAAGGAAATTGTTTTTTGTTTTCATAGTTTTTTTGTGTTTTGCAAGTAAATTTATTAAGCGGAGCAATTATAGCATGAGCGACTCTCAATCCACTTCAGCGGCTGTTTCCAATACGGAACTGTCACTTGCGGCAAAAATCGAAGCGATGTTGTTCGTTTCAGCGGAACCTGTGCCGGTGGCGCAGCTTTCAACGGCGTTGGATGTCACTGCCTCTGTCATTGAGCGCGGATTAAAAGAACTGGACGAAGCCCTCGTAACCCGCGGCCTGCGTCTGCAACGAAATGCAGGGCGCGTGCAATTGACCACTGCGCCCGAACTGGCCGAACTGGTTGAGCTTTTCCTCGGTTTGGAATCGATCTCGCATTTGAGCCGTGCGGCGCTCGAAACTTTGGCGATCATTGCCTATCAACAGCCTTGTACCCGTCCGCAGGTGGATTCGATCCGCGGTGTGAATAGTGACGGTATGATGAAAAGTTTGCTGAGCAAGGGGCTGGTTCAGGAATCCGGCCGCGCAGATGGTCCGGGACGCCCGATCTTGTATTCGACCACACCGGAATTTTTACAGCATTTTGGCTTAAGCTCGATCATTGAATTACCTCCGCTGGCTGTGCCTGTTGTTGAAACGGACGATGAGCATAGTGTTTTGTTGAAGGGATAAGATCGTAGAGATGTAAATAAGTAGACATGTAGGCGCGTTGGTTTTTTTACTTGTTTACTTTTCTCCTTTACCAGATTTTTAACATAGGAATTAATTAACCATGCAGGAAAGATTACAAAAATTACTCGCCCAGGCCGGTTACGGCTCGCGCCGCTCTTGTGAAGAATATATTATCGCAGGACGTGTGCGTGTTAATGGAAAGACCGCGACACTTGGTGAGAAGGCCGACCCTTCCGTTGATAAAGTTACTTTGGATGGAAAGTTACTGCCAAAGACCGAAGCGCTGACAATGACCTACGTTGCCTTGTACAAACCGCGCAATGTACTTTCGGCAGCGGAAGGACAGGATGACAGGCAAACTGTTCGTGATCTGATTCCGTTGAGCGGACATTTATATCCCGTTGGCCGTTTGGATTGGGATTCAGAAGGCTTGATCCTGATGACCAATGACGGCGAATTGACGAACAAATTAACACATCCGCGTTATGGGCATGAAAAAGAATATCGTGTGCTTCTTGCGCGTAAGCCTGATGACAAACAAATGGAAGCATGGCGCCGCGGCGTGGTGCTTGACGATGGCGATAAGACTCTGCCTGCCGATGTAAGTTTTCTTTCCACGTCTGGTAAAGGCGCATGGATTCGGGTGGTGATGGGTGAAGGTAAAAAACGTCAGATCCGCGAAGTGGGCAGAATGCTTGGCTTGCCTGTCGTGAAGATCATCCGCTTGCGGATTGGCACCTTAAAACTTGGCAGTTTGAAACCTCGTCAATGGCGGCATTTGACCGAGAATGAAGTGGAAGAATTGAAAGGTGACAAAGTGCCAACGATGGAACGGCGTTTTGAACGCAGCCGTTCAGATCGCAGCGACCGCGCACCGAAAGAGCGGGCTGTTTCGTCTGAGGATGCAAAACGCAATCCAAAAGATAAACCCAAGCGTGCTCCTATTGATCGCTCGCGTAAAACAGTTCGCCCGAAACTTGGTCCCAATGAAAGGCCTGCGACATCAGAGCGTCCCAAACGCGCTCCCGCTGATCGGACTCATACATCAGAACGCCCGAAGCGCGGACCGGCCAGCCAGCCAACCACAACGGATCGCCCCAAGCGTAGTCCCGGCGGACGGACGGAACGCGGTGGTCGTAGTGATCGAACCCGCAGCAATACCAAACCCCGAACCTCACGTCGTTGATCTTGTGAAAATAAAAAGAGTGTGCAGAATTTTTCTGCACACTCTTTGCTTTTAATTTGTTTCTGATTAACTCTGTCTTACATCCCAGAATTTTTGTACAACTTTTGATAAAACTTTCTTTACATCATCTTTCTTGATGCCTGCGACTTTGAAGGTGAGTACTTTTGTTGTGGGGTCGTCACCGGAGAATTGACCGAAGGAAATAAAGTTGCCGCCTGCATCTGCAATGGCTTTTGTGATCTTGGCGAGCTGCCCGGCCGCATCGTCAATGACTGCTGTTACGCGAATGCCTTTGGTGCGTGCTCCCATCAATTCAAGGAATACTTTGAAGAGATCGGTTTCTGTGATCATGCCGACTACTTTGCCGGAACGCATAACGGGCATACCGCCAATTTTTGAATCCGCCATCATGCGTGCGGCTTCTTCGATGGGGGTGGTATCGTCAACGGTTTTTACTTTTTTGCTCATTACCTGGCTGACAGTCACTTTGCTGAGCAGGTAATTCATTTCCCAAACACTTAAGCTGGTCACAGGGGAAGGGGATGCGTTAAGCAAGTCACCCTGGGATACCATACCAACTAATTTTCCGTTCTTGATGACCGGTGCGCGGCGGATGTGTTCTTTCTTAAACATAGCCAGCACATCGTGAATTGACATTTCTGGCGTAACTGAAATAACCGGGTGGGACATTCTTTCGCCTACAAACATTTTTGCCTCCAAATATGTTTTGTTGAAAAATAATCTGTGAAAATTGTTACAAACACATTATACGTGGTATTCTCAAAAAGAAAGTCACTAAATTGGAGTGAATAAGGTCACTTTGCGAATTCTGTGATGACACGCGCCATGTGCTTTGCATGTTTGAGATACAAATCCAGGCGGATGTTCTCATTGGGGGCGTGGGCTTTTGTATCAGGGTAGCCGTGGCCCATCGTCGCAACGGGCAGGCCGAGGTCATGGACGAACGGGTAGTTGGGGCCGGAGCCGCCGATCATGGGCACAATTTCCATTGGCACGCCAAAGGCGTCAGTTGCGGCATCCACAACGATCTTGATGAACGGGTCATCAGGATCAGTGCGCGCAGCAGGCTCTCCGCCGTGATATTGAATTTCCACATCTTCAAAACCCTGCGCATCAAGATGGGCGCGGAGTTTCTTGAGAATGTCTGTCGGCTTTTGATTCGGCACGAGTCTGAAATCTACTTTGGCAGAGGCGCGCGCCGGCTGGACTGTTTTTTGCCCAACGCCCTGATAGCCGCTTGTGATGCCGCAAATGGTGCAGGTGGGTGTGAAGACCTCTTCCATTTTCAGATCAATGCCGCCGGTGATGCCTTTGATAAAACTCTTTGCGCCATAGCGTGATTTATATTCATCTTCAAAATCAGGAAGTTTATCCATCAACTCGCGGTCTCTGGCTGTGGGTTGAATCACATCATCATAAAAACCGGGGATGAGGATCCGCTCATCGACGCCTTTCAAGCTGGCCAGTGCCCAAGTGAGTCGCCACGCCGCGTTAGGCAGGATACTGCCACCCAACCCCGAGTGGACGTCAGTGCCGAGTGACTCAACTGAAAGTTCAACATAGCAAATGCCGCGCAGGCCGAGATATTGCATCGGCACTTCGCGATGATCCACGCCGCCGAATTCCCAAATGCAGGCATCGGCTTTTAATTTATCCATGTTTTGTTTGATGAATTCATGCAGATGTTCGCTGGCGGTTTCCTCTTCGCCTTCGATGATGAATTTGATGTTGCACGGAAGTTCACCGTCTTGTTCGAGAATTGAATCGATGGCGAACAAACGCGCAGTGAGATGACTCTTGTCATCGCTTACGCCGCGGCCATACATTTTTCCATCGCGGATCTCCGGCTCGAAGGGCGGAGATAGCCACAGATCCAATGGCTCAGGCGGCTGGACATCGTAATGATTGTAGATCAACAGCGTTTTATCGCTCTTGCCTTTTCGTTCTGCAAACACAACCGGCGCGCCGTCTGTTGCCATTACTTCGGCTGTGAATCCGCGTTTTTCAAGCATACCTTTTACAAGTTGAGCGCATTCTTTTAATCCAATATTTTGCGCGCTAATACTGGGCTGTGATACATAAGTTGAAAGTTCGGAAAGGCTTTGATCAAGATTTTTTTCAGATGTACGGATCTATCTTTTTATAATTGCTCATAAATTTCTCCTTTATTTGGGAGCGCGGACTTCAGTCCGCACTAGAGATTTAGGTTATTTATAAAAACCTGCGATCCAGTCAATGGAATATGCGCCGGCGTAGGCAAACATTGCCATCTTAATCGTTTGCCCAACCCAGCAGGCCAGCAGAAACTGCCAAAGCGGAATTTTTGCAATGCCCGCAGCAATGCCTGCCATGTCGAAAAATGGATTTGGAAATGCTGAAAGCACAAGAATCACCCATGCTCCATATTTCTTCACCCAGGGCAGAATCTGATTGTAGATTTTTGTATTTTCCACAATTGCCTGTCCGCTAAAACCTGCGAGGTAGCCGGTCAACTCGCCGATGGCGCCGCCTGCTCCGGCTGCAAACGCAACCCCAAGCGGATTAAGTACACTTCCCATGGCGAAGACGATTGCCACACCCGGCGCGGGCAGAATGACTGTGGCATTCGCCAGCAGCATGATCACGAAAATGCCCGGATATCCATAAGCCGTAAATTCATCCACATGGTCGCGGATACTATAAATATAGACCGTGATGCCAATGACGGCGGCCAATGCAAGCACGCGTAAAATGACAACGCCAACCCCAGATTTTTTATGATCTTGAATTGGCGTTGTTTCAGTTTTTACGGCTTGTTCTTTTTGCGGACTAGCTTTCTTCAATGGTGACACGGATGATCTTCACCGCAGGCGCATTGACATTGCCCGGATCGCGCGCAGGAATGGACATCAAAACATCCAGCCCTTCCACGATCTGGCCGAAGACAGTGTGCTTGCCATTCAAATGGGGCGTGGGGCCGTGAGTGATGAAGAACTGCGAGCCGTTGGTGCTGGGGCCGGCATTTGCCATCGAGAGAATTCCGCGCTTGTCATGTTTCAAGCTGGCATCGAATTCATCGCCAAATTTGTAGCCGGGGCCGCCGCGGCCGGTGCCGGTTGGGTCGCCGCCCTGCACCATGAAATTGTCGATCACACGATGGAAGATGACACCATCATAATATCCTTCACGGGAAAGGAAGACGAAGTTATTTACGGTGATCGGTGTTTTTTCTGCGAATAATTCAATCACCATGATGCCGTTGTCGGTTTCCATGTGTGCTTTGTATTGCTTCTTCGGGTCGATCAACATTGCGGGGGGAGTGTTCCATTGTTTTGCCATTTTTAAATCTCCTATATTTACGTTTTGATATTGTGAATAACAAAATTTATCAAGAATAGAAACTCTGTTGAAACCTTATTTTAATAATGTTTCTATTCTTGCTACTACCATATCCAGAGCGGCAACGTTATGTCCGCCTTCGGGGATGATCACATCTGCATATCGTTTGGAAAGCTCAACGAATTCAAGATGCATCGGGCGGACCGTTGCCTCATATTGTTTGATGACTGATTCGGCTGTGCGTCCGCGCTCGGTGATGTCGCGCCGTAAACGGCGAATGAAACGGACATCTGCATCTGCATCCACAAAAATTTTTACATCGAACAATTTTCGCAGTTCAGGTTCCACAAAAATCAGCACGCCCTCCACGATAATCACTCCGCGCGGCGCAACGGTAAAGGTCTGGCCGGTGCGGCTGTCGGTGGAGAAATCGTAGATCGGGACTTCAACAGGTTGCAGGTCACGCAATGATTCGACGTGTTTGATCAATAATTCAGTTTCGAGGGAATTCGGGTGGTCAAAGTTAACATCTCTGCGCAGGATGGGAGGCAGTCCGGTTAGATCTTTGTAATATGAATCATGCTGAAGGTATGCAATTCGATCCGCCCCAACGCGATTGAGAATTTCCTGGGCGACCGTTGTTTTGCCGGAGCCTGATCCACCGGCGATGCCAATGACCAAGGGATGATTAGGACTCATATTTTTGATTATAGCCCATGAATGAAAAAACGGCTCCGGGCGGACCTGGAGCCTGTTTCGTGCGACGATGAGCATTTATTTGCGCTTGAAGATTCCCGTCAACGCCTGCCAGATCGGACAACGATCATAAATCCCCATAAAAGCGAGAATCCCGCCGACGCCCGCGATCAACCAGCTGCTGGTTGAAATCCCGACCATGATAAATAGTCCGCCAGCGCCGAGACGTAACATGCGGTCAAATTGTGTGAGCGGAACTTTTACTTCTTTGCCTTCCGCCAACGCTTCAAACATGGTCCGGTAATTTCCTTCAGTTTGTGCGCCGGTTACACGCCCAACTTCTTTTCCATTGCGCAGTGTAATGACCGTTGGAATGCCAAAGACGCGAAATTGTTCCAACACTTCGCGTGAGTCATCTGCGTTGATCGGCATGAATTCCACTTTTTCGGCATATTCTTTTGCGAGTTTATCCAAAATGGGTTTTGTCATCTTGCATGGGCCGCACCACGGCGCCCAAAAATCAATGATGACCGGTTTTTCTGATTCTGAAATTTTTTGTTGAAATTCTGTTTTATTCATGGCTGATAATTTTGGAGCGGATGATTTCTCATCCGCTCCAATAGGTGTTGATTATTTATATGTGCTGAGCTTGAAAGGCACATACAACGGGCAGAAGGCGATCACAGATGTGAGCAGGAACACCGCGCCGAGAACAACGAGCACGATGCCGAGAGTTCCGGTGACAATTCCGCCGAAGTATAAATAGGCGAACAAGGCGGCGATCACGACACGGACGATGCGATCAGTATTAGACATATTGCGTTTCATAGTAAATCTCCTTTGGTTGATTAGCTTGGTTGATTAGATTGATATCAACAGTATAGGAGACTTCCCGTTTTCTGTCGGTGACAATGTCACATAAGCGAACGGGATTCCAGTAGCTCAAAATCCAATACTTCCACGGTGCCGCGCCCGGAGCGGATGCTTCCATCGCTGACGAAATCTTCGAGTAAGCGGCTGATCACTTCACGCGAACTTCCCAATTCCGAAGCGATTTCCTGATGTGTAATGCGTAACGGGTTTTGTTTTCTAGCCTGGCTTAATAATAGCGAAGCAACACGGCGGTCCATGCGGCGAAAAGCGACTTCATCAATGATCGCCATCACCGTGAACAGTCTTTGGGATAACAGATCAAAAATAAACTCACGCCACAAGTCATGCCGTTTTACCCAATCACGAAAAACGTCCGCTGGAATCATTACCGCTTCCGCATCCTGCTCAACTGTTGCCACAGCAGGAAATGTCTTTTGACTCAAAATGGCATTGGCGGTCAAAATGCAAGACGAGCCGTTTCCAAAACGATATAAAGTAATTTCACGGCCCGTCTCGCCGATCTTGTAAACACGCACCACACCCGAGATCAATAGCGCAATAGACTCAACCCGGTCGCCTTCGAGAAACACATCATGGCCGGCAGGGATGCGCGCAAAAGAAGCCGCTTGCTGAAATTCACGCGCGAAAGCCGCATCCGCTTGCTGAAGGATGGGCAGTAATAGTGCAATGCGATTGAATTGAGCGTTATCGATCATCTGGCAATCGCGTGCTGTGAATTATTCAAAACTGAAGGCAAGACCCACAGTCCCCGGGCCGGTGTGGGTTCCAACTACAGGGCTGACTTCTGCAAAAATGGTTTCTATTGGATTAAGTTGCTGCGCGGCACGATCAAGCAGTGTTTTTGCATCATCAGCTGCATTTGCATGTAACGTTGCCAGTCGAATATTTTATTTTCCTTTTACCTGTTCGGCAACCAATTCCAATACGCGGTCGTGCGCTTTTGATTTTGTGCGGATTCTTTCCACGCCTTCCACTTTGCCTTCTTTGAGTGCAAGGATTGGTTTCAGGTTAAGAGCAGAGCCAATAAAACGCTGTGCGCCGCCAATGCGTCCGCCGCGATGTAGGAATTCGAGGGTGTCTACTGCGAAGAAAAGGCCTGAATTCTTTTTTGTCACTTCCACAGCGGCGATACACTCACTTAAGCTGGATCCACTTTCGGCGGCGCGAGCAGCGGCCAGTACGATCAAACCTAGACTCATTGAGGTGGCGAAGCTATCCACAATGGCAACTTTTTCGCCGGCGGTTCCCATCGTCTCTTTTGCTTGCAGTGCAGATTGCATGGTGCCTGAGAGTTTTGATGAAACAAAAAGCCCGAGGATCTCAAATCCCTGATCTATAAGGTTTTGAAAAGTAGCTTGCATGGTGGACGGAGAAACTTGTGATGAAGACGGCATCGTTTTGGCAGTTTTTAAACGAATATAAAACTCTGTCGGTTGAATATCTATTCCGTCTCGAAATTCCTGTTCACCCCAAATGAGGATCTGCGGTGCAACGGTAATGTTGTGTTTCTTAATAATGTCTGCGGGTAAAAATGAAGTGCTGTCTGTGACAATTGCAATTTTTGACATATTTTTCTCCAGGTCGGTTTTTGAATGAATGACCGCAATTTTACCCCCAGTGGGGGATTGCGTATATGAAAAATAAGTTTTCATTGCTCATGGTATAATTGTATTTAAACGTAATGAAATACAAAGATTTTTATTTAGGAGCCTATTTTGGCCTTCAACCCTATTAACTGGCTGCTAGGCCTTTTCTCTCTTGATATTGCCATAGACCTTGGCACTGCGAATACACTGGTTCATGTTCGCGGTAAAGGGATTGTTATTAACGAGCCGTCATGGGTAACTGTCGACAAGAAATTGCGGCAGCCGTTGGCGATCGGCCTCGAAGCCAAGGAAATGGTCGGACGTACCCCTAGTAATGTCGTGGTTGTGCGTCCTATTCGAGATGGGGTAATTGCCGAATTCGATGTCACCCAGGTTATGCTTGAATATTTTATTGGCAAAGTCCATGAACAAAGCATGGTTCCATTGCCGCGTCCGCGCGTGATCGTTGGGCTGCCTACAGGCGTGACCGAAGTGGAAAAGCGCGCGGTCTATGATGCAGTGATGGCCTCTGGCGCACGTCAGGCGATGCTGATCGAAGAACCGATCGCTGCCGCGCTGGGAGCTGGTCTGCCAGTCGGAGAGATTCGCGGCTCAATGGTTGTGGACATCGGCGGTGGTACCACTGAAGTCGCTGTGTTATCCATGAGCGGTGTGGTTGCCTCCCGTTCTCTGCGTGTTGCAGGCGACGAGATGGATCAGGATGTTGTTCAATATCTTCGCAATAAATATAATCTGTTGATCGGTGAAGGCAATGCTGAGCAGATCAAATGGCAAATTGGCTCAGCTTATCCGTTACAGCCCGAAAAAACAATGGAAGTGCGTGGTCGAAATCTTGTCACTGGTTTGCCTGAGACGGTTGAGGTTTCTTCCATTGAAATACGTGAAGCCCTTGCCGGTTCTGTGCAGGTAATTATCGACACCGTCCGCGATGCTTTGGATGAAATTCCGCCGGAGATCGTAGCCGACCTGATGGATATTGGCATTTGTCTGGCAGGCGGCGGCGCACTTTTACAAGGACTTGCAGAACGCCTGACCGATGAATTGAAATTACGTGTCTGGGTTGCTGAAGACTCGCTCACTTGTGTTGCGCGTGGCGCTGCGATGATCTTTGAAGACCTGCCAACACTTGGCCGTTATTTGGTTGGTTTGGAGCGCGGTAGTACGCGTCACATTCCTGGATAATTGCTTTTTGGCTTTTTTGCCTGAGGCAAACTAAAATATGAACTCCCGTTCTTTACAAACAACGATAATTTTTCTTGTGGTGGGGGGGATTCTGGCCCTGGCCCTCGGCGGCTTTTTTGGTTCCACTTCAAGACAATTTAATTCCGTTTTGATCGAATTGCAAATGTGGATATCTTCCCGTTATCTTGGCTTTCAGGACTTTGTCACTGCGCCGCGTGATATTGTTTCTTTGCGTGCCCGCAATGTCGAATTGGAATCACAGGTGTCGCAGTTACAGGCTCAGGTCATCGAGTTACAGCAGCGTGTAAATGAGACAGAAATCCTTGCCGCGCTTGTCGATTTTTCCCGTTCAAATCCTGAAAGTACATATAAAGCTGCCGCTGTAATTGGCCGCGACCCAAGTCCATTTTTACATTACATTATTATTAATCGCGGTTCGAACGATGATATTCGGCGTGGTATGCCTGTTGTGACCAATCAAGGTTTGGTAGGTCGTGGATGCAGTTATTGCTGATGCGGCGCGTGTGCAGCTAATTACCGACCCCGCATCAGCCATCAATGTTTATTTGCAAAATGCAGAGACAGATGCCGTACTCTTCGGGTCGGTTACCGGCGATGTTTCTTTGGATATGATCTCGCAGGATACACCGGTGGAAGCCGGCGATCTTATTTTGACCTCCGGTCTGGGCGGCGGGTATCCGTCTGATTTGCCCCTCGGGCAGGTGGTTACGCTCCGCACCCTTGAGTTTGAACTCTTTCAACAAGCCACAGTCCAGTCTGCTGTGGATTTCACCCGTCTTGAGATTGTTCTGGTGATTACGAATTTCCGTCCGGTGGATATTTCACCGCTTGAGCCTTAACCCTTCCCCTTAAACGATTTAATATGCGAAATCTTGTTGCTTTTCCTTTGCTTGGATTGGCCGTGATTCTTCAATCCTCTGTGATTAGTCAGGTAAAGTTACTTTCCGGCTATGCCGACTTGCCTTTGCTTGTGCTGGCTGCGTGGGCATTACAGGAACGTGTAAAATCGGCCTGGCATTGGACTGCGCTTGCCTGCATCATGCTTAGCTTTGTTTCCAGTATGCCCTGGCCCGTCCTATTCATTGGATACTTTTCAGTTGTTTTTATTGCACAAGCCCTGCAAAGACGTGTCTGGCAGGCGCCCTTGCTGGCAATGTTTAGCGTCACTTTTACCGGCACCTTGTTTATCAACATCTTATCTTTTGCTGTTTTGCGCATTTTGGGCACACCCTTCTCTTTTGCAGATGTGATAGGATTAATTGTCCTGCCCAGCCTGTTGCTTAACATGTTGTTCTCGATCCTGATCTATGCGTTTATGCGTGAATTATCGCGTTGGGTCTATCCTTTAGAGGAGTATGAATGAGTTCTAATTCCATGCCGCGCCCTGTCCGCTTTGAGACATGGCGGCTTGCTACAATTTACATCGCAGTATTTCTGGTCTTTACCGGTTTGCTTTTCAGGCTAATTAATCTCCAGGTGGTTCAAAATGCCGATTGGACCACGCGCGCCGTCGACAATTACACCAATGATGTGAGTGTGCCTGCTCCGCGCGGCATCATCTATGATCGAAATGGCAATATTTTGGCACGCAATCTTGCCTCATATAACGTAGTCATTACCCCGCCGGTCTGCCCGATGACGAATCTGATATTCAGCGTATTTACCGTGAACTTTCAGCGTTGATCGAAGTTCCTGTAGGCGGACCCGTGACAGATGAATCTCTCGAAGAGGCTAAATTGTTTGCGGCTTGTGTGCCCGGCCCGGGTATTTCCCAGCTTGTCGCATTACAGGATACGCTTGCCCCTTATAGCGCTGTAAAAATTAAATGTAATGTCTCCACCGAAGTGGCACGGATCGTTGAAGAGAATTCGGTGGACTGGCCTGGCGTCACTGTGGATATTGAGCCGATTCGCGATTATCCCACCGGCTCATTGACCTCTGCGTTGGTTGGCTTTCTTGGCCCTATTCCCGCATCACTTGAAGAAGAATATCGTGCTCAGGGATTTATTCCCAACCGTGACAAAATTGGTTACGCTGGGGTTGAAGATTCTTTACAGGACATTCTGGCCGGCAGAAATGGTTTGCGTGTTGTGCAAATTGATGTGGCCGGACAGGAACTTCGCAACCTTGAGCCGCCCATTCCAACAGTGCCGGGAAACAATGTGTATTTAACGATTGATACCCGTTTGCAGGCGGCGGCAGAAGCCTCTTTGATCCAGGAAGTTAATTTTTGGAATACCTATTTTGGGAAAGTTCGTATTTCAAGCGGCGTGGTAATTGCCATGAATCCGAAAACAGGCGAAATTCTGGCGATGGTTTCCTACCCAACGTATGAAAATAATCGCTTCGCACGTTTGATTCCTTCGTATTATTTCGAACAGTTGAATCAGGATCCGCGCAAGCCTTTATTGAATAATGCGATCTCTGCAGAATTTCCGCCCGGTTCTGTGTTCAAATTATCCACAGCGACAGGCGCTTTCAATGAGAACATCGTGGACTTGAACACCATTGTGGATGCTCCCGGTCAATTATTGTTATGTGAAAAATTTAATCCAAATGACGTGTGTACCGATAGTAATACCAGACCATTTGTAGATCATATTTTTGAAAAGAAACCTGAAGGCTTCGGTCCGATTGATTTTCTACGCTGTATTGCCTACTCCAGCAACGTTTGTTTTTATAAACTGGGCGGCGGATATGGTGATGAAATCGAGCAGGGGTTGGGCATTGACCGTTTAAGACAATACGCGCGCGCGCTTGGGTATGATGAGCTTTCGGGAATTGAATTAAAAGGCGAACAGGATGGATTGATTCCAGATCCGCAGTGGAAGCGCATTAATACTGGCGAAAACTGGTCCACAGGCGATACCTATATCGCGAGTGTGGGTCAGGGGTATGTGCTTGCTACTCCCCTGCAAATTTTAATGTCCGGTGCAACGATTGCAAATAGCGGAAAACTGATGCAGCCGACGATTGTTCGGGAAATAACGGATGGCGATGGAAACCCGGTGGAAGCCTGGTTTAATCCTGACCCTGAAATTTTCAACGTCACAGATTTTCAAACCGAGGGAAGCTACCAAATATCCCCATTTACCCCCAACTTAAAGTGGGATGTAACAGTTACCCCCATTATCGAAGGCTATTCCTGCGAAAATGGTTTCTGTAGTTTGAATGAAGATGAGCTGAAAACCATTCGCCCTGAGTCTATCGCCGCAGTGCGTGCAGGGACTCGTTTAGCGGTTACCGACCCATTATTTGGCACTTTGTATGATGTATTTAATGATTTTCCGATTGCGGTGGCTGGCAAGACTGGCACTGCTGAATATTGTGATGATGTAGCTCGTGCAGCAGATCGCTGTAACTTTGGCGCATGGCCCACACACTCGTGGACTTTGGCTTATGCTCCATTTGAAGACCCTGAGATTATCGTGGTCGCGTTTGCTTATAACGGCGGAGAAGGTGCCAGTGTGGCCGCACCCATTGTCTCGCGTGTGATCCAGGCTTATTTTGAGTTGAAGGCGATTGATATTGCACAGGGCAGCCCGGTGACGGAGCCTTAAATTTGCCCTCCTGGAATTGCATTGTCAAAACAATAATTCCATTTTGTATATGGCGTCAGGTATAATTCAATATGTTGTTTAGTTAATCTTATGGAACAAATTACTTCGCTGGTTCAGATAAAGGGTATACGTGATGGACTTCTCGCAACATTTTCAGATGCGCCGTGGGAAGACCAATATCTTTCCCTGCTTGCTCAAATAGGAGAGCGTCCCGCATTTTTTCAAGGAGCGCGGCTCGCGATAGATGTTGGCTCGCAGATATTAAAGGTCAATGATCTGGTTGATCTGCGTGACCATCTTTCAGAACGTAACATAACACTTTGGGCAGTGATTAGTGAATCGCCGACCACTGAGCATACATCACAACTACTTGGGCTCGCGACGCGCATCTCAAAGCCACGCCCTCAAGAAAAAACACATGTTGACGCGGCCTCTGATGACACCGCTCTATTCGTCAATAAAACGTTACGCTCCGGTACGCGGATCGAATTTCCCGGAAATATTGTTGTGATGGGAGATGTAAACCCGGGTGCTGAGATCGTTGCGGAGGGCAATGTTATTGTTTGGGGGCGCGTACGCGGCATGATCCATGCTGGAGCAAAGGGCAATCGCTCGGCGTTTATCTGTGCTCTTGATCTTTCAGCCAATCAACTTCGTATTGCAGATGAAGTTTCAGCGATGCTAAAACCGCAAAAAGACCCAAAGCCCGAAATTGCCAGCATTAATAGTGAAGGACGTTTACAAGCAGAACTCTGGCATACCGGCTAATCTTATTTACAGGAATTTATATGACAGCTCAAGTGATCACCGTTACATCTGGAAAAGGCGGCGTTGGCAAAACCACCGCCGTTGCAAATCTTGCCACAGCGCTTGCCGCCGATGGTAAAAAAGTTGTGTGCATGGATGGCGATATCGGCTTGCGTAATCTTGATGTGATCATGGGATTGGAAAATCGCATCGTGTACGATATTGTCGATGTGATCGAAGGACGCTGCAAACTAAAGCAGGCGATGATCCGCGACAAACATTACCCTGATTTGTATTTGATCCCTGCCGCGCAAACACGTGACAAGAATGCAGTTTCTCCGTCAGATATGACGCGCATCTGTAATGACCTCAGACCTGATGCTGATTTCGTCATCATTGACTCGCCTGCAGGCATTGAGCGTGGTTTTCGAAATGCCATCGCGCCAGCAGATCGCGTTTTGGTCGTGACCAACCCGGAGGTCAGCGCGGTGCGTGATGCGGATCGCGTAGTCGGTATTTTGGAAGCGGAAGAAAAAGGCAGCCCGTCGCTGATCCTTAATCGGTTAAATCCAACATTGGTCAGAAACAATGACATGCTTTCTGCCGAGGATGTGCTGGATTTGCTCGGCATTCAATTGATCGGAATTGTGCCCGAGGATGAGTCTGTGATCATTGGCTCGAATCGCGGTGCGCCGGTTGTAACGGATGCCAAAAGCCGTGCCGGACAGGCTTTCCGAAATATTGCCAAACGCCTTCAAGGGCAGGAAATCCCATTTATGGATCTTGAACAACAGGGCGGTTTGTGGGGCGCGATCCAAAAATTAACGGGGAGGAAGTAGGATGGGCTTCTTTACACGCAAACGCAGCGCAGAAAGCGCAAAAGAACGATTGCAGCTTGTTCTGGTACATGATCGTACCGACTTGACGCCTGCTCAATTGGAATCACTGAAGAATGAATTATTAGAGGCGATTTCGCATTATATTGAAATTGACCCTGAAGCAGTTCAGATCGGACTTGAACGTGATGGCCGCTCTCAGAAGTTGGTGGCTGATATTCCCTTGCGGAGTGTGTCGCGTCATCGCGCAGGTTGATCCCTTTTTTACTTGGAGGCACGGATCAACCAGATGCTTTAATCGCATTGGTTGCATCCGTGTTTTTTTATTATGACCCGTGGACTTTCCTGGCGTAACTTCGATTTTATTTTACTGGGCGCGATCGTGCTTGCATCTTCCTTTGGCACGGCTATGATCCGTTCTGCAGTTGCGGGAAATGAAGTCTTGCAGCCGCTGATTACCCGTCAGGTGTACTTTGCCTTGCTTGGCGTATTTCTAATCTTTTTGGTTGCCTCCGTTGACTATCGGTATTGGCTGGCTTTGTACCGCCCGATCTATTTTGGAATCATGATTTTTTTGGTAACGTTGACTGGCTTTGGACAGTCCGCTTTTGGAGCCCAGCGCTGGTTTCAAGTAGGTGTTCTTTTCCTTCAACCGACCGAGTTTGCAAAGATTGTTGCGATCATTATATTGGCGCGTTATTTTGAAGTTGTTCGGAATCAACCCCGCGACTTAAAATGGGCAATCGGCGCCATTCTTTGGGCTTCGGGCATTATCATTATGATTCTTTTGCAGCCTAATTTAAGTAATGTACTTTTGCTTTCAGTTATTCTCGCTGTGATGTTGTGGGTAAATGGTGTGCAAATTAAACATGTTCTCGCTTCTGTTTTGATCGGCGTGATTGCTGTAGTAAGCTTGGTGTCGCTTTCTGTATTGGGAGTGAAAATTCCATTTTTACAGGCTTATCAACAGGAACGCATTGTCAACTTTGTTGTGCCTGACCCAAACGATACGTATGGAAATCGCTATAACGTGCAGCAGGCGTTGATCGCGGTGGGCACAGGCGGAGTTTTTGGGCAGGGATATGGTCACGGAACGCAGACCCAATTGCGCTTTCTTAAAGTACGCCATACAGATTTTATTTTTGCCGCAAGCGCTGAGGAATTTGGCATGGTGGGCGGCGTGCTGATCATTATCACGCTCGGCGTGATCGTCTGGCGCTGTATCCGTGCCGCGCAAAAGGCGCGTGATGTGGCAGGCTCAATGATCGCCATGGGAGTTGCCACCCTGATATTTTTTCAAGCCGCGGTGAATATCGGCATGAATTTAAATGTACTTCCCGTTTCGGGGCTTCCGCTGCCTTTTATTAGTTATGGCGGCAGTGGTTTAACAGCGCTGATGTTGGGAATTGGTTTGGTCGAAAGCGTCGTAATGCGTCACCAACAAATGGAATTCTAAGGAGTGTTTATCTTGTCTGTCAAACCTGCACGTACTCGCTTTGCCCCCTCGCCAACAGGGCATTTGCATCTTGGCGGCGCACGCACCGCATTGTATGCTTACCTGCTCGCAAAAAAAACTGGTGGACAATTCCTTTTACGTATTGAAGATACCGATGTCTCACGTACTGTGCCCGGCGCGGAACAGGAAATTTTTGATGGCTTGCGCTGGCTGGGTTTGAATTACGACGAAGGCCCCGATATCGGCGGCCCGTATGGTCCATATCGTCAAACAGAGCGCCGTGAGATCTATCACAAGTATATTGACATACTCGTAAAAAGCGGACATGCCTATCCGTGTTTTTGCACACCTGAAAGATTGGATGCCGTAAGGCAGGAGCAGCAAAAACTTAAGGTGAATCCGCATTACGACGGAACCTGCCGTGCGCTTTCTCAAGATGAGGCTGCGCGCCGTATCGCCAATGGCGAGAAGCATGTCGTCCGCTTTAAGATGGCACAGGAAGGTGTGACCGTTGCGCACGATCATTTGCGCGGCGATATTACATTGGAAAATAAACAACTCAACGATCAGGTGCTCTTAAAAACTGACGGCCTTCCGACTTATCATCTCGCCGCCATGGTGGACGATCATGAGATGGGCATCACGCATGTGGTGCGCGGTTCTGAATGGTTGGGCACATTCCCGTTACATGTGAATATCGTCCGCGCTTTTGGCTGGGAGGAACCAACCTGGGTTCATCTTTCAGTGTTTCTCAAGCCCAGCGGAAAAGGCAAGCTGAGCAAACGAGACAGTGTCGATGCCAACAAAGATGGGTATTCAGTTTTTATAAAAGATATGCAGGACTTGGGCTTTACTCCCGAAGGTGTATTGAATTGGGGCGCCTTGATGGGATGGGGCGTGCCGGAAGGTGATGTGATGAATCTGGAGCAAATGGTCGAACGATTCAGTATTGATAGTTTGACTCCTTCGCCCGCCGCGATCAACTTCCAAAAACTGGATCACTTCAACGCGACGCACATCCGCCTCTTTACTACCGAAGACTTGGCAGCCCGTCTCAAGCCTTACTTTACCCGTGAGGGACTCAACGTTAACGATGATACTTTGCTAAAGATTGTTCCGCTCATCCGCGAGAGACTGGTCACTTTGGATGATTGTCTGGCCTTTGGCGCTTTCTTCTTTAAGGAAGATGTGAATCCCAACCCCGAAGACTTGATCGCCAAGGGACTGGATGCAAAGCAATCGGCGCAGATCGCTCAAAGGGCGTATCAGATACTCGAAGAGCAACCAACTATCAGTCACGAAAGATGCGAGCCGCCTTTGCGGGCCTACGTCGAAGAGAGCGGACTGAACGCAAATCAAGTCTTCGGTATTTTGCGCGTGGCAACAACCGGGCAGAAAGTCAGCCCTCCATTGTTTGAGTCTATGGAAATTATTGGCAGGGAGAAATGCCTTGCTCGAATTAAGAATGCGATTGAGGTTTTAGAGAAGATATAGATTTGATACCCAATAAAAATTCCCGCGCTGATAACGCGGGAATTTTTATTTAATTTGTGCGATAGGCAATTGAGTAGGCAGGGATGTTGAGTCCCGAGACAGATATGGAGACTTCGCGCATTTTGAAATCCAACTCAGTGGTGATGGTTTTGATCGCATTTTTGGTAACGAGTATTTCACCGGCAGCGGCGATATCTTCACCCAGTTTACAGGCACGGTTGACTGCGTCTCCGAAGCAATCTTCATCTCCGATGATCAGGATTTTTCCATAGTCTATTCCACAGGATATGTGAACATCGAAATCATCAGGGGTGAGCAAATTGGATGCATCGAAGGCAAGTTGCAATGCAATGGCCGCGTGAATGGCTGATAGTGTTTCGGGGAAAACTGCAAAACAATTGTCCGCTTCAAATTTGAGCAGGCTGCCCCCATAGGTTTTGATGATCGGCTCGGATATGAGCTGCATACGGCGAACCATTGAAAGATAATGAATGATCCCATGTTTACGAGTTAACAAAGAGAAGCCAGACATATCCAATACAAAGACAACCCGTTCTGAGCCATAGTCCTGCCATAATTGTTCCTCTATCTTTTTTCGAGCAGAGACTTCAGTTTCCTGTGAAAAACGGAGGATCAAATCTTGAAATTGTTTGGATTGTTTTTTGTTCATCGGTTTATGTCCATATCGCTATAAAGTAATTTGACAGTGAAAGTGTACGTTGTGCGGAGTAAAAAAACACTTTCTGTAGAACTTAATAATAGGCGGGTACGCCCGCCTATTATTATATATCACCCGGCTCGTCAGCCATGCGGACAATGCGCGGTGTGAATTTACCAAGCACATCCACCAGTTCGGTTTGTGCGTTTATCACGTTTTCGATCGGCTTGTAGGCTTGCGGTGATTCGTCCATGCCGCCGCCGAGCAGGGTGACATCATTCTTTTTTAGATACTCTTTCCGGTCTGCTTTGCTGATCGAGTTCAATGCGGTTCTGCGGCTCATTAGTCTGCCGGCTCCGTGCGATGCAGATTGCAAAGCCGAAGCGACTCCCTTGCCGCGCACGAGATAACCGGCATCTCCCATCGAACCGGGGATAATTCCCAGCACACCTTCACCGGCCGGAGTTGCACCCTTGCGATGCACAATGACCGTTCTGCCATCCGGCAGTTTTTCCTTCCATGCGAAGTTGTGATGATTCTCAACCACGGCAGCTTCCTTGAGCCCAACTGATGCGGCGACACGTTGGTGAATGATGTAATGATTTGCAGATGCAAACCTGCCCGCGAGTTCCATCGAAAGCCAATATTCCTGACCTTCTTCTGAATCAAGTGAGAGCCACGCCAGATACTTAACGCTCGCATCAAGATCAGGATGTTTTTCTCTGGCGAGTTTGCTGTAGCGGTCTGCGATCTTTGCGCCCACACCGCGTGAACCACTGTGCGAAAGCAGCGCAAGATAAATGCCAGGCTCCAAACCAAACATAGGATCTGTCAGATGAAAAGAGCCCCATTCAACAAAGTGGTTGCCTGTGCCGCTGGTGCCGAGTTGATTCATGGCCGTGTCTTTCAATATTTTGAGTTGAGGTGTCGCGTACCACGCGTCATCGTCAAGGACAGCGTGCTGTGCCTTCTTGCTGCCTGTCCACTTGGCGCCCATACCGAAGGCAGTTTCGTTCCAAAGTGATTCTTCGAACATGCCCTTCTTTTGTCCGAGCAAATGCGGTGAGACTTCATAAAGCGAGAGTCTCATGCGGCAGGCAATATCCACGCCCACGGCGTAGGGGATGACGGTGTTGTCTGTTGCCAGCACGCCGCCGATGGGCAGTCCGTAGCCAACGTGGGCATCGGGCATGAGCGCGCCCGCCACAGTGATAGGCAGGCGCATGGCATTGTCCATTTGGGCAACTGCGCCATCATCAATTTGATCCCGTCCCCAAATTGGATATGGGATTGGTGCTTCATGCAATATATCAGGTGAAGGCTCATCTTTTTGCGTAAGCCGAATACACTCACGTGCGAGGTCTGCCATTAATGGATCAGCGAGAAATGGACCCGGGTCTTGCCGAACAGCTTCCAGTTGACTAAGAACCGCTTCGCGACTTAACCCTTGAGCTGATAACTGCTCCGAAATAATTTTTGCCAACCCGATGATTTTTCCGTCGGGCCAGTTGTTTAATTTTAGAATCTTGCCAGTGATAATGTCCATTTTTTATTTTCCTTTTATGGAGTCAGCCAGCTTGCTGGCAAATTACGGAGCAAGATCCCTGACTCCATGCTTAATTTTCTTCCAACTTCCATAGTTCGCGCATTTCGGGGCTGATTTCGAGCAATTCATCTAACGTGCCCTCGGATTCAATGCGGCCATCCTTGAGGACGATGATGTGATCTGCGCGCCGCAAAAGCGGACGGCGGTGAGAGACAACGAGACAGGTTGTGTTTTGCTGCTCAAAAATTCGTTCCCAGAGCTGCTGCTCGGTTTCAACATCCAGCGCGCTGGAGAGATCATCGAAAACAATGAGTTCGGGTTCACGGATGAACATGCGCGCCGCTGCGGCTCTCTGCGCCTGTCCACCCGAAAGTTTTACGCCGCGTGCCCCGACCAGAGTTTCGAGATTGTCGTCCATTTGCTCAAGGTCACGATCCATGACGGCCAGTTTTGTGGCTTTGTATATTTCATCATCGCTGCGATTCATGCCGAGCAAGATATTATTTCGCAGGGTGTTGCTGAACAGGCGCGGTACTTGTGCGGTGTAAGCGCAACGCGGCGGGATGAGAAAATCTCCGGGCGATGTGAGTATGGTTTCGTTCCAACGTATCTCACCTGATTCAAGTGGAAGTAATCCCAGCAGCGCGCGCAGTACTGTCGTTTTGCCTGAGCCGATTCTTCCGGTGATTATCGTCAGCGTGTTGCGTTTTATTTTGAGCGATATGTTTTCGATGCCGTTCGTTGATTCAGGGTAGTGAAATGTCAATTGTTCAGCGACCAGTTCATTCAGTCGGTCTGATGCGCTTTTTGTCGGGTAAATCACTTCGGGCAGTGGACCATCCAAATTAATGGGACTGTGCTCGACCAGGGCATCCAATGGCGCATTTTCCATCAGGTGATACATGCGCTGAACAGAGACGTTGAGCTGTTTGTAGCGCGCCGCGAGCATGCCGCCAAAAGTTGTGAGATCGCCCATGCTTTGTAGGAGATACACGAAGAGCGAAAAATCACCGAGCGTGAAATTGCCCGTGCGCATGGATTGGCCGACGAGCACAAGAATAACGCCCGTGCCCAGCGTGGATGTGTTGCGATAGATCGAGCCGAGCACTTCGTCAAAAAGTTTTTCGCGGATGGTTAAGATGCGACGCTCGTCATTGAGCTTGTGAAAATAATTGATGACATTCTTTTCGGCCGTTGCTACTTTGACAGCCTGCACTGCGCCGAAAAATTCGCCGATGAAACCTGTCACTTTGCCGCCCGCCTGACGCGATGTGCGGCGATAATGTTCGATGCGGCCTGTGGCGATGTTTGCGATGACGCCAACGACAACAAGCGGAATCAACGCCATCACTGTGACCGAGGGGCTGATCTGTGTCATCAGGATAATGGCAACTGCAACGATGATCAGCCCAACAAAAACATCGTTGATCAAAATCACAAAGAGCGGAATTTCGTTAACGTCCGTTTTGAAACGGCTGACGGCTTCACCGGGTGAGTCAGGCAGCTGCGAAGCACCCGGGCGGCGCAAAATATATTTCAAAAGATTCTTGCGTAGCAAGGTGGACATGTCCGCGAAGATGGGTACATCTGCATAATAAAAGCCATAACTTGCGACGACGCGCCCGATCCATGTGGCGGCCAAAAAAGCGACGATGGCCCAAATGCCGAAGGTCAATTTTGCTTCGCCGGTGATCATGTCAAAGAAGGCCTTGATAATTAGCGCAGGCGCGACCTGCCAGCAAAAGCGGATGAGGGCAACGCTGATCAAATCGACAAACCATAACCACGGGCGAAAACGCAGCATTTCCCAGATGACTTTCCATGCGGGCAGCGCGGGTATTTTTTGTGTGAAGGTTGTTTCCATAGCAAATTCCTTTTTTAAACACGAAGGACACAACGTACACAAAAGGGGAAGGCTTAAGGTTTTGGTTTTCCTTAGTGACCTTCGTGTCCTTTGTGTTTAAATGTTCTTACGCCAATACTTCTTCCATGCCAGTTTGCAGCAGTTGATGAAATCGTGAGGCTGGGTCAGCGGCCAATTGTTTGCGGTTGCCATATTCGCTGACGATGCCTTTATCTAAAATCATGATCTCGTCTGCGCGATGCACTGTGTCCAGCCGATGCGCGATGATGATGGCGGTTCGGTTTTTTAGTAATTTGTCTATCGCACGTTCGAGTCGCTGCTCGGTGGCGGGGTCAAGCCGGGAGGATGCTTCGTCGAGAATCACCAGCCCCGGATTTCGTAGGAATACTCGCGTGAATGCCAGCAATTGCGCTTCACCCGCGGACAGTGATCTTGATCCTGTTTCGAGTTCAGTATCCAGGCCTTTGGGTTGACTCTGCAGCCAGTCACCGAGTTCTAGCTCTTCGAGGGTTGCCATAATTTTTTCGTCTGATATTGAACGGTCAAAGAAAGTTAAATTATCACGGATGTTGGCGCGGAATAATTGCACATCCTGTGTGACGATGGCGATGTTGCGTCTTAATGTTTCAAGCCGCGCTTCCCGTAAATCTGAGTTATTGATCTTGATACTGCCAGAGTTCACGTCGTAAAGCCGGAAGATCAATCGTCCGAGTGTGGTCTTGCCGCTGCCTGTGCGGCCGAGCAGCCCAAGAATGGCGCCGGGTTGCAGGTCAAAGGAAAGAGCGCTTAATACTGAATCGTTTCCGTTGTAGGAAAATTCCACGTTTTCAAATTTGAGAGCAAGCCCTTTCGGCTGTGACAAAACCTCCACGCCGGTGCTGTTGACCACTTCCACTTTGAAATTGCGGAACTCGGTTAATCGCTCAACGCATGCGCCTATGGTTTGGAAACTTTCTATTTCGTGAGTCATTGCCCAGAACGGTTCTTCAAGCAAATTGATGTAATGCACAAATAAGTAAACTGTGCCGATGGTGATCAACCCGGCGGAGAATAACCAGTATCCGCTGGTGATGGCGAGCAGACTCCCCAAAGTCAACGCGAAGCCCATTGCATTTTCAATGATCCAGCGTTTGAAATGTGACTTGCGATCATGAACGAGTTTGACACCTTGCAAACGGAATAATTCACGGATCGAAAAATCCACGGCGCCGTTGGAGCGGATGTCTTCTGTGCCAGCCAGTTGTTCTTCGATGAAGCCGTAGATTTGTGCTTCTGCTTCACGCCTTGCTTTTTGATGCGGCACAGCAATATCTTTAACTTTGCCAAGGATGGCGATGGTCAGCACTGAATACACGGTAAAACCCAGACCCGCGCGCCAATCTTCGATAAACAAGGCGGCAAGAATGCCGATTAGCAGCAGACCGTTTGC
This sequence comes from Candidatus Villigracilis proximus, assembly GCA_016715195.1. GTDB lineage: Bacteria > Chloroflexota > Anaerolineae > Anaerolineales > Villigracilaceae > Villigracilis > Villigracilis proximus. Next base: position 223,163 of record JADKBB010000002.1, read on the forward strand.
GACTAAATTCAACGCGAATTGCGAGAAGAAAGTTGCCAGCTCGGTTACGTCACCGTCAATGCGCTCGATCAATTCACCGGGCGTGTGATCGTTGTGGAATTTCATATCCAGATGAAGGGCGTGTTCTGCAAGTTCGGCGCGCAGGTCGTTGGTAGCTGTCCATGCGACGTTTTCGCCGAGATAAGTCACACTCACGGCAACCACTTGTTGGATGATGGCGATTCCAATAAAGGCGATCGCGGTCCATGTCAGTGTTTGCAAGGCTTCACCAGCCAGCGCGGAATCGATAAACTTGCGCATGATCTGCGGAGCAAAAATACGCAGTCCAATACTGCCAAACATCAAAAATGCGAGCAGGATGAACCGTCCCTTTTGCGGGCGGATGTGATCGGAGAGTAAATTCCAGTAGGATTTGAATGATAAGTTCATGATGTTATTCCGTTTTGTAGGGGCGACCTTTATGGTCGCCCTTGTGTTTGCAATTAGACAATAAAAAAGCCACGGTGCAGAAGCGCACCGTGGCTAAAAAGACACAGAAGAAGACCTTTAACGGTCTATGGGCGCACTTCGAGGAAACATAAAATTTCGTTTACGTGATGCTATGAAATGTTTCTGCATGTGAAGCGCGCTCCTTTCGTTAGATTTTATTACAGTGTCAGTTTACATCAAAAATAGATGGGTTGTCAAGTTTATTTGGCTTTCTTCTCGATCTTCGACCAGGCGTCCTTAAGATTCACTGTCAGATTGAAAACAGGTTTCTCGGGCGAGGTTTCGATGTCGGCGCAGAAGTAGCCCTGGCGTTCAAACTGGAAGCGGTCACCAGCTTTCGGCGCGGAAAGAGCCGGTTCCACATATCCAGTGGAGATGACCAGCGAATCTGGATTGAGGCAGGCGAGGAATCCTTCGTCACCTTCCTCTGGATCTTCTTTGGTAAAGAGCCGGTCATACATGCGGATTTCGGCTTCTTTGGCGTGTTCGGCGGAAACCCAATGGATCGTGGATTTTACCTTGCGCCCGTCGGCTGAATCTCCGCCGCGTGTAGCAGGATCATAGGTCGCATGGACTTCGATCACTTCGCCTTTGTCATCTTTCACAACGTGCGTGCATTTGATGAAATACGCATAGCGCAAGCGGACTTCGTTGCCGGGGAACAGACGATAATATTTTGGCGGAGGCACTTCACGGAAATCATCCTGTTCGATATAGATCACTTTTGAAAATGGAATCTTGCGCGTGCCCGCAGATGGGTCTTCGGGATTATTCACCGCATCCATTTCCTCAGTTTTTGCATCAGGATAATTATCAATGATGACCTTCAATGGTTTGAGCACGGCCATGCGGCGCAGCGCGCGTTTGTTTAGGTCTTCACGTACACACGACTCAAGCAAGGCTACATCATTAACGCTATAGTTTTTTGCAACACCCACACGATCAATGAAATCTCGAATCGCTTCAGGCGTGTATCCGCGCCGGCGCATGGCACGCAAGGTCGGCATACGCGGATCGTCCCAGCCAGAGACAAGTTTCTCTTCCACGAGTCGGCGCAGTTTGCGTTTGCTCATGACCGTGTAATTTATATTCAAGCGGGCAAATTCAATCTGGCGCGGTTTGAAAACGCCGAGCTGCTCTAAAAACCATTCATACAACGGACGATGGTCTTCGTATTCCAGCGAACACAATGAATGCGTAATGCCTTCCATTGAGTCGTTCTGTCCGTGCGACCAATCGTACATGGGATAAATTTTCCATTGCTCACCAGTGCGATGATGCGGCTTGTGAACAATACGATACATTGCCGGGTCACGCATATTAATATTGGGGTGGGCCATATCGATCTTGGCGCGCAAAATCCGTGAGCCGTCGGGGAACTCGCCGTTTTTCATGCGTTCAAGCAAGTCCATGTTCTCTTCCACATCGCGGTCACGAAATGGAGAGTTCTTTCCGGGCGTGGTCAATGTGCCGCGATTCGCGCTGACTTCTTCCGGAGTCTGATCGTCCACATAGGCCTTGCCCGCCAGAATCAACTTCTGCGCCCACGCATATAACTCATCGAAATAATCAGAAGCGAAAGTCACCTTTGCCCACTCAACGCCCAGCCAGCGCGTATCATCTTCGATGGCTTCCACAAATTCTGTTTCTTCCTTCGCCGGATTCGTATCATCAAAGCGCAAGATCAACTCGCCGTTATTTTCTTTCGCGATCAGATAGTCGATCATCCACGCTTTTACATGCCCAATGTGCAAATAACCATTCGGCTCAGGAGGCAGGCGCGTGCGCACATAATTAAATCTTCCGCTCTTTAGATCTTCCGCCACTGCCTCACGGATAAAATCGCTGTTTTTTGTTTCTTCGTCACTCATGGATGGATTGCCTTTACTATGGATTTCAGGGGGATGTGGAACCGCCTCATTCTTAACGGTTGATTTGCCACGCTAAAGAGGAAGATTCCCTTCCCTGATGGTTGGTGTGTTAACGCCTGCAATTATAACAAACAGCATCAATGATTTATAATTGAAACAGAAAACGGAGGAACTCGTGACTGAATCAACCAACCATTCAAAAACCAATTTTGCCGGCACTTACTTTGAACGTGACGCAATCCTGCGCCTTGACCGTCTTGCAAGTATCTTCGCCTGGATTTCATTAATTTATTATGTCGTGCAAGTTATCGTAACTCTGACATCCTTTATTCTTCAGGTTTTACGCGGATTCGTCGTCCTGCCCGGTTTTACCGACCTCGCGCAGCAAGTCCTCTGGATCTTTCAACCCGCATTGCCCGGCCTGTGGAATTTCATTGGTCTGCAAGCGGTTGGGAAGATCTTGTTGATTTTCATGGACATCGAAGATAACACCCGCCGCGCTGCACGTAAATAAATCCCTTAAATTCATTGCAGTAAATGCCGGCGTAAAATTACCCACAAAGAAAGAAAACAATGGTAAAATAACCGCCGTCTTGGGGAATCGTACAACGGCAGTACACGTCCCTCTGGAGGATGGTATCTTGGTTCGAATCCAGGTTCCCCAGCTTAGAGTTCCCTTGAAAGAGGGAACTCTTTTCTTGTTTAAAGTTCTGTCCTTGCTGATGGGATAAAAAAACAAGGCACGCTTTCGCATTGCCTTGTTTTTTTATCCTTTTTTGAATTTTATTTAAAAATTATTTCCATGTAAAGTTTAAGTCATCCACGGGTGCATCACCCCAATATTTGGGATTGGGGCTAAGAGTTAATCCTTCATCTGTCCAGGCCGAGAGTAGATACGGGCCGCTGGAGATGATTGCGTTTTCGCGTTTTCCATACCCGCCAGCGGATAGCGCTTCTGTGCTGAGAATGACAAAGGCTGGGTCTGCCAGATAGGTAAGCAAATCTGGCACCGGGCGGTTGAGATGAACGAGTATGGTGTTTACGTCCACTTTTTGAATGCCGTCCACGGTGGATATGGCGCGTTGGTCTGCGTCTTTCTCGTTATGAAAACCCAGAAATATTCGTTTCCATGCCGGGAAATTTCCGTCACCGCGTAATGGGTTCTCTGGATCAAACCAACGATTGAAATTGGACTCGATTACATCTGGTGTGATCGGTGCGCCGTCGCTAAACGTAATTCCTGGGCGCAGAGTGAAGATGTAGTCTAGCTGGTCATCTGAAATGATCCATGATTCAGCTAGTGCCGGCTGCACTTCTCCATTTGAATCCAGGCGTACCAGGCCTTCATATAGATACTGGCTAATTCTTAACGAATCTTCATCTTCGGCCAGAGCAGGATCAAGAAATATACTTTTACTGATCGCAAGTATATTTTCTTCCTGCACAATAGATGGCTCGGAGGTTGCAACTTGAGTTGGCGCTGGCTCCGTTGCCGTGCTATTGGGTTGACATCCAGTTAGTAAAATCAGACCTGACAATAAAAGGGTGTAGATACGGGTTGTAATTGTATGAGGTTTCATAATTTGTTTGCCATTCCTTGTTTCATTAGAAATATCCAACATATATATTCTAGCCCATTTTATTTTATTCGGGGATAAGAAAACAATTTTGGTGGCTCTGTACAGGTAATTATAGCTGTTATACAGATTGCTATGCCAAAATCTGCCTGATTGCTGACTCGCCTGTTCGGATTGCCGAATCAGGATTCAGGGAGTTTGATGCGTTTTCAGGCGCGGACTGTCCAACTGGCCAGCCAATCCCTTTTCCGGTTGAGTGTTCTTTGTCAACCCTTTTTTGTCATTAATCCCGACTAATGCTAAAGAGCACCAAAGATTTTCCATATCTAGATTATGGCAACTTTGTGGCAGAAATTGTGTGTAGCCAAATACGATCAGATTTTTGAGCTTCTATTCGGTATAATAGATTTTATTTGGATAATTATAAAAGTATTTCTTCAGTTTAAAGTCAAAAAAGAGAGAAAAGTAGAGGCCGTAATGAAAACAAAAAAACACTTAAGTTTATTAAAAGCTATTTCTCTGCTGGTTATTGTTTCCATGCTACTGGTGTCTTGCGCACCTGCTGGTAATCAACTGGCTGGAACTGGTGGTCTGGATGCAACTCAGCCTCCAGTGGAAGAACCTCCGGCTGCAACCGAACCCCCCGTGGAAGAGCCCCCGGCTGCAACCGAACCTCCTGCGGAAGAGCCTCCGGCTGCAACCGAACCTCCTGCAGACGTGCCTCCGACTGATGTGCCCCCGGCAGAGCCACAAGCAAGTAATACTCCCGAGGCTGCGCCAGTCGTAGTTGCTAGTGATACGCCTGTGCTGGAAGTTATTACCCCCACACTGACTTATACGCCGACCTTAACCAGTACTCCTACGGCCCAGTCGGGTGCGGCAGCAATGGTTCCACCATCTGCTACTCCAACTGCAACTTTTACGGCTACAGCGACCAATACGCCACTCCCAACAGAAACTCCGGTGCCGGTTTTTGATCCGTATCTGGGTTTGAGTGTTGCATGTAACAATGATTTAACAGCCACCTTTAGAATTAGAAATATAGGTGGAGATTTAAGCGGCGGCACATATACAATCGTTGAGCCTGGTAAGGGGACAACTTCAGCTTCTTTTAGCCTTGCGAATGGTGACAGTCTTGCATTTAATAATGTCGCTGGTAACGCAACGATTACGGTGAATTATTCAACCTCTGAGCTGGATAGTGTAAATCTTTCTGCAACGGGGACTTGTCTGCCTTTACCGACTGTTACTCCGTCAAATACTCCCAAGCCGACCAATACGCCTACGGCTACAAAAACCGTCGGGCCATCTCCAACGCCGACTGCCAGCCAAACCCCCAAGCCAACCAATACGCCTACGGCTACGAACACTGCTGGTCCATCCCCAACACCGACTGCCAGCCGAACCCCCAAGCCAACCAATACGCCTACGGCTACGAATACCGCTGGACCATCCCCAACACCGACTGCCAGCCGAACTCCCAAACCGACCAATACGCCTACAGCTACGAATACCGCTGGGCCGTCTCCAACACCGACCGCCAGTAACACACCCAAGCCTACAAAGACGCCTTCCTCTACCCCGACTGCGTCTGTCACTCCCACCATCACCAATACACCGACGGTGACAGTTACTCCATCGGTAACTGCGACGATTGATGTTGCGGATGGACAATTAGATTTGCAGGTGTTCTGTAATTCTGATCTGTCAGCCACTTTTATTATTAGCAATGTTTCTGGCGCAGTCTCTAATGGATCTTACTCACTATCTGATCCATCTCAAGGAGGCGCATTAAATCTTGGGGCAGGCGATTCCATCTCCATCAAGGGCGCTGGCTATGCAACCATGGTTGTCACATATCAGACATCAAAATTGTCTTCTGTAACACTGCGTAGCGATGGGTCATGTACGAAACGCCCGGCAAACACGCCGACTTATACTCCTGAGGCAACAGCGACACATACCGCCACCAGTACACCAACAAATACGCCGACGAGTACGGCCACCAGCGTACCTTCCAATACACCGACCAATACCGCAACCAGCACGGCTACCAATACACCAACCAATACGCCGACTAATACACCTAGCAGTACGCCGACCAATACACAGCTTCCGCCAAGTTTAACTGTAACGGGTGTCTGTTCAGACTCTGCGACTCAGGCGACATTTACCATCACCAATAACGGCGGCGACATGGACACGCCTTATACCTTTGTTGTGACAAACAGTAGTGGTGTTGTGGTTGATACCGGCGCATTCACATTGACTACTGGTCAGAGCATAACCATTAACGTTGGCGCTGTTTCCACCGATCTTTTAACCCTGACTTTGGTGGAAGATGGTAGTGTGAAGGCAATTGCAGATATGAGTACCTGTATTAAATCTCCTGAGCCTACACCTACTCCGCTTGCTCAAGTTTCTCCGGCGAAATCGGAACCTTGTATTCAGTGTTTGATTTTCCATACCTTCCGAGACGGTAATCTTGAAGTCTACCGTTTGGATGGAGTTGAAGGTCAACCGGATGCCAAGCTTTACAACCTTTCACAAGGCGAAGCGGTAGACAGCCGGCCAAGCCGCGCTCAGATGACTCAAAAGTGGTCTTCCAAAGTAACCGCGACGGTAACGTTGAACTATATTCCACGGATCTATTGGGCAGCGGTGTCCCAACTCGTTTGACCACCACTACTTCCAACAATACCAACCCGATGTATGGCCCGGATGCCCGGACGATCATTTACCAAAGTGACCGCAACGGTAACATTGATCTGTTTACGCTTGATGAAAATACAGGCAAGGAACGTCAAATTACCAATGATCTGGCTGACGATATCAATCCATTCTATTCACCTGATTTGAAATGGATCGTCTTCCAAAGCAATCGTAATGGCAACTGGGATATTTTTATCCTTGACGTTGAAACCGGTAACGATACCCCGTTGACCACCGGTGCAACAGACGAAGTCTTCCCGGCCTGGTCGCCGAATGGCAAGCAAATCGCTTTCCTGGTTAATGATAAAGGCGCCACAGACTTGTATGTGATGGACGTCGATGGCAAAAACATCAAGCGCATTACCACAGACGGCAAGACCAACAATCTCGCCTGGTCACCTGAAGGTTTCCGCATTGCTTATCAATCTGAACGAAACGGAAATCTGGATATCTATAGTTACGACCTAAAGACAGGCATTGAATATCGGGTAACCGATTACGCCGGCCTTGACTCAGGCCCCACATGGGACTGCGGCGGTTCAAACCTGGCTTTCACGTCTAATCGCGATGAAGATACGAATATCTTCCAGGTGTTCTGGCAGGGCGGCCCTGCAGGGAACATGACCATTGATCCTTCCACGGATAAGTGGTCACAGTGGCGGCCTTCGAACGACGTATCGAGTGTAGGGTACTAATCTCTTCACCGTAATCTAAAAAAATCCCTGACAGTTGAACTGTCAGGGATTTTTTGCATCAATTGTTATTTATTTTTCAGCGTGGTGAATCGCAATGGTTCCAAACATCAAACGTTGATACCCAACGTTCTTGAATCCGGCTTCACTTAATCTCTCTGCTAATTGTTCGGCTGTGACAAATCCCTCGGTGGTGTCGGGTAGATATGTGTACGCTTCACGCACGCCGGAGAGCAGCCCTCCCAGCGTGGGGATGATTACATGCATGTGGATCCAGATAAAAGGTGAAAGTAAATTGCGCTTTGGGCGTGTGGTGTCCAAAATCACGATCCGCCCTCCTGATCTTAACACACGATATTGTTCCTGAATTGCCTGTTTTAAGTCAATGACATTGCGCATCAGAAATCCTGAAGTAACGGCATCAAAGGATTCATTTTCAAAAGGCAGACGAAGCGCATCGGCGGCCGAAAAATCCAGCGGACCGACTTGCCGGGCGCCCACTCGCATCATCTCTAACGTGAAGTCTGCTGCGGTTACTTTGGCATTCGGAAACTCTGAAAGCGCCTCCCGTGCCAGATCGCCTGTGCCCGTTCCCAGGTCCAGAAGGGATGCGCCGGGTTTTAATCCCGCCAGTTTTATTACCTGCCTGCGCCAGCGCACATCCTGATATCCGGTCATTAATCGATTCATCATATCGTAGCGGCGTGCGATTTTTGTAAACATGGACTGTACGTATTGGGCGCGTTCCTGCCCGCTTAAGTTTGTCATTGTAACTCCTTGGTGTGTTGTGAGGCCGTATTATAAACGCATGTTATACTGCGCTTCGCAATAAATTTTATAGCTTGTTTGGAGATCAAATGTCTGCTAAGGAACAGCGTGAATTAAATAATTTTCAGATCTGGTGGCTGGCCATTCGCCCGCGGACTTTGCCCGCAGCCGCTTCGGGTGTGGTGATGGGAAGCGCCTTGGCCTGGGCAGATTATTCATTTCAAATTCTGCCAGCACTGGCGGCTTTGTTTGTGGCTTTGCTTTTGCAAATTGGAAGCAATGTGGCGAACGATGTTTATGATTTTGAGCGCGGCGCGGATACTGCCGAAAGGCAGGGGCCGCTGCGCGTGACGCAAGCACGTCTACTTACGCCTTCGCAAGTGAAACGCGGTATGTGGATCATATTTTTTCTGGCGGCAGTGTTTGGTTTGTATCTTGCTTATCTGCGCGGATGGGAGATCATCCTCGTTGGCGTTGCTGCGATCATTTCAGCGATCGCTTATACCGGCGGACCTTTTCCGCTTGGATATTACGGGTTGGGAGATCTCTTCGTTTTTATTTTCTTCGGCCTCGTTGCTGTAACCGGAACATATTTTGTGCAAGCTGGTTCGATTAGTGCTGCGGCCTGGTGGATGGCGGTGCCCGTTGGATTGATGATCACTGCCATTTTGGTTGTCAATAACTTGCGTGACCTTGAGAATGATAAAAAGGCTGGCAAGCATACACTGGCGGTCAGGCTTGGCCCGCAAGGCACGCGGACTGAGTATCTGTTTTGCATGGCGGCGGCATATTTGCTTCTGCCTATGCTTGTCTTTTTGAAGATCATCCCCGCATTTTCCATGCTTGCCTGGGTCTCAATTCCGCTGGCCTTAAAGGCGTTGCGTGTGGTTCGCGGTCAACAGGGACAAGCACTTAATGCGTCGGTTGGCTGTGACAGGCCAAACTGCAGTTTGTGTATAGTATTTTTATTTTGAGGTTGGGATCTTCTTCGTTCATCAGGTCCTGTTTTCTGGTTTTAACTTACAAACTTCCACTTGCATAATTTTCGTTCGGCCCAATCTACAACGAAATACATGCCCAGCCCGAGCAGACTCATGGCGATCACACCCGCGTACATGGCTGGATAATTAAACAGTGTACTGCCGTTGTAGTAAATATAGTAGCCAAGTCCGTACTTTGTGGCGAACAACTCGGTGATATACAACACCGCAACCGCTGTCCCAATGGACTGGCGAAGCGCCGTCAAAATGGCGGGCAAACTGGCGGGCAGATAAACAAAGCGGAAAATTGCCCGCCTACCCGCGCCGAGGCTGCGCAGACTTTGAAGCAGTTGCACGGGTAAACCTGCTGCCTGATCGCGTACGAGAACAATGATCTGAAAGAACAGAATCAGAAAGATAATAAAGATCTTCGCTGTATCTCCAATGCCTAAAAATAAAAACACAATCGGCACAAAGACAACTTTTGGAATGGGATACAACAAATAGATAATGGGGGAGAAGATGCGGTTCAAGGTTCTTGATCCGCCAATTGCCAGTCCGGCGGGAGCCGCGATAATTACTGAAAGTGCCATGCCTGCTGTGACACGCCACAAGCTGACCCCAAAATGGATCAGCAGTTCGTTTTGCATTTCCTGAAAGAAAACAACGAACACTTCCCACGGCGCCGGTAAAATGGGACGATTAACCAGCATGGAAGTTAACTGCCACAAAATGATCAATCCGATGGCTGAGAATAAAATATCACGCCGCTTCATGGCGCAGTTCCTTCCATAGCAAATCGCACAGGTCGTGATAAGCCTGACTGCTGCGGTAGTTGATTTCTCCCGCCCGCGGATTTTCAAACACGCGCGGTGTTGAATCAAGCACGAGAATTTTCTTTCCCAGTGCCGCGGCTTCTTCGATGGCGTGAGTCACAATGATCAGCGTTAAATTCTGTTCTTCGCACAAAGACAAGGTTAAGTTTTGCAGGTCTTCGCGCGTGATCGCATCGAGAGATGAAAAAGGTTCGTCCATTAAGAGCAAGTCGGGCGCTACGGCCAAAGTGCGTGCAATGGCTGTCCTCTGGCGTTGGCCGCCTGAAATTTGAGATGGAAATTTACCAGCGACTTCTTTTAATCCAAGCCGCTCAAGCCAGTGTTCCACGCTGTTTTCTGGTTGAAAATTTTTCGGCGTGTGTTTGCCATCCTGCCCGTAGAAATCGCGCACGCGTAATCCCAGTTCTGTATTCTCGCGGACTGTGGCCCAGGGCAGCAATCCATAATCCTGTAGGATCAATCCACTGCGCGGGCGCGGACGGGTGATCTGCTCGCCGTCTATGGTGATCGTTCCGCTGGCTGGCATTCGCAAGCCAGCCAGCAAATACAGCAGCGTGGTTTTTCCGCAGCCTGAAGAACCAAGGATGGCCCAGGTTTCTCCGCGTTGAATCTCCCAGTTGAAATTCTGGAAGATCGGAGTGGAGCGTGAATAACCAAATGAAAGCGAGTTGACTTGAATCATAAATTTGCAAAATGTAGCAGGAGTCTGACCGGGGGCAAACTCCTGCCGATTATAACGGAGTCAGTTTTCAGTTAAGGAAGAAGCGAGCCGTTTACAGAGTCCGCGTATGAAACGTCAGTGGTCAACATTCCTTTTTCCTTTGCCCAGGCCAGGGCATCCATCCACTCGGCTTCGGTAGGCACACCCTGATCAGGGAAGGGGGGCACTTTGTAAGTTTCCAGCAGCGGCGGCGGAACAAGTTTTTGTTCGCTCAACACGTTTGTATATTTTTTGGGGTCAAGATTTATTAGGTCACTGGCTTCTTCAACAGCGGCCAAAAATGCGCGCACCGCATCAGGGTTTGCATCAATGACTTCCTTGCGAAATGAAATCACGCTGAAGCCATATTCCGGATGCGCGGAATCATCGGCAACAATCACAGCACCCTGCGAAACAGCAAGCGACGCAAGCGGGTCAGGCAGCACACCCGCGTTGAGTTCGCCTGATGCCAGCAAAGCCATGCGGTCAGGAATCTTCGGCACCGCGATGGTCTTGATATCGTCAGTGCTAAAACCTTCGGCTTGCAAAAGTCGTTCGGTTACATACTCGATCACCGTGCCTTGCGAAACACCGATCTCAACACCCTTCAATCCATCGGGCGTTGTAATACCGCTCTTGGCAGAGGCCAGAATAAAAAAGTGACCATAGCCTTCTGTGGGTCGCAGCGCATAACGCACAGCTTGCATTTGCACCTGATCTTTGTTGAATAACATCACAGACAAAATTTCATTGATGGTTCCATCGGCCTGCCCTGCGGCAAGTAATTGATCGCGCTCGGGCGCAGAAGCGACCGGCACAAATTCAACATTGACTCCATGCTTCGCAAACAAACCTTCCTGTTGAGCGACATACATTGGAAGTGTATCAATGATCGGCAGGACAGCAACTTTTAGTGTGACTTGCTCAACAGCACCCGCATCACTCTGGACCTGTGTAGCTGATTCAGCATCACCGGCATTCGCCGCTGGGACGGCTGGTGCGCACGCGCTCACGATGAAGCTGATTGCAAAAACAAAAACGAATAGTGGACGTAACAAACGCATGAAAATAAATCTCCTTTTATTTTTTATTTTAGGAATCACCGGCTTGAATACGTTCTTCTGATATCCCGATGGAACGTGCCAGAAATTTTCGCAATGACGGAAGTGACTCTTCCAATGATGGTGTGCCTGTATAGATCCAATGTGTAACGATCTCATTCAACGTGCCAACCCAGGCACGCGCAGCGATCTCGGTTTGTTGTTCTGGAATGCTGCCTTCCTGTATGGCGCGCTCAAGCCGCACTTGAATGATACGAGTCAAACGATCGTTGATGATGCGACGGCGTTCTTCAAATACTGCACCCAATCCCACGGCTTGAACCAATGCGATCTTTGCAAGTCCGCGATATTGACTAAACAAACCGAGGCTGGCGCTCAGTGCGGCATCCATTTGTTGCAAGCCACGCGTCTCATTTTCCATGGCTTGAGTCAAACGGCTTTCAAGTAATTCTGCAAACGTATCACTCAGTGCAAGAAAAATATCCTGTTTGCTCGGGAAATAAAAATAAAAAGCGCCTTTTGAAGAATGCGACTCGCTGACAATATCGTCCACTTTTGTGTCGTGATAGCCTTTGGTGGCAAAGACTTTGACCGCTGCTTCCAATATGCGTGTGCGCGTTTCTTGTGAGGTAGTGGGGAATGTTTCTGTCATTTTGTCCTTACAAACCGACTGGTCAGTCTACTGCGACGTATGGTAGCACAAACAGCGATCAAAGGCAAGAATTCACGAAGAATGCTGTAAAAGCATGTTTTTTTCGCGTAGTCACTTATTTAAAGTTGCAACTAAACCCATATTTGCCTTGACCTATAAATAATTGAGCAAATAGTATAATGACTTAAGTTTTCTTTTTGATCGCAGTGGAGGGCCGGCCCGCATGAAAAATAATATTGACGAGGAGCATTTCAAAACATTGTTTGAACACGCACCGATTTCACTTTGGGAAGAAGATTACAGCGGCATCAAAGGCCTGTTTGATGAACTGCGTCAGCAGGGGATTCGATCGTTGGATTCGTATCTCGATCAAAACCCCTCATTTATTGAAGAATGCGTAAAGCAAATGAAAGTGCTGGATGTTAACCAGCAGACTCTGGTTATGCTTGAAGCCAAATCAAAGGATGAGTTGATCGATAATCTAAATGATGTCTTCCGTGATGGAATGAGTCATCATTTTCGGAGTGAATTACTCGCCTTGTGGAATGGGGACTTGAACTGGTCAGGGGAAGGTATCAATTACACACTTACAGGCGCTCCGCTGGATATTCTTCTACACTGGCGCATTCTTCCCGGTCACGAGCAGACCTGGAAACAGGTCCTTGTTTCGATAGAAAATATTACCACCCGGAAAGTGGCCGAACGCCGTTTCCAAAACTTATTTGAATCCTCGCCGATCTCGCTCTGGGAAGAGGATTACAGCGCATTGAAGTCCCATTTTGATTTACTCCGCGCCCAGGGAGTGACCGATCTTCAGGATTATTTGAATCATCATCCAGAAACCGTTACGCATTGCACCAGCCTGATCAAGGTGCTGAATGTGAATCAAAAAACCCTTGAACTTTTTGAGGCCAGATCCAAGGAACATTTGTTGTCAAATCTCGATCAGGTCTTTCGGGATGAGATGAGTGACCACTTTGCCCATGAACTCGTGGACTTGTGGAATGGAAAGCTGGCCTACGAGCGTGAGGGGATTAATTACTCATTAAACGGTGATCCGATCAACATTCAACTTGATTTTCGAGTGATGCCCGGTTATGAAGAAAGTTTTGGCTGGGTGCTGGTCTCGATCCAGGATATTACCGCGCGGAAAAAAGCTGAAGAGTATTTGCGTTATCTTGGCACACGAGATGTAATGACAGGTTTATATAATCGTGGTTATTTTGAAGAGATGCTGGTCAAACTTGAAAAAGAGCGCAAGGAGCCGGTGAGTGTCATTATCGCGGACTTAAATAATTTGAAACGAACGAACGATTCACTGGGTCATCAGGCCGGAGATAAATTAATCCGCCGTGCGGCTGAGGTTTTTACCGCCGCTTTTAATTCGGATCAAATTGTGGCACGCATAGGCGGCGACGAATTTGTGATGATTTTGCCGGATACCACAGGGGAAGTTGCCGTGGAATACATAAAACAGATTCACGCTCTGATCAAATTAAATAATAAATATTATCGTGAACCCGAGTTGAGTATTTCACTCGGAGCAGCCACCAGCAAACCGGATATGACGCTGGAAAAAGTGATCAATATGGCCGATGATACGATGTACCGTTACAAAAGTGACCTAAAACAACGCCGCAAAGATGACTGATCACCTGAACGATTCAAAAAGACTCTCCGATTGGAGAGTCTTTTTGAATCGTGGAATTAAATCTGCTGCGCTTGACCTATCCGTTCAAGGCGGGATATTAAGCCATCATGATATTAAAGAGTTCCACAATGTGGGGGTCAAAATGTTTTCCAGATTGTTCGTTGATATATTGCAGCGTTTTTTGTTTATCCCAGGCTGCGCGGTAGGGACGATCTGAAGTGAGGGCATCCCAGACATCCACGATGGCAAATATTCTTGCAGAGAGTGGAATCTCTTCGCCTTTCAAGCCGCGTGGATAACCCGTGCCGTCCCATTTTTCATGGTGGCAATAGGGGATGTCCAATGCAGGGCGTAAATATTCAATCGGCAGGATCATTTCATAGGCGTATTGGGGGTGCTTGCGCATGACCTCCCACTCTTCGTCCGTTAATTTATTTGGGGTGAGCAGGATGGAGTCAGGTACGCCAAGTTTTCCAATATCGTGCAGCAGTGAGCCGCGCCGTATTTGGATCAATTCGTCCTGACGGATGCCGGCGATTTTTGCAAGTTGTTCAGAGAGCTGTGTTACCCGTTGTGTATGGCCTTCGGTTTCTTTGTCGCGCAGATCCATTGCTCGTGACCAGCCTTCAATGGTTGCATCGTAGGCTGATAACAATTGTAGATGTGCTTGTTCGATGTTGGTGCGGTCATCCTGTAATTTTCGATACCGATTGAGGCGCGTAATGCCTAACAGACGTGCGCGTAGTTCGTGGCGGTCGTAGGGTTTTGTCAGGTAATCATCTGCGCCGCTCTCCAGACCATTTAGAAAGGATCGTCTATCATCGAGTGCCGTCAGCATGATGATCGGAATTTCGGCAATGGCCGGGTCACTTCTGACTTGCCGACATACTTCAAATCCATCCATGCCTGGCATCATTACATCCAGCAGGATCACATCCGGCAGAATTTGGCGGATCATTTGCAGGGCTTGAGCACCGTTTTCGGCGAATTCAAGTTGATATCCCTGTTCATCCAGAATGGATTCGAGAGTTTGCCGGCCTGCGGGGTCGTCATCCACGATCAAAATGGTACTGGTCATAGTTTCTCCTTGTTTCACGGATATTATATTTTTACATTTTTATTATCACCATACTGGTATTCCCTTATTTTGTCCTACCAGTTTTTGTCAATTAATCCATATTTGATCGCCAGCCGCACCAGCCCGGCCAGATTGCGGACATGTAATTTTTCCATTAAATTTGTGCGATGCTTTTCCACGGTCTTTTCGCTAATATATAAGATTTTTCCGATCTCGCCGCTGGTGTTTTCTTCTGCAATTAATTGCAATATTTCTTTTTCACGTGGAGAAAGGACATCCAGCAGGTTTGCGGTTTGCGCTGTGTTTGATGCAATGTGTTTTCTGTAACGATGGATGAGATGACCGAGCTCAAATAGGTTTCGCCGCGTGAAACCGCATGGATGCCCCATAGTAACTCTTCGCTGACTGAGGTCTTGAGTACATATCCTTTGACACCGCTTTGCAGCGCCTGGTGTACCAGGCCTGCGTCTGAATACATGGAAAGCAAAAGGATATGGACTGGCAGTTTCATGCTGCGGATCTGTTCGGCGGCTTGAATTCCATTTAGACGCGGCATCATGATGTCCATCACGAGTACATCCGGTTTTAGATCTGCGGCCATGGTAATGGCTTCCTGCCCGTTGGATGCTTCGCCTATGATGGTGATTTCTTTTGCGCGTTCCAGCAAAGCTCGCAGTCCGGCGCGAACCATTATGTGATCTTCTGCCAGGAGGATTCGGATCATGCGGTTCCTGTATCCTGTGTTTGAGTCAGTGGAATGTGTGCAGAGATCACAGTGCCTTTGGATGCTGATGTACTGATGACTAATTTTCCACCGACGAGTGTCAGACGTTCACGGATGCCGGTGATGCCGATACCCGAATTGGGTGCCGTCTGTGTCAGCGTGAAACCGATTCCATTATCCTGCACCGTTAAAACAATGCTGTGTTCATCAATGTTTAACTCCACCCAAACTTGATTGGCTTTGGAGTGTTTGAGGACATTCGTGAGTGTCTCTTGTAGAATGCGATAGAGCGTAATGGCGTGCGCATCGGGGATTTCGGGGATTTCAGGATCGGCTTCAAATAAAACACGCAGCCCGGTTCGCAGGCCGAATTCGTAGCTGTATGTTTCCAATGCTGTGCGCAACCCAAGAGTATCCAGCAGGGTCGGGCGGATATTCTGAGCCAGGAAACGCATTTTATTTAGGGTTTGATTGGTATCGGCTGTCAGCGCGTCGATTCTTTTATTTAATAGATCAACTTCCAGCGGCAGGTCTTTTTGCAAATTGTGCAGATTTAGAATGTGAGCGATCAATGCCTGTCCGAGATCGTCATGAAGTTCACGTGAAAGCCTTTTCCGTTCCTCTTCCTGCGCGGTGATCACACTTTCTGCCAGACGGCGTAAATTTTCACGCTGGGTAAGCAGGGTGCGATATCGATTGAGTCTGATGATCGTATGTACCCGCAGACGTAATTCCTGCCGGTCAACTGGTTTGGTGAGAAAATCGTCGGCGCCAGATTCAATTCCCAGCAGGCGTGAGGCGCGGTCATCCAGGGCGGTGAGAATGATGATCGGCATTTCAGCAAGTTTCGGCGTGGCACGGATGCGTTTACATACTTCAAAGCCATCCATGACGGGCATCATCACGTCCACTAGAATCAGGTCTGGGATGAGCGCATCCGCTTTTTGCAGGGCGTCTGACCCGTTGGATGCCCTGATGATATTGTAGCCCTGTCCATCGAGAATCGATTCAAGTGCGGCGAGACTGGTTTGGTCATCGTCAACGATCAATACGCTGCCTGTCATTTTATTTTTTTTCCTGCCGGGCGCTTAAATGTTTTTCGATAATCTTTGTAAGATCATGCATTTGAATTGGTTTGCTCATGTAATCATCCATGCCGGCAGCTAGACATTGTTCACGGTCACCGGGCATGGCGAGTGCTGTGAGCGCAATGATGATCGTGTCTTTCTGCATGTTATCAGCACGGATGCGGCGGGCGGCTTCCATGCCATCCATGACCGGCATCATAATATCCATGAGAATCACATCCGGTTTTTTTTCCTTTGCAAGAAGTACACCTTCCATGCCATTGCGGGCGATAAATACTTCATATCCTTTGTAGTGCAGATAATCACTCGTCAGTGTGATGACTACCTCGGTGTCTTCCACAAGCAGGACTTTGACGCTGCGCTTCGCAGCCGACTTTGGGCTGGTCGGCGTGATTTGAGATTCGATTTCAATTTGTGCAGTTTGCTGTTTTTCAGCCCAGGGTAATGTGACGATAAAGCGGCTGCCTTTTCCGGGCTCACTTTCCAGATTGATGTGTCCGCCGTGCAAACGCACCATTTGCGAGACGATTGCCAGGCCCAGTCCGGTACCGGGGTATTCACGGGCCAGCCCCGCATCCAATTGCACAAATGGTTTAAAGAGACGTTTGATATCACTTTGCTCAATGCCAATGCCTTGATCCCAAACTGTAAAGGTAATTTCATGGTCGATCATATTGGTCTGCACTTGAAGACCGATTTCTTTTCCTTCCTGGGTAAATTTGACGGCATTACTCAGCAGGTTAACCAGAGATTGTTTCAGGCGGCGTTCATCGCCCAGCAAAGTGATCTCCGTCTCGTCAATTTCAAGGGATACTTTTAAGGATTTTTTTTGTGCAAGTTCCTTCACCAAACGCAGGCTTGAATCGCACAGAGTTTTGACTGAAATATCCTGAAGATTGAGTTCCAGTTTTCCAGCTTCGATCTTGGAAAGATCGAGAATGTCATTGATGAGTTCCAGCAGGTGGCGTCCGCTTTCGTTGATGATGCGGATATATTTTAGTTGTTTCTCATTCAGAGCGCCGATGATCTGCTCTTCAAGGCTTTCAGAGATCCCCAAAATGGCATTAAGCGGAGTCCGCAGTTCATGGCTCATGTTTGCAAGAAATTCATCTTTAATACGCAGGGCGTGTTTCATTTCAATGTTGGCAAGCTGCAGTGTATCCTCGGCTTTTTTATAGGCGGTGATGTCGCGCCCGGCATTGAGGATCAATTGCCTGCCCTTCACTTCAATTGAATAGGACCTCAGTTCAATAGTTTGGATGTTTTCATTTGTTGAGGACACATTAAGCTGGGTGGAGTGTTGCCGGGAGTTTCCCGCTTGATTTTCCACGATCTCCATCAGGTATTTTTCCCTTTTATCAGATCTCGTCTGGATACAGACCGATCTCGGATATGTTTTTTTCTGAATTTCATCGCGTAAAAAATTGTAATGCTGTTCGAAAGCCCGATTGACATCTATAATTTCCCCGTGAACATCCGTCACAGAGATCGGGTCAGGTACGGCGTTAAATAACAGGCGGGCATAGTTTTCACTTTCGTATAAAGATTGCTCGGTGCGTTTGCGATCCGTAATATCCATGTTGATGCCGATGATGCGTTCCGGCCTGCCGTCATTTTCAAAAACGGTGACGGCGCTCGCGGCTATGTGCCGTATCGTACCGTCAGGCCAGATAATGCGATGTTCATTATTTAAAAGCAGATATTTTGTTACCGCGAGTTGAATGTTGAGCTGCGATTTATCTATGTCGTCCGGGTGGATCAATTTCACCCAGGATTGATACGTGCCGTCGAAACTGCCATCGGGGATATGGTGAAGCATGTACATACGTTCGTCCCAAATGACCTTGTTTTCCCTGGGATTGTATTCCCATACGCCGATCTGACCGGCATGAGTGGCGAGCTCCAGACGATGTTTTGTCGATTCGATCTGAGCAGTGCGTTCTTTTACGCGGTTTTCCAGTTCGTCAGCATGGCGGGTGGTTTCTTCATAAAGACGGGCATTCTCAAATATACTGGCTGCTTGTGCTGCCAGCGTGACCGTTAATCGTTCATCTGATTTGCTAAAGGCGTTTGCCTTTTCGCTTTCAATGCTGATCACTCCGATCACCTGTTTGCCGGTTTTAATGGGGACATATAGACCGGATTGCAAACCCGAAAAAGTTTCCTGATAGCGCGGGTCGTTTGCTAGATCATTTGAATGCACAATTGTGCCGTGTTGGACAGCCCAGCCGCTTAACCCCTGGTCGAGGTACGCCACGCTTGTTTTTAATTTTTCCTCAGCCGTATTGCGTTCCTTCTGGCTGCTTAAGTTCGCTTGATTGAAGGCCAATAGCTCCAGTGTATTGTTTATTGGGTTAAGCAAACGAATGGCGGTATGGTGCCAGTCCATTTTTTGGTCCAATAACTTAATGATTTGTTGCGCGATCTGCTTTGGATTTAATAGCTGACTGAATGATAATCCGCTTTCGTAGAGCAATTCCAATTCCATAATGCGCTGACGCAATTCCTCTTCAGCCTGTTTGCGTTCGGTAATATCTCGCACAATTGCCCAAATTCCCTCGTTTTCGCCTTCATCGTTTTTGATCAGGAAAGAATGAATTTCGATCGGAAAGATCGTTCCATCTTTCTTTATATATTCCTTTTCGTAAAAATTGGAGGAGCCGTCGGGGAGTATCTGTGTTTCGACGATGTTTTGCTCAAACTCATGCCACTTTTTAGGTGTGATATCTTCATAGGTCAGGTGGGCAAGCTCCTGGGCGTTATACCCGGTCATCTTCTGATACGACTTGTTCGACTCTTGAATAAAGCCCTGCATATTCACTCTTACAAAGCCGTCTGTCATTGTGTCATACAGATTGCGGTATCTGCCTTCAGATTGAATCAGCGCCGCTTCAATTGTTTTCGTTTCCGTGATGTCGTGAAATGACCAGACGCGCCCTTCCAGATTTTCACCATTCACAATGGGTTTTGATTGGCGCTCAAAAATTCTGCCATCTTTAAGATAGAGCGTGCCGGAACTCTCCTGCTTTGATTGATAAAGTTCCTGTACTTTTGCAGAAAGTTTGCGGCCTGATCAACTGTTCAAGCACAAAATTAAGTAATACCGTCTCATCCTGATTAAGGCAATTTCGCGCGGAATTTTCCACATTTTCTAAAAATGCTCATTTGCAAAGTACTTGTTTTTCAAACTCACTGCCAGAATTCCATCTGCAGTGGATTGTAGAATCCCCTGCAATGTGGATTGACTTTCATGCAGCGATTCCTCCACCAGTTTACGCTCGGTAATGTTGTTATGTGTTACCACCACCCCCGCGCCGCCCTCACCGAGCGGAGTAGCCGTCAGCGTGTACCAGCGCTGTTGTTCCGGCGAATGACAGGCATATTCCATGCTAAATCTGGTCAGCTTGCCGCTCATTACCGCTCGAATGCCATCACAGCCATTCATTCCCTCTGTGCCTGTTTCCAAGCCGTTTTCAGCTTTACAGATCTCAAGATAATTGACTCCGATCCCAGTCCGCGGCGCCGGAATGCCAGCCTCTGCGCTATTTTCCAACGCAAATTTTTCCCAGGTCTGGTTTACAGCAATGATGATTCCGCTGTGATCCAGTACGGCGATTTCAGCAGTTACAGAATCTAAAATTGCCTGATTGAAAATTTCACTCGCGCGTAGTGAATCCCCTGTCTGCTTGCACGCAGTAATATCCTGCGCGGTCATTAATATTGATTCGAGCCCTTGAAAATCAAAAGTGCATGATGTAACTTCCACATCGATCAACTTCCCACTTTTTAATTTGTGATGCCACTGCCCCGTAATACGTTCTTCAGGATGAATATCCTTAAGGGTTAGTTTTTGAAAATCAGTCTGCGAATAGCCGTACTTCTCGATCGCCGCCTTGTTAACTCGTAAAAATGCATGTGTCTTGATATCAATGACCCACATGGGCATTGGGTGATTTTGAAAAAGCATTTGAAAAGCGAGTTCGTTTTTCCCGCTCTTTTCTTTTTGAGTCCTTGCAGCTTTGGCTTTTTTCTTCAAAACAGGTCTCTGAAGTTGAGTTTTATGAATATCTTCCGCCGCTGGTTTACTCTTTTTTTCGGTCATATTAAACTCCATCAACATGCATGAACGGTATTAATATCCCATTTTTACATCATTATACGCCTGAACCCATCGGGAAACACCCTACAATATCATCGCAAAATTTCCCGTGTATACTTAAACCATGTTTTCTTCACAAAAATTTCTTGAAAACCATGCCCGCAGAATCTCTGTTACACATATACTTTCGGCCATGTTTACCGCCGTGGAGCCGGGCGCGGCGGTAAAAAAATATGTGCTTGAAAATCCATTGCCAAAAGCAAAACGTATTTTTTCTTTTGGATTGGGAAAGGCGGCCTGTGCGATGACCTCAGCTCTGGCAGACTCAACCAGCCTGACCAACAGCCTCATCATTACCAAACACGCTTCGCCTCTTAACGTTGAGCCTGTTACGGTTATCGAGGGAGATCACCCAATCCCTGGAAATTCCAGTTTGAAAGCGGGTGTTGCCGCGCTGAAGTTTGTTTCGCAACTTACACAGGATGACCTGCTGATCTGTCTGATCTCAGGCGGCGGCTCTGCTTTGATGACCGCACCGCGTGTACCGCTCGCCGATTTGCAAATACTCACCTCCGCATTGTTGGCGTGTGGCGCGCGCATTGATGAGATCAACATATTGCGCCGTCATCTCGATGAACTAAAGGGCGGGGGATTGATTCGGATGGCAAATGGCGCGCGCGTTGTCAGCCTGCTGCTTTCAGATGTGGTCAATGATTCGATGGAAGCCATTGCCTCCGGCCCAACTGCGCCAGACCCGTCAACTTGTGCTGATGCTTTGAGCGTGATCGCAAAATATGATCTGAAGGATAGAATCCCCGCTTCCATTATTCCCGCTTTGGTTGAAACATTAAAGCCGAATAACCCTGTTTTTGAATATGTAGAAAATACAATGATCGCCAGTAATGAGATTGCTTTACGCGCCGCGCAAGCACAGGCACAAAAAGAATCTTTTGAAACCGTGATCATTCGCCGTGGAATGCAGGGCGAAGCCAGTGACATTGGGCGTCAGATCGCTTTGCAGTTAAAAGAATCAATACAGACAATGAAACGCCCGTTTTGTTTACTGGCCGGCGGCGAAACCACAGTTAAGTTAAAAGGGAATGGGAAGGGCGGCAGAAATCAGGAGCTTGCTCTTGCCGCCGTAGATGTATTGTCTGGCCTGCAAGATGTGATGCTGATCTCACTTGCCACTGATGGCGAAGACGGCCCCACAGATGCGGCTGGAGCCATTGTGACGGGCGAATCGGCTCAGAGGGCTGAGTCGCTTGGGATGTTCGCGGCAGGCTATCTGTCGACGAATGATGCGTATGTTTATTTTGACGCGTTGAATGATCTAATCCGAATCGGTCCGAGCGGTACCAATGTCAACGATCTGGTAATCTGCTTTGCGTTTTAATGTTTATTTTCTAACCACCTGACGCTTTGTTTTTGGACGCTGATAAGCGCAGATTTTTTGGAAAACGTGAGCAAAAATAGTTTTTATCAGCGTTTTCAGCGTTCATCTGCGTCCCATTTTAAAACTGTCTGGTGGCTAGCTTATTTTGTTATCAGCGCTGTGACAGCAAAGATAACAATGATCGCGCCTGAAATACGATTGATCCAGGCCATGTGATTTGCCGTGAGGCGCTCACGAAATAGGCCAACGCCAAAACTGAGAGTCAGCCACCAGACCGCAGAACCTGCAAATACTCCGGCTACCATTGCGAGCGGCGAACCGGTTTTGTTGATAAACCACGGGCCGGTGAAGATCGCCGCGAATGAAAGAATGGTCATTGGATTGGTAATGGTCAGGAAAAAGGTCGAAAGATACGCGCTCAAATATCCGCTTTGACTGGCTTTTGCCGCGTGGTCAGCGGGCTTTTCAAGAAATGTCTTTATGCCAAGATACAAGAGAAAACATCCGCCGATGATGCGCAGCCAGAAAGTGTTTTCAGTCAACAGATTTGTAACGACCGTCAACCCAAATGCTGCGACCGCACCATAGACTGTGTCTGCGCTGGCGGCACCCATGCCAGATAGAAAGCCAATCAGTTTTCCATGAGAAAGCGTGCGCCGAATGCACAACACACCAATCGGCCCAACGGGAGCTGCGATGGAAATGCCGATCAAAAAACTGGTGAAGAATAGAGCTAGGTTTTCGGTCATAAAACTTCATCCCTTCATAGTAATCAAAAAGGGACATCAGCAATGATGTCCCTTTTTGAAATGAGTTAGATTGTTGCTGCTTCTTCTTTGCGCTTGAACCAGGTTGTCCATTCGCGATTTTCCCAAACAACCAAAATGGGAGCCGCGTTAAAAATGGAGGAGTATGTTCCGCTGAAAATACCCACAAGCAAAATGATCACAAAGTGACGGGTGCTGTCGCCGCCGAATAAGACCAGGGCGAAAAGTGTCAGCATGACGGTCAACTGGGTGGTGATGGAGCGATCCAAAGTTTGCACGATGGAATGATTGACCATGGTCTCGTAGTCGATGCGGCGCAGGATGTTTGAGTTTTCGCGCACGCGGTCGAATACCACGATGGTGTCATGCACCGAAAAGCCGATGACGGTCAACAGGGCGGTCAGGAAGAGGGCATCTGCTTCCCAGCCGAGGAAGTATCCCAGGATGGCTTCCACGCCGACCACAACGAGCACATCGTGCAGCATGGCGATGATGGCGGCAGTCCCGTAGCGATAGGCATGTTCAACGCCGCGGAAAGCCCACCAGATATAAAGCAGAATGGCGGCGGCGGCAAAAAATATGGCCCCAGCCAGCCGCGACAGTAACTTCGCGCCGACCGAGGGGCTGACCGAGGTAAAGTTCAGCACGGTCACCTTGGATCCAAAACGGGTTTCCATTTCGGCCACAATCTTGCCCTTGGTTTCATCGGTCATGGACTTGGAGCGAACCGAGCGTAGGCATCATCACCCAAAGGTTGAATGACAGGTTCTGCGATTGGTTCTTCAGCCGTGGAGAATTCTTCGTAGAGAGCGCTCAAGTCGGCAACTTTCGGCAAAGCGCCTTCGAATTGCACTTCGAGCAGGGAGCCGCCGCGGAAGTCAATGCCGAGAGGCAGTGGACCTTCCTTGGACTTCGCCCAATTCAAACCCATGAATACAAGCCCGGGGATGATGATGAGCAGAGAGATGAAAAAGTATACGTAACGATTTTTAATGATATTCATTGCGCGCTCCTAAAGACCAAACCAGCGCGGGTGGTCGATGGATTTAATGCCGTCAAGCAAGGCGTGAAGGAAGGTGCGTGTGACGATGATGGCTGTGAACAAACTAACACCCACACCCAAGGCCAAGGGATCGAAAAGCCCTTCACGATGCCAGCCCAAAAGTATTGCCAAACGAAAAGAGGATTACGCAGGTGATGAACGTTGATGTGTTTGAGTCACGAATGGAAGGCCAGGCGCGGCTCCAGGCCAGATCAATGGCCTGACGCAGATTGCGTCCATGCCGAAGTTCTTCCTTAAGTCGCTCAAAAATCAGCACGTTGGCATCCACAGCCATACCCACACTCAAAATGAAACCGGCGATACCGGGCAGAGTGAGCACCACGGGGATAAGCTTGAAGAGCATCAGAGTAAAGATGGCATAGCAGATCAATGCCAGATCCGCTACAAGACCGGGAGTCTGTAATAAATTCCCATAAAGAGGATTACAACCGCCAGACCAATGAGCCCAGCCATCACGCTCTTGCGTAGACTTTCTTCACCGAGAGTGGGCCCCACAGTGCGGCTTTCCACAACTTTGATCGGGATCGGCAACGCACCGGAGCGGAGCTGAACTGCGAGAGTCTGCGCGGTATCTTGAGTAAAGTTGCCGGAGATCTGTCCCTGACCGTCTGTGATCGGGCTCTGAATGACCGGTGCAGAAATGACCTGTTTATCCAAAACAATTGCCAGATATTGACCTTGATGAGAGGTTGTATACTCACCGAAAATATCTGTTGCATCAGATTTCAGAACAAATGAGATCGCATATTGTCCTGTGTCACTGCGCGAAACCGAAGCGGTCTGGAGCGCGGCGCCCGTCATCACTGTATGATAAATGGTTTCACCAGCTTCATTGACAGCAGGCGCATTTTCAATCCCAAAGTCGGTTTGAACGATTGTTCCCTCCAACACCGGGGTTGTGCCCATATCTACAAATTCAAGCAAAGCGGTTTGCTTGGAAGGGGGCAGCAACTACTTCTTCAGGGTTTGTCACACCGGGGAACTCTGCCACAATGCGGCGATCACCGGCGGTCTGCATTACAACTTCGCTGACGCCAAGGGCATTTGCACGGTTCTGCAGAATGTTCTTGGCATTGAGTAAATCTTCAGCAGTGACTTCGGTCTCAGCGGGGACGTCAGCTTCAAGCAAAGCCTGAAGGCCGCCGCGCAAATCGAGACCTAATTTTGTATCCACATCCCGTTCAATGAGAGGCTGATCGTTAAATGGGTTGTAAACCAGGAGGGTTTTACTCAGGTCAACCCAAAGCGAAAAAGCGACCAATAGAACAATTAGAACCAACCAACTATTTTTATTACGCATATTTCTCACTCCATCCACAAAAATGCCAGCCTAAGGCTGGCGCGGAAGCCATTATACTCCGGTTAAAAGGTTTACGGGAATATCCATTTTTCAAAAATCGGGGTCAAATTGCACCCACATTGGGCTTCTGCTGCTGTTTGTAATTTTTCGGGCGTTGCAATATCCCACGCGTTATTTTTTACATAGTTTTATAAAAATCATCAAATTTCCCTGACCCATCTCTTCACGCAGGGCTTCAAAGAACAAACCGCCGCGACCGTAGACAATTCCACTGTATTCTTCGTTGCTATATTCTTTGACCGGCAATCCGACAGGGATTTCCTCCTGCCCAATGCTGTTCCAACGTCCTTCCAGATCCTGACGGAACCCTGCGCTGCCTGATTGCCCGTACGTGTCAGTAAAATATTGCAGGGTGGCAAACTGTGTTAATGATTCATCCAGCCACGGGTCATCGAGCTGGTCATTGCCGACCAGATTATAAAACCATTGATGTCCCACTTCGTGCGCCACGGTGGCTTCCAAATAAAAATTCTCAGGCTCAACGATCCATTCGGTGATGGCGATCATGCCGGGATATTCAATTCCCAAGGCGTAAGTGGGTGTGGAGACAAAATCCAATTCGGTGTATGGATAAGGCGCATATCTTTTTCCGTAGACTTCAATTGCGCGCGCCGCAACATCCAATGCAGATTCTGCGCCTGCCTGCAAATAATCACGCGTATAAAATCTTAATGTGACTCCATCCACTTCTTTCGTGAAGACTTCATAATCCGGACTCGCCGCCAGATAGAAATCACGCACCGGCCCCGCTTCATATCTGACCGTTTGCCTGTTCCCGCTTTCGCTGCGGTCGATCTCGCGCCCCGAGCCGACCAGCGCGACCTCCTTGGCGCTCCACTGTGACAAGGAAAAAGGACATGTCTGCATAAGTCACATCGCCAGATTGCGGCGGGATTTCTGCATTCCAGCCTTCGTCATCGTAGACTGCGATCATCGGGTAGGCATGTGCCAGCGCAAGTACATCATCGTAATAGGCTTGCACACCGTAATTTAATTCAACAGATTGCGGCACCTCAAGCTCAAAGTCCATGCTAAGGGTGATGGTATCTTTCGGTTGCAGCGGATTTTTGAGCGGCACGGTCAACAGGCTGTCGTTTAGTGAATAATTGGGCGTAATGACTTCGCCATTTACATTGACTTCAGCCACATGCATTTCGCCGCCGAGGATGTTTCCAAACAAGCGGAACTTTATTTCCTTCAATTCGATATCTTCGGCGTTGGTGTAAAGCACAGTTTCCTGGCCGGTGATGTGATACAGGTCATCAGCGATGATGAATTTAATATCATACATGCTGGCGTAGGGAAGTTTATTGAGTATGTTTTGATATTCGGGGATGAGTCCATCTTTGTAGACAGAACGATCTGTGGGCGAGATGGCTGGGGGAGTCGGTTCGGGGGTGGAGTCTGTTTGGGGTAGTAAGAGCAGGCATGAAGTTAAGAAAAGAAGCGTGATTGAGAACAGGAAAATATTTTTCACGGGTAATTTTCCTTTAAGAAGGTTAATGCGCGGGCGAGGACTTCTTCCGCTGGTATGCCTTCGGTGTCAATGATAAGGTGGGCGTGCTCGTGCGCGTGGGAAAGTCTGCGTTGTTGTTCTTCGTAATCGGCGATGTTCCAATTTAAATTTCGGCGGGTTGTGGAGTTATGAAACGAGCATTGTAAAAAAATAAGAATATCAGGATTGGTAATGGCTTTCCACATGTGTTTAACGTAGGAATGTTCCTGCGCGATGTGACGGCAGCGATAGCCGTTTTTTTCAAGCCCGGCCATCAGCGTGGATTTGCCCGAGCCGCACGGCCCGACGAGGCCGATGAGAAGATTTTTTTCAAGGTCATTCATTGTCGTGCATCAGGCGATGCAATTCATCGGGGCCGCCGAGTACGGCGAGGGTATCGCCCGCGTGAATGGGACTGCTGTCGGTGGGGTGCATTTCAGATTGATGGTCGCGCCGGAGCAGGACAACGTTTAGATGAAAATTATCCTCCACATAGCCGACTGTTTTTTCCGCAAAGACAGACCCTTCGATACGACCAGACGCGCAAGGCTGAGCAGCTGGCCTTCAATGGAAATGGGATTGGTAACATCCACGCCGGAGGCGGCGGCGGCAAAAACAGGTGCGGCCATTTCTGTGGCGCTCAACGCGATGAAACCAAATTGATCTTGCAGCGCGTGCGCGAAGTCTTCATCAAAAATGCGGACGACAACTTTTATTTAGGGTTGATGCTGCGGGCTTTGAGTGCGATCTGCAAATTCATGGCATCGTTTTGACTTGCCATGATGATGGTGCGCGCGTCTTTGATATTTGCGGCTTCCAGTGAGGATGGGCGTGTGGCATCTTCGTGAATAACCGGGATGCCGAGATTACGCACAACGCTGAGCGTATCTGTATCTGCGTTGAATTCGATCGCTGCGATCTGTTCGCCCATTTCATGTAATTTAAGCGCGACGCGATAGCCGAGATGTCCCAGCCCAACGAGGATAACGTGTTTGTTTAATGTAGATGCGACTGCCATTTCCCATTCCTTTTGCGCGTGCGGCGATTGAAGATCAAGCTTCCGAAATCTGCCAATCCCTGCGCGAGCATAATGATCCCGACCATGGGCATTAAAAAGTGAAATAATTGTAAAACGATGTGAGTTGGAAAATCACGATTGGGCGGTTGTAAAAATGTGATGGTCAGAACAATGTAAATGGCTTCGGTCAGACTATTGATCGGTTCATTAAGTAGATTTGATAGAAAATAATAAATTATGCCGCCGCCCAAAATCGCAATGGAAAACCATACGATTGCAGAGCGGAATTCGCTCAACAATATGCTCGTATCACGAATGGACGCTCGTAGATGCTGCCAACGGTGTGCGCGTGTGTCTGGTTTGTGTCTGTGTTTTTTAGCCATTGATCGGAAGCCTGACGGTCATTCTCCTTACTTCGTCTCCGGCGCGTGATGAGACTTTTAACACAACCACGCTGATATCATCTGCGGGACGGTTATCGTCCAGGCTGACCGCGTGTGCGAGGAGCGCGTCGGCGAGTTGTTGCGGCGCCGGGTCTTGGTCCTCGATCAATGAGCGGATGGTTTCTCCGACGTTCATCGGTTGTCCACGGCGCTCGCCTGCGTGGCTGATGCCATCTGAAAAGATCACAATGGTCAACCCGGATTCAACTCCAATTTCAGTGATGACCGGCCTTACGTTGCGTGATGTACCTAATGAAACGCTATCTTCGTTATGCGCGTCGATCTGTTCGCCGCGACAAATGAAAAGCGGCGCTGGATTGTTGCGGGTGAGTACAATGGTTTTGCTATGTAAATCTACCGATGCGATATTGAGCGTGCAGGTCACTTTGCCGGTCTTGTCAGCAAATAAAGTATCTGAAGCGGCACGTGCGGCGGCTCCGTCTCGTACGCCGTCTGCCAGCAAGCCAATCACTTTGCGCACCACCAACTGCGAAACCGCCTTCGCACCGCGTCCGCTGGTCTGGCCGTCTGCCAGCACAACTGAGAGTCCGCCGGTGGGGCGCTCCACGACTTCGAGCGTGTCTCCGCTTTCAGAAACAGCGTACTTATTGATCTTTGCAACAGCGATTTGAATTTCCATTCGATAAGTATACATGCAGGCAGGTAAAACCGTAAACAGGAAAAAAAGGGCAGGCTGATTATCAAATTGTTTCTTGACCCCCTTTTTTCAACGTTTTTACTTGACGCATCCACCGCCTCCCGCTATAATCAGTCCGCTTCATTCAAAACCAACCAGACGGGCGCAATAAGCCCGTCTGATGTATGTAAAAGGAGAAAGTAAGAAATGACCCCACATCCAAAGCGCAAGCACTCCAAAGGACGCCGTGATCGCCGTCGCGCGCATGACGCGTTGACCGCCGTAAATACCGTTGCCTGTTCCAACTGCGGTTCCAAGCGCCTGCCACACACCGTCTGCTCGAATTGCGGCTTCTACAATGGCCGTGAAGTTATTCAGGTCAAGAAAGAAAAGAAAGCCAGCGAGTAGGAGCGGCGCACGCCGCCCCTGCAAAACGGGTCGTGACTATCACGACCCGTTTGTGTTTTAATGACTACGGAGACACTATGAAAATTAATTTACAAAGCACAGCTTTTATCTTCCCGGGTCAAGGTTCCCAAGCAGTGGGTATGGGCAAAGACCTCGCCATGCAATATCCTGTGGCGAAACAAACCTTTGAAGAAGCAGATTCGATCCTCGGGTTTGCACTCTCCAAATTAATGATGGAAGGCGCTGCGGATGAACTCAACGACACCATCAACACCCAGCCTGCCCTGTTCGTCCATTCACTGGCTTCCTATCGCGCCTTCTCGCATCTTTATCCCAATCTGACAACTGGCCCTGCCATGTTGGCTGGTCATTCGCTGGGAGAGTTATCTGCCCTCACCGCATCTGGAGCATTATCCTTCGAGGACGGTTTGCGCCTCATTCGCAAACGTGCTGAATTAATGAAACACGCCGGCGAACTTGCCTCTGGAAGTATGGCTGCCATCCTCGGTCTGGATATTCATCTGCTCGACAAAGTCTGTGACGATGCCAGCACGCATGAAGAATCTGTGCAGGTTGCCAATGACAATTGCCCTGGTCAGGTTGTTATCTCGGGTTCAAAAGCGGCAGTAGAGCGTGCCATGGCTGGCGCAAAAGCAGCCGGTGCAAAACGTGCCCTGCCATTGGCTGTGTCGATTGCTGCACACTCTTCTTTGATGGCCTCCATTCAGCAAGAGTGGAATGAAGTGGTGGTTACTGCTCATCTATCTGCCTTGCAGATTCCCGTGATTGGCAATGTCCACGCTTTGCCATTGAGTGATGAACGCTCGATCCGCGCCGACATTATTGCGCAGATGCAATCCCGCGTCCGCTGGAATGAGTCAGTGCAATATATGGTTTCAGCGGGAATCAACACCTTTGTTGAAGTAGGAACAGGCACCGTTCTCGGCGGTCTCGTCAAACGCATCGCAGATGGGATGACCATTTTGCCTTTGGGAAATCCACAGGATTTTGCGGCGCTCGCCGAATAAGATAAAATGCAGGAGTTTACTCCTGCATTTTTGATTCCATATAAAAAGAAGAATTTTCAATGACCCGTAAACTTTGCTTCCTCACGATATTCTTCATCCTCACGGCTTGTGCCCCGGTGGATACTTCATCCACGGCGTATCCTGTGCCTGTCACGCAAATCCCGTTTTACGCGTCAGACACGCCTGCTCCCTTTATTGTCCCGGTTACTGATACGCCAATCATCATCCCACCGCCTGTTACAGATACACCGGCCTTTGTCATCCCTTTGCCTGATACTGAAACGCCAACACCGTTTCTTCCAACATCAAAATGGTGGGAAGTATATTTCACTGACCCGTTGGTGACGAACAATCCCAATGTGATCGAGGGTTCAGTCGCAGCAAAATTAATTGAGTTTATTAATAACGCACAGACCAGCATCCACATTGCATCTTTTGAATTTAACCTGACTCCTGTTGCAGAAGCGCTGATCGCGGCCAAGAATCGCGGCGTGGATGTGAAGTGGCTTACGGATAATAAATATGGTCTGGAGTTTGATCGCGAACCCGAACGTGGGCAATTTGCCCTTTTAACAGGAGCAGGCATTGAGGTCAAGGATGATGCGGGACGATCTGCTTCGATGCATAATAAATTCTGGATATTCGATCAGCAGATCACATGGACTGGGTCCACGAATATTACGGTCAATGGGGTTTATAAACAGAATAACAATGTGCTGGTAATTCATTCCCCTGAAATTGCATTTATTTATGAACGCGAATTTCAGGAAATGTGGAGCGGACAGTTCGGTCCGCGTGCGCCTTCGACAATGAGTAATCAATGGGCTATTTTGGATGGCACTCCAATTCAAGTTGTGTTTTCTGCAGAAGATCATGCGTTAAGCAACATAATCGCATTGGTAAATGATGCAAAGATCAGTGTTCGTTTTTTGGCCTTTAGTTTCACCGATTATCCACTCGCTCAAGCGATGATCGATCGTTCAAAAGCCGGCGTGGATGTGAAAGGTGTGTTTGAAACCACCGGCAGTGAAAGCATCAATTCAGAGTTAATGACTTTTTGGTGTGCGCAGGTTCCGGCGCGGCAGGATGGGAATTCAAGCAGTTTCCTGCACGATAAGATCATCATCATTGACAACAGCATTGTGGTGACGGGTTCTTTGAATTACTCCACAAATGCCGATGAAGCAAATGATGAGAACATTGTGATTCTGGATAATGCCGAGATCGCGTCACTATACTTACAGGAATTCGAAAAACTTTGGGGGCAGGCGCGTGATGTGGAGCCGGGTACTTTTGCCTGTCAGTAAATGGAACAGGTTACATTCATAATGAGGAAATCATTACCTCCATAATGAACCTTGTTGGCGGTGAGTAGTATAATGAAAATATGAATGCTTTGTCTGGCAATTTGATTGTCAGCGCCGCTTCATTTTGCGGTTGTGGAACCATATCTGGTCAGTGCAGTGTGCCTGACCAGATTTTTGTTTTAATCCAGACTTCGGAAGTTTTTACGCAAGGAGAAACATGAAACTTAGCAAACTCGCAAGTGACATCGCCGAATCCCCAACCTTTGCCTTGAATGAAGAAGCCCGTTTGTTGCGTGAGCGTGGCGAGGCCGTGATCAATTTAGGAATTGGGGAGCCGAAGAATAAAACTCCTATTTCTGCTGTTTTGGCTTCGGGCGCAAAATTGACGAGCGGAGACATAAAATATGCACCGCCCGATGGCCTGCCTGCCATGAAGAAGGCTGTGATTCGTTACACGGAAGAAAGCTATAACCGTTTGGCTGCGCCTGAAAATGTGATCATTACCAACGGTGCAAAGCAGTCACTCTTCAATATTTTTTATTCAGTTTTGAATCCACAGGATGAAGTGATCGTGATTGCACCCTATTGGGTTTCATATACTGAAATGATCAAGATGTGTTTGGGAGTTCCTGTAGTAGTGACTCCTGAAGATGGGACATTTACACCGCGCTTTGAAGATATTGAGCGCGCAGTGACATCGTCTACACGGGCGATCATTGTCAACAGCCCCAATAATCCCTCAGGCGCAATATATCCAGCCGAGTTGATCGAGAAGATCGTCAATATGTGTGAGCGTAAAGGCATCTTCATGATCTGTGATGATATTTATCATAAGCTGACCTTTGACCGCAATGTTGCTCCGCCTGCATATTCGTTTACAAATAAAGATATTGACAACTCTCATGTGATCGTTGTCAACGGCGTGGCGAAGTTATACGGCATGACAGGCTTCCGCATTGGCTGGGTGATCGCGCCGCGTGAGTTGGTAAAAGTAATGACCAATGTTCTCGCACAGACAACTTCCTGTGTTTCGCCTCTTGCGCAAGCTGCAGCAGAAGGTGCCTTGAATGGTTTGCAATCCACGGTGGAGGCGCTGCGTTTGCAAATTCAAAATAACCGAGATGTGGTTTTACAGGAGATGAGAACTTTCAATGGCGCGCGTTTGATCGAACCAAAAGGGACATTCTATGCCCTGCCTGATCTGCGTGCTTTCAATGGAAATTCTGTGGAGGTTTCCAGATTCCTGCTTAAGAAGGCTATGGTGGTGACTGTCCCCGGCAAGGAGTTTGGCATGGAAGGTCATATCCGCATTTCGTTTGCAGGTTCGGTAAAAGATATTACCGAAGGCATCGCCCGCATCAAGTGGGCCCTTGACCCAACTTCTCCCAATGAAATTTATATTGGCGACAAGAAAATGATTCGGGATTGGATGTAGGGAATCGGAGAAAATATTATGAACAACATACTCAATATCAAAACTCCTGCCGAGTCCATTGCGCAATCACGCAAAGCGGACTTTAACCTCTCGAATCAGGGCGTCATCAATTTGCGTTTGGCCTACTGGAATTTAACCACCGAAGCATTGGTGGAAGAAGCAATATTCCGCAATGAAGGTTCTCTGGTCTCCGGCGGACCCTTTGTTGCAAATACCGGCAAGCACACTGCCCGCAGTGCGAACGATAAATTTGTTGTGCGGCATACAGACTCGGAAAATAATATCTGGTGGGGCGTGTATAACCGTCCATTTGCCGCAGACAAGTTTGAAGTCCTGTATGACCGGCTGCTGGGATTTATGCAGGGCAGGGATGTCTTTGTGCAGGATGTATACGGCGGCGCGGACGAATCCTATCGGCTGCCTGTTCGCATTGTGACAGAATTGGCGTGGCATAGTCACTTCGTGCGCAATATGTTTATCCTGCCGCAGTCACTTGAAGAATATAAACGCTTCATTCCTGAGTTTACGATCATTGCCATGCCGTCTTTCAAAAGCGCACCCGCAGTGGACAGCACGAATAGCGACACATTTATTTGTCTGTCCTTTGAAAAGAAACTCGCCATCATTGGCAACACTGCTTATGCGGGCGAGATCAAAAAATCTGTCTTCACCATCTTGAATTACCTGTTGCCATTGGAAGGTGTACTTTCCATGCACTGCTCTGCGAATGTAAACCCGGATAATTCAGACGATGTTGCCTTGTTCTTTGGATTAAGCGGCACAGGCAAAACCACACTCTCGGCTGACCCCACACGCCGCCTGATCGGTGACGATGAACATGGCTGGAGCGATAACGGCGTTTTCAACTTTGAAGGCGGATGCTACGCCAAAGTCATCGGGCTTTCAGAGTCTGCCGAGCCTGAAATTTACGCCACCACCAAACGCTTCGGCACGATTTTGGAGAATGTCCCATTTGACCCCATCACACGCATGATCGACCTTGACGATGACTCGTTGACCGAAAACACGCGCGCATCGTATCCGCTTGAATTCATTAATAACGCCATGCCTGAAAAGAAAGCCGGACATCCCAAAAATGTGATTCTGCTCACCTGTGATGCCAGTGGAGTCATGCCTCCGATCGCGCGGTTGACGCCCAATCAAGCCTTGTATCAATTTATCTCGGGCTACACATCCAAAATTGCAGGGACAGAAGTAGGGCTTGGCAAGGAACCGGAGATCACCTTCAGCGCCTGTTTCGGCGGACCGTTTATGGTGCATCATCCATATAAATATGCAGAGCTGCTCAAGAACAAGATCGAGCGCTACGGCGTCACCTGTTGGCTGGTCAACACTGGCTGGGTGGGCGGACCGTACGGTGTGGGGAAGCGCATCTCGATTCGATACACAAGAGCCCTATTAAATGCCGCACTCAATGGGAAACTGGATCAGGTCAAATTTAAGAAAGATCCGATCTTCGGTTTTGAAGTCCCAACTCAATGTCCGGATGTCCCCGACGAGGTTTTAAATCCCGCCTCTTCATGGCACGATCAAAAGGAATATGATCGAAGATACAAAGACCTGGCGATGAGATTTAAACAAAACTTTGGCAAGTTTGAAGTTGGCACCCCACAGGATGTGATCGACGCAGGGCCTAAAGTTTAAATAAAAAGATCCGAGTGCTTGCACTCGGATCTTTTTATTTCTATTTGTATACAGGAGTTGTTGCCGGTGAGGCAAGTTTTGCGGTTTTGCCTAATTGCATCGCGTGTTCAAAGTTGCGTCTCTCAGCGTGCTGCGCGTCGATCTTGCGCTGAACATGCGGAGCAAAGAAACCTGCATAACGTTTTTGAAGCTCTGGCTTCTGCCAATCACTGCCGCCTACCAACCCGCGGCAATTTGAGCTTCCACATCCGCAATCAAATTCATCGTAGGGCATGGTATCGCTCATGGCATAATCAAAACATACTTCTTCACCAATCTTGATGTCTCGCATCGCAACGAGTCCGATCTGACCAGAAAGACCTGCATTCGGGTTACAAGAATGATTGACATAATCTCCTTCGCCAATGGGGCGCGGCACCAGGAAGTGACGATCTTCCACCTGGATACATAAACTACGCTCACGATCAGGGAGGTGAATAAAGGCGTCCCATTCATAGACGACGCCCCCGAAAACGGCTACGAGTTCACCCTTGTTGATGGGTTGCAGTGCATAGATGCCGTTTCCACTGCCAGTGGCCTTCGGGCGGCCTTCCAACTTAGAAGACAGATACGAACTTGGTTGCTTGGACATTCATATAACTTCCTTTTCATGGATTAAAGATGAACAGCGCCTCCCTCGGTGGTCGAGCCGAGAAAAACGCCATTGATATTTCAATAATACATTAAATATCCTGCATGTAAAGGTTTCATGTCATATTAATGTCATCCATTTTGTTAATGATTCGTTATCAAAAATCACCCTGCACGTTATAAAAATATTACACAACCCAATTTGACAACACAAACTGCACCCTCTTTTTTGTGGATGAAAAACCCGCATCAGACTCCGCCGAAACCTGCTTCCGTCCAATGGGCATTTGTTTATCCCGAATATTTCGCCGCCCAAAAGAAACCCGTTGGACGATGAAATCGAGCTGGGATACAATACTGCCCATGATTGCTGAAAAGAAAACATATATTTTTTGGCTCGACCTGATTCGAGTGGTAAGTATTTTTATGGTCGTCCTGATCCATGCCACCAGTCCGCTGCTTAATGGCTGGGAGGATTTAACCTTTTCAAACTGGATGGCAGGGAATATCTACACCGCCATTGCCAGAGCCTGTGTGCCTTTGTTATTTATGGTCAGTGGTTATTTGTTGTTAAGCAAACAGGAAACGATCGCTTCGTTTTATGCAAACAGATTTAAAAAAGTGATCGTGCCTTTTCTGGCCTGGTCAGTTATTTATCTGGTCTGGCAAAATGGATATGCAAATTACACGTTTTTCAATGCCATCAAGGCGATCATTCTTTCCATGATTACCGGCTCGGTTTATTACCACTTTTGGTTTTTGTACGCATTGATCTCCATTTACCTGTTTGTGCCGCTCTTGCAGGTCTTCGTCCATTCTGCCAGCGAACAGGTTTTATGGTACGCCGCGTTGATCTGGTTTGCCTTTGGTCCCTTGCTTGATTTTATCGAGCAAAATCTGGGTTATGAGTTGGTAATAAAACTTGGCTTTTTTACTGAATACATTGGCTATTTTTTCATTGGGTATGTTTTAGGCCGTTTGAAATATCCCCGCTGGGCCGTGGGACTGGCTGTTTTTGTCTATGTCGCATCTGTCGTATATACCGCGTATGCCACCTTGAAGGTAACAGCAGCCTTTGGCGACTATAACGATTTTTATCTTGTTTATCTTCGCCTTAATATCGTGATCATGTCGCTGTCGGCATTTATATGGATGAAGGCTCTTGGCGAAAAAATGGGCACATCTCCGCAGGCGATGCCTGTAAGATTGTTCCGTGGTCTTGCGGGAGCTAGTTTTGGCGTTTATCTAGTCCACGCGATGATGCTTTCGTTTGTAAGAAGAGGGGCATTCGGTTTCGAGTTTTCAGCGTTATCTGGCCCGGCCATTTATACAGCCCCTCTTGTGACCATTCTTGTTTTTATCATCTCATTGGTTATTGTTTTGATCCTGCAAAAAATCCCGTATCTACGTGCGATTGTCCCCAATTAAATTTACTAGAGTTTGACTTACTGTGTCCATTGCGGCCCCCAATCTGGCTCAGGATGATTTGTGAGTTGTACCTGATTGGAGCCATCTGATCTCATAATGTAGAGATCGGCCTGATCATCATTGCGCAGCGAATTAAATACGATATATTGTCCATCGGGGGAGTAGGATGCGCCTGCATTATTTCCACCATCTGTTAATTGTATTGTGTTCCTTGTTTCCACTTCTATTTTAAAAATATCTTTGTCGCCAAACGGCCCGGCGTAGACCAGAAGGTTTTTGCTGTCAGGTGACCAGTCGATGCTGCCGCCGATTCCTTGTATGCCCTCAGAAACGCGGACGTGGTTTTTCCCTTCCGTGTTCATGACAAAAATTTCATACTCCTGCGGAATGCCTACCGACATGGCGTATGCGATTTTTTCTCCATCAGGCGACCATGCGGCTGCCACGATGGTGTCTGTTCCTGTATAAACCAGGTGCGGATTTAAGCCATCTGCATTGACCATCCAAATGGATGTTGGCCCGTCTGAAGCACGGTTGGCAAATACGATGCGGCGTCCGTCTGGAGAGTAATCGGGAGAAATAACATTACCTATATTTTCTGTCAGTTGAAAAAGTTGCTTTTCGCCGAATAATAAAAGATACAAGTCGAATGGGCCGTTGCGGTTGGACGCAAACAATAATGAACCGCCATCGGGTGTAAAGGTTGGATAGTAGTTACTGGCGTCCATATCAGTCAGTTGTGCGAGGCCTGTGCCGTCACGGTTGATCATGCATAATTGGTTATATTCTCCACGGGTGCAGGTGAAGGCAATACGGCCTCCGTTTGGGTCGGTTGGTTTGGGTTGAAGGGTGATTGTTGGTGGTGGAGTGTAATTGGACGCGAATTCAGTAAATTGTATCGGGGTGGGAATGATGACCGGGGCGGGGCGAACAAACCAGAAAAGCGATACAAATCCTGCAATTAATAGAAGCATCAAAACAGGGAAAATGCCGATCCGTGTTTTATTCCTTTTTGATTGCGAGGCGGTGAGGCCGGCCAGGCGTTCTTCCAGTGGCGGCAGGTCTTGTTGAATGCTGATCGGTTTGGGCGGCGGCAGGAACTCCCACCCGGAGAGAATGGCCGAGGTGACAGGAGCAGTTTCCGGCGCGGCGCGAAGCGGAATTTCATCCACTTGAATTTGTGCGGCAAGCGCCAGTGATGAAAGCAGTTCGGTTGTGGTTTTGAGTCTGTCCCCGGCTTTTTTTCGAAGCGCCCAGAGAGTCATGCGTGAGAAATTATCTGGAATTTCCTTGTTTAGAGAAATGGGCGCGGGTGGTGTTTGGTCGAGATGCGCGTTTTGAATCGCTTCATTTGTTTTTGGCGCAGATTTGCCATTGAGCCATGCGCCGGTTGTAAGTTGGTAGAGGATTACCGTGAGGGCGTAGATGTCGGCTGCGGGGGTGAGGGGTTGTGGTGTAAATTGCTCCGGTGAAAAATATAAGCGTGGATATTTGCCGTTTTTTTCCTTTCCCGCTTCGCCGATGTGACGTGATGCTGCAATGCCCCCTAAAAATATTTCTCCACGTTGATTAATCCGTATTAATTCCGGTGCAAGATGGAGATGCAGATAATTATTTTTATGCAGAGTTTCAAGCGCGCTGCAAACGGCTTTTATATAAATTAAGGCTTCACTTATACCAACAGGTGTTTGTGTTGGAATGATCTCGCGCAGAGTCGGGCCGTCGATCCATTCTTCCAGCAGGAAGGCAAGTGTGGGCGTTTGATAGAGGCCCAGATAGGAAATTATATTGGGGTGTGTAATGGCTCGGAGTTGACCGGCTTGCGTTTCCAGTTCCTTGATTTTTTCAGCGTGATCGGAAATTGTTTTTGGAAGAAGCGTGAGCGCCAGCGGTTTGTCGTTGCGAATATCTGTTGCGCGGTATAGCTCTCCCAGCGGTGTGAGCGCTATAAATTCTTCAACGTGATATTGGTTGATAAGTGTCTGGCCTGATAAAGAAGAAGACATGGAGAGATTTTACCGCGGTTGTATAAGTTTCCAGTTGATCATGAAAATGTGTCAGTGCCTGGATTTTAAAAGGCTTTGAAGTTCTTTTACAGAACTTCAAAGCCTGATGGTCTTGCGAGTACAGGCGTATTTTTTTACAAAGCCCAGGCAAGCATGAGGCCGAAGATCGAAATGATCAAACCAACATGTAGAAGTAGATTGCTGGTTGTTAACAGGTTCCCTGGCAGGATGAATTGAAGGATTAAATTTAATAGGATCATCGCGATGCCGATGATGGGCAGTAGTCCTTTGCGATGTGCCAAAAATTCAGACATGCGATCCAGAAATTTGGACATTATGCTTCCTCCAGATCATCACTATCGTCAATGGTTTCCTGTTCTTCAAAACTGCCCGGGGACTGCCTGGCTTCGACTGGTTTTGCATGCCAGGATGCGAACTGCGCCAACAATCTGCCGGGGATGCGTCCATGCATGACCATGCCGCCGCGTTCGTGTTCCACGCGTTCCACCTGTCCCAGTTCATGAAAGAGGGAGATCAATGCGCCTTGTTGATAGGGCAGGCGTACATGAATGGGTGAATAGGATTCGTATAGTTCCTCGCGGATCAGGTGCAGTAAATCTTTGATGCCCGTCCCTTCAATTGCTGAAATGGAAATGGCTTTGGGGAAGTTTTTTAGAATTTCGCGCGCATTTTCAGGATGATGCAAAAGGTCGGCTTTGTTGAGCGCTGTGACCATGGGAATATGATCCGCGTCGATTTCGGCCAGAGTCTCTTGCACTGCTTCAAATTGATTGAGCGCGTTGGGATGTGAGATATCAACCACATGCAGGAGCAGGTCTGCTTCTGCGATCTCTTCGAGTGTGGCGTGAAAAGCGGCCACGAGCGAGGTGGGTAGTTTTTGAATGAATCCGACCGTATCTGTGATCAAAGCCAGATCATCACCAGGAAGGAGCACGCGGCGTGTGGTGGGGTCAAGTGTGGCAAATAATTGGTCAGCGACATAAACTTCTGATTTTGCAACCCGATTAAGCAAAGTGGATTTGCCTGCATTGGTATATCCCACAAGCGCAACTGTTGGGATGCGCGAACGTTTGCGTTGAGCGCGATAACGTGTGCGATGCGCTTCCACTTTTTCAAGCTCGCGTTTGATGTGTGTGATGCGGGTGCGGATCTGACGGCGGTCTACTTCGAGCTGGGTTTCACCGGGGCCGCGCAAGCCAACTCCGCCCGCAGAACCGGCACGCCCGCCGCCGCCGCCCGCCTGCCTTTCGAGGTGAGTCCATGCGCGGGTCAGGCGCGGCAGATTGTATTCATATTGTGCGAGTTCAACTTGCAGCATACCTTCGCTGGTGTGCGCGTGTTGTGCGAAAATATCCAGGATGAGTGCGGTGCGATCAAGCACACGGATGTTGCCCAACGCTTTTTCCAATTCACGCTGGTGGCGTGGTGACAGTTCATCGTCGAAGATGACTACGTCGGCGAGAGTTTCCTCGGCGAGCGCTTTTAGTTCTTCCACTTTTCCGGGGCCGATATACGTTAACGTGTGGGGACGATCCAGCTTTTGAGTGAGTTCGCCGACTACGTCCACGCCTGCGGTGTCTGCCAGCAATGCAAGTTCGGCGAGTGAATCTTCAAGCGCGAGAAATTGTTTTTTACCGTAGAGTTCCACGCCAACGAGGAAGGCTCGTTCACGCGGGGGTGTTGTTGGTTGAGGGATTTTCTTGGACACTGATTTCCGTTTCCGATTCTGATTTGTTTTGCTCAAATTGACTAAATAATTTTGCAATACGCGGGTCTGTCGCTTCGGTGCGTGTAGGCACTAGGACGTGAAATATTGAGCCTTTTAGTTTTACTTCATCATAGCCTTCTGAATCTACCCATATCGTACCACCATGCGCTTCGATAATTCCACGGGTGATGGGCAGACCCAGCCCGGGGCCGCCGCCTTTGAATTTTGTCTTGCCGCTGGAGTGCAGGTTGGTTCTGCCTAGTTGACCAAATTTCTCAAAGATGAGGGCTTGATCCTTGGGGGAGATGCCGATGCCTGTATCGGCTATGGTGATCTCAACGAAGCCGGGCAGCAGGCGTCCGTCAATGGTGATCGTGCCGCCATCGGGTGTGTATTTTATAGCGTTGGATGTGACGTTGTGCAGCGCCTGATACAGGCGTTCCGAGTCGCCATAGAGCATAAGTTCAGAGCCTTCAAACTGGTTGACGATCAAATTTTGTTTACGGTCAGCAACCGGCTTCTTGAGTTCATTTTTCAAAAGATTTAATAAATGGCTGATCCATAACGGTTGAAAATTAAGGGTCAGTAAATTATTGTCGATCAATGACACATCGAGCATATCATCAATGATGCGGCGCATCCGCAGGATGCCGGT
Organism: Candidatus Villigracilis proximus; assembly: GCA_016715195.1. GTDB lineage: Bacteria > Chloroflexota > Anaerolineae > Anaerolineales > Villigracilaceae > Villigracilis > Villigracilis proximus. The sequence goes on from JADKBB010000002.1 coordinate 264,611, forward strand.
ATTTACGCCTTTGAGTAAACTTTCGATTTGTGAATGCCCGGAATTCTCAACTACATCCACCATCATGGATGTGTAACCTTCGATCAGGGTCAGTGGGGTTTTTAATTCATGCGCAGCCACGGAAATAAAATTGGATTTGTTGTGATCGAGTTCCTGAAGTTTTACCTGCGTTGCATTCAACTCGCTGGAGATGTGTGCTACGCGTGTTTCCATCTCATAGCGTACGACCACGCTCAGGCTGTGTGTGAAAATCGGGATGACCGCGCCGAGCACTTCCAGCGCTTCTTCATGATCCAGGTTTTGGCGCACCACTTCCATGGTCAGGGCGATCATGCGATTCATGACAAATGAGACGAAGTACTCGCCTTCTTCAAGATTGGTTTCAGTGGGGGAGTGTCCCCAATCATAGAGGATCGGGTCAAGCCAGGCAGTATCGCCGGTCATAACAGTTTGTTCAAGCAGATTGTAAAAGCGTTCCAATTGCTCCACGAAGCCGGCGCGCACACCCTCTCCGCGCGCCAATTCGCGGGAGATGCGTTCTACCCAAGGGGTATGTATTTTTTGCAGTGAGTCGTGGATCGCCATTTGCTTAAGTTTACGCCCTGTTTAGATTTTTGACCATATCGGTTTGCCATTTGCGCGGAGCTTTTGCGTTGCTTCCTTCGGCTATGCGGGGTTACGGCTTCGTTTTCTCTACGACCCAGTGCCAAAGGGTATCGCCGACGGCTTGCAGGCTTTCGGCAGAGACTTTATCCGGGGTGTCTTGTGTGGTGTGCCAGTAGGGATAGTCAAAGTCGATCAGGTCAACGGCTGGGATGCCTGCTTCGAGGAATGGGGTGTGGTCATCCAACATGCTGAATTTTTCTGTGTTGATGAATTGCTTGCCGTAGCCAAGTTTATTTGCAGTATCCCAAATTTCAGTGCGAATGGCGACATCTGAATTTTTTTCGAGGTGGATATTTAAATCCGCGTCGCCGATCATATCTACGATGACAACTGCTTCAGGCCGAATGGGGATTTCTTCGGCGAAGGCACGCGAACCTAAGATCCAATCCCAGCCTTCGATGCGGCCATTGTCTTCGGTGTCGAAAAAGACCAGCCAGACGGGGACAGTGTCAGCGGGTAATGAGCGTGCGAGCTCAAGCAGAACCGCCACGCCCGATGCGCCGTCGTTTGCACCGGGGACGGGTTCTGCGCGTTTTGTCAGGTCTGGGTCATGGTCGGCGATCATGCGCGTGTCGTAGTGTGCGCCGAGGATGATCTGTGGCGGTTCTGCGTTTCTTTTGGCGATGATGTTGTAAATGGGATGTCCCATCCGCTCTGACTCGTGAACATCCACGATCCAGCCGGCGGATTCCAATTCTGCGATCATCCATGCGCGGGTTTTGGCATGACCCTCTGTTTCAGGGATGCGCGGGCCGAAGTCTACCTGGGTTTGCACGTCTGCATAGGCGCGGGAACTGTTGAAGGAAACAGGAGCAGGCTCAACGTTTAGAAAAGATGCGATGTACCATCCAACGACGAGAGTCAGTAAAAGTCCGATCAATATCAGGTAAGTGGAGACTGCCCGTTTAGTCATGTTTTTCATCCAAATAACTTTTTAGCATATTTGCGGCGCGATCTGCGTAGAGTTGACCACGTTCACGTTTACCGGTTCTTTTTTCAAGTGCAAGCGGCGGGAGGATGCCGAAGTTGGCTTTCATGGGTTGAAAATCTTTGAGGTCGGCATGGGTGATGTAGTGACAGAGTGCGCCGAGCATACTTTCGTTGGGCAGGGTGAGCGGTGTTTTGTTTGCCAGCAAACGTGCGGCGTTGATGCCCGCCAGCAGACCGGTGGCGATGTTGCCCATATAGCCTTCAACGCCGGTGATCTGACCTGCGAAGAAAAGATCATCACGCGTGATATGTTGCAAGGTGGGACGTAGCAATTTTGGTGATGCAACAAATGTGTTGCGGTGCATTTGACCAAAGCGTTCGAACTCGGCATTTTCCAAACCGGGGATCATGCGCAGGACGCGTTTTTGTTCGGGAAATTTTAAATTGGTTTGAAAGCCGACGAGGTTGTAAAGACTCGCTGCGAGATTATCCTGACGAAGCTGAACGACCGCGTATGGACGTTTGTCAAAGCGCGGATCACGCAAGCCGACCGGTCGCATGGGGCCAAAGGCCAGTGAATCGCTGCCGCGTTCGGCGATGATCTCAATTGGCAGACAGCCTTCAAAGAATGCGCCGGCTTTGACTCCGGCGAGAATTGCATCTTCAAATGAACGCAGTTCGATGCGTTCGGCGCTTTGCAGCGCGTGGACGAATGCGTAGTATTCATCTTTTGTGAATGGACAGTTGATGTAATCGCCTTCGTCCTGGTCGCCTTTGCCGTAACGCGAGGCGCGGAAAGCGATGTTCATGTTGATCGAATCCGCGTGGACGATGGGCGCGATGGCATCGAAGAAAAATAGATGCTCTTCTCCGCTCAATTTTGCAATGGATTGTGAAAGGCTGTCTGAGGTGAGCGGTCCGCTGGCGATGATGACGGGGGTTTGCGGAATCTCTTTCATCTCAGCGCGGATCACTTCAATATTTGGGTGGCTTTGAATTTTCTCAGTGACCATGCGCGCGAAGGCTTCACGGTCAACGGCTAAGGCAGCGCCTGCGGGGAGTGCGGTGGCTTCAGCGCATTCAAGCAGCATGGAGTTGAGTGTGCGCAGCTCGTTTTTGAGGACGCCAGAAGCCCGGTCTGGTAGGTTCGAGCCGAGTGAATTTGAGCAAACCAATTCGGCAAGGTCGCCGCCGAGGTGTGCGCCTGTGGGATTATTTGGGCGCATTTCGTAAAGTTTTACGTTGATGTTGTTTTGGGCAAGCTGCCAGGCGGCTTCACTGCCTGCCAGCCCGCCGCCGATGATGGTGATCTCTGTCATTTAAGTATTTTACCAGTAGAGGGAATGTATCATTTGAATCAACGAGTAATTGGGGCTTGGATTAGCTTCGGCTTACAATTAATGGTTACTCAATGAGGAGCAACTTGTTAATTCGTCCAAAGTGCGCAGGTATTGCAAATCTATTTTGACCGCGAACTGCGTTTTATTTTATGGGTTGGTGGTAACGGTTTCCTTAAGTGGGCTATAATTTCAAAAGAAGAATTTTTATAGACTCACCCCGCATAATTTTTTTCAAGAAGCCGGTTTTTTGTTCGGCTTGCAGACTTTTTGTGTAAGGTGAGTTATTATAAAATCACCTTTCAGGATGAACTAAAAAATTACAGGAGAAGAAATGAACGAACAATATCAACCACAAAATACGAACAACAATGTTTTACCTCAGAGCACCATGGCGATTGTCAGTCTGGTTGCTGGAATATTGGGCTTCACATTATTTCCGGTCATCGCAAGTATTGTTGCAATTTTTACCGGGTACGCTGCGCGCAAAGAAACCCGTTCCGTGCCGCCAATTGCCTCCGGTGACGGCATGGCAACCGCAGGCATCATCATGGGTTGGATTCAAATTGGACTGGCGGTTGTTTCTATTTGCTGTCTCATCGTTTATTTTGTTTTTGTGATCGGCCTGGTCGGAAGCAGCGCAGGACAATACTAAATTCGTTATCGACTCATCGTGTTGATACTCTGAAACTCTTAAAATTGGAGCGCTGAAAAACGCAGATGAACGCGGAGTCTCAGCGTTCCAAATCAAAAGGTAGGGGTATTAGAGTAGAGTCGTGATACGAAAATAATCCACAATGGGTGATTGGGGATGTGTTTCCTGGCCTTTGTGGATAAATTTGATTTGTATAATATCGAATGTATACAGTATTCCCAATCGCATCGAAAGTTGAGGTTCATGTGCGGGTATAATTTGAATCATAGCCATGCAAACTGATACCGGTATTGAAACTCCGCTCAAGGAAGCCGTGCAACTCTCCGCAGCCGTGTGGGCTGTTTTGGCAGAACGCGTTGGCGGAGCGTGGTTGTTGCGCGCTGTGTATCACCTTAATAAATCCGCGCAAAATGAATTGATGAGTCTGATGGCAAGGCCGTCCATTGATGCGTGGTTGTGCGGCGCATTAAGCGGGGACATTCACGCTCAAGCGCCATTCCCGAAGGCCACAATCTTGTCGTTGAACGATTCTTTGCCTTTCCCGTCACGGGATCGTCACAGGCTATTTTGGTCGGTGCTGATGAACAAACTGCTGACGCTCAACGCATTTGGAAATTAACCGCTTCGCTGCTCGCTGGTCATTCCATTTCTCCCAATCAACCGTTTCTACCTGACCTGCAATCTGGTTTGGCCTCCGATCTGCCGCTTGCCATCGAAAAAGTGTTAAGCGCCTTTGTGCAGGGAGTTACCTGTCAGGGTGCGTGGCTGGCGATTCGTCGTGGAGAGTCACTTGATATTCAGGCTGAATGGAACGACACAAAGGCCAAAGGCGTGTCCATGCTAATCGACGAGAATCCAATTCTCCGTCGCGTGAACCGTTCTTTATCCGATGTGATCATTACGCATGAGCAGCCCAATTGGGATAATCTTCCATACGGCACGCTCAAGTCTGGCACTAAAAATTGGATATGCCTGCCTCTGGTGATCGGTCAGCGCCTGATCGGCGTTGTGACCTTGTGGCGGCAAAAGGAATTTTCGCGCACTGAGCTGGGACAATTACGCGAACTCGCCGCGCGCGTTTCACCTTCCATTGAAGTATTGGTCACGTTTTCAGAAATGGCCGCGCACTTACGGCGGCTTGGTCTGCTCAACGATTTTGTACTCACGGTTTCCTCCGCTCAAAATTTGGACCAGATCGCGCGGCGTATGTTTGGTTTGCTCTCGCGTGCTTTTAATACCGAGTTGATCGCTTTATTTTTGCGCTCCAGCGATGGCCGCGTGCTGCGTGATTACCGCATGTTTGAAGGCAAGATGAATGTCATCAGTGTTTCACTTGCCGGTCATTCGATTCAGCCGGTGCTCAAAGAGGGGCGTGTGCGTCGTGTCGTGGATACGATCAAGGAAGGTTTCGTGCCTGTACATAAAGGCGCGCGTTCCCTGTTGATCGTTCCGCTTAAATATCGCGGTCAATCCACTGGCGTGTTGATTATTGAAAACCTGCGCGCCGAAGCCTTCAGTCAGTACGATGAACATTTGATGGTCGTGATCACCAGTCATTTGGCCGGGTTGATCGAATACACCCGTCTGCGTGAAGAGGCCGAAGGGCGTGCGCGCAGCCTGGGATTAATTCATGAAGTGGTGCAGCAAGTCATCGGCTTGAACGATAAAAAAGAAGTGGCTTACATCACGGCGGATCTGGTGGCGCAATACTTCAAATATGAATTGGCCGCCATCTTGCTGATAGATGATGAACAGAAATATTCCATTCAAGGCATTGGCGGTACGCAATCAGAAACGGTAAAGCGTGCGCTGGCGGGGCAGGGTTTTCTTTTGCCGAATGGCGTTACGGGACATGTCTCTCAAACCGGTGAGAGTATTTTGATCAATGATACAAAACTTGAAAAACTACATGTTCCGTTAAAAGGCTGGGCTGCTCGCTCCGAAATTTGTGTGGCATTAAAAGACGGCGAAAATATATTGGGTATTATTGACGTGGAAAGCCGCGAGCAAAATGCATTTACCCATAACGATCTGATCGCCATCGAATCTCTCGCGGGTATTCTGGCGGCGGTCATCTCTAGCGCGAATCAATATCAAAAGTTACAGGAAACCATTCGTCAGTTACGCACGATCGAAATCGAATTGAACGCCCGCATGGAGGCGCAGCGCTCTGCAGAGAATCGTCTCATTCAAGCTGCCAAACTTGCGGCAGTGGGTGAAATGGCGGCAGGCATCGCGCATGAATTGAATAATCCGCTGACCACGGTCACCGGGTTTTCAGAACTTGTGCTTGAAGAACTACCCGATGGCTCGGCGCATCGCGAAGAATTGGAGATGGTCTTGCGCGAAGCCCGCCGTGCCAGTGACGTGGTGCGTCGTCTGTTGGATTTCTCACGTCAAGGTGAGCGCACACGCATCCGCGCCGATATCAATGAAGTTGTGAACGATGTAATCGCGCTGACCCGGCATTTAATCCACACCAACAATGTGGAGTTGCGGATCGAGCTGAATGAGAGTCTGCCCTGGGTCTCGATCGACCATAATCAAATGAAACAGGTATTATTAAACTTAATTCACAACGCTCTGCAAGCCATGCCCAAAGGCGGCGAACTGCAAGTCGGTACAAGCACCGCCAAACGGGACGAAAGAGACTGGGTCATTATGTCTGTCAAAGACAGCGGAATTGGAATTAAACCCGCAGACCAGGAGCGTATTTTTGAACCATTCTTCACCACCAAAGGAGATCGCGGCGGCACAGGGCTGGGCCTCTCGGTCACGTATGGCATTATCACTGACCACGGCGGCACCATTGAAATTTCAAGCGAGCCAGACAAAGGCTCGACCTTCGCTGTCTGGCTGCCTATTTAATAATTATGGAAACACCTTTTGTATTTGTTGTAGATGACGAACCCGGCATTGCACTCCTTTGCAAACGCCTGTTGACTCGCGCCGGTTACAAAGTGGAAACCGAAACCGCTCCACGCAAAGCCATTGAATATCTCAAGGAAAATAAAATAGACCTGATGCTGGTCGATATTCGAATGCCAGAAGTAGACGGCTTTGAAGTGATTCAGCACGCACAGCGTTTGCAGCCCGATGCAGCCATGCTCATCATGACCGGCCATGGAACAGTGGAAACCGCCATTCGCGCCCTGCGCCAGGGCGTAGACGGCCTGATTCTCAAGCCGTTCGGTCAGGGCAGCGAATTAATAGACGCCGTCAAGCTGGCGCTGGCAGATAGCCAACAAAAGCGTGACGCCGCCCGCACACAAGCCTTACGTCCGCTATTCTCCGTCACCGAATCTTTGCTTTCTGAAACACGCCGCGAACCATTGCTCGATCTCATCATCAGTGCAATCTGCGGGCACTTGCAATGTTCACATGCCGCCTGCTATCAGCAAAATGCCGATAACAAAAATTTTACCCTGCTAACCTCACGCGGCACGCAACCCCCACAAACTTTTTTTGAATTAATTTCCCGTGTAGATGCATCCGCTACGCCTTTGCTGATCAATGCCAAAGGGCCGGGTGACGCCGCCCTAAAAGCGCATCTCGCTGACCTGAAACTGGATGCGGCGATTCTGGTTCCAATTCTCCGCCCAAACATGCGCATGGTGCTATACGCCGCCCGCGACCTTAATCAACCGCCTTTCCGCGAATCAGACCTTGAATTATTTCAGATCCTCGCGCGTCAGGCCGCTGCGGCTCTGGAAAACGCCCGGCTCTATGCTGAGCAGCTTGATTATGTTCGCAAAGTGGAAGAGTCTCAAAAGGCCTTATTACAAGCCGAGAAAATGGCCGCCGCCGGACGCCTAAGCGCATCCATTGCGCATGAGGTGAATAATCCATTACAGGCAGTTCAAAACTGTCTGCATCTTGCCGGGCGTGAAGACCTGCCCGCAGAAAAACGAAAGGAGTATTTTGATCTTGCCCGCACAGAGCTGGAAAGACTCATGCTTACCGTCCGCCGTATGTTGGATTTTTATCGTCCCAGTGCAACCTCCCTCGAAAAAATCGACCTTACCGAAATGCTGCGATACATTCTAAACCTTATGTCGAAACAGCTCTCTGAAGGGAATGTCAAAGTTTCAGTTGATTCCTCGGGGAAGATCCCTTCGATACAGGCGGTAGGCAGTCAAATACAGCAGGTATTTATTAATTTGATCCTAAACGCCGCCGATGCGATGCCTGACGGTGGTGATTTAAAGATCACCACCCATGCGGTCAAAGGCGGCATTGAACTGATATTCCAGGATAACGGCAAGGGCATTCCAAAAGAAAAACAACCCAATATCTTTGAGCCATTCTTTAGTACAAAGGATGGCGGCACCGGCCTGGGGCTGACAGTGAGTTACAATATAATCACCGCACACGGAGGCACGCTTGAGTTACTCACTGATCGCGAACCCGGCGCTTGTTTCCGCATATTCTTGCCTGTAGGAGGAAAACAATGAAATCAAATATTCTTGTAGTGGATGATGAACCTGTTGCGCGTCAATCGTTGACAGATATTCTAAAACTTGAAGGATACAACGTGGCCTCAGCCCCCAATGGACAGGCCGCAGTGGAACATGTCCGCACGCATTCGATCGATCTAATGATCGTGGATTTGCGTATGCCCGGCATGGATGGATTGGAAGTGGTGCAGGTGGTTAATCAAATCGCGCCTGATACCGAGGTGATTTTATTAACCGCCTTCGGTTCCACAGAAACCGCCATTCAAGCCTTGCGCCTGCGAATCCATGATTATCTTTTGAAACCTGCTTCTCCAGTGCAGATCATCGCAACGGTCAAAAAAGGTTTGGCGCGCCGCTCTGGAAAATCACGCGTGAGTAATGCGCTCACCAATGATGTTGTGGATGAAGCAACGATTGTGTTTAGTCTAAAAGATGGCACAACCGTTGATCTTTCCCGCCGTCAGATCAAACACAAGAGCAAGGTTGAGCATCTCACTCCCGCTGAAGGCAGATTACTGCGTATTTTGATGGAGAATGAGGGCAAGGTATTTTCTCATCGTGAATTGGTATTGTTGGTGCAGGGCTATGATACCTCGCAGCGTGAAGCACCTGAGATTCTGCGTCCGCTGGTCAGCCGGCTGCGGCATAAACTGGATCAGTTCCCGTCGCTATCAGAGCGTGTGGTGAGTGTGCGTGGAACCGGTTACTTGTACGAAGGAAACAAATAGCATAAATAAAAAGAGAAGGATCGGTCTATGGCGATCCTTCTCTTTTTATTTTAAGTTGACTAGCGGTCACTCGTAAGGACCAAAGATATCTTTTGGCAGGCCGGGTGCGCGAATCCACGATAGCCAGCCGGTTTTTCCAGCATGTGTGGGCGGAGTCGACTTCTCCAGCATAACGAGAGTCAGGCTCAGGCCAAGTGTGATCGCGCCCAGCCATTGGAGGAAGGAAAACTCCTCGCCCAGCCAAATGTTACTAAAGATGATCGCGATCAAAAGTTCAGCGAGTCCAAGCAGGGCGGTTTGCATTCCGCCAATCTTTTTTACGCCAAGGAAAAGTGCGATCCGTGAGAAAACGGTGACAAGGGTTAATCCTGCCACAGGCAGCCATGGGATGTTTGCTGCGGGCCAGGCTCTATCAAATAGCAAATATGCGGGAACCACAATGGCGCTCATGGAGAGCAAGGTATATAAAGCAACTGTAGGCGCGGGCACTTCATAAAGCACGCGTTGATTGATGGGCAGATGCATGGCATATAAGATTGCCGCGCCGATCATCATTAGCACCCCTGTAAAATCTGCCGAACGTTCAGGGATGCTGGTCAGCAAAAGCACTGCCACAGTGGCAAGTACGATCCGAAAAAAAGTAAGCCGGCTTGGGGGTTGGTGGTCGAGCGTCAACCAGAGTGCAACAAAAAAAGGGTATAACGAATAGAGCAGTTGCCCGAGGCTGGCATTTAATCTTTCAAGCGCGAGATAATAGAGCAGCGACCCAAACCCATTGATCGCGCCTGCGAGCATACAACCTATTAATCCAACAGGGAAGATGTATAAGTATTGCCTGTAAAATATTCCAATGGTGAGTAAAAGGATTGCGGCGGCAAAACTTGTGCGCAATGCAACAACTGCAAACGGCGTAAAGCCCTGACTGATGGCTAGTTTGCCAAAGACAGGAGCCAACCCGAGAAAAAATGCAGAACTGAAAGCAGCTAAAACTCCGGCTGTTTGCTTTTTTTGCAAAAATACCGCCTTTTACATTCAGTGAGAAAGGAAGAATATCACTTAATAAGTGACTTTACTTCTTCGAGGAATTCATCGTTAAGGAAATCCCCTTTTTGCATGAGTGACTGGATCTGATCACCAAGCCTGTTTTTTTCATCGGGCGTTAGTTCTTTTGCTGTGGCAACAATGACCGGAATGGTTGCGGTTTCCTGTTTTGAGCGCAGGGCTTCGATCACGGTAAAGCCGTCCATTTCGGGCATCATCAGGTCGAGAATCACCAGGTCTGGTAATTCCCGCTGGATCATTTCAAGGCCTTCCCGTCCATTACTTGCTTCGAGAATGGTGAAGTTACCTTGTGATTGTAAGATCCTGCGAATCAGCCGGCGGGCTTCGGTGGTGTCTTCCACAATTGCGATCTTGGGGAATCGTTCAGGGGCAACCTGGGTTAAGGCAGAGAGTAAACCTTCCTGCGGAGTTCCTTCACGTTCACGTGTTGGGAACTTAACATCGCGTGACCAGTTTTCACCAAGAATGCTCGGGTCGGCTGGCATTGTATGACCTGTGCAGTTAACCACTACGGTGTCGCTGGGCTTGATGATTCCGGCGCGAATCAATTTAAATAATCCGGCAAAGGCCACGCCTGCGGCGGGTTCGGCTGAGATTCCTTCCATTTTGGCGAGCACATGCATGGCACGGAATGCTTCTTCGTCTGCCACGCTTTCAAAGACACCATTTGTGCTATTCACATATTCACGCAGAAATTCGTAGGCGCGGCCAGGGTCGCCGGTTGCCAGTGTTTCAATGCGCGTCATTGGCGATAGAACAGGTTCAGCTTTCTCCAATCCTTTTTTCCAACTATGCGCCATGGGGGCGCAACCTTCCGCTTGAATGGGGGCAAAAGCAGGGATACGGTCTGTCCATCCCATTTGTTTCATTTCGCGAAAACCTTTGTAAACGCCGATCGGCCCCATACCGCCACTGATGGCTTGCACATACCAATCCGGTGTGCGCCATGGAAGGTCTGGATTGGTTTCCTGCACACCCTGAATCGAAGTTAACTGCTCTGCAATTTCAAAAGCGATGGTCTTCATGGCTTCAATGGACGTGATGGTACGCGCGCCCATGTCTTGATACAAGTGGCGTTGACGTGCAAACTCAGCGGCAACCTGTTTGCATTGATCGTAAGAGCCGGTGATCTTAATCACCTGGCTGCCATAAAGTGCGATCTCACGCATCTTTACCCCCGGCACAAGGCTTGTGACAAAGGCCCACAGTTTCATCCCCGCACGCGCGGCATAGGCTGAATAAGAGATGGCTACATTTCCTGTAGATGCCGCCACCATTTCGGTGATGCCCGCCTCTTTTAACGCAGCAATCGTAACTGAAGCCTGTCTATCCTTAAATGAAGATGTCGGTCCCTGCCGCTCATCTTTAATGTAAATATTTGGGCAGCCGAGCATCATGCCTAAATTCACAGCACGAATTAACGGTGTGCCGCCTTCGCCCAGCGACAAACTTACATTCGGGTTTCGAATGGGAAGTAGTTCACGATAACGCCAAAGGTCCAACGGACGATTTTTTATTTTTTCCGGCAGCGTTTTGGCAAGTATCTCGTAATCGTATTCAGCTTCACGCCATTGACTGTTGCATTTTGGGCAAGTAGTGGAAGTTGGGTAGTAGGGCGCGTTATGTCCGCAATCGAGACACTTGATGATAAATGACACTATGATACAAACTCCTGTTAGGTTTTGGCCTGCGCGCGTTCCAGTGTGCGCTGGATGGTGGTAAGCAGTTCTTTTTCGTTAAATGATCCCTTTGTCAAAAGGCGCTGGCCGAGTTCACTTAATCTATTTTTCTGGTCTTCCGAAGGTTCCATGCCGCTAATGACAATCACTGGAATATCGCGCAGTTTTTGTTCAGCCCGCATATTCTCCAATATTGTAAACCCATCCAACTCCGGCATGAACAGGTCAAGGATCACTGCATGTGGAGGAGACCCGGATGAGATAATGTCCCATCCGTTTTTGCCGCCTTCGGCAAGAATGGCTTTATATCTTCCATCATCATTCAGAATTTTTCCAATTAAGCGAAGATCATTTGCGTCATCGTCAATAACAAGAACTTCGCGAATTGAGCCGTCTGAGTTTAGCCGATCCAGAGAATTGACCAGGTCGTCTTCCAGAATCGGTTTAACAAGATAATCTGCCGCGCCAAGACTGAATCCTTTTTCAAGGTCTTCGATGATACTGCACACTATGACCGGAATGTGTCTCGTATCCGGGTCACCTTTGAGGGAATCCAGTACCTGCCAGCCATCAATCCCCGGCATCATAATATCGAGTGTAATGGCAAAGGGGCGTAGTTGTTTTGCACGTTCCACAGCACGCGTTGGATCCGATAATGGAACAACCTGATATCCTTGCGGCTGTAAATAACGCTCATACAAACTAACCACTTGCGGATCATCGTCAATTGCAAGAATTACCCTGGCTGCACTGGGGATTAACTCGTTCTCTTTTTCTTTGCGGAATAAGGGCAGTGTGAAATGGAACGTGCTGCCTCTGCCCACCTGACTTTCGATCCAGATGCGCCCGCCATGCATGTTTACCAGATGCTGACAGATCGAGAGACCCAGCCCTGTACCGCCAGTTTTGCGTGTTGGAGAGTCATCTACTTGTGAAAACGCCTGGAAGAGTTTTGCCTGATCAGATTCCGAAATACCCGGCCCGGTATCGGTCACACTTACCTGGATTTCATTTCTGCCAGTCGGCCCGGGTCTTAATCCGACTTCAACCATAATATCGCCTTCATCTGTAAATTTGGCGGCATTGGAAAGCAGGTTGATCATTATCTGGCGGACGCGGATCGCATCTGCTCTCACTGTGGGTAGGTTCGGCTCAATGATCCGCTTCAACTCGATCTGCTTGTCTTTCACAAGACCCGTCATGGTTGAGAGCACACTATTGGTCACATCCATGATATTAACCTCGTCGAACGCCAACTCCATCTTGCCGGCTTCGATCTTGGAAAGATCAAGGATGTCGTTGATCAGGCTGAGCAGATGCTGACCTGAATTGTAAATGGCGGTCAGATCCTGCTGTTGTAATTCAGTTACCGGCCCGTCAATACCTTTTAGGATAACGCGCGAGAAGCCGATAATTGAATTTAAAGGTGTGCGTAATTCATGACTCATGTTTGCCAGAAATTGACTCTTTAACCTGTCAATCTCGCGCATTTCCATAACCGCTTGCTGGGAGAGCTCATACGAACGGGCATTATCAATGGCTACCGCCACCTGGTCGGCCAATGTTTGTAGTACTGTAATTTCATCTTCTGTGAAAGCGCCCGCTGTTTTTGATTGAATATCAATTGCGCCAATCACGCGGTTCCCAATTCGCAGCGGAATGGCTGCCTCAGCGCGGGTTTCAGGAAGTAATGGATTAATTTTATGAAGCGGGTCAGCTGCCACATCATTTACCACCACAGGCTGGCCTTCCAATGCCACCTTGCCCACGATGGACTTTGCGTTAATTGGCAGCGAGTGCATATTCTTTTTCATTTCCGCGCCGGCTTCACCTGTTGCTTCCCGCAATGCGGCGTTAAACCCTGTCTCTTCAACGATGAATATACCCGCATGATAGAAATCAAATCGTTCATTGATCAGAGTCACGGTTCGGGCAAAGATCGTGTTCAAATCCAATGTCGATGTGACCAGTTTTCCGATTTCTGCAGAAACCGCGAGATATTCATTTCGACGTTTAATGCCTTCTTCAGCCTTCTTGCGCTCGGTAATATCACGCGCAACCCAGAATACATTCCCTTCATCCAGTTTGGAAAGACTGGCGAGGAACCAATAGGTTTCATTCTCGATCGGCAGGTCGTATTCCAACTGAACTGTTTTTGATTCGTTTAGTGTTTCTTGAATTGCAGCAAGGAAGCGGTCTGCGGTTGCTTTTTGCATCACATCATGCATGAGCTGTCCAATCAGCTCTTCTGGCGGGCGCACCAATCTCGCCGGGTTGGTGGGAGCAATGCGCACATAGCGTCCATTTTTATCAACCACGAGCACTACATCTTCCATCGAAGAAAATAGCGCACGTAGATCAGCTTCTGATTTTGCAAGTGCCACTTCTGATTCTTTGCGTTCGGTAATATCTTCATGAACTGCAAGGAACCCGAGAATTTTTCCGTTTTCATCAAGGATCGAGCTGTTTGTGCCGGATATGAAAACAATGCGCCCGTCTTTTGTTTGATTGGTGATTTCACCTGAAATTGTGCCGCCGCTTAATAGCGTGTCCCAAAATTGTTTGTATTGTTCGGCTGGCACCACACCAGATTTTAGGATGCGCGGTGTTTTACCCAAAGCCTCTTCTGCTGTATATCCATACACTTTTTGAAACCCGGGGTTGGTATATTGAATTATGCCATCGGGGTCGGTGATAAATACAGCATTATCTGTTTGGTCAATGCCAAGTTTAAATTTTTGCGCTTCCTGAAAAAGCTGCGCGTTTTCCAAAGCCAGTGAGAGTTGGTCTGTAACCTGCTTGATCAACAACTGTTCATCTGGCGTCCATGAGCGGTCGCTGCTTTCGTCTACGATGCGCAGGGTTGACCATTCGCTAAATCCTGTTGCAATGTTAACTGAATAGGAGGACGTGTTGATTTCTTCCTGTTGAACGATGACAGGTTCAAAGGGAGTTAGTGTGGATGTATGACGCTTTACCGGTCTTGCAGGGGCGGCGTGTTCGGAATTTTGCCGAACAGGTTTCGGGTCGGCAGGAAGCGGCGCTTCTTTCTCCACCTTTGGTTTGCTCTTTGGTTTTGACGCAGCATCCTCGGGTTGGAAATCCTTGAAGAGCTTGTCAAGCTGTTTGTCTATTTTCGGTTTCTTTGGCATATTCTAAAAGTTCCTGTGCAAGGATACGGTATTGTGTGGTTCCGCGTGCGCCGGGTTTGTAATGAGAAATGGGCAATCCTGCAATGGGGCTTTCGCGCAGTTTTGTGTCAATTTCGATCACGGTGTTAAAGACACCTTCTCCAAATGTTGAACGAAGCTGGTCGTGAATATTTCGATGTGTGCGGTTTCTTTTATCAAGCATGGTTACAAGTATGCGATACGCCAGATTGGGATTATCTCCTTCACGTATGCGGCGAATGAGAGACATCATATTGCGCAGCGCGTATGCTGAGAAATATTCAGCCTGTGTTGGAATGAGTAAAAGATCAGCAGCAGCGAGCGCGTTTTGGGTGATGGCGCCAAGTGCGGGCGGACAATCCAATAGAATATAGTTATAGGTTTGATTGCCCATATTGGCAATGGCACGCTGCAGGATGGTGGTGTAGTTTGTGCGCATCGGCAGAAATTGTTCCGAGGTTTCTATGCGCGAATTGGATTGGATCAAATCGAGATTTTCGATATCTGTTTTATGGCGGGCGCTGATCAATGGGATATTGTCGAGCATGATTTCGCTGGATGTGTATTCGGCTTCACCTGGTTCAAAGCCGAGGGATAAAGTGAGGTTGGCCTGAGCATCCATGTCAATTAACAGAACCCGATGCCCCATGTCTGCAAGGGAGGCTCCGAGGGAGAGTGTAGTTGTGGTTTTGGCGACTCCACCTTTTTCATTGGATATGGCAATTGTTTTTAACATGGCTTCCTTCCATATTGTACTATTTGTATATGATCTTTTTTATCAGGCTATTTGTCAGGTGAAGGTGCGTTTTTGCGGGGGATGATCTCAACGCGGGTTGCGCCCAATGCGCGTTGTAATTCTTCAACGGCAGTTTTTATCATTTCCTGCGGACTGTTCGTGCTGCGGATCTTGGTTGTAATATCAGATACAAGACTTTCACGTGAGGCACGGCGTGATGTTTCTTCAAAGAGACGGGCGTTTTCGGCTGAGAGCGCAACGCACGCAGATATTGATGCTGAATGGCTTCAGATTCTGAAAGGAGTTTTGCAGATTGATCAAACAGCCTGGCGTTTTGAATGGCAAGGCTAACCTGGTCTGCTAGGACAGATAAAATATTCACATCTTCCACAGAGAATGCGTTTGGTTCAATACTTTGGACATCGAGTGCGCCGATGATGTTTCCGGCGATCTGTAATGGAAGTGCCATTTCGGAATGCGTTTCCGGCAGATCAGGGTTATTAAAGAATACAATATCTTCACCCACATCAAGCGCAACACGCGGTTTGCCTGTGCCTGTCACATAACCAACAATGCCCTGTTCACCAATTTTTAGTTGATGGCTGCGTTTGAGCATTTTCCTTCCGCCATCGCTGTTGGCTGCGCTGAGCACTGCGTACTGACGGCTGGCGTCGGTTAGAAAAATCCCAACGTGGTAAAACCCGAATTGCCGGCTGATTACTTCTGAGATGCGCGGCAATAATTCCTGCAAGTTTTGAACAGAGGTAATGGTACTTGAAATGCGTGTGATTGCCTCGAATTGTCTGGCGCGTTTTTCGCTTAATGCGCTGGCCTCTTCAAGGTCGGTCGTGCGTTGTTGAATACGCTGTTCGAGATTTTGTGTTAATTCCTGCAGCTGTTGGTTACTGACGGTTAGTTTGGCTTCGCTCTGGCGAACCTGTGTCAATGCCGAGTAAATGCTGTTTGATGCCAGACCGAAAACGATTGCGATCATAAAATAGGCGATAAAGGTTGTAATGCCATCTATGGCGGGTGTGGGCGCAATGCTGGGGTTTGCGATTACAACCAGTTTATTGTGGATAAGAAAAAGAACCAGAATATGTTTAATGCCGTACAAAATAGCTATGATCAACGATCCGCGCGGACCGAGCAGCAAACCTCCGGCCACGATCACTGCACCAGAAAGAATACTGATAGGCCGTACTTCGCCATTTGCGGATATATCTACAATGGTAGACAGAATTAAGAATGATGCAATCAGGCTCATGCTGGCGGCGCGGATGTAGCCACGTTTGGCGATGAACAGCAAAACCGTTACCAGGACAACAGCCATGAGTGCAATGGGTGAGTAAAAACCGCCTACGCCGGGGTTTATGATTAGAACCAGGATGGCGGTGGGCAGAAGAATATAGGTTGCGATTAAAATGCGAAATAAAACACCTGCAGTGCGTGACTTGTCTTCGTCTTCTTCGAAAACCGGTGGAGTGAAAAAATTCCTGATGGCGTTTATCATTTCGTTCCTGTTATTAAGGTTATTTGGTGTTCTTTTCAAATTGAATCATAACTTCTGAGCCGGGCAGGGCGCGTCCTAATTCTTCCACTGCGGTCTGGAGAACGTTCTTCAAATTGATGGATGCGCCAATCTTTCCTGTGACTTCACTGATCGTTTGTTCTTTGATAACCTGCCGCTGCGATTCCTGGATCAGGCGCGCGTTTTCAAGCGCGATGGAAAGACGCTCAGAGATTACTTCAGCAAGATTGACTTCGTCAGAACTCCATTGACGTCCTTTGCGGGGAGCTTTTATATTGAGAGATCCGATGATCTGCCCGCGCAGCTTTATGGGCACGACAATGGACGCCTCTTCTGTGATTCCATCTGCATGGAAGATCAATACATCGCCGCGATTTAGGGCCTGGCGAATTTCGTCAGTGTCAATGGATTCGGTTAGTTTCTTTCCGCCTTGCATATTTTGGCGGTAACCGATCAGGGATTCTTCGCTGCTGAATGTTGCCCACCCTTCTTTTAGATTTTGGCGGTAGAGGGCTTGGGCTTCACTTAAAGCTTGCTGAGTTTGTTCAAACAGGCGGGCATTTTCCAGTGAGGTTGAGATTTGATCCGCCAAAATACTGAGGGTCTTTTTGTCGTTTTCAGTAAATGCACCCGGCTTTTCGCTTTGGATATCCAATACTCCAATTGTTTTACCACGCACACTTAATGGAAGCGCCATTTCGGAGCGTGTGTTTGGGAGGTTGGGATTGTCAAAGTAAACAGCATCCAGCCCTACGTCTAATGCGATGCGGGGGATTCCGGTTTGGGCGACAAAGCCCACGATTCCGCTCTCTCCGACTTCAAGCCTGTGCCCACGTGCCAGCATAATTTTTCCACCTTCACTATTTGCGGCTTGCAGCAGTGCGTACTGACCGGTTTCGTCGAGCAGAAAAATTCCGACGTGATAAAAACCAAAGCGGTCACTGACGAGGCGGGTGATAAGTGGCAGCAAGTTTTCAAGTTTTTGTTCGCTGGTAATTACCTTTGAAATTTCACTAATCGCTTGAAGTTCATTGGCGCGTTCTTCGCTCAAACGCTGTGCAATTTCGAGATCTGTTGTGCGTTCAACCACGCGCATTTCAAGATTATTTAAAGATTGATTTAATTCATCGGTCATTCGATTGAAGGAGATGGATAATGTGCCGATCTCATCCTGTGTGCTGATATTGGCACGCGCGTGAATATCTCCATTTGCGATCTGTTCAGCAACTTTTTCAAGAGAGGTAAGCGGTGATGTGAGCACCTGCGAAGTAACAAAGCCCGTTGCAATGCTGATAATAATCAAAATAAGTGAGAGTAATACGCTGGTTCTATTTTGTTCTTTGATCGGTTCCAGATATATATCAGTGGATTGGCGAACCAGTGCGATCCATGGCTGTTTCTTCAGAAATACGCCGGTGTTGATCGATTCTGAATTTAAGGATTCCGAATAGGAGTTAAAGAAAGGTTCCTGTTGTAGATTGTTCAACCCTGCCACGATGACATCGCTTGGTTCATCCACGGCGTTCTCTTTTGGTCCGGCTGGCAGACGGTTTTCGGCTTGTAATATTACAAGCTCCACATCTGTAAAGTTTTTATACGATTTAAAAAGTTCGTCGCGTTCACTGCCTGTATAGGCCACCCGTACATATGTGTTCGTATCTACAAGTGAGATCAGAGTGCCGGCGCTGCCGGGGTTAATTGAGCGAATAATGGATTGCATGACAATGGCGTGATACTCTACCCGTAAAACACCGATCGTATCTCCGTTTTGGGCTTTGATCGGCGAACTAAAGTAGATATTTTCTTCATTGTCACGAAAAATTATATTCGAGGCGTAGGGCAGGCCATTTTGCATGGGTCTGGTAAAGTAAGCAAATTTGCTTTCGTTCTGTCCTTGATGTTCTTCAAAGGTATCCAGAACATTGACGCCGTTTGCGTTAAGGATTGCGATCGAATGGATAAAGACCGGATCTTTACGGGTCAGTGATAAAAGCGCAATACGCGCATTTGTCTCCTCTTCACTGCCTGAACGTGATTGTGGTGGTAATTTCAAGTATGCACTTAATGATGATTGTTTTGCGTCTGAGAGTACCGCATTAAGTTGGACCGTTATAAATTCATCAACACTATTGGCCACTACATTGGCCAGCGTGCTTAATTGTATTGAACTTTGAGTTTGCAGTGCCCGTGTTGATGAGCTGCTGTTGAAATATCCCAGCGCGATCAAGGGAATAATTGTGATGATAATAAACGCAATAATGATCTTTGTACGCAGGGTATAGGTATTAAATTGCCTTAGAATAAAGAAAACGTATACGAAGGATACAATAATTGCGATCAGATTGGTATAGCCAGGTTTGGTGGGCAGACCAAAATCAGGGAAATACAGGTCGGTAAGGGTGATGATGGAAGCTACAATAAATGCGCTAATAATCGCGCGAGTTGCCCATAAAGGCGGCAAAGTGGCGGAAGAAATCCCAGCAACAAAAATAAGGAGCATGACGCCCAGTGCAATGCCTTGTCCTTGTGCGACAATTGGCAAGGCGAGTGACATTGTAAGTATTGTTGCTATTAAGACGCCGATCCCAAGTGTGACATGTTCGCGGTAGATTTGAAAAGCAGCAATAAATGCTGAAAAAGAAACAACAATGGTCAGGCCGATACCCCATAGCCCGTTAATTCCATTTTGATTATAGGCGAGCGGTCCAACAATTATCGAAACCAGTGTAAACAGGGCGCCGGTGACAAGGCTGATCACAAGCGCATTTTGCTTGCGGCGTTTTTCCTGCTGCATGGGTTGTATGATTGCGTTATCCATAAAAGCTCTCTTGTTTAAGGCAGGTAGGCCGGGTCTAGTAATTCAAGCGGGTCAGTTTCTTCTGCGACGACTCCGAGCGAGATCAGGTACTCAGATGTGATTTTTGTGATGGAGTAAATTGAGTTTTCTTCCTGTATATCAAATATTTGTTTATTATCTTCGAGGGTTAGTATCTTTAAATTATCATCAGGCAATACGTCTTCAACACTAATGTTGAGATATTTTGCGGCAATTGTCCGTGTCTCTTCCGGGTTTTGCAGACGATACTCCACCGCTTCAAACCATGCTTTTAGGAATGCCCGAATGTCTTCAGGTCTTTCATCTACGATCGATTTTCGAAATACGATCATGTCTGGAAACAGGTGCAACTGCTCCCGCGGGTAAATGATTTTATATCCGTTTGCGAGCGAATCAGACAAGTATGGTTCCCAAATATAGGCGGCTTGAACCTTCTTGTTTTCAAGGGCAGCCAGGGCATCTTCGGGATTGATTGCGACAATAGTAACATCACCAACATTCATGTTTGCACTTCGTAACATTTCGGCAACTATCAATTCATATTGGGAGCCCGTCTGAATGCCGATTTTTTTTCCTCTTAGATCTTGTATGGAGTTAATTTCAGGACTGACGACAATGGCATCGTTGCCTCCGTTGTCGTGAACTGCGACAACTTTCATAAGCGCATTACGGTTGACATTGATTGTATCTCCGACAGCTATCAGTGCGCCGTCAATTTGTCCGGCGGCCAGGTCTGGATAGGTGTCAGAAAAGATATCATAATAAACCGGTTCGACCTCGACTCCATATTTTTTGAAAAAACCTTTTTCCTGCGCCACGAGGAGGGTGTAATCTCCCCACCATTGCGTGAATTCAACGCGTATTGGAGAATTGGGGATTGGCGTGGTTTGTAATCCCGCGCAGGCAGTGAGAATGGTAATGAGTGGAATCAGAAGCGCAATTTTGGTTATAAATTTTCTTATCATTTTTATAATACCAGTCTTATTTTGCCATACTTAATTCAATGGAGATCGGTTCGATTTGTACGAGAACATCTGATCCGCCCAGCGCACGGCTTAGTTCCTGTGCGGCTATTTGCAGGATGGTTTCAAAGCGGGTGGAAGAACTGATCTTTGAGGAAATGTCGGTTGTCAGGCGCTCAATATCTGCCCGATGTTGTGTGGCTTGCAGAAGTGTGGCGCTTTCGATGGCAAGAGAAAGGCGTTCGGTAACAGCTTCGGCGATTTCGGTATCATCACTGGTTAATTTATAATTATTGTTTGTACGCAGATTAATTACGCCAACGATTTGTCCGCGTAAACGGAGGGGGATCGCAAGGTTGGATTGGGAATTTTCTTTATTGGATAGAATCGTTTTATTCTGTGTGAGCGCCTGTCGAATATGCTCATCTTCGAGGGGAGATTCCAACGGTTTGATTGTGGATCCGATCAGTTGGAATCCCAACCCTAATGATTTTGGCTGTAGGATTCTCCATGATTCGTAGGTTTTGTCATTTAAAGAACTTTGGAATCTGGATACTGTATTGCGGGCTTCTTCCAATGCGAGGGTGTTCTTGATCGCATTGGATACCTGATCGGCGAGTGTAATTAAAACTTCTATATCATCCTGATCAAAGGCGTTTGATTCGGTACTTTGCACATCCAGGGCGCCGATCACCTGGCCTGCATACCGGAGCGGCAGGGAAATCTCAGAACGGGTGTCTGGGAGGTCTGGGTTGTCAAAGAATACGGCATCTGCGCCGACGTCCAGCGCGATGCGCGGCTGGCCGGTGGCAGTAACGAAGCCGACAATGCCGGTTTGTCCGACTTGTAATTTGTGCTCGCGTTCCAGCATTTTCTTTCCGCCTTCACTGTTTGCTGCGCGCAGAATCGCAAACTCCCGCGTATCGTTCAGCAAGAAGATGCCGGTATGATATGTATTGAATTGTTCGCTAATTACTTTTGCGATCTGCGGCAGGAGTGTTTCCAGATCTTGAATGGATGAGATCACACGTACAATCTTTGAAATCGCTTCAAATTGTCTGGCGCGTTTTGAGTTGTAGCGGTTTGCGGCATCCAGATCGGTGGTGCGCTGGTTTACGCGTTCTTCCAGGGTTTGATTAAGCTCTACTAAATTTTTATTTGAAGTGAGCAGGTTTTTTTCACTCTGGATCGCACGGGCGATTGCGTCACGTAAGTCGGTGGTGCTGAAATAGATAAGTACTGCAATGATAATAAACACGAGAGAGAGATCGCGTGAAAATGCAAGGGGTTCCTGAACGCGCGGGGTAATATATCCATTCGTTTCGAGAAATGCAAGACCCCAAATTGCTCCAATGCTAAGAAGGGTGATAAAACTTCCTATGCGCCAGTTGATAACAATACTGGCAAGCAAACTGACCGCAATGTAAGCAATGATGACCACGTCTTTTACGCCATCGGCTGTGTATGCTTGTATTCCAAGTCCCAGCCAGCCAAGAATTACAATCACTGCCCCGCTGGCATTTAAGTTCCCTCTTCGCAGTAAATAAAGTGATAGAAACATCACGAAAATTAAGCCGGTCAGAACGATGCCTGTACTGGCCGCATTTTCATCTGCATCTGGTCCAAAAGTGGGGATCAGGGAAAACATAAACACAGCGATCACAACCCATGCAAAACCGTTAATGAATTTCGCGCGGAAATTGTATTCCGGGCTGTCGAAAACTGGCGGGCTAAACAATCTTTTGATCATTCAGTCTCCTGATTTGTACTAAATTGAATGGCAATATCTGTTCCGGGCAGGGTGTTTCCCAATTCCTGGATGGCGGTTTGAAGGATGTTTTCAAGGTTACTTGTACTGCCGATTTTTGCCGAGATTTCACCGATTGTACGTTCTTTTGCCGCGCGTTTTTGCGCTTCTTGAAGCAATCGGGCATTTTCAAGAGCGAACGAGGTTCTTTCGGCTGCTGCTTGCACCATTGCGATCTCATCATTTGTCCATATACGGTCTGGATTTGCTGCGTTGAGTTTTATGGTGCCGATCTTTGTGCCACGCAAAGTAAGTGGAATTGAAAGGCTATGCGGGCGCTGCTTGTCAGATTGATTGAGTTGTATTGTATCCACGCCATCGAACGAGAACCCTTGAACATTCTGGCGTGTGAGGAATTGTTTCCATTGCTGCCCACTTAATTGGATTGATGCGGCTTCGGCTTGTTCGAGCGCTTCGCGGGTTTGTTGGTAGGAGCGCGCATTTTGAATGGCTACACTTACCTGATCTGCCAGTGTTAAAAGGATGTTGATATCTTCCTCGGCAAAGGCATTTAGTTGATTGCTTTGCACATCCAACGCGCCGAATGTTTCGGAACCAATGCGAAGGGGGAGGGCAATTTCGGAGAGTGTATCTGGAAGGTCCGGGTTATTGAAGTAAGCAGAATCAAGCCCGACGTTAAGTGCGACGCGGGGTTGTCCGCTGTTGGTTGCGTAGCCTACGATTCCATCTCCAATGAGCAGACGATGGTTACGTCCCAGCATTTTCTTTCCACCTTCGCTGTTCGCGGCGACAAGCACTGCGTATTCGCGGCGCGTATCAAGCAGGAAGATGCCAACATGGTAAAAATCAAAATTCTCAGAGATGGCAACTGTGATGAGCGGAAGGAGCGCCTCTAATGCTTGTGTGGACCTGATGGTCTGCGCAACACGTGCAATAGCCTCAAATTGATTTGCGCGACGGGTATTTTTTTCGTTTGCGTTTTCGAGTTCCTGCGTGCGTTCGGCAACGCGTTCTTCAAGACCTGAAAGCGTATCATTTAATCTTTCGGTCATGATATTTATGGAAGCGGCCAGCAAGCCGGTTTCATCCTGAGCTTCCACGTTGGCACGCGCAGAGAGATTGCCTGCGGCTACAT
The DNA here is from genome assembly GCA_016715195.1 of Candidatus Villigracilis proximus. Lineage (GTDB taxonomy): Bacteria > Chloroflexota > Anaerolineae > Anaerolineales > Villigracilaceae > Villigracilis > Villigracilis proximus. The sequence goes on from JADKBB010000002.1 coordinate 288,263, forward strand.
CTTCAACTGTTTTCGTAAGGTTTACGAGTGGTTTCGTAATTACCTGGCCGACCCAGAGGCTGATAAGAAGCGATCCAATAAAAAGGAATACCAAAATTGTAATGGCTCCCTGAAATGAAGCGTCGATCTCTTTTTGTAATTCGTCGCGTGATGTGATCAGGCCGATGTTTAATTCACTTGACGGCGCGATGATGGCGAGTCTGTAGCCTGGGGTTTGCAGAGGTGCGTACCCAATATAGTTATTGACATTGTTGATCTGAATGATATCGAGGCTTGTTTCGCCGCTGATAATCTTTTGAGTGATTGCCTGTAACTCGTCTGTGCCTTTGGCAATAATGGATTGTTTTGGCGTTTCGTTAAGCGGTATCTCTTCCGGCTGCATACCAAAGAGCGCATATCCTTGCGGGGGCATTGCGAGGATGGTTCCATTTTTATCGACAAGAAAGGCAAAGCCGGTACTGCCAAGTTTGATGTTGGATATATTTTTTGAAATTTGCGTCAGTTGTATATCTGCGCCAATGACGCCTTTAAATTCTCCGGTTTTTGTGTAAACAGGTACAGACAACGTTACGATCAAGCCGGTTCCGGCCGGGTCTTGATATGGATCAGTCCAACGCGGTAGTTTTTCCGGGTTATTTTGCGGGGTGGCTATGGAAAAGAAGGATTGGTTTTTGACATCAAAATTCGCAGGAATATTTCTAGCTAGGTTTATGTTGGGATAATAGGTTGTGTACCCGAGGTCGCTGATGTAATAGATGGATACCACTTCCGGGTGTGATTTTAGAAAGCTTGTGGCGTAAAAATCGAGGTAAATGGTTGTGTTTAGATCGGCTAATAACGCTTCGTTGACAACGTAGATGTTTGGTATAAAAATGGATGATGGGTCGGCGGGCGAATTTCCATATTGCCCATTTGGAAGCCGAAGTATTTTTTCACTGGCATTCCAATAGGCGCCTTCAATAAATATTTCTTGTTGAGTTTCAAGCTGTGCGCGATACGCTGCAATCCCAAGTACGTCACTTACAGTTTCAGAAAACAAAATGTCGGCTTTACCAGCTTCTGTTTGAACGACTCGGTTGATTTGTAATATGGTATTTTCTGCAACACTCGTTTCAAATTTTTGTGAAAGATTATCCAGGATGGAGGCGACGCGCCCAATGCCAAAACCTAAAAGTGCAGCCACGATAATGCTGCCGGTAACAAGAATGCTGAAGGCTACTTTAATTCGCAGACTGAATTTTCTGAATTCCCTGATGACAATTACGCCAAACGGGATGGTAATGAAGATAACAATAATGGGTACATATTGTTCCAGCTGCGGTACATTCAGGCGATTATCGGGGAGGCCCAGGTCGATCAGGAATATGATCAAACCAGCTGTAACTCCAACCGCAATGCCCGAGAGTGAATAACTGGATGGCATCGCGAGACCCGTAATGGCGATGGTTACTACGATTGATGTAACGGCAATGATTGCGCCTAAATCCTGAATAAAAAATGGAACGATGGTGACATTGATCAGGAACAAAGTAATCACAAGCATCATGGCAAAAACGAATCTGCCGCTACGCATT